>DFNH01000035.1 GCA_002375985.1 Firmicutes bacterium UBA3572 | reverse complement strand
GCGGTGGCGTTGGCCGGTTGCGGTTACGGCACCGTGTTTCTGGCGCACGTACTGCACATCAAGCGGTTTTATCCGGTTGTGCGGGTGGCCATGGTTGTATCCCTCTTGGGTTACAGCATCGCCATGGTAGGGCTTCTTTTTGACATCACCGTCTACTACAACTTCTGGCGCCCGTTCGTCTACTGGGGCTACACCTCGATCCTGTTTGAAGTACTGTGGTGTATGACCCTGTACTGGACGATCCAGATCCTGGAGTTCGGGCACATTGCCTTTGAGCGCATCGACGCGCCCCTGATCTACAAAGCGCTGGACAAAGCGATGCCGGTTCTGATCTGCGTCGGGATCATGCTGCCGACCCTGCACCAGGCGTCCCTGGGCGGTCTGTTCATTGCCACCACCCAGTTGTACCCGGCCTGGTGGTCGCTCTGGATTCCGTGGTTCTTCATGATTTCCTCGCTGATGGTCGGTCCGGCGGTGGTTACCTTCTCCTGCTGGGCGCTTTGCCGGATCTACGGCAAACGGTTCGAGGACTTGATGCCGTCATTGACCAGCCTTTGCCTGGTGGGTGCCGGCCTCATGGCATTCTATGTAGTGCTGAAGGTCTGGGACCTGACGGCGCGGGGTGCGTGGGGTTACGTGTTCAACGGCACCCTGCAGGGTAACATGTTCCTGCTGGAGCACGTCGTATTCCTGCTGGTGCCGCTGGTGATGTTCCTGACCCCGTCGATTCGGAACTCGGTGGGCGGTTTGTTGACGGCTTCGATCTTGACCGGCGTGGGCGTGATCCTGAACCGGACGAACGTGATGTTCACCGGGCTGGCGCCGGCCTACACCCAGACCTACTTCCCGACCTGGATGGAGTGGGTCGGCTTCTTCGGCCTGATCATCGGTGCGCTGTTGGTCATCCTGTTCTTCGTGGAGAACTTCCGGGTGCTTGAGGGCGTTTCCGACGCCGAAAAGGTCGAGAAAGGCGTGGCCCAAACGCCGGCTACGGTGGAAGGGTAGGCAATTGACAGTTCGATGAACCCCAAACAAAGAGCTATTTTGGTAACCGGGAGATGTTGATGTCTCCCGGTTTTCTCATGTGCGCCCGGGCAGGAAAAACCCTAACTTGCGCGAATATACAAAATAATGGGACTATTGACATTCCTGGAATTGACGTGCTATAGTTCAAACAACGGTACAAGCGGGTTGGGGTGTTAAGCCCTCTTGTGCTACCATTCACAAGGAGCGGAAGGGAGGGTGGTAGTGGCGTTTGCTCAATCTTAAGCGGTTAACTAGCTGGTAGGGCGAGGAATACTGAAGGGAGGTCCTGTGTTTTCCATGAAAAAGCTTAGCAGACGGGATTTCTTGAAATCCGTCGGCCTCGGAGCGGCAGGTCTGACTGCCTTGGACGCCTTCGGGGGCAGGTCTGCCGAAGCACTGCTGCTCAAAAAGCGCACTGAAATGCCACCCTGGAAACTGCAATACGCGGAGGAGACGCCGACCATCTGCTGTTATTGCGGTGTTGGCTGCGGCATCATTATTCATACCAGGGACGGCAAGGTGATCGGCTGCCAGGGTGATCCTGACCACCCCATCAACCAAGGTGCGCTGTGTCCCAAGGGACAGGCGATCACGGATGTGAGCTTCGTAGTCGCGGAAAACGAGCGGCGGCATTCCATGTACGAGCGGCCGCGGGTTCGCAACCCCAGGAGACTCACCAAGGTCCTCTACCGTGCACCGTTTGCGACCGAATGGGAAGAGAAATCCTGGGACTGGGCACTCTCTGAAATCGCCAAGCGGGTGAAGGCTACCCGTGATGCGACTTTCGAGCGGACTGATGCCGATGGCGTAACCGTAAATCGCACCCAGGCCATTAGTCTTTTGGGCAGTGCGACGGTGAACACCGAAGAGAATTACCTGATGCAGAAGATGATGCGGGGAATCGGTGCCGTACACATTGATCACTGTGCCCGTCTCTGACATTCCGTTACGGTGGCCGGTCTGGCCAACACTTTCGGCAGAGGCGCGATGACTAATCATTGGAATGATTTCCAACATTCAGATGTCTGGCTTGTGATTGGTGCTAACCCGGCGAGCAACCACCCGATAGCTTTCCGCTGGATAACCAAAGGCAGAGAACAAAAGGGGAGCAAGCTGATCGTTGCCGATCCGTGGTTTACCCAGAGTGCGGCGATGGCCGATCTTTATGTACCGCTTCGTCCCGGGACCGACACGGCCTTCTTGAACGGCATAATGAATTACGCCATCCAAAACAACCTTTTCCACCGGGAGTACGTGGTGGCCTACACAAATGCGTCCTATATCGTCCATCCGGACTTTAAAATCGAAGACGGCCTTTTCTCCGGTTTTCTTGAAAGTGGAAAGTACGACACTTCTACCTGGCAGTACACGGGGGAAAAAGATCCCACACTCCAGCACCCCAACTGCGTGTTTCAGATTTTGAAGCGGCACCTGTCCCGCTACGACATCAAGACGGTATCAGAGATTACCGGCGCACCGGCGGATGTTTACGAGGAAGTCTGCAAGCTCTACTGTAGCACTGGAAAACCCGATAGGGTCGGCAACGCCATTTACTGTATGGGGCTTACACAGCATACGCACGGCACCCAGAACGTCCGCGCGCTGGCTATGCTTCAGCTGTTGCTCGGCAACGTGGGACTACCTGGCGGTGGGGTGAACGCCGAGCGCGGCGAATCCAACGTGCAAGGTGCATGCGATATAGGTGTGTTGTTTCATGTCCTCCCCGGTTACAACCCGGTACCCAGTGCCAAGGCACACCCGACATGGGCGGCGTATAGGGAAAAAACTACCCCTTCTACTGGTTATTGGGTAAACCGGCCGAAGTTCCTGGTCAGCATGCTTAAGGCTTGGTATGGCGAGCATGCGACGGGAGAAAACGATTTCTGCTATGATTTCTTACCTAAAACTGCTGCGGATCATTCCCACGTCTCGACCTTCCAGGATATGACGAAGGGTGTGGTCAAAGGCATGTTTGCCTGGGGCCAAAACCCAGTGGTGGGCGGCCCGTCAGCGGTTCAAGCCCGGGAGGCAATGAAGAACTTAGAATGGCTGGTTTGCGTCGATCTATTCGAAACCGAGACGGCCGCTTTCTGGAAAGCTCCGGGTGCCGACCCGGCCAAGATCGCGACCGAGGTGTTTTTACTGCCGGCGGCTTGTTCTTACGAGAAAGAAGGGTCGATAACCAACAGCGGCCGCTGGATCCAGTGGCGCTGGCAGGCTGTCGAGCCGCCCGGGGAGGCCCGCAGCGATCTTTGGATTGCTGACCGGCTGTTCAAAGCCATCCGGAAGGAATACCAGGAAAACGGCGGTGTGTTTCCCGACCCGATTCTTAAAATGAAGTGGGACTACGGCGAGGCGGAGTGCGACGTTGTGAAGGTCGCCTTGGAAATCAACGGCTATGAAGTTGCTACAGGTGCACCGGTACAGAGCTTTACCAAGCTGGCGGACGACGGCTCGACGGCTTGTGGCGATTGGCTCTACAGTGGGTATTACAATGACGTGCACAATCCTCCGTGCAAGCGGCGCGACAACGTAGACCCCAGTGGTTTAGCCTGTTTCCACCGCTGGGCCTTCAGTTGGCCGGCCAACCGGCGTATCCTGTATAACCGGTGTTCTGTTGATCCGAGCGGCAGGCCCTGGCATCCCGAGCGGGCGCTTTTCAGGTGGAACGGCACCGGCTGGGTCAAGAACGATGTCCCCGACTTCAACGCCAAACTGCCACCGGTGGAAACGGCCGACAAGGCGTTTATCATGCTGCCGGAAGGGCAGGCGCGTTTGTTCGCCCCGGGGGTAAAAGACGGTCCGGTACCGGAACACTACGAGCCGGTGGAGAGCCCGGTCGGAAACCGCATGTCGGGCCAACAGCACAATCCGCTTGCCGTACTCTGGAAGGGAAGCATCTTCGACAAGTATGCCCCGGCCGAAAGTGCTGATTTTCCGTACGTGGCGACTACTTTTCGCCTTCCGGAGCACTATCAGACCGGGGGTGTGACCCGGAACCAGCCGTATTTGGTCGAGTTGGCGCCCGAAATGTTTGTGATGATTTCCAAGACCCTCGCGGAAAAGCTTGGGCTTAAAAGCGGCGACTGGGTCAGGGTAGCGACGGCCCGCAGCGAGTTTAAAGCCAAGGTGGCGGTGTCTTCGTTGGTCAGGCCGTTGACGGTTCAGGGGCGGAAGATTGAGATGGTGTGTATTCCCTGGCATTGGGGCTTTCAGGGCCTTGCGACCGGTGCTATCGGCAACGACCTTACTCCGGCGGCTGGTGATCCGAACACCAGGATCCCAGAATACAAGGCTTTTCTCTGCAACGTCCATAAAGTCTAGGGGAGTACCGGCGGACTTTAAAAGCGTATGCTGTGGAGGGTGATTTAAGTGGGTCAGTACGGAGTGTTAGTCGACATCACCAAGTGCATCGGCTGCCGGGGGTGCCAGGTGGCCTGCAAGAACTGGAACGACCTGCCGGCGACCAAGACGACCTTTACCGCCAGCCGGACCAACCCGCCCCAAATGAACTTCAACAACGTCACGCTGGTGAACTTCCACACCATTGAAAAGGGCGATAAGGTCCAGTGGCGCGCTGTCAAGATGCAGTGCTTTCACTGCTTGGAGCCGATCTGCTTCGAGGCCTGCTTTGTGCATGCCTACAAAAAGACCCCGGAAGGCGCGGTTGTGTATTTCAACCCCGAGATCTGCACCGGCTGCCGTTACTGCCAGTTGGCCTGTCCCTTTTTGAACATCCAGCTGAAGTGGGACGAGGTTTTCTCACGGGTGCGTAAGTGTGACATGTGCTACGACCGCTTAGTGCGAGGCTTAAAACCGGCTTGCGTGGCGACCTGCCCGACCGGTGCCCTAAAGTTCGGCGAGCGCGACGCGCTCCTCAAGGAAGCCCGGGAACGGATTGCCAAGAACCCGGACAAGTACGTGGACCACATCTTTGGAGAGAAAGAGGTGGGCGGCACGTCCTGGCTTTATATCTCCGACGTGCCTTTCGAGGAACTCGGCTTCCGGACGGATGTCATGCACGAGAGCATTCCCAAATACACCTGGAAGTACATCAGCAAGGCGCCCATCCTGGCTGTCGGTCTGCCGATCCTCTTCGCGGCGTTCTACGTTTACACCAAGCGGCGCGCGGAGAACGAAGACGGCGGTCACTAGTCAGCGCGGATAACCAAAGAAAAGAGGAGGGTGCGGAAAGTGGCTTACGACGAAAGGTACAGCGCAAGATTCGGTTTCCGGCTGACCCCGTGGCGCTGGGCGATGCTGGCCTTTATGCTCGTGTTTCTGGCGGTGGCCGGATACCGTTTCGCCTTCGGCCTGGGTGACACGGGGGGCTTCCTGGGTCCGGTGACCAACTTGAACGACGAATGGACCTGGGGTCTGTGGAAGTACCTGGTGTTCCCTGCGGTGGCGTTGGCCGGTTGCGG
>DFNH01000019.1 GCA_002375985.1 Firmicutes bacterium UBA3572 | reverse complement strand
CTGAGTTTTTCAGCAGAATCTAGCTAGGAACGTCAGCGAGGCTACCGCCCCGCCAAAGCAGAAGAAGAAAGAGGCCCGGGTCCTGTCGCTCGAAGAGCAAGAACGACTTGTTAAGGCGTTTGAAGGAGAACGCCTCGGCATTGCGTTCTACACTCTCCTTGGCACCGGTCTTAGGCGGGGTGAATTGCTTGGCTTGCGCTGGCAGGACATTAACTTCAAAAACGGAGTTATTCACGTTCGCCAAACGCTGGTCCCGGTAAACGGCGGTTTCATCTTTCAGGAACCCAAGACGAAGCAATCCCGAAGGGATGTTCCATTGCCGAATAAACTTCGTAAGGCGCTAAAGGCCCACCAGAAGCAACAGGAATGGGAGAAACGGATCGCCGGCGACGCATACCAAGACCACGGCCTGGTTTTCTGCCGCGAAGATGGACGGCCTATTTCCCCCAGGGATTTCAATGCCGCCTTCGAAGCCATTACGAGGAAAGCCGGGGTGAATATCAACGTCCACGGCCTACGGCATACCTTCGCCACTAGGTGCCTAGAACAAGGCATTGACGCCAAAACGGTAAGTGAATTACTTGGCCATTCTACCATTACCATTACCCTGGACACATACATCCACTCAATGCCGGAGAGAAAACGGGACGCAGCGGCAAGGTTGAACGAAGTGCTATAAAAAAAGACGGGTCAAACAACCCGCCTCACCAGTTAGATAGTAACCGCTGGGGTACACCCCGGCGGTTATCTTTTTAATCAATTCCCCCAAAATTCCCCCAAACTGCTTCTTCCCAGATCACCTCGTCAAACCCCGAAACCCTTGCTCTTTCTGGTGCCGGAGGGGGGAATTGAACCCCCACGGGCCTTACGGCCCCCGGGATTTTAAGTCCCGTGCGTCTGCCAGTTCCGCCACTCCGGCATTTGAATCAAAGGGCGCACTTGTATCCGTGCGCCTCAATTGATTATACCACCGGGTGTAACCTGGGTCAACACGACCCAACCGTCAAGGTGAACCGCCCCCGCGCTCTCCCCAATAGGAAACTGCCCCCGAAAGGGAGGGCAGCAGGCACACAAAAAACAAACCACCAACCCCCCTACTAACGCTTACGAGGTTAGCTGACGGGTGCGGGCCGTGGGTAGCCCTACCACCAAAGGGTGGATTAACCCCTGCGAAACTGGTTCCCCCGCTTTCCGCCGAAGCGCGGAAATTAAGCGTACCGAGTTGGTAAATTATTATTAAGTTAGCTAAATTATATTCGGATCCGCTTGATTTGTCGAAGGAAACATACCCGGGACCGGCATTAAGACCGCGACTTAACGCATTTACAATCCTCTTTCCGGCTCCGGGCTCCCACACACTATAGTTGTTAACGTTTGCCCATTGCCCATCACGTCGTTATTCTCGCCCTTGACCGTTTTCTTCTTCAACCGCTGCGGCGGTTTCTTCTCCAGTCTCGGTCAAAGCCAGTAACTCGGGGGCCTGTACCATACGCGTAGACTGCTCCACGGGGTTCAGTTCCTTGATCTCGACGCCCGCCGGAGCCGCCTCCAATTCCTTAAACCGGCGGGCGCTGACCAGCACCCGTGACTCCAGGGACCCGACACACCTGTTGTAGGCCTCTACGGCACCGCCCAAGCTTTTGCCAAGCTTAGCCAAGTGTCCGCCCATGTCCGCCAGTCGCTTGTACAGTTTTTTGCCCAAATCGCTGATCTCCCGGGCGTTTTGGGCCAGACTTTCCTGTCGCCAGCCGTAGGCTACCGCGCGCAGCAAGGCGATTAAAGTGGTTGGTGTGGCCGGGATCACCCGCTGCTCCACACCGAACTCAATAAGCCCAGGGTCGTACTGCAGGGCGGCGCTAAAGAAGGTTTCGCCGGGGAGGAACAATACTACGAATTCCGGGGTGGGCTGGAACTGTTCCCAGTAGGCCTTTCTGCCCAACGCCGCCATATGGTCACGGACCTGGCGGGCGTGCAGCTTCAGCTTCTGGATGCGCGTCTCGTCGTCTGCGGCCTCCATGGCCTCCAGGTAAGCGGCCAGGGGCGCCTTGGCGTCGACCACGATATTCTTCCCGCCCGGCAGGCGGACCAGCAAATCCGGACGCAGGCGGCCGTCTTCGGTTGCCACGCTTTCCTGCTCGTAGAAATCACAATGTTCCACCATGCCGGCCATTTCCACCACGCGCTTGAGCTGGATCTCGCCCCAACGCCCGCGCACCGTAGGGGTGCGGAGGGCACGCACCAGGTTGGTGGTCTCGGTCCGCAACTGGTTCTGCGTCTCCAAAAGACTCCGCACCTGTTCTTGGATCGCCTCGTAGGCACCCACCCGGGCCTTCTCCAGTTCAATAATTCTAGAATCCACCTTGTCCAGGGATTCTTTGATCGGTTTAATCAATTCCTCGATGGCCCGCTGCCGACTTTCCAGGTCACCTTTGGCACCCTCGTGAAACCTCTCCAGGCTTGCCCGGGCCAGGTCCAGGAAAGCCTGGTTGTTACTCTGCAAGGCTTCGGCAGACAGCGCCTTGAAGGCGTCGGACAGCTTTTGGCGGGCCTCATCCAAAACGGCCAGTTTCTCCGCCGCCGCCTTCCTTTCCTCTTCCAGCAGGGTCTCCAGCTCTGATTGTTTGGCTTTAAGTGCGCTGATGGATCGGTGAGCCTCGCTCAACTGGGAATCCTTAGTGCGCAGATCCTGTTCCAGCGCCGGAACACGCCGGGCCAATTCCTCGGCGGCCGCACGCCGCGCCACTTCGGCCGCGTGTTCCTCGAGCAGTTGGGCAATGCGTTGCTCCCGCTCGGCAATCCCGGCGGACAACTCTCCGGCCCGTCTTTCAGCGGCCTCCAGTTTGGCGGCCAGCGCCGAGCGTTCGGCCTCGGCGGCCGCCCGGGCTTGCGTAACCGCGTGTACCGCCTGGTTGCGAAGCAGTACCCAGGTGACCGCCGCGCCGGCGGCCAGTCCAATGAACAACAGGAACACGCCAAAGAGCACACTGCTTGTCATTAATTCACCGCCCTGTCTTTTGCGCCCTCCCAACCCGTCCACAAGTTCGCCAGTGCTAGACCAGGCCACGCCCGGGAAATCACGGCTCGCTGTGCAAGGCGTGCCCGCAGTCGGGGCAGTAACGCGCACCGGGTTTGACCGCGCGCTTACAGGATGGACAATTGGTCGTCATTTTGGCCAGTTGGTCCCGGTAGCCCTGCAGCTCTTGGTGAAGTTCCCCCAGCTCTTCACATAGCTTCTTGATAACCTGGTCGTCAACCTCTTCCCCGCGGTAGATGCGGTAAGTGAGTTCACCCAGTTCAGTATACTTTTTGACGATTTCGGTTTCGATCTTGGCCACGGCCGCCTTGATTTTGGCCATCTCCAGGAGTTCGCCGGACTTTTCGGATACCACCTGCGTTCCCTTGCGTACCCGCTCCCAGATGTTCATCGCCATTCCTCTCCGTTTTGCAACTTAACTTAAGTAGAATAATAT
Source organism: Firmicutes bacterium UBA3572 (assembly GCA_002375985.1). Classification (GTDB taxonomy): domain Bacteria; phylum Bacillota; class Desulfotomaculia; order Desulfotomaculales; family Desulforudaceae; genus Desulfopertinax. The sequence goes on along the minus strand of DFNH01000019.1, from coordinate 19,144 downwards.
GGGTTTGACACCCCATACGTCAATAAATATAAAAGACCCTCTATCTGCCTGGGGCGGCGGCCGTCTGCCGGGGTGGAGTCAGTGGACAGTTTATGGCATACCCCCGCGGGGCAGTGCTTTTCCTTGATGTGTACCAGGTATTCGTCCCGGAAGTGCCGCAGGGTAGACAGCACCGGGTTGGCCGCGGTCTGGCCTAGACCGCAAAGGGAGGCCGCACGCACGTCTTCGGCCAACTCCTCACGTAAAAAGTCGAGAACCGCTTCCTTCGGCTTATCGTCCCTTCTTTTCCGTCCAAATGCTGGCTTTCCTTATACTTCCCAAGATATGTTATCCTTAGGAAAATAAATAACTTTACCATTCCGGTAGACGGCGGCTCAGATCGCGATATAAAGCCGCCCCGAAGAACGGCGTGCGTGAATAAGGGGGAACCGTTAGCGCGTCCCCCTTTGTTTATCCCCGGGTTGATCAGTGTCATTATTGCAGCGCAAGCGGCACAGCCTTGAGTCGGCGTCCGCTTACGCCGTCGCCGATTGCTGGTTATTCGTCTGCAGGACCCGACGCAAAAACTCACGGGTGCGGGCTTCGCGTGGTGCATCGAAAATCTGGGCGGGTTTGCTGACTTCTACGATCCGGCCCTCATCCATGTACACCACCCAGTTGGCCACCTCCCGGGCAAAGGCCATTTCGTGGGTAACCACGATCATGGTCATGCCCTCCCGCGCCAACTGTTTCATCACCGCCAGCACCTCACCCACCAGTTCCGGATCAAGCGCCGAGGTAGGCTCATCAAACAACATGATTTTCGGGCGCATGGCCAGTGCCCGGGCAATAGCCACCCGTTGTTTCTGACCACCTGATAGTTGAGACGGATAGCTTTCAGCCTTATCGGACAGGCCCACCTTTTCGAGCAAAGCAAGCGCTTCCTCCGTAGCCTGTTTGACGGGAATTTTTTTCACCATCACCGGTGCCTCAATCACGTTTTCCAGCACGTTCTTATGCGGAAACAGATTGAATAACTGAAAGACCATTCCAACCTCCTGGCGAATCTTGTCCAGATCATCTTTTCCCGGGTTAACAAGGCGGCCCTGGATGTAGATCTCCCCGCTCTGGGCCCGCTCCAGGAAGTTTATGCACCGCAGCAGGGTGCTCTTGCCCGAACCACTGGCGCCGATCAGGCAGACAACCTCCCCCTGCGCCACCTTCAGATCCACATCCTTGAGCACATGCAGGTCTCCAAAATACTTGTTCAGTTGACGGACCTCAATCACACAAACCACCCCTTAGCTTACTTGTCAACATCCAAACGGCGCTCCAGCTTCCGGACCAGGAAACTGAAGATCACCACCAGCGCCAGGTAGTAGGCACCGGCAATGGTGTAGTATTCCAGTGCATAGCCCGGCTGGTGGGCCGCGCGGCGCATCGCGGTCATAAACAATTCCGGCATGGTCACAAAGGCCGCCAACGACGAGTCCTTTAGCCCGATAATGAACTGGTTGCCCAACGGCGGGATGCTCCTCTTGAATGCCTGGGGGAGAATGATGCGCCGCATCGCCAAAAGATAGCTCATTCCTAAAGAACGCGCGGCCTCCATTTGCCCGCGGCTGATGGACTGAATGCCGCCCCGAAAAATCTCGGCAATATAGGCACCGTTATGGATGGCCAGACCCAGGGAGGCCGCCCAAAAAGCGGGAACGTCCAGAACGGGTGCCAGACCGTAGTAAATCCAGAAGATCTGGACGATCAGCGGGGTGCCGCGGATGACGGTGATGTAAGCGTCGGCGATACAGCTGAACAACCGGTTCGTGGAGATTTTCATCATGGCAAACACGAGGCCGATCAGGATGCCGATCCCCAGGGCTGCGGCGGTCAGCTTCAGGGTAAGGATTGTTGCCTGGATAAATATGGGTGCTGACGCCACCAGGAGACCGTAAAAAGTAGCCGACCATTCGAAAATGCCCAACTAGTTCTTCACCCCCCCACTTAGCCTCTGTCCGGGAGAAATAACAAGAATATGCGAAAACTGGGCGGGCATCGCCAAACCCGCCCAGTGCCCGAAGATCTTTGGCCGATTAATTAACCGCGGATGCTAATCCCCGCTGATGTCCGCGCCAATGTACTTTTCGCAAATGGCCAGGTAAGTACCGTCCGCCTTGATCTCGGCCAAAGCCTGGTTAATGCGCTGCAGCAGTTCGGTGTTGCCTTTCTGGACGGCGATACCGATGTTTTCGACCATTAGCAGGTCGCCCACAGGAACGATATCCAGGCCCAACTTCTGGGCGTTGGTCAAACCGACAATCTGGTCCGTAATTACCGCATCCGCCCGGCCAGCATCCAACTCACGCAGGGCAAGCACGTCACTGTCATAAAACTTCAAGTTGTCGCTGTATTCGGCCGCCAATTCTTCGTATACGCTTTCCATCAGGACCGCGATGGTCGCATCCCTCGTCAGGTCCTCAACACCCTTGATGTCCGAATCGGCCCGCACGAACAGTTTCGGACCGGAACGATAATAAGGATCGCTGAAGTCGAACTTCTCCAGCCGCTCTTCGGTGATGGTCATGCTGCCAATAATGGCGTCGTACCGGCCCGCGTTGAGGCCCAACGGCAACGCCTGCCACGGCGTCGGGATCGGCTCGGCCTCCATGCCCATAGCTTCCGCCAGAGCCGCGCCGATTTCCACGTCAAAACCGAGCAGGTTATCATTTTCGTCGAAGTAGCTGAAAGGCGGGTAAGCACCGGACATAGCATAGCGGAACACTTCGGTCTCGGCGGCGGGATCACCGGCGGGCGCGGGTTCATCTCCACCACAACCCGCAAAAACCAAAGCGGCGGCAATCAACAGGGTCAACACGATCAACGGTAGTTTTTTAGGTAAAAACAATATTCACCCTCCTCCTAATAATAATTCAGTCGTTACTCGTCAACGTTTCACACAACTGTCGTAGTATGGCACAATCACCCCCTTATCACCGTTTGGCAGATAACCGCAAAAACAAACAGGCCCCGGAAACCCCGGGGGCCCGCCGGCATACATCGCCAGCATGCAGAAAAAACGCCCGTTTCCGTTTCCCACCGCTTACGAGGTTAGCTGACGGGTTCGGGCCGGAAACTAGCCCTACCCCGGCACGTAACGGCCGGAGATTCACCCCCAAATACTGGTTCCCCCGCTTCCTGGTTCTACCAGGAACTCAGCGCATATGGAATTTAACTTTTTTGCATTTTGAATTATGTTTATTGTATAAAACAAAGTTACCAAGTAACAACTCTGGAACTAACCCGTCTGCCCCGCGTGAGCACACGTACTAGAAACCTGAAACACTCTACCCGTTCTAACTCCCAATAACTAGATTCTGCTGAAAAACGCTACCCGGTGTACGCCGGGGCATTATCGGAGGTCACATTGGGAGCTTGTTCAAATTAGAGAACGTAAGCCGCCCGAGGAATAGCGGCGACCGACTGTTTGGGCCCGCGAGAGCGGGCGAGTTTCGGCGCCGCCCGAGGCGAGCGAGTTCATTCCTTGGCGCGGACACAGTGACCGGAGATAATGCCCCGGCACAGCACACCGGCTCGTAAGGTTGCTTTTTCGCCTAAATCTAACTAGCGCTACAGCCCGTTACCCCCAAAGAAACAGTAAAATGGATTACAACAAAGTCATTTTTCCGGAAAAAGGAATATCCCCTGCGTAATGATTGCCCTTGCGCCTTCAAGCGCAATCCTGCTGGCAAGCACCACCTAGTCCTTTTTGCTAGAACACCATAGAACGTGTTACCCTAAACAACAATTTAAATCATACGGGAGGATGGGAATGATCACCAACCAAGAAAAAAGACACCTGGCGAAAACCAAACAAGGGTCTCCCTGGAACACGGTCTCCCCCGGGGATTGGCGGGATTGGCGCTGGCAGATGCGTAACCGGATTACCAGCGTCGCCCAACTGCAGAGTATCATTCGGCTGAATGCCGACGAAGCCGCAGGCATTAATGCTTGCCTGCGGAGGTTTCGGATGGCCGTCACCCCCTACTACGCCTCCCTGATGGACCCCACAAACCGGCACTGCCCGATCCGCAAGCAGGCCGTTCCCAATCCAATGGAATTACGGGAAACCGAAGGAGACATGCAAGACCCCTTGCACGAGGACGCCGACGCGCCTGTCCCCGGGGTGACCCATCGTTACCCGGACCGGGTGCTGTTCCTGGTCACCGATCAGTGCGCCATGTACTGCCGTCATTGCACCCGGCGCCGCACCGCCGGAACTCACGACCGTCCCCTGCCCCGCGCCCGGATCGAGCGCGCCCTGGGCTACATTGCCGGCAACCAAAGGGTACGTGATGTCGTGGTTTCCGGGGGTGATCCCCTCACCCTGAGCGACGACCAATTAGAGTTCATCCTCCAGCGCCTGCGGGCAATCAAACACGTTGAAATCATCCGGCTCGGAACGCGAACACCGGTGGTCCTGCCGCAGCGGATCACCGACAACCTATGCCAAATGCTGCAAAAATATCATCCCATCTACCTGAACACGCACTTCAACCATCCCCGGGAGGTTACTCCGGAAGCCGAAGAAGCCTGCGTACGCCTGGCGGACGCCGGAGTGGTGCTCGGAAACCAATCGGTACTGCTACGGGGCGTAAACGATTGCCCGCACATCATACGCGCCCTGGTTCAGAAACTGCTCCGGATCCGCGTCCGCCCTTACTACCTGTACCAGTGCGACATGGCCCGGGGAATCGGACACTTTCGTACAAGCGTGGGCCGCGGCATCGAGATCATCGAATCCCTGCGGGGACACACCTCGGGTCTCGCCGTCCCGACTTTCGTCGTGGATGCCCCCGGCGGTGGCGGAAAGATTCCGGTCAACCCGCAGTATGTGGTCAGCCGCTCGGACCACAAGCTAATTTTGCGCAACTTTGAAGGCCGGCTTTTCGCCTACACCGAGCCGGAACAGGGTCGGAGCAAGTGCCACCAATGTCCCACGTGCAGTGACTCCTCACCCGGCAAGAACCGGGAAAGCGTGGCCGGAATTCTCTCCGGCACAACTCCGGCCCGCAGGGGCCGCCACAAAAAAATAGACGCAGACACACCTCGCCAAGCATCTGGCAACGAAAGAATCTAGGACAATAACAAAGGGTGTCCCTCAAATCGGGGGACACCCTTCCCCTTTCCTTTCCGGGTGTAACCCGGACCCGAAGCGCCGGGAATACGTTACAGCCGCAACTCCCTGAGCTTGCGTACCCGGTCCGCAATCGGGGGGTGCGTGCTAAAAAGATTCAGCACGGCGCTCCCCGAAAGCGGGTTAACTATAAACAGATGCGAAGCCGCCGGGTTAACCTCCATAGGCATGGCCTGTGCGCCCCGCTCCAGCTTGAGCAGAGCATTAGCGAGGCCGTCACTGTTCCCGGCCATCCAGGCCCCCGTAGCGTCGGCCATGTACTCCCGGCTCCGGGAAACCGCCAGCTGAATCAGCATGGCCGCGATGGGGGCCACGATCGCCAGGACGAGCGCACCCGCCAAATGCCCGGGGCCCTCGTCCCCATCCCGGTTCATGCCAAGGATGGCGCCCCACTTGATCAAGGAGGCGATCATGGTGATGGCCCCGGCCATGGCCGCCGCAACGGTCCCGACCAGCACGTCCCGGTTCTTGATGTGGGCCAATTCGTGCGCCAGCACCCCTTCCAACTCGGTACGGTTCAGCATCCGCATTAGCCCCTCGGTGACGGCCACCGCCGAGTTCTGCGGGTTCCGCCCGGTAGCGAAGGCGTTGGGCTGGGGTGAAGGTGTAATGTACAGTTTGGGCATCGGTAGCCCCGCCTTAGCGGCTAAACGGCGCACAATGGCGTACAGCTCGGGCGCTTCGGATTCGGAAACCGGCCGTGACCCGGTCATCTTGATGGCGATCTTATCGCTGTAATAGTAGCTGAAAAAGTTCATCCCCAGGGCAATGATCAGGAAAAACAGTGCGCCGCTTTGTCCGCCGACGGCCTGGCCGAGCAGCACCAACAGCACGGTCAGCACGGCCATGAGCATCCAGACTTTCAGCGTGTTCACCGCACATCACCTCCTTAAAACCTGCTTTTGTTAAAATATGATTAATGTGCTTCATCATTTTTCATTATAGCATAGTTCCAAGCAGCGGTATCAAGCCTTGACAACCGTTTTGTTTCGGGGTAATTCGTATAATTACCATAGATTAATGTGGCTAATTTGTTCTACTCAAGTAATCTCTTGCAGGAATTAAGGCGCAAACGCCGAAGTCAGTGTTTGTTGTGCCCATTGACTGTTTATGTCCCATGATACCGTTTGATACCGTTGGGGAGGCATCAGATAAGTGACCAAAAAGTATGTGTATCGTTTTGAAGAAGGCAACGCCGGAATGAAGAACCTCCTGGGAGGCAAGGGTGCCAACCTGGCCGAGATGACCAATATCGGCTTGCCGGTTCCCCCAGGCTTTATCATCACCACCGAAGCCTGCAAAGATTATTACGACCAGGGCCGCCGGTTCCCGGATGGGCTGGTGGACGAAATCCGCACCCATATCCAGAACTTGGCGAAAAAGCTGGGCAAGGCTTTTGGGGACCCGGACAACCCACTCCTGGTTTCGGTCCGTTCCGGGGCACCGGTTTCCATGCCCGGCATGATGGACACCGTTTTGAACCTGGGTTTAAACGACAAAACGGTAGAGGCCCTGGCCCGTTCTACCAACGACGCCCGTTTCGCACTGGATTGTTACCGGCGATTCATCAGTATGTTCGGTGACGTGGTCATGCAAGTGGAACACCACCATTTCGAAAGCATTCTTGCCGCCCAGAAAGAACGTCGCGGGGTTACCCACGACCACCAACTGACCGCCGAGGACTGGCGGGAAGTTATCGCGCGCTACAAAGCATTGATTCAAGCCGAAACCGGGCGGTCTTTCCCCGAAGAGCCTATGGAACAGCTGACCATGGCGATACAGGCGGTATTCGACTCCTGGTACAACGACCGGGCCATCGTTTACCGCAAGATAAACCGAATTCCGGATGACCTGGGTACGGCGGTGAATATCCAGGCCATGGTCTTCGGCAATATGGGCCACGATTCCGGCTCGGGCGTAGCCTTCACCCGCAACCCGTCTACCGGCGAGCGCCGGATATACGGCGAGTACCTGACCAACGCCCAGGGCGAGGACGTAGTGGCCGGCATTCGCACCCCTAAACCCATCGAAGAACTGGCCCGGGAACTCCCGGCAATTTATAAACAATTTCAAGACATCTGTGAACTCCTGGACCGGCACTACCGCAACATGCAAGACATCGAGTTCACCATCGAACGCGGACGCCTGTTCATCCTTCAAACCCGGAACGGAAAGCGTACCGCCCAGGCGGCCATCAAGATTGCCGTTGATATGGTAAACGAAGGCCTGATTTCCCGGGAGGAGGCCATGTTGCGGGTGGAACCCGAACAACTGGACCATCTGCTGCACCGGCGCATTGACCCCGACGCCGCGCTGGAAGTGATTGCCACCGGCCTCCCCGCCTCCCCAGGCGCCGCCGCCGGCATAGCTGTATTTGACGCCGATACCGCGGAAAAGCTGGGCCAGGAAGGAAAAAAGGTGATTCTGGTCCGCAATGAAACCACCCCCGACGACATCCACGGCATCGCCGCCGCCCAAGGCATCCTCACCTCCCGGGGCGGGATGACCAGCCACGCCGCCGTGGTCGCCCGCGGCATGGGCAAACCTTGTGTGTGCGGCTGCGAGGCCGTCCGGATCGACCCCCTTCAGAAAATGTTTACGGTGAACGGGGTCACGGTCCGGCAGGGTGACCTGATCGCGGTGGACGGGAGTACCGGCCGGGTGATCCTGGGCGAGCCGCCTATGTTGGACCCGGAACTCTCGGACGAGTTCCGGCAACTGCTGGAGTGGGCGGACGAAATCCGCACCTTGGAGGTACGCGCTAACGCCGACAATCCAGAGGACGCGGCCAAAGCCCGTGCCTTTGGAGCCAAGGGTATCGGGCTTTGCCGCACCGAGCATATGTTCATGGGACCAGACCGGCTCCCCCGAATGCAGGAAATGATCCTGGCCGAAACCGCAGACGCCCGGCGGGAGGCGCTAGAAAAGCTTCTGCCCCTCCAGGAGGGTGACTTTTACGAGATCCTAAAGACCATGGAGGGCCTGCCGGTGACCATCCGGCTCCTGGACCCGCCGCTCCACGAGTTCCTGCCCAATGCCGAGGAACTGGCGGTGGAAGTTGCCCACCTTAAGTTCACCGCACCGGAGAGCCCCACGCTACACGAAAAAGAGGAGTTGTTGCGTAAAGTCCGCGCACTTTCCGAATTTAACCCCATGCTGGGACACCGCGGCTGCCGGCTGGGAATCACCCACCCTGAGGTTTACGAAATGCAGGCCCGCGCTATTTTCAACGCCGCCGCCCGCCTGGTGAGCGAGGGGTACACGGTATTTCCCGAGGTGGAAATTCCCCTGATCATCGACGCCGGGGAATTTTCGCTCCTGAAAAACCTGATCGACCGCGTAGCCGCCGAAGTACAAGCCGCGACCGGTATCAACTTCGAATACACCGTAGGCACCATGATCGAGTTACCCCGGGCGGCGCTCCTGGCCGACGAGATCGCCCGGGAGGCCGAGTTTTTCTCCTTCGGCACCAACGACCTGACCCAAACCACCCTGGGTTTTTCCCGCGACGACGCCGAGGGCAAGTTCATGCACCGCTACCTGGAACACAAAATCCTGGCCAACAATCCCTTTGCGGTCCTCGACCGCAAAGGCGTCGGCAAGCTGATCACCATGTGCATCCAGGCCGGCCGCGCCGTCCGCCCCGGACTCCTGGTCGGCATCTGCGGCGAACACGGCGGCGAACCCAATTCCATCGAGTTTTGTCATCAGGCGGGTATGGACTACGTCAGTTGCTCCCCGTACCGGGTACCCATCGCCCGGCTGGCCGCCGCGCAGGCCCGGGTCATCAACGACGGCCTGGTGCAAAAGGACTACGGCACCAAGTAAAAAACCCCAAGACGTAATCATTTGCAGTAAGACCCCGCAACGGCGGGGTCTTAGTTTTGAAGCCCCGGCGTTTATGCATTATTTCCTTATGGTTTAAGGCAGATTATTCTATTGAAAATCATCAGCTATGAAGGATGAATCTGCTTTGCGCACCATCGACGCCGCGACGGTCACCGAGGTTGTGGCCCGACTCTGCGAGGAAGCCAACTTTAACCCGGAACAAAACGTACACGCCGCCTTTCAGCGCGCGTACGCGGAGGAAATCTCCCCCCTCGGCAAGGACGTACTGTCCCAGATATTGGCCAATGCCGCCATCGCGGCGGAACATAGATTGCCTATCTGCCAGGACACGGGCATTGTACTGGTTCTAATTGACTTGGGACAGGAGGCACAAATAAGCGGAGGCAAGCCTGTACGCAGCCATCAATCAGGGCGTGCAAAAGGCTTACACGCGCTGTCACTTGCGCAAATCGGTGGTCAATGATCCCCTTTGAACGGACGGCGGAGATTTGCACCTGGAGGGCCGTAAACAATACGCAGTGTTTCAGGATTCGTCCTGAAGCACCCGTCACAATTCGACCGTAAAACGGCGGCCACTGCACCGTCGCCACTTTAGACTGCGGCCGTACCTGCCGCGTGGGCCATATGATTTTGGGGGGTATGAATCACGTGGAAAAGCCCGAAGCGTTGCGTCCCAGCCCCAGGGTTGACCTATACCTAGAACTGGCCGGGCTGATCAGCGGTCTCTTGCTGGTGATCATCCTGTGGTTACACACCTTCCTGGTGGCGACCGTTATTATCGGCGCACCGGTTTTCGACGGGGTGGCGCGGTTTCTCGAAAGGTACTACATTACGCACACGGCCATCGGGTTGGGCCTTCTTTTCGGCCTGGTCCACGTTATCAGTGTGTCCCGCAGGATTCCCACCGCTTACCGGGCCCGGCGAGCGGTCTGGCGCGTTGCCGGGAGGATGAGGCATGCGGACACCTTCGTCTAGGCTTTACAAGTAGTGACGGGTTTGGTCATCCTTGTGTTACGGCCACCGCCTTCATCCTGGCCGTCAACCTGAGCGCCTTGTGGGCGCTTTACCGGTTGGGGGCGCCGGGTGAGCAATCGCGGCACCACGCATATCACCGACGTTTTAATCATTGGGGCCGGGTTGGCCGGCGAACGAACGGCCATCGAAGCAGCATCCCGGGGATTGGCGGCAATCATTCTTAGCCTGGTTCCCCCGGCGTTCCCGATACCGGTCAGCGAGGGAGGTGGTGGTTACCTTCTGGACCGCAACGGGGACTGTTTCATGCCTTACTATCAACCGGAAAACAAGCAGGTGCCCTACCGGGACGTCGTCGCCCGGCATATGCAGGAGCGTATCCGCGAAGATAACTGTCCCGTGGATCTGCCCCTTCAACTGCAGCTGGCCTATGTCCGCCGGCAAATAGCCGTGGCCGGTTTCGCGGAGGAGGGAAAACACCGCAGTGGATCCCGTTGCTGACAAAAATTTTATACTCAGGATGAGCTGGGCAAATCCTTCTTTCGTTTCCCCTTTCCCCGCGACACTTCCCGCTCCCAGACGCGCCAGGGGAATAATTGATGCTCGTTGTGCACCAGCCGCGTTTCCAGAAGCGCCGCCAAAGTATCGGCGTCCAGGTAGCGGGTAAGCGTCCCTTCCTCCGCCACCGAAATGGTTCCGGTCTCTTCGGATACAATCAGCACCAGGGCGTCACTCTGTTCGCTCAGGCCCACCCCGGCCCGGTGGCGGGTCCCCAAGTCTCGGGAAAGCATTTCGTTCTGACTCGGCGGCAGATAACAGCCGGCAGCCAGCACCCGGTTTCCCTTGATAATCACCGCCCCGTCGTGCAGAGGTGTGTTTTTGTAGAAAATTTGCAGTAGCAAATCCCTGGATACCAAGGCGTCCAGTTTAGTACCGGTATCTGCGTATTCTTTCAGTCCAACCTCCCGCTCGATTACGATCAGCGCACCCAAGCGTTCGCGAGAAAGGCGCTCCACGGCCGCAACGATCTCGCCCGCTACCGCTTTAAGCTGCTCGTTACCCGGCAGCAAACGACTGAACGGTCGGCCCCGGCCCAGTTTTTCCAGCATGGAGCGCAGTTCAGGCCAAAAGATGACCGGCAGGGCTACAAAGGCCATGGTCCAAACCTTGTCCAGCGTCCACCTGAGGATGGGCAAGCCCAGCAACTCCGCTACCACCGTTAGCAAAACCAACACGGCCAGACCCTTGAGCAGCGCAATGGCCCGGGTGCCGCGCAGCGTGGTGAAAACCTTGTAGACGATTAACAGCATCAGTATCCCGTCCACCGTCCACGCCGCCCACGAAGGTAAACTGAACATTAACGATACTGCCTCCGGCACCAGGACACCCCCCCGCTGCAAGAAATAAACCTAGATCAGCTTCGACATACAAGGAAGCAAATCCTTTAGCGAACACGGACCCAACCTTAGCCACAAGCGACAAAACATGCAAATACGCCGCGAGGGCTTGACTTGTTTATCATATATTTGGTAAAGTAACGGCAAAGCTGTGGTTGTACGGAAAATCACAACATGCAAGGGGGAGGTGGAAGGTTTGTCGCACCATCACGAAGACTCCGCGGTACCGAAGTTTGATAAAGGCGAGATCCAGTTCCGGGAAATGACGTACGTATGGGTTTTCAGTCTGATTGCCGGCGGCGCAGTCATGTTTTCTTTCCTCTATTTCAATTCGCTTGAAGGTTTTCCGGCGCCGCCGTTCATGCTGGCCATGCTGGTTGGTATTGGTGTGCTCTTCGCCCTAAACGCCCTCAACCTGATCGTGAGGTCACTGTTCTCCCTGGACGACTGATAAACCGGGTAGGCATATCGACAACGGCGAAACCCCGAGATTTCGGGGTTTTTCCTTTTGGCGGGATAAGGCACTTTATCCACATAACAAGCCTGTTATCCACAAAACATGCCTGTCCCCTTTTGTGTCTCAGGAAGCGATGACCCAAACCACAACGGGCGCGGCCACCGCCGCCCCGGCCAGAACAAACGCCCCAATCCCGCCGCGTTGGTTCCCCTGGCGCAGCGCCCACAGACCGTAACTGGCGGTGTGCAGGGCAATCGCAATGACGATCAGCACAATCACAACCCGCAACGCCAAGACAAAAACCTCCTTCCCGGCAAAGTACGGACTGACTGGTTCCTTTCTTTAGAACCGTAATCTTACACTTCAAGGTGCACCTGCCATCTCTAAAAAGGTGCCCCGTCCTCTTTTCCGGCTTCTTCTTCCTTATCAGGGCAAGGACATAAAACATTCCTGTCTGTCTTAGCGCAAAGGGACGGTTTCGCGCATCAGGCCGATGCGGCGCACCCGGAAGTCGAAGTCGATACTGATTTCGGCGTCCGGGAACTTCTCATCCCAGGCAAACTCTTCCCACGCCGGCCAGGTGGGAAACAGGCGCTTGGCATGGTAACCGATGCCGAACACGTCGGCGCCGAATTCGTGCTGCGCCTTGTCCAGGGCGGCCCGGGCGTCGCTCCGGAAGCTTTCCTCCACCGCCCGTTCCACGATAGGCACTCTTTCCGGCCGCTCATAGTGCTCGCCACTCTGAATGGAATGGATGTCCCCCTCCAGCATGATCCGCACCGCCGCCCGGGGCGTGCCGTCGTCGTCGATCCGGACATCCACCCGCGGCGGTTCCCGCAGCACAACTTCCACGACGATGAAGTAACCCGGATGCAAAGGGTCTTCAACCGTCTTGGTGGTCTGGCGGAAATCGCCTCGGACCATCTTCACGATACCAGTCTCATCCCCGTTTAGCACCCCGACCACACGCCCACCGCTGATCACGGCCCCGCCCATAATATCGATCTTGGCCCCACCCCGACGCGGGACGGTGCCGCCCACGTGGCTGCCCTCGGGCTTGTACGCCGGGTCGGGCGGGCTGTCCTCCTCGCGCTCCGGGCCGGCCAGGATGGCCAGCGCCGCCGCCCCGGGCGACTTGGTGTCCACGATGATCGGCCCGAAACCGTCGCGGGGTATAAACTCCGCAACATCCCAGGCCCCGGTCTGTTGGGTCCAGTACAGGGCCGGACTGATCTCCAGCACCGGATCCCCCTGCCGCAGCAACGTTTCGGCCCGGCCGTTGGCCACCAGCACCTTGGTGCTGGGCCGGAAAAAACGGTCTCGGGTCAAGAGCATCAGGAAACGCTCAAAATCGGTCTCGGCCAACTCCCGCCCGAAGATCACCACCCGGGCGTGGGACAGGTCGACCCTGCGGGATACCCAGGCGTGGGCCAGTTCCACGGCGCTCGGGATGCTGGGCGCCTCCATGGAGACCACAACCGTCGTCTCCCCCGGGCTACCGGCGGCACCAGCTTCACCCCCCGCCACCTGCGCCGCCACCGCGACCTGCAGCGTAACCGTAACGAGGTTTTCCCGGCCGCGATCCACCCCGATCGCCGTTACCCAGGCGGTTTGGTCCGGTTCCTGGTAATCCCAACAGCCGGCCAAAAACAACAGCGCCAGCACGATTACTGCCACTTTAATCACCGGGCGCACCGATTATCCCTCCCCCTACCGGTAGAAACCGTTAACGTTCAGCAGCCTAGCGCCCGCCGGGTTCTTCGTCGTCCTTTTTCCTCGCCCTGACCCACCCCCGGCTGACGCGGGGCTGGCGCCTCCGCCGCAACGGGTCCACGTAGTCCGGCCGGCATTCCTGTTCCCAGACCGGTCCCCGCCAGAGGTGGTCCGGCGCGCCCCGGGTCACCGGCGCCACCGGCGCGAAGAACGGTACCCCGAAAGAGGTCAGCCGCGCTAGCAGGGCCAGGTGTACAAACAGGCCCACCATAATTCCAAAAAGCCCTAGGAAACTGCCCAGAGCGATGTACGCGAACCGCAGCGTCCGGACCGAAAGCGAGAACGGGTAGTTGGGAATGGTAAAAGAACCCAGGGCAGTTAAAGCAACGATCACAATCAGGATCGGGCTGACAATGTTCGCGGCCACCGCCGCCTGTCCCAGGATCAACGCACCCACGATCCCCAGGGTGGTGCCCACTGTACCGGGAATGCGGATCCCGGCCTCGCGAATCAACTCAAACGCTACTTCCATCAGCAGCACTTCCACCACCGTGGGGAAGGGCACTTGCTCCCTCGCCCCGGTAAAAGCCAGCAAGAGATCGGTGGGAATGAATTCCTGGTGATAAGTGACCAGGGCAACATAACTGCCGGGCAAAAGCAGGGCCAAGCCCAGGCCGACATACCGAATCAGGCGGGCAAAACTGCCGAAGGGCCAGCGAACGTAGGCGTCTTCAGCGGCGTGCATCAGGGAAAAGAAAGTGGCCGGTATGATTAGCGCCCACGGGTTGCCGTCCAGCAGGATGGCCACCCGCCCTTCGACCAAAGCAGCGGCCACCCGGTCCGGCCGCTCGGTGGCCAAGACTTGGGGCGCCAGCCCCCGGGGCGCGTCCTCAATGAACTGTTCCAGAATCCCGCTTTCGTTCACGTAGTCGGCCTTAATGGACTCCAACCGCCGCCGGACCTCGGCCACCAGGTCCGGGTTGGCAATGTCGTCCAGGTACAGCACCGCGCACTGGTAGGAGCTCATCTGGCCAACCTTCACGAAGTCGGTGACCAGGCTGGAACGGCGGAGAATCTTGCGCACCAGGGTAACATTGATCCGGACCTGTTCGGTAAAGGCCTCCTGGGGACCCCGGATCACCGCCTCCGCCCGGGGCGTGCCCACGCCCCGGGTAGCCCAACCCTTGGTCTCCACCGAGAGAGCGCGGTCCAGACCGTCCACCAGCAGGACGGTGTTGCCGGCCAGGACTTCGGAAGCCACATCCTTGAAGCTGGCCGCGGTGGTCACTTCGTTCCCGGGCAACAGCGTTTCCTGAATCCGGTTCAAGAGCGCTTCCCGGGCCGTCTCATCACCGGCCCCCGGAACCGGGCCCTCGCCGTCCAGGTCCCGGTCCAACCGCAGACCGGCCAGAAGCATTAAGGGCTGGAGGATGGCCAGGTTCTGCACCGTCTTGTCCGTCGGGCCGTCCAGGAACACCAGCAGCGCCCGCCGGGGCGGGTCGGTGCTTAGGGAAAACGGGCGCAACACCAGGTCCTTATTCTCCGGGTGACGGAAAACCTGCCGGAGAAGCCGCTCGTTTTCGTCCAGGCCGGTGGAAAGCAGCCGGTCCTGTTCCAGCAAATTATCCACCCGCTGCCCCTCGCGCAGCTTGTTTTTCTTGTCCTCGACCGCATCCGCTCCCGGGCCTCGCTCCCGCGGCCGGTCTTTGCGGCCGGCGGTGAAGGCGTACCGGGGTTCCTCCGGTTCCCGAAAAACCAGCAGCCGAGCCAGGGTTCGCGCCCAAGACACGTGCTTTTGGCCTCCCGTCTCGCCTTGTGTTCTGCGTGTTAACATGCCCCGCGGTTACCGGCTTATGTATGGTTCGTGCGCCTGCCCGGGCGCCGCCCCGTTTTCCCTCCTTTCCCCTGCTGCCGTTTCCGGAGCAGGGCGGCCGCCACCAGCACGGCCACAATCACCCCCAGGAAGATGAACGACCACCGCACCAGGAACGCAAAGCCCCAGTCCATGGCCGCCGGAAAGTTGGGAGGCACAAAGGCCGCCGCCAGGATCAGCACTACGGTAGGCAGGATGAACGGGCGGTGGTAGGGCAGCTTCAAGGCCCGGGCGGCGGTGGCCACTGACAGGTACAGGGCAGTAGCGTGGGCCAACAGAGCCG
The DNA here is from genome assembly GCA_002375985.1 of Firmicutes bacterium UBA3572. Classification (GTDB taxonomy): domain Bacteria; phylum Bacillota; class Desulfotomaculia; order Desulfotomaculales; family Desulforudaceae; genus Desulfopertinax. The sequence continues at coordinate 3,430 of DFNH01000019.1, read as the reverse complement.
AGAACACCCACAGGGGCAGGAACAGGGTTTCCATTCGAACGAAAAAGCCTCCCCATTCGATCGCCCGTGTGATGGCGAACACGGGCAAAGTCCACTCCTGGACCACCGGGTAGGGAAACACCAGCAGCGAAGCCAGGATGACCGCCGCAACCACCAGGCCCGCGGCCAGCACGGAGATCAACCCGATCGGCAGCAGCCGCCCCTGGGGCAGGTAAGGTGCCGCCAGGGCCAGGAAGAAAATTTCCACCCCCACGCCCAGGGTGGAAAGGGCCACCCACGACAACTCCAGAATACCGGGGCCCCAAAGGGGGTATATGCCGTGCGGTTGCCACAGATTGGCGGTCAATAGAATGAGCAGCGCCAGCCCGATGATCAGGAATGGGAAAGCGATCCGGGCCACCCGACCCAAAGTTTCCAGCCCCAGATATACGATCAGGGCCGCGCCGACCATATAGGTGGCGGCCACGACGCTGATCGGAGTGTCCGGAAAAAAATCGGTGAGCATGAACTCAGCGGACTGGCGCAGAACCAAGGCGGAACCGCCGGTAAAAAAGACGTAGATCACCAAGGCGAAGAAAATGTTTAACGCCGGACCCACAAGCTCCTCACCGATCTCGATGATAGTCCGGCCCGGGAACTGATTCAGGAGCCAGGCCAGGACGGCGAAACCGATCAGGCCAACCGGCAGGTGCATCAACGGGATCATCCAGGTGGCGGAGAGCCCCAGCGGGAACATCAGCGCGAGGTGAGAAATCATGACTTTGACGCTGAGGAAGATGACGGTGAGCGCCACCGCCTCGTTGAATCCCAGGCGAGGACTAGCCATCACCGACACCGCCCCGGGATAGATTAAACCGCCACATTTCTCCTCCCGACCCCCATTCTGCCATACCGGTAACATTCCCCGGACGTGCGGGGGTGATGCACCGGGCGTCCCAGCCGCATAGCCCGGCGGATTAAAGCAATACTAAGAACAGCGTGCCCAAGCACGGTCCTTTCTGGAAAGGATGGATAACCATGCGGGATACGGTGGTCATCGGCACGGTGTCCGGGCTGATCGGCGGCGCCGTTATGCTGGCCATTAACCTGATGCTGTTTATGACCGGGTCGGCGGCCCTCACCCAACTCCACCAGGGGGCGCGTGCCGTACTGCCCCCCGGAAGCCCCCTGGGCACCGCCCCGGCGTTGGCCTTAGGGGCGGTGGTCACCCTGATGTTGGCCGTACTCCTGGGGATACTCGCCGTCTATATCTTGCAGGCCACCGGGCGGGACTACACCTGGCTCAAGGGACTGCTGTACGGTCTGACCGTCTGGGTGGCGGGCTACGGACTTTTGGCTCCGCTGTTCGTCCCGATGCAGATTATACGACCGGACCTTTTGACCAGCGTGAGCAGCCTGGCGAGTCATTTGGCTTACGGGCTGGTCACCTTCCTGGTCGCCGCCCAGTACCGGCCGGTAACGCGGGAGCGGCTGTGAAGACAATCGTACGGCGTCGCCGGCCGATGCGGACGTTGCGGGCACGCCATGGCGCACCGGACGGCGGAAAACGGGGAAAACCGCCCCTGATCTGGCTGGAGACCAACACCTGCCACGGAAACATCCTCTCCCTGTTAAACGCCCACCACCCGGATTTCGGGTCGATGATGCAGGACTTGGTGGATATTCACTACACCAACACCCTGATGGCGGCCCAGGGAGAACCGGCCGTAAAAACATTGGAAAGGGTGATGACCGAACGGGCCGGCGCGTACATCCTCGTGGTGGAAGGCACGGTGCCCACCGCCGCCGGGGGCCGCTACGCCTTTATCGGTTCACGGAACGGGCAGCCCTGGACGGCCCTGGACGCGGTGGTGGAACTCGCCGGCAGGGCGAAATACGTGGTGGCCGTGGGCTCCTGCGCCGCCTGGGGTCTGCCCTTCGGCGCCCGCCCTAACCCCACCGGTTCCAAGCCGGTGTCGGCGGTGGTAGACACGCCGGTGATCAACGTGCCCGGGTGCCCGGCGCACCCGGACTGGATCATCGGCACCCTGGCCCATCTGGTCTGGTACGGGGTGCCGGAGCTGGATGCCCAAAACCGGCCGGTGGTGTTTTACGGCGAAACGATCCACAACCTGTGCCAGCGGCGGCATTACTTCGAAAGCGGCATCTTCGCCAAAGAGGTCGGAGAACCTTGGTGCCTCTACAAGATCGGCTGCAAGGGACCGGTCACTTATGCCGACTGCCCCAGCCGTCAGTGGTGCGGCGAACATCTGAACTGGCCGGTGGGCGCCAACACACCCTGCATCGGCTGCACCAGCCCCGAATTCCTGGAGCGCACGGCACCGTTTTTTGAACGCCTCCCGGACGTGCAACTGCCGGGGGTGCGGTTGCGGGCCAACCAGGTTGGTTTGGCCACGGGGATCGCCTCCGCGCTGGGCATCGGCTTCCACTTGGCAGGGAACCTCTTAACCGGACGGTTGCAAAAAGAATGGCGCAAGGCTTTGGGCAAAAAAGGCAAAGTCTTCCGCCTGAAAAAATAAAGGCGGACAGGCCTGTCTTCTAATAATCTCTAGCTTTGTTGGTAAATAGACCACGAAAGCAAAGGAAATCAAACGTGACCGGGGAAAACAGAGGCCAAAAGATCGTAATCAACCCCACCACCCGGACCCTGGGTGCGGGCCAAGTCGAGGTGCAGGTGCAGGCCGGGCGGGTGGTCTATGCGCGTTGCGCCCCAAACGCGTTTCGGGGTTTTGAAATCATTCTGCAGGATCACGACCCGCGGGACGCAGCCTATATCACCCAGCGCATCTGCGGCATCTGCCCGACGGCGCACGCTATGGCCGCCTCGTACGCGGTGGAGGACTTGGCCGGGATACGCCCGCCGCATAACGGCAACCTGCTACGAAACCTGATCTTCGCCGGCAACTTTTTGCAAAACCATATCCGTCAGTTTTACCTGTTCGCGCTCCCTGATTACGTCCGCGGTCCAGAGATACGGCCGTTCACTTCCCGGCCCACCACGGACTACCGCCTGCCCCGGACCAAGAACCAACGCCTGGTCGAAAATTACTTTCAGGCCATCGACATAAGCCGTAAGGCTTACGAGATCAACGCCTTGCTGGGCGGCAAGGCCCCCCACCCCCACAGCATTCTCCCGGGAGGTTCCAGCGTACCGGTAACGGCGATCACCGTGCTGAACACTCTGGCGCTCGTAAAGAATCTATATGCCTTCATTGAAAACCGGATGATACCGGACGTGTACACCTTGGCCGAATACTATCCCGACTACTTTGAAATCGGCACCCGACCGGTCCGCCTGCTTAACTTCGGCATGTTCCCCCTGGACCCGGAGGCCTCCGCACACCATTTCCCCGGGGGCGTCGTCATCGACGGCCAAATGGAAGCCGTGGACACCGGGGCCATCACCGAACACCTGCGGTATACGCACTTT
>DFNH01000020.1 GCA_002375985.1 Firmicutes bacterium UBA3572 | reverse complement strand
TGGAACAGCAGCGCTACGGACGGCGGCCACAGCTCATTGACCCCTATCGAGATTATATCACAGCCCGACTGGAAGAGTTTCCGGAGCTTTCCGCGCGGTGTTCAGCTTCAACCGGGTCGTTGGCGAGCGCACTTTGTCGCAGGGCTTTGTCTGGGCACTTTCTGGTTCGGGGGGCAGGTATTACAAAGATGTGGGCGGCGGCGTTTGCCAGGCGGCCACGTCTTTGTACCGGGCGGTTGTAAGCGCGGGCCTCCAGGTGGTAGAGAGGCACCGGCACACTGGGAATGTTCTTTATGCCCCAAGGAGTGACGACGCGGCTGTCTGATGGAATATGTGGGACTACCGCCTGCTTGCGGGCACAGGCCGGCAACAAACGGGGCAGCGCAGCACAGGGCGCGAAAAGGGGGACACACCGGTGATTCTCATCGGGACTTCCGGCTACAGCTACAAGGACTGGATCGGTCCGGTTTACCCGTTTGGAACCCGGAGCGGCGAGATGCTTTCCCGTTACGCCGCCGAGTTTTCGTTCACCGAACTGAACTTCACCTACTACCGCATGCCGGACAGCCGACAACTGCAGCGGATGCAAGCCCAAACGCCGCCCGGTTTTCAGTTCGCGGTCAAAGCCAACCGGCAGCTAACGCACGAACGGGAGCAGGCCACGCCCGAAGCTTTCGCCGCTTTTCGAACTGCCTTGGAGCCCCTCCGGGCCGCCGGCAAACTGGCCTGCGTGGTGGCCCAGTTCCCGTATTCTTTTCACCGCCGCCCCGGAAACGTGGATTACCTTTACCGGCTGCGGGAGGGTCTGCCCGACCTGGACATCCAGGTGGAATTCCGCAACGCCAGCTGGTTGGTACCCGAAACGGGGACCGTGCTCCGGGAGTTGAGCCTGGGTTATGTGTGCGTAGACGAACCGCGCCTGAAGGGTTTGATCCCGCCCTTCGCCACCGCCACCACCCCCACCGGGTACATTCGCTTTCACGGACGCAACGCCGCCAAGTGGTACGCGCACCGGCACGCGTACGAACGGTACGATTACCTTTATTCCGAAGGGGAACTGGCCGAATGGGTCCCGCGGATCCGGAAACTACAGGCCCGGACCCGCCGTATTTTCATCGCCTTCAACAATCATTTCGGCGGCCAGGCGGTGGCCAACGCCCGGATGCTACGGGCGCTCCTCGACTCCTGCTGAAAACGGTGCACGGCGCGCCGCCCGGCCGAGAGCGCCGGCTTGCCTCCCGGCTTCGCCCGCGACTTTTTGTCCTGGGTCCGCAAACCTTTCCGCTATCCCGCACGTCGTACATTTAAACCGCAACAAAACATGGAAACCGCCGGGTGGCGGCCGGCGAAAGGAGTGAAGTGAAGTGTACAGGTTGGTTGGCGTGCTGCTATTCCTGGCCTTCGCGCTGGCGCTGGTGGTGGGAAAGGGACCTGCGGTGGGGAAGGAACCTGCGGCTGACGAGACCCCGGCCGAGGCGGCGGCGCTGCCGGCGGTCACCTCATGCGCGGAACTCGCCCGCCTGCTGGAGGAACGCCAGGACCGGCAGTTGCTGCGGGCCGGTTTCGGTACCCGGGCGACGGTGGAACAGTCCTTTGACGGCGCGGAAGCGGTTTCGGGCGCCGCCAAGCTCCCGGCGAACGCCGGTGCCGACTATTCCACCACCAACGTCCAGGTACCGGGAGTGGACGAGGCGGACGTGGTCAAGACCGACGGCCGGTACATCTACCAGGTGAACCGGGAGCGGGTGCTGGTGATCAACGCTTATCCGGCGGAGACAATGTCGGTGGCCAAGGTGATCAGGTTCGCAGACGAGCGGTTCAGTCCGCGGGAGATTTTCCTGGACGACGAGCACCTGGTGGTGGTGGGCACCTCCTACCGGGAGGTCCCATGGGCGCATCCGGGACCTCCCCGGCCCCGACACAACGCCACGGTGAAAGCGGTCGTCTTTGATATCCGCAACAAGGCAGACATCACCCAGGTGCGGGAGGTGGAACTGGAGGGGCACTACTTATCCGCACGCAAAATAAATAAAAACGTCTACTTGGTGGCCAACAAATACCCCGACTATTACCTTCTCCGGGACGCGGGGGTGCCGACCCGGAACGGACTGACGCCCGCCTACCGGGACAGTCTGGCCGGAGAAGATTTTGTGCGCGTTCCCTGCACAGACGTCTGTTACTTCCCGGACTTCGCCCAGCCGAACTACCTGCTGGTGGCCGGGTTCAATCTGGACGACGTCACCGGCGAGCTGGCGGTGCGCGCGTACCTGGGCGCGGGCGAGAACGTCTATGTCTCCCCGGAGAATCTTTACGTAGCGACCACCGAGCGCGACCACGGGCCCATCATCCCCTTGCCCGAACCCCTGGATGGGGCCGCCCGGCCGGATATTGCCGTCGGCCCGCAGATCTGGCCCCCGCTCCGCGAGGAGAAAACCACCATTTATCGCTTCGCCTTGGAAGGCGGCCGCGCCGCTTTTAGCGGCCGGGGCGAAGTCCCCGGTACTGTGCTCAACCAATTCTCCATGGATGAGCACGGCGGCTACTTCCGCGTGGGCACCACTCTTAACGCCTTTGGGCGTGATACTTCCCGCAACGGCCTGTACATCCTGGACGGCGACCTGAACGTGGCCGGCAAGATCGAGGACATCGCCCCGGGTGAGCGTATCTACGCGGTGCGTTTCATGGGCGACCGTGGCTATATGGTCACCTTTAAGACCACCGATCCGCTGTTCGTATTCGACCTGGCCGACCCGCACAATCCCACCATGCTGGGAGCGTTGAAGATTCCGGGCTTCAGCAACTACCTGCACCCCTTCGACGAAAACCACCTGATCGGCTTCGGCAAAGACGCCGTGGAGGCCGTCCAAAAACGGCCAGACGGCAGCGTGGTGTCCCAGGGCTTTGCCTGGGAACAGGGGATGAAACTGGCGCTGTTCGACGTCACGGACGTGAACAACCCCGTGGAAAAACACGTGGTGCATATCGGCGACCGGGGCACCCACTCCGAGGTCCTGGATAACCACCGCGCCCTACTGTTTGACCCGGAGAAGAACCTGTTGGCCTTTCCCATTACGATCCACGAAATTAAGCACCGCACCCCGGCCACACCGCCTTCGGCGTACGGCACCTTCACCTTTCAGGGTGCTTACGTTTACCGGTTGACCCTGGACCGCGGCTTCGAGTGGCAAGGCGGCATCACCCACCTGACCGACGAGGACTACCTAAAAGCTGGTCACTACCGGTCTCGTGGAGACCGTCACGTGCAGCGCATCCTGTATATTAACGAAAACCTGTACACCCTGTCGGAAGGAATGGTGAAAGCAAACGACATCAAGACACTCGCGGAACGAGGCAAACTGTTGCTGCCGTGAAGGAGATTCGCAGGCTACGGCCACACGATTGAACCGGACACCTCCCGGTACACAGTAGAAAAGGTCGAGCGCCAATCGGTTTCAACCGGGGCGGGTGACGCCGGTTCCCGGGCGGAGATGGCGCCGGAAAAACCGCCCGGGGAGGTTAAAAAAGCACAGCCGGAGTACAACCCCGACTTGTTATCCAGGCCGGGGCACAAGGCCCCCGCCAGCCGGCGCACCGGTAGCCCCCGGCGAAAAATCTTGGTCTTGTCCTGTATCCTCTCCGAATGATATGCTGGATTTGGTTTGGTGACATCAGTGGATCAGGGAGAGGATAGGCCACCGTGCGTTTGCGCAAAGCCAGGATTACGGACGTAGAAGCCATACACGCTCTAATTAGCCACTACGCCAATAAGGGGCTGATGCTCGCCCGGCCGCGGGCACTACTTTACGAAAGCATAAGGGAATTCTGCGTGGCCGAGGAGAAAGGACAGGTGGTGGGTGTGGGCGGCCTGCACATCATCTGGGCGGACCTGGCCGAAATTCGTGCCCTGGCGGTGGCCGAAAACATGTGCGGCCGGGGCATCGGCCGCCGGTTGGTGGCGGCGCTGCTGGACGAAGCGCGGGAGCTACACATCCCCCGGGTGTTCACCCTGACCTTTCAGCCCGGATTCTTTGAAAAATGCGGTTTCCGGCGCGTCCCGAAGGAGGAAATGCCCCAGAAGGTGTGGCGGGAGTGTATGAACTGCCCGCACTTCCCCAACTGTAAGGAAGAATCCCTGATCATTGACCTGGACTAAACGCCAAAATGGGGACGGGCAACCAAAATAATGACAGGCATGTTTTGTGGTTAAGTTTTGATCACCCGCCGGGAAAAGGGTCACGCCGGGGAGAGGGGGGACAGGCAACTTTTCCGGCGGTAGCTGAGTTATTACCATACCTTATTGTCCTCGGATGTTTGGATGCTTTAACACGCCATACTTCCTGTAGAAGAGTAGCCTGCCCCCGTTTCCCGCACTGTCCCCGTTTTCCGGGCGGTTGTTCCGCCGGCAGCGCCGGTCTAGAGGATCTTGCTAAGGAAGGCGCGGGTGCGTTCCTCCCGCGGTGAACTGAAGATCTCTTGCGGGGTGCCTTCCTCGAGGATCTGCCCCTCGTGGAGGAAGAGCACACGGTCGGCCACCTCGCGGGCGAACCCCATCTCGTGGGTCACCACCGCCATGGTCATGCCCTCCCGGGCCAAGTCCTTCATGACCGCCAGCACCTCGCCGACCATCTCCGGATCGAGGGAAGAGGTCGGCTCGTCAAACAGCATCACCTTGGGCTGCATGGCTAAGGCCCGGGCGATGGCCACGCGCTGCTGCTGCCCACCGGAAAGCTGGCTGGGGTATGCGTGAGCCTTGTCGCTTAAGCCCACCTTGGCCAGCAGGGCGCGGCCCCGTTCGTCCGCCTCCTTGGGCGAAAGCCGTAACACCTTTTTGGGCGCCAGGGTGACGTTTTCCAGCGCCGTTTTATGCGGAAACAGGTTAAACAACTGGAACACCATGCCGGTCTTTTGTCTAACCTTGTTGATGTCCACCTTAGGGTCGGTGAGACAGACGCCGTCGATGTACACTTCGCCGCTGGTGGGCTGTTCCAGAAGATTGAGGCAGCGCAGAAAGGTGCTCTTGCCCGAACCGCTGGCCCCGATCATGCATACCACTTCGCCCTCCCGAATGCGGCAGTTGATGCCCTTGAGCACTTCCAGAGACCCAAAATTCTTTACCAGATTGCGCGTTTCGATCATTCGGTCTTGAGTCTCCTTTCCAGCCAATCCACCAAACGCGAAAAGGTAAGGGTCATAGCCAGATAGATCAGGGCGGCGGTGATGTAGATCGGAAAGGGTGCCACCAGGTCGGCATTGATCAACTGCGCCCGCCTGGTCAGCTCCACAAACCCGATGGCCGATAAAATGGAGGTGTCTTTCAGCATCAGGATGAACTCATTGCCCAGCGGGGGAATCACCCGCTTGAAAGCCTGCGGCAGAATAACGTAACGCATAGCCTGCACGTGGGTCATACCCAGCGAACGGGCCGCTTCCATCTGCCCCCGCTCAATGGACTGCACCCCGGCGCGGAAGATTTCGGCGATATACGCGCCGCTGTTCAGGCTGCAAACCAGAATCGCCGCGGCCCAAATATCGAAGCGAAAGGTTTGAAACCGGGGTATATCGTAGGTAACCGCCAGCCAGGTCTGAAAATCATTAATTAATTGGGGTATCCCGAAATAAATGACCAAGGCTTGGACCAGCAGGGGCGTACCCCGGAAAAAGTCCACGTAGGCCGTGCCGACCGCCCGGAGAATGCGGCTTTTAGACAGGCGGGCCAACCCCATGAACAAACCGATGACACAACCGATGCTGACCGAAATGACGGTGAGCCGGAGCGTGACCTCCGCGCCCAACAGGAGGGTCGGGAGGATTTGAATAGCTATATCCAAACTGCTTTCACTCCAAAGTTAGCGGGAACAAGCGTAACCGGAGTTACGCTTGTTCCCGTACTGTGTCTTGATCTTAGCCTTCGCCTTCCCAGGCGGCCAATGCTTCCTCAACGGTGATGGTCAACAGTTCCTCCGGCATTTCGCCGAACCACTGTTCATAGATTTCCTGGAATCTGCCGTTCTCCTTGAGGGTTTTCAGCGCCCCGTTGATCTCGGCGTAGAGTTCGGGGTTGTTCTTGGCCACGGCGATGCCGTAGTACTCGCTGGAGAGCATTTCGCCAACCACTTTAATGTCCTTCTTGGCGTCTTGTTCGATGGCGTAAAGGGTTACCGGCGCGTCGTTGATCACGGCGTCTACGGCACCGATGCGCAGGGCCATGAAAGCCTCGGGGATCCGGTCAAAGGTGGTGATGGTCGTGTCCGGATATTTCTCCTGGACTTCCTTGGCCTTGTCCGCGCCGGTGGTGCCGATCTGCACGCCCAGACGCTTACCGGCCAGGTCGTCGAAGGAGTTGATGTCGGTGTTGTCCTTGTGCACAGCGATGACCAGGCCGGATTTGTAATAGGGATCGGTGAAGTCAATCCGTTCCGCCCGCGACGGCTTGATGGTCATCGCCGAAATGATGACGTCGATGGTACCCGACTGCAGGGCCGGGATCAGCCCGTCAAAAGTGAAGTTCTGCACTTCGTAATCGTAACCGAGCTCTTCCATGATGGCCGCGATTAGATCCATGTCGAAACCGACGTACTCCCCGGTGGCGGTGTCCTGCCATTCAAACGGGGCGTAAGCGGTGTCCGAACCGATGAGAAGCTTCTTGGGTTCGGATTCGCCGGACGCCTGCGGCTCAGGTTCGCTGGGCACCTGCCCGCCGCCGCCGCAGCCCACGGCGGCAAAGGCAAACACGAAGATGCAAAAGACAACTAAGAGTTTTTTGTTTTTGACCACGCTTTAAACTTAGCCTCCTCTCCCGAATTAAAAAACATCCCAAAATAGGTTTAGGTAACGACGCTACTCTTCGGTCCGACCCCCCTTTCTTTGACGCACTCTGTTGCCCAACTCCGAAATTTCGCCCCTAGAATTCTAAAATCCTGCTCGGGTCCGCTCCATTTTTCCAGCAGGCGATATACATCTTGACTTTAGGGCATTCCGGGGTGAAAATTTATTCTATTAGGCGATAAATGCGAACGACACCTGGAACGGGAGATGGCGTAAAGCGATAATGGTACCGACCAAACCGCAGCAGGTCGCCGCCGATGCGGCGTTATTATTTGTGGCCTTTGTGTGGGGAGTTACTTTCGTGGTGGTCAAGGAGGCCCTCACCGAAATCGGGCCTTACTACTTTCTGGCGATAAGGTTCGCCATCGCCTTTGCCTTCCTGGCCTTAATCTGCTGGCGTTCCCTGCTCCGCGTCAATCGGGAAAACATGCAGGCCGGACTGATCATCGGCTTGGCCCTGTTCGGCGGTTACGCCTTTCAAACGGTGGGCTTGCAGTACACTACCGCCGCCAACGCCGGTTTCATTACCGGCCTCTCCGTAGTCCTGGTACCGCTCTTCGTCGCCGCGCTGACCCGCCGGGTGCCCTCGCCCATGGCCATTCTGGGCGTGGCCTGCGCCACGGTCGGTCTGGGTCTTTTGGCGCTCAACGGCGATTTGCGCGTGGGCTACGGCGACGCCCTGGTGTTCTGCTGCGCCGTCTGTTTCGCCACCCACATCATCCTGGTGGGGAAGTACGCCCCGCGCCTCGACCCGGTGCTCCTGGCCATCGTCCAGATCGGGACGGTGGGCCTGGTGAGCGCCCTGATCGCCCCGGTGCTGGAGTCTTTCCCGGTAACCCTGGCCCCGCAGGTGCAAGTGGCGCTGCTGGCCACGGCCATTCCGGCCACCTCGCTGGCCTTCCTGATCCAGAACAAAGCGCAAAAATTCACCTCGCCCACCCATACCGCGGTGATTTTCACCATGGAACCGGTTTTCGCCGGTTTGGCGGCCTGGCTGTGGGGCGGCGAGGTCCTGGAACTGCGGCAGTGGATCGGAGGCGCGGTGATCGTGGCCGGGATGCTGATTACGGTGCTCAAGACCAGCGAGCCCCTTTTGGCGCCCAAACCGGCGCTGGTGCCCGTCTCCAAGGGCCAAAACGTTGCGCCGCCGCATAACCGATGTTAGAATTTGACATAATACGGTGGGGTAGGGGGTGAGCTGATGGACCTAAGGGACGCGGTCCTGCGCTTTCACCAGGGTGAAATAATCAAGACCATGCTGATCAATGCCGGCAATCTCACCGGTGAGTTGGCCAAGATCGACGGAAAAGACCGGGCGGCTGCGGTCAAGCTGTACAAAGGCGTCCTGGAGCAGATCCGGGGTGAGATTAAACTGGCTTCGGCCATGACCGGCTTAACTAGCCTGTCCGGAGTGGATAGCAAGGTGCGCGACGCGATCTGGGAAATTCACATCAACCGTTTGGAAGAAGCAAACCGCCTGTTGGGCGAAGCGATTGCCGGTACCGTAACCACTATCCAGAGCGCCGCCGTGCAGCTTTATCAAGAAGGACTCATCTAATAAACCGGCGTCGATGGCGACCTAATCCGTTCAACATCCGGTCAACCGGTTAACTACCGCAGGAGTTGATCTTTTTGCCGCCCGCCCGGGAAGTGGACAGGCCCCTTGTCAATCCCTACGTGGCCATCGTCAGCGGTATTATCGCCGTTTCTTTTTCGGCCATCTTTACCAAACTGGCCACGGCACCCCCCATGGTCATCGCCTTCTACCGCCTGGTTTTTACGGTGTTACTTATCGTGCCTTTTGCACTCACGCGGGCCGGGCGGACGGAGCTTTACGAGATTTCCCGCCGGGATCTCGCCCTGGCCGTGGGGGCCGGGGTGCTCCTGGCCCTGCATTTCGCCGTCTGGATCACCTCTTTGGCGTATACCACCGTGGCTTCCTCCACGGTGCTGGTAACCATGCAACCCCTGTTCGTGGTCGCCGGGAGCTACCTGTTTCTGAAGGAAAGGCTGACCAGGCGTGCTCTGGTCGGCGCGGCGCTCGCGCTCACCGGCAGCATCATCATCGGCGTGCACGACTTTCAGATCGGCGGACAGGCGCTCTACGGAGACCTGCTGGCCTTTTCCGGCGCCGCTTTCGTGGCCGGGTACGTTTTGATTGGGCGCAGCTTGCGCGCCCGCCTTTCTATCGCACCCTACACCCTGGTGGTGTTCGGCAGTGCCGCGCTTGCCCTGCTGATCGCCAACCTGCTCACGTCCACCCCCTTGTATCCCTATCCGCAGTCCGATTGGTTCTGGTTTCTGGCCCTCGCGCTGGTGCCCACCATCCTGGGCCACATGGTTTTCAATTGGGCCTTGCGCTATGTGCAGGCAGCGGTGGTGTCGGTAAGTATTCTGGGGGAACCGGTGGGGGCGACCATCCTGGCCTATTTCGTCTTTGCCGAGGTGCCCGGCCTGCTGCAACTTGCCGGCGGCGCCGTGATCATCACCGGGTTGTACATCTTCATGACTTCGGCGGCCGAAAGAAAAAAGGCCGCCCCCGCGCCGACCGCGTGCCGCTAAGTCGGGGTTTTTCTTAAATATCGATATGTGTTGTTGAGACCGTGCTAAATCCCCTGATTCGGCAGGAAAACGAGACAATTACGTGGAAGATATCAGAGTTTTTAGCTCCATCCGCCGGGGGGTGAGAAGTGCAATCCGGACCTTGCACAGGTGGCAGAGTATTATCCGCTCGTCATTTAAAATGAAATGAAGTTAATGAAGTAAGGAGGCACGCAGTTGTACAGAAAAAAGAAGCTCACTGCGCTAGTTGTTGGTCTGTTGTTTGTGTTTGCGGTTATCACCGGATGCGGCGGCGGCGGCCAAGATACCGCCGGCGGTGACGAGGTAATCAAAATTGGTTTCCTGGGAGCCAAGACCGGCACACACGCTGCCTACGGTGTTCCGACTTTAAAAGGCATGCAGATGGCGGTTGAGGACATCAACGCCGCCGGAGGTCTTCTGGGCAAGCAGGTGGTAATTATTGAAGACGACCACCGCAGCCAGAGTTCTGAAGGTGCTACCGTCACACAAAAACTGATCACCAAGGGTGTCGTGGCTATCGTGGGCGACCCGACCACCGGCATCACCAAAATCGCCGGGGAAATCGCCCAGAGTGCCGGGGTAGTGTTACTTTCGGCGGGCGCCGTCGGCGAAGGTGTTGTGGAAATCGGCGATTACATCTACCGCAATACTCTGCTGGATAAGCTGGCCGCGCCGGTCGTAACTAAGTACCTGAAGGAAGAATTGGGTTGGGAAAAGGTAGCCCTGGTCACCTCCACCAATAACGACTACAGCGTGGGTTTAAGCAAGCTCTTCCGGAACAGCCTGGCCGAACACGGCATGGAAATCGTCACGGAGCAGAGCATCCAGGACGGCGACCAGAGCTTCAGCGCCCAGGTGACCGCCATGAGCGGCAAACAGTTCGACGGAATCATTTTCACCGGTTACTACACCGAGGGCGCGCTGTTCATGAAAGAGGTCCGCGCTCAAGGTCTGGACCACGTCATGGTCGGCGGCGACGGCCTGCTGGCACCGGCATTATGGGAACTCGGCGGAGACGCCGTGGAAGGTAGTATGGTGTACACCGGTTTTGAAGCCGACCCCGAAGGTGCCACCGGCAAGACGCTGGACTTCATCAAGCGCTACCAGGAAAAGTACGGTGAATTGCCCGACATGTTCGCCGCCCAGGGTTACGACGCCGTCATGCTGATCGCCGACGCCATCGCGGCGGCGGGGAGCGACGACCCGGCCGAGTTCAAGGAAACCCTGAAGCAGACTGCGGACTGGCAGGGTGTCTCGGGCACCATCACCTTCGGTCCGGACCGCGAGCCGATTAAGAGCCCGGTGTACCTGCTGGAAGTCAAGGACGGGGGCTGGACCATCAAGGCCGTAATCCCGGTGGACCTGTAATCTGGAACGTACCTCAAGCGGCGGCCATTGCCCTAAGAGCGGTGGCTGCCGTTTTAAAACTGCAGACGGAGGCCGTGCATGGACCTGCAGACGCTGCTGCAGCAGATGATCAACGGGATCACCCTTGGTTCTACCTATGCCTTGATCGCTTTAGGCTACACCATGGTTTACGGGATCATTAAGCTGATCAACTTCGCCCATGGTGACGTTTACATGATCGGCGCCTTTGTCGGCCTGGCCATGGTGGTGATGGGGGCGAACATCTGGCTGGCCATTTTCGTGGCCATGATCGCCTGTCTTTGCGTGGCGGTGACCATCGAACGGGTGGCCTACCGTCCGCTCCGCGGTTCCATCCGTCTGGCGCCGCTGATTTCCTCCATCGGTGTTTCCATTTTCCTGCAAACTCTAATGACGCTGATGAAGGGACCACAGCCCGTCGGTTTCCCCAAGGTGATCACCAATACCATCTACACCGTGGGTCTGGTCAAAATCTCCACGGTTCAGATCGTGATCCTGGTGGTGGCCGCCGTCCTGATGATCGGTCTTCAACTGATCATCAAGCGGACCAAGATGGGCAAAGCCATGCGGGCCACTTCCGAGGATCTGCACACCGCCAGCCTCATGGGGATCAACGTAAACGCCGTCATTTCCTTTACCTTCGCCCTGGGCGCGGTCCTGGCCGCCGCCGGCGGTGTTTTGGTGGGCATGTACTTCAACTCGGTGTTTCCTTTGATGGGCGTGATGGCCGGCTTGAAAGCGTTTTGCGCCGCCGTGGTGGGCGGCATCGGTAGCGTGCCGGGCGCCGTGCTGGGCGGCCTGTTCTTGGGCGTGGCGGAGGTACTGGGTGTAGCCATGGGCCTCGGCAGTTACCGGGACGCCATTGCTTTCGGGCTGTTGATTCTGGTGCTCCTGTTTCGGCCTTCCGGGCTGTTGGGCCAGCCTGAACAGAGAAAGGTGTAGCGGTTGAGTATGCTCGATGACTTTCTAAGGCAGTTTATTAATCCCTATTACATCCAGGTTCTGATGCTGCTTGGTATCTACCTGATCGCGGCCCTGGGGTTGCACCTGATCACCGGGGTGACCGGGCAACTGTCTTTCGGGCACGCAGCCTTCATGAGTGTCGGTGCCTACGGCGCGGCACTGATCAACCTGCACCTGGACTTGCCCTTCCTGATCTGCCTGTTGGCGGGAGGCCTCTTGGCCGCTTTGGCCGGCGTTTTTGTCGGGTTTCCGAGCATGCGCCTGGCCGGTGACTACCTGGGCATCGCCACCCTGGGTTTCGGCGAAATCCTCCGGGTGGTGTTTATGAATCTCGAGATCACCGGGGGTGCCCGCGGGCTGGCCGGCATTCCGCGGGAAACCAGCCTCCTGACCATTTACGTACTGGTAATCCTCACCATTTTCGCCCTGCACCGCCTGCAGAACTCCCGTTTCGGCCGCGCCCTGGTGGCGATCCGGGAGGATGAAATCGCCGCCGAGTGCATGGGCATCAAAAGTCTGTGGTACAAGGTGGGGGCGTTCGCCATCGGGTCGTTTTTCGCGGGCATCGCCGGCGGACTGTACGCGCACCTGCTGCAGTACCTCAATCCGGGCGATTTCGGCTTTGCCCGTTCGTTCGAACTGCTGTGTTTCGTTGTCCTCGGCGGACTGGGCAGCATTCCGGGCACCGTGCTGGGCACCACCATCCTGACGCTGGCCCCGGAGGTGCTGCGGTTTTCGTCTGAATACAGGATGATGATGTATGGACTGCTGATGGTCATTATGATGATCTTCCGTCCCCGCGGCTTGTTGGGCGGAGTGGATCTGATGCGGTTAGTTAAGCGCGTCCTGGGTTCCCGGCGGAGGGGCACCGCTACCCCGGCGGGTTAAGTCTGGCAAGCGGAGGTAAAGGTGTGTCTGAAGTCCTGCTTGAACTGCGCGGTGTAACCGTCCGTTTTGGCGGTTTGACCGCCGTGCACGAACTGGATTTGAACATTGAGCGCGGCATGATCCGGGCCCTGATCGGCCCCAACGGGGCCGGGAAGAGTACGGTGTTCAACGTGGTGACCGGCATTTACCGCCCCACGGCCGGCAGCATCCGCTTCCGGGGCGAGGAGATTGCCGGGCTGAACCCGTACCACATCGCCTACCGCGGTATCGCCCGCACCTTTCAAAACATCCGCCTGTTCAAAAACTCTCCGGTGCTGGACAACGTCAAGGTCGGCCGGCATCCCCGCAGCAAGAGCAACGTCCTGGGGGCGTTGTTCCGGCCGCCCGGGTTTAAAGCCGAGGAGCGGCGCACCACCGAAGCATCCCTGAAGGTTCTGGACTTAGTAGGGCTCTTGCATAAGAAGGATGAGTTGGCCAAGAACCTCTCGTACGGCGAGCAGCGCCGTTTGGAGATCGCGCGCGCCCTGGTATCCGATCCGGTTTTGCTGCTCCTGGATGAGCCGGTGGCGGGAATGAATCCCCAGGAGAAGGCCAAGCTAATGGAACTGATCCGAAACATCCGCGACCGCGGGGTGACCGTATTCCTGGTGGAGCACGACATGAAGTTTGTAATGGCCCTCTCCGAAAAGATTACCGTCCTGGACTACGGCCGCAAGATTTGCACCGGCACTCCGGATGAAGTGCAGGCCGACCCGCGGGTGATCGAGGCCTACCTGGGGAAGGAGGTGGGGTAGGTGCTGCTGCAGCTAGAAGGCATTTCGGTGCATTACGGCGCCATTGAGGCCCTCAACGACCTTTCCCTTACGGTGGAAAAAGGAGAAATTGTGGCCCTGATCGGTGCCAACGGTGCCGGGAAAAGCACCACCCTGTGGACCATTTCCGGCCTGGTCCGGCCCCGAAAAGGACGAATCATCTTCGACGGCAAGGAAATCACCCGCATGCCGCCCAACCGGATCGTTTCCCTGGGTATCGGGCACGTCCCAGAGGGGCGCCGGGTGTTCGCCACTATGACCGTGCAGGAGAACCTGGAGATGGGCGCGTACGTAACAAAAGGCGGTGCGGCGATGCGGGAGGCGATGCGCCGCGTCTTCAACCGCTTTCCGCGTCTTGAGGAAAGAAAAAACCAGTTGGCCGGCACTTTGAGCGGGGGAGAACAGCAGATGCTGGCGATCGGGAGGGCCCTCATGTCCCGGCCCAAACTGCTGCTCATGGATGAACCTTCCATGGGTCTGGCACCCATGCTGGTACGGGAAATATTTGCGATCATCAAGGAGTTAAACGAGCAGGGGACCACCATCCTGCTGGTGGAGCAAAACGCCCACATGGCGCTGTCCATCGCCCGGCGCGGTTACGTGCTGGAAACCGGAAGCATTACGTTATCCGGACCGGCCAGTGAACTGGCCGGCAATCCGGAAGTCCGCCGCGCTTACCTCGGTGCCTGACCCTGACGCCGCAACCACGCAGGAAGTCTCCTGCAGGATTTGGTTCCCTTCTTAGGCAACATAATATCTATTATCGGCAGTCCAAAAGAAACCGCGACTCTGCCTTGGCACGAGAACCACTTACAACGCGGGTGAATGATACCTGAGACCCTCCAGGCCGAGATAGCACAACCCCGCCAAAACCACTGCCCAGGCAACGATGCTGGCCGTAATCCACAGCATCACGCGGCGCTCCGATCCGCCCAGCATTATGCACAGCGCCGTCGCCAGGTGCGTTCCCACCAGCAGCGGTGCGCCCATGGCCGTACCGGGGATCCCGTAGCGGTTCCATAAATAGCGAAAGCGCTCTTGGCGTCGCGACTCCCGCCCCGCCCCCTCCCGCCTGCGCAGGCACTTTTTGGTAAGCTAGAACTTCAGCCGCGGCATTAACATCACCATGGCCCCCACCGAAACCAGGTTTCCGGCTACGGCGGCCGCCGCGGCCGCCAACGGTGACAGGCCCAAAACCACGCCCAGGGGCACAGCGGTCCAAATTTCGAACCAGGGCGCCGCCCCCATGCCAAAGACGGCGCCCAACTTTGTAATCTGCAACAACAGCTCGTTCATTATCAACCGGTTGGTTTACTTTCTCAACCTCAGGGTCAAGACCTTTTTTCCTTTACTCTTCGCCTCGGGTTCCCCGATCAGTCCCTTGTACGAGCCCAGCACTTCTTTTCCGCCCGGACGTTTACCAATGTACGCGCACTGGAACTGGAAAACATAGCCGCCAATTTCAAACACATCTCCGTCGTACAGCACTTCACGGGATTTCAATCTGTCACCCACTTGAACCACCGTCCCGGGCAGGCACACCAGCTCGTGAAGCATTTCGGGCCCCCGGATCAGCCCCTGCAGCCGGCCCAGCTTGGGATTCGGGTGTGGGTCTCTGGTCGAACGGACCAGGAAGGCAAAATTCCGGTTCAGGGCCTGCAACTCGAAATCGGCGTCGATGCCGGTGCCGGTCGCGATCTTGATCTCGCGCTTCCGGGCCTTTGAAAGTTGTAAGCGGTACTTGCAGTACTTCTGGCCGTCCTGATGGGTACCGGTCCAAACCCGCAACTCCCCTCCCACCCGTTCGCGCCGTCGGAGGCGCCAGAGGAGCGCAAACACCAGTATTAGCCCCCCGCAACTCGCCGCTGCCGCGCCGTAGGCGAGCAGTTCCAGGGCGCCTTTGAGCTGTTCCGGCCATAACATCTACCTGGAAATCGGCGTTACCATGGGGATACCTGCCCTTTTGGCGTATCTCTGGTTACTGGCCGCCGTGATGATACGCTCCAGTCGCGCCGACCCGCTTGGCTTGGCATTTTTCCTCATGGTCGCGGTTTACCTGGTCCAGGGCTTTTTCCTTGTGGACGCATTATCCGTGTTTCCGCTGTTCTGGGCGCTTTTGGGCCTGGCCTTGGGGCTATCACGAAACAATTTTAAATACGTTCATCATTTAGGAATCGCTTTAATTTAGATTCGTTACCTTTCATTATTGTTATCGAATTGTCTTGATTACCCGTGCTAACAGCTATCTGATAACATTTATGCAGTTATTCAATCTCATAAATACTCATAAATAAACACGTCTTCAATGCTAACTTTGACTCGAGTTTGACACTTCCAAATT
>DFNH01000002.1 GCA_002375985.1 Firmicutes bacterium UBA3572 | reverse complement strand
GTCCTGGTTGGAGCGGGTGCCCACCTACAAAGACCAGGTACAACAACTGGCCGCCCGGGGCAAAGACATTACCACTTACGGTTTTCTCGGCTACCCTCTTCTGCAAGCGGCGGACATCCTGATATACCGTGCCGATGCGGTGCCGGTGGGACAGGACCAACTGCCGCACCTGGAGTTGTGCCGGGAGGTGGCCAGGCGGTTCAACCATCTGTACCGGCCCGTATTTCCGGAACCCCAGGCGCTGTTGGCGGAGGAACCCCTCCTGCCCGGAGTGGACGGCCGTAAGATGAGTAAGAGTTACGGCAACGAGATCAGCCTGAGCGCCGCCAGGGACGACGTGCACAAGCGGGTGCGGATGATGATCACCGATCCCGGGCGGGTGCGCAAACACGATCCCGGCCGGCCGGAGGTGTGTAACGTTTACACCTACCAGACGATTTACAACCGGGAACTCCTGGAGGAGATCACCGTCTCCTGCCGCGAAGGACGCATCGGCTGCGTGGAGTGCAAGAGCCGGTTGGCCGAAAGTCTCGACGCCGTCCTGGAGCCGATCCGGCGGCGGCGGGCCGAGATTCTGGCCGATCCCGGTTACCTGAACGACGTGCTGGCGCGGGGGCGGGAAAAGGCGACCGCGGCGGCGCGCGAAACCATGGCCTTGGTGCGGCAGGCAATCCGGATTTAGAGATAAGTGACAGGATTAGAACCGAGATTATCCGGGCGGGTAGCGCCCGGATAATTTTTGCTCTTTTCCGGGCACACTGTGGAAAAATGGCAGCTGTCCCAGAATTATTAACCGGAGGCGAACCCCCTGGATGACCGGAGCGCTCCTGGTCACGGCCTTGGTGCTGATCTCGGTGCTGGTTTTGCTTTCCTCGGTCACGGTACACGTACGGTTGCTGCGGCGGGGGGAAGACGACCGGATCACCCTTACGGTCGCCTGGCTTAAAATCTTGCGCTATTCCCTGGACATACCCCTGGTGGATCTCCTGGTGCGTCCTTCCGGCAGCGGTATCAGGCTGCAAACGGCCTTTGGCTTTCCGGATGGCGTGGGAGACCGCCCCCCGCGGGAAACCCGTATTTCCATACCGTTTCTCAGGAAAGCTTACCGCCGGTATGGCCGGTACGCCTTCGCCTTGTGGTACCTGGTCCGCCGGACGCGGATCAGGCGGTTTCGCTGGCACAGCGAGATCGGCGTCGGCGAGGCCCACCACACCGGCATGGCCGCGGGCTTGGCCTGGACCGTTAAAAGCACCCTGGTCACCGGACTGTTCGCCCACACCGTCCCACTGGCCAAACCCGACCTGGCCGTACGGCCCAACTACCGGGAAGAACGATTCAACACCTTTCTGGACTGCGTTGTTCAGATCCGGATCGTGCATTTCATCATCGCCGGCTTAAAAACTATCTGGTCCCGCTGACGCCTCCTCAAAGATTACCGTACGGTGTGCTGCGGGGCTCTGCCGGCAGGCCACAAAACTACAACTGCATATTTGCGTTCCTGATCGGCCATATTATGACCCAGCACAAAACAAGTGAAGATAGGGGGGCGTGATCTTTGGGCCTGGAGCAGCATCCGATTGAAGGACTGATGAGAACGGCGATGGAGAGCATCAAGGAAATGGTTGACGTCAACACGGTGGTGGGCGATCCGGTAGAGACTCCGGACGGTACGGTGGTGATCCCCATTTCCCGTGTTGCGTTGGGCTTTGCCGCCGGGGGCGGGGAATTTGAGATCGCGAAGGGCGAAGACGAAAGCGTTTATCCGTTCGGGGGCGGCAGCGGGGCTGGGGTTTCGGTGCGGCCGGTGGGATTCCTGGTGATTGCGGGTGAGCAGGTACGGTTGTTGCCGGTGGACGCGAATATGGTGGCCGACCGGTTGCTCGATCTGGCGCCCCAGGTAATCGAAAAGATTGACGCCTATCTCCAACGTATGGTTAAGGAAAAGGAAAAGGTTTAAAGCATTTAAAGCCACGGTTAGATGGTCAACCGGGGGATCGCCTCGCGGTTCTAACGGTTTCCCCCTTTTCATACTTATTCGTTAATTGACCGGACCGGGAGGGGGAAAACGGTGGTCAACTATGTGTGGCTTTCGTTGATACTCCTCGGCATCTTCACCGCGGCGTGCAAGGGGCAGATCGACGTGGTGACGCAGGCGGCCTTGGAAGGCGCGGAGCTCGCCGTCAAAACGGCCTTCGGACTGATCGCGATTATGGCTTTTTGGCTTGGGATCATGAAGATCGCCGAGCAGGCCGGGCTGGTCAGGGCGCTGGCCTATCTGGTCCGCCCGGTGGTGCGGTTTTTATTTCCCAGCGTGCCCAGAGACCATCCCGCTATCGGTGCCATTGTGATGAACCTGAGCGCCAATATTTTGGGCCTGGGCAACGCGGCCACCCCTATGGGTCTCATTGCCATGCGTGAGCTCCAAAAGCTCAATCCCCACCCCGACCGCGCCTCGGACGCCATGTGCACCTTTTTGGCCTTGAATACCGCTTGCCTGACCTTAATCCCGTCGACCATTATCGGTATCCGGGCGATTTACGGCTCGGCCGAGCCGACCGCCGTGGTCGGTCCGACCATCCTGGCTACCGCCTGCGGCATGACGGCCGCCGTTCTGGTGGACCGGTTCCTGCGTAGCGTTTACCGGGCGCGGGGTACCTAGCGATGTTGGAGATCGTCACGGCCGTTTCCAAGTGGGCGATTCCGGTCTTTTTGGCCCTGGTATTGGTGGCGGGCGTCCTGCGGGGCGTACGGGTGTTCGAAGCCTTCGTGGAAGGTGCGGAGCAGGGGTTCGGGATGGCCGTAAAACTGATCCCCTTTCTGGTCGCCATGATTGTGGCCATCAGCGTTTTCCGTGCTTCCGGTGCCATGGACATCTTTGTTGGTGCCGTGGCGCTGCTGCTTTCCTGTTTGAGCGTCCCGCCCGAAATACTGCCCCACGCCCTCATGCGCCCCCTGTCCGGAAGCGCCGCCCTGGGCATCGCCAGTGAACTGATCGAGGAACACGGTCCCGATAGCTTCATCGGCCTTTTGGTATCCACCGCCCAGGGTTCGAGCGACACCACCTTTTACGTCCTCACCCTGTACTTTGGTGCCGTGGGCATCCGGAAGTACCGGTACGCGGTGGCCTCCGGACTCACCGCCGACTTCACCACCCTGCTGGCCTCCATCCTGATCGTCAGCGCCATCTTCAAATAAGGGAAAAAATAGGGGACATGTTTTGTAGATAACCACTCACTTATCCATAGTGACCGGAGATAATGCCCCGTACAGCACACCGCGCATAAGGTTTGTTTTTCAGCAACACCTAGCTAAGGTGGCGTCCGTGCGGTTACAATCTTTAGGGAGAAAAGCAGGTGCTGGTACTTAGGGGGTGGCGTCGTTGCCGCGATTGCAAAAGTTTCTGGCGGAGGCGGGAGTCGCTTCACGTCGCAAGTGCGAAGAATATATCCGCGCCGGGCGCGTACGGGTGAACGGGCAGGTAGTGGACAGGTTGGGCGTAACGGTGGATCCGCACCGCGATCGCGTCGAAGTGGACGGCCGGGAGGTGCGTCCGGAGCCCAAGGCCTACCTAATGTTGTACAAGCCCCGCGGTTACGTAACTACGGCGCACGACCCCCAGGGTAGGCCCAAGGTTACCGATCTGGTAGCTGGCCTGCCCCAACGGGTTTTTCCGGTCGGCCGTTTAGACGTGGATTCCGAGGGACTGCTCCTGCTGACCAACGATGGGGAGCTTGCCTATCGCCTGACACATCCGCGTTTCAAGGTCCCGAAGACCTACGCGGTGGTGCTGGACCGTACCCCGGATCCGGAGGCTCTTCAGCGGATCGCCTCCGGCATCGAACTGGAGGACGGTCCCACTGCGCCATGCGTGGTTCGGCTGCTACGCGGGGACAGGCGGCATGCCCTGGTGGAAATGACCATTCACGAGGGACGCAACCGCCAGGTGCGGCGCATGTGGGCCGCGTTGGGCTATGAAGTGAAGCGGCTCAAGCGGACGAGCGTGGCCAATCTGAAGCTGATGGCCTTGCGGCCGGGTCAGTACCGGCGGTTACGCACCGATGAACTGCGCCGCCTGCGGGAATTGCTTGGTCTGTCGAAATAACTTGCAGGATTTCCATATAATCGCCTAGAATAGCTAATTAGAGACAAACACGGCAATAGGGGGGACGCCCTGTTGGTACGGACACAGGTGGGAAGCGAGCAGGTAGAAGCACGACTCAGAGCAAAAGTGCGCCTTGACTTCAAAGGGGTTTCCCGCCCGGGACGCCTTTTCTTTGGTTCCAAGTCTACCGAAAAGGTGGCCGAGGAGAACCGGGAACAACAGGTCGCCCTTTTTCGTAATGTGCCCATTCAAGGCGTAGAGATCGAGGACATCAGCCTGGGTGGCGAGATATACACCGTTTTTGACGACCAGGGTGACAATGAGGTGGCTTATGCTCCCGCCGAGTTGACCGTGGTGGCTGACAGTGTTGAGGATCTGGTCCGTTTCGTAGTCCGGGAGGATTTCCGGCGCATTGAAATCCTGGAGCCGGGTAATCTGGTGCTGAATCGTCTCGAAGTGGAACGGCTGCTGTTCCGGATCAACGAAGAGGTGCGATCCCTGCAGCGTTGGCTGGAAAGAAAATATAACCGGTAGCACCGGAGGAGGAAGGGTGTTTGGCCGTGTCCCCCGTACGCGGTATCCGCGGCGCCAACGTGGTCCGTGCGAACACGCAGGAAGCCATCCTGGAGGCCACCCGCGAACTCCTGGAAGCCATGGTTCAGGCCAACGGTCTGGGCGTGGACGACATCGTGAGCATCTTTTTTACGCTGACTCCTGACCTCAACGCCGAGTTTCCAGCTTTGGCGGCCAGAGAGTTGGGATGGACGCGGGTACCGCTCCTGTGTGCCACCGAAATCGACGTTCCGGGAGCCATGCCCCGTTGTCTGCGCGTCCTGATGCACGTTAACACGGCCCGTCCGGTGACCGAGATTCAGCACGTTTACCTGGGGGAAGCAGCGGCGCTGCGGCCGGATCTGACCGGCTAACTCAGAGGTGTTAACAATGCGCAAAGTTCCGGTAAGCGCCCTCCAGCCCGGTTTGCGCCTGGCCAAAAGTGTGTACGGCGCCAACAACGAAGTTTACCTGCAGACGGGCGCGATCCTGACTGCGCGCTACATTCAAAAGCTCAAGGAGTTGGGCTTTTCCTCGGTTTACGTCTATGATCCCGTGCTGCAGGATGTCGAAATTCCGGAAGCGACAGACGTAATCCACGAAGAAACGCGCCGGGAAGCCGTCGGGCAGATTAGAAATTTGCTCCTGGAAACCGCCTCCTCCCACGCGAAAGCGGTTTTGCCTCCCAAAGAGCTCTCCCGTACCATCAGTGACATGGTTGAGCAGATCATCCAAAACCCGTCGTCGCGAGTGATCAACATGGCGGATATTCGCGCCCGAAACGAGTATCTTTATCATCATTCCGTCAACGTTTGTGTGTTGGCTCTGACCGTGGGCGCCGAAATGGGTTTGAGCAGGCGCGAATTGTTTGACCTGGGCACGGGTGCGGTGCTGCACGATGTCGGTAAAATTAAGATCCCGGTAGAAATCCTTGAAAAACCCGGCCGGTTGACTGATGAAGAGTTTGCGCTTGTCAAGCGCCATACGCTTATCGCCGAAGAAATGCTTAGTGACAACCCGGTGGCCGCCGGCATCGCCTGTATGCATCACGAACGGGTAAACGGTGAGGGTTACCCGCGTGGTCTTAAGGGCGCACAGGTATCTCTGCTGGCGCAAATCACCGGCATTGCCGACGTTTTTGACGCTTTGATCGCCGACCGGTGTTACCGCAAGGCCTATGCGCCGCACGAGGCGCTGGAAATGCTATTGGCCGCCGGCGACTACTGGTTCGATTACGAGGTTGTCCGGCGGTTTGTGAATGTCGTCGCCGCTTATCCGGTGGGCACGCTGGTGGAACTCAACACCAAAGAGACCGGCGCCGTCGTCGGTACGCCGAAAGGCTTTCCCACCCAACCGGTCGTGCGGGTTTTCCTGGACGCGGAAAAAGGTTGGCTTGCTGATCCTTATGATCTGTCTACCTTGGAAAAACGCCGGTTTGTGGTCCGGGTGCTGGACGAAGAAGAAGTTGCCTTTATCAAAGCCAGATTTACAGGTCAATCAGCGTCGAGACACAGACGAGATATAGATTGAGATACAAGTGGTGAGGGTTAAGCACATGCGTAAAGTTCCGGTGAGCTATCTTATGCCGGGAATGCGTTTGGCCCGTCCGGTGCTGGGCGACAAAGGCGAGGTTTACCTGAATACCGGGGTCACCTTGACCCAGCGGTACATAGAAAAGCTCTCTGCTATCGGGTTTTGCGCCGTGTATGTCGAGGATAAACTCTTAAACGGTGTCGAAATCCGCGATGTCGTCACCGAAAAGACGCGCCGGGATGCCATCGTTGAGGTGCGCAAGGTTTTGGTGCAAGCCGCGTCGCCGAAAGCCAGGGTGCTGAACGCCGGGCCCGAATTGACAAAGGTGGCCGAAAGCATCGTCACCGAATTGCTGGACAATCCCCTTTCGGTGGTCAACCTGATGGATATCCGGGCCGCGGGTGCTTACCTGTTTCACCACTCGGTAAACGTGTGCATTCTGGCGGTTTTGACCGGCATTAATTTCGGACTGCCGCGCGGTCAGTTGCTGGATTTGGCGCTGGGGGCCCTGCTGCACGACGTCGGCAAACTGCGGGTTGATCCGGCGATCTTAAACAAGCCCGGTAAGCTGACGGAAGAGGAATTCAGCCAGGTGCAGAAGCACTGCGCCTACGGCCAGGAAATGCTCCGGGAGCACCGGGTAGCCAGTATGATCGCCTATGCCCACCACGAACGTTATAACGGCGAGGGTTATCCCCTCGGTCTCCGGGGAAGAGATATCGGTCTTTTGCCGCAAATCGTCGGCCTGGCCGACGTGTATGATGCCCTGACCTCAGACCGCTGCTACCGGGCGGCCGTGGCGCCGCACGAAGTCCTGGAGATGATCGCCGCCTCCGGAAACTGGTGGTTTGACGTGAAGCTGGTGGAGAACTTTCTCTGCTGTGTTGCCGCTTACCCGACCGGCGCGATGGTGGAGGTCAGTTCCGGGGAGATCGGGATCGTCACGGATACCCCGCGCGCTTACCCTTTCTTTCCCAACGTACGGGTACTGTTTAACGCCAAGCGGGAGAAGGTGTTTCCCTATCAAATGTCTACGGTCGAACACAACCGTTGGATCAGCCGTGTCCTGGGCGAAGAGGAGGCTCAGGCGGTGCGGGAGCTTCTGCACTGACGTAAATCGTATGGTCGGAGTTGACAAGACCACCGTTTCGTGTTATATAAGGCGTATAAATTTTATAGGGTTCCGATTGAGTCGAGGACAGCTTAGACAAGATTTATAAGACGAGCAGGATAGATGAGCTGAGTTGGGGCTGGCACCTGGTGACCGGCACTCCGCTGAGTGCCGGTTTTTCCATTTTGCAGGGGGGTGTTGCGGTTTTGTCCATATTCCCGTCCCGTGAAGAGTATTTGCGCCTGGCCGAAACCTACAATTTAATCCCGGTCTACAGCGAGTGGGTGGCGGATACCGAAACGCCCATCTCGGTGTTCAAGCGCCTTGAACCGCCCCAGCCCTGTTTTCTATTAGAAAGCGTGGAGGGCGGTGAAAACCTGGGGCGTTACTCCTTTCTGGGTTGGAATCCCCTCTGGACGTTACACTACAAGAACGGCCGTGGCGTGTTCGGCGACCCGGCTGGCGGCCGGAAAACGGTTACGGGTCCACCGCTGGAAATCCTGGCCGAGCGTCTGGGGGAATACCGCTGTCCCGATTTGAATCTCCCGCGGTTTTTCGGCGGTGCCGTGGGCTACTTCGCCTACGATCTGGTGCGTTACTTTGAAGACCTGCCGTCGCGGGCACCGGATGATCTTACCCTGCCCGATCTGGAGATGATGTTTCCGGGAACGGTGCTGGTCTTCGACCACGTTCAGCATACGTTAAAAGCGATCATCAACACTGCGGTGGGCGAACGGCCGGAGGAAACCTACGCCGGCGCCGTGGCCTTGATCGGCCGGTTAAGAACGCAGTTGGCTGAATCTCCTCCCGACTACATCCCGGTGCGTGCGACGGCAACGCGGCCGGCGGGGGAGCCGGTGCGCGCCAACACCACACCGGAGGCTTTCCGGGCGGCCGTCCGCCAGGCGAAAGAGTATATCGCCGCCGGAGAGATACTCCAGGTGGTGTTATCGGTACGGTTCGATCTTCCCTTGGAGGACGCCCCTTTCGAAATCTACCGCCGGCTGCGCAGTATCAACCCGTCACCGTATCTGTTCTACCTGGACACCGGGCGGATCATTGCCGTGGGCGCCTCTCCGGAAATGCTGGTCAGGGTGGAAGACGGCACGGTACGGACCAGACCGATTGCGGGCACCCGTCCTCGGGGGCGCGACGCGGCCACCGACCAGGCGCTGGAACGGGAGCTGCGGTCCGACGCCAAGGAAGCGGCCGAGCACCTCATGCTGGTAGACCTGGGGCGAAACGACCTGGCGCGGGTCTGCCGTGCCGGTTCGGTACAGGTGCCCCGGTTCATGGAAGTGGAAAGATACTCCCATGTGATGCACCTGACTTCCGAAGTCGCTGGAGTGCTGGCGCCGGGCGAATCGCCGCTTTCGGCCTTGCGGGCGGCTTTCCCCGCCGGTACGGTGAGCGGGGCACCCAAGGTCCGCGCCATGGAAATAATTGAAGAGTTGGAAACGAACCGGCGCGGCGTCTACGCCGGCGCCGTGGGTTACATAGGCCTGAACGGCAACCTTGACACTTGTATCGCCATCCGTACAGCGGTCATCACCGGCGCGCGGGTGTACGTCCAGGCCGGGGCCGGCATTGTGGCCGACTCCGATCCGGAACGGGAATACCAGGAAGTGCTACACAAGGCGTCCGCCCTGCTCCGGGCGGTAAGGGGGAGCGAGGCATGCTTCTAATGGTGGATAATTACGACTCCTTTACTTTCAACCTGGTTCACTACCTGGAGGAACTGGGTGAGACCGTGCGCGTGGTGCGCAATGACCGCCTCTCGGTAAAGGAGATCGAGCTGTTAAACCCTAAGGCCATCGTGATTTCTCCCGGTCCCGGTACGCCCGAGCGCGCCGGGGTCTCGCTGGAGCTTATCAGACACTTCGCCGGCCGCCTGCCGATACTGGGGGTCTGCTTGGGCCACCAGGCCATCGGTCGCGCCTTCGGCGGTCGGGTAGTGCGGGCGGCCACCCTGATGCATGGCAAGACGAGTAACGTCTGGCACGACGGAAAAACCATTTTTCGCAACATCCCATCACCCTTCATGGCTACCCGGTATCATTCGCTGGTGGTGGAAGCCGCCAGCCTGCCGGACTGTTTGGAAGTTAGTGCCCGTACTCCGGACGGGGAGATCATGGGACTGCGGCACCGGAGGTTTTTGGTGGAAGGAGTGCAGTTTCACCCGGAGTCCATCCTGACCGAATGGGGACACGCGCTGCTTAAAAATTTTCTCGGTCTGTGTGCGGGCCGGAGAGGAGCGGAGTAGAGATGATTAAGGAAGCCATCCAAAAGGTCGTTTTGGGAGAGAATCTAGAGCAGCACGAGGCCGAAGCGGTAATGGCCGAGATCATGAACGGCGGGGCGACGGCGGCGCAGATCGGCGCGTTGTTAGCGGGCTTGCGGATCAAAAAGGAGACGGCGGCCGAAATCACTGGTTTTGCCCGGGCCATGCGCAGGCGGGCCGAACAGGTGCCGACCCGTCACCGGTTGGTGGCCGACACCTGTGGCACGGGGGGCGACGGTGCCAACACCTTCAATATCTCCACGGCGGCCGCCTTTGTGGTCGCCGGGGCCGGGGTTCCGGTGGCCAAACACGGTAACACTTCGGTTTCCAGCCGCTGTGGTAGCGCCGATGTGCTCCGGCATCTGGGCGTAAACCTGGAGCTGACCCCGGCCCAGATGGGCGCTTGCCTGGATGCCGTGGGCATCGCTTTTTTGTTTGCCCCCCGTCTGCACCTGGCTATGCGGCACGTGGCCGCGCCCCGCCGGGAGATCGGCATCCGCACCGTGTTCAATATCTTGGGGCCGTTAACCAACCCGCTGGCGCCGGCGGTCCAGGTGCTGGGCGTGTTCGACCCGGCGGTCGCCGAACTGGTGGCCGGCGCACTGGCGGAGTTGGGCGTGGAAAGGGCCTTTGTGGTGCACGGCGCCGGCGGGCTGGACGAAGTGTCTCTGTGCGGTCCCTCGCTGATGTGGGAAGTCCGTGCGGGCGCCATCCGGCCCCGCACACTGGATCCGGCCGAACTGGGATTTGCGCGGGCGGGAGTGGAGGCGTTGGCGGGGGGCGCGCCACCGGAGAATGCGTCGCTGGTTCGTGCCGTACTGCAGGGCGCGCAGGGACCCAGGCGGGACGCGGTGATCCTAAACGCCGCGCTGGCGCTCCTGGCCGCGGGACGGGCCGAGAGTTTGGCCGAAGCGGTGCGGTTGGCCACACAAACATTGGACTCGGGGGCGGCCCTGGACAGGTTAGAGGCGCTCGTCTCTTTTACAAGGAGGTTCGGGCATGTTGAACCGGATCATCGCCTCCAAGCTTGAGCAGGTCGAGGCCGACCGCCGGGCCGTGCCGATGGCTTCGCTGCGGCGCGCGGCGGAGACCAGGGGACCGGCGCTCAGCCTGATCCGGGCGTTGCGCCGGCGTCCCGGTGTTTCCCTGATCGCCGAACTGAAACGGCGCTCTCCCTCGGCCGGGGTATTCCGCACGGACTTCGACCCGGTGCGGATCGCCGGCATTTACGAACGCGCCGGGGCCGCGGCCATTTCGGTGCTCACCGACTTTCCGTTTTTCGGCGGCCGGCCGGAGTACCTGCGCGAGGTGCGCCGGGCCGTGCAGCTTCCGCTTTTACGCAAAGACTTCATTGTATCGGAGTACCAGCTATACGAGTCCCGGGCCTTGGGGGCGGACGCCGTGCTACTGATCGCGGCCGTGCTTGATGATGCTTCCCTACGGGACTTTCAGGCTCTCGCCACCGAGTTGGGCATGGAGTGTCTAGTGGAGGTCCACCGGCCGGAAGAACTGGAACGGGCTTTAGCCTCCGGGGCGAAACTCATCGGGATCAACAACCGCGATCTGCGCACATTCCGGACCAACTTGGCCACCACGGTTGAGTTGGCGCGCCGTCTGCCCGCCGATGTAACCAAGGTCAGCGCCAGCGGCATTAGCAGGCGGGCGGATATCCTGGAGTTGGAAAGCTGCGGCGTGGATGCCGTTCTGGTGGGGGAAACACTGATGCGGGCTCCGGACATCGGCGCCCGGATCCGGGAGTTGATGGGGAACCAGACGGAGGAGGGAGGCGCGCGGTGACTTTCGTGAAGATTTGCGGCATCCTGGATGTTGACAGTGCCCACGCGGCGGTCGAAGCCGGCGCCGACGCCATTGGTTTCGTTTTCGCCCCCGGCCGCCGGTGTATCGCACCGCAGAAAGCCCGGGAGATCATCCGGCGGCTGCCGCCGGGAGTGCTTTCCGTAGGCGTATTTGTGGACGAGGAGGTGAAAACGGTCTCAAAAATCGCCCGTTATTGCGGCCTGAGTGCTTTGCAGTTTCACGGACGGGAGTCGCCGGAATACTGCGGCCGGTTCACCCTGCCGGTAATCAAGGTGCTCGGCGTGGACGCAGCGGGGCGTCACGAACTGGACCGCGCCGGAGAATACGCCCGGGTGTGGGCACTGCTGGTGGACACCAGGGTGGCGGGACGATGCGGGGGTACCGGCCAGAGCTTCGACTGGCACATCCTGGTCTCACGCGTTTTCCCGCGTCCGTTGATTTTGGCGGGGGGGCTTGATCCCGGCAACGTGCGCCGGGCGATCCGCACGGTGCGCCCTTTTGGCGTGGACGTGTCCAGCGGCGTGGAAACCGGCGGGCGTAAGGACCCCCAGAAGATCAGAAGTTTTGTTAGAGAGGTTAAGGCAGGTTGAGGAGGTTGGACGATGCAACCGGATGAACGCGGCTATTTCGGCGCTTACGGTGGGCGCTACGTCCCGGAGACGCTGATGCCGGCCCTGGAAGAACTGCTGGCCGCCTACCTAGAAGCGCGGGAGGACCCGCAGTTTCAGCAACAGTTTCAAGAATACCTCCAGCACTATGTGGGACGGCCCAGCCCCCTTTACTTCGCGGCCAACCTGACCCGGTATGCGGGGGGCGCCCGGATCTATCTGAAGCGGGAGGACCTGAACCACACCGGCGCCCACAAGATTAACAACACGCTGGGCCAAGCGCTCCTGGCCCGACGGATGGGCAAACGCCGGGTCATCGCCGAGACGGGCGCCGGACAGCACGGTGTGGCCACGGCCACGGCCGCCGCCTTGCTGGGTTTTTCGTGCACCATCTTCATGGGCGCCGAAGACGTCCGCCGCCAGGAGCCAAACGTGTTCAGGATGCGGCTTTTGGGCGCCGAGGTGGTGGAGGTGCACGCGGGGAGCCGTACCCTGAAGGACGCCATGAACGAGGCCATCCGGCACTGGGTGACCCACGTGGAGTCCACCTACTACTTGATCGGTTCGGCAGCCGGACCGCATCCCTACCCCATGATCGTCCGGGACTTTCAAGCCGTAATCGGGCGGGAGACCCGGCAACAGGTTCTGGCGGCCACGGGCCGCCTTCCGGACTGCGTGGTGGCCTGTGTCGGCGGCGGCAGCAACGCCTTAGGCATTTTTTCGGCCTTTCTGGCCGACCCGGACGTCCGCTTGGTGGGCGTGGAGGCCGGCGGGCGGGGACCACGTCCCGGGGAACACGCCGCTAGCCTTTCCCGCGGCCGTCCCGGCGTGCTGCACGGATCGCTGAGCTATCTCTTGCAGGACGAGCACGGCCAGGTTTCGCCGGCACACTCGGTTTCGGCCGGTCTCGACTACCCCGGCGTCGGTCCGGAACTGAGCTTTTTGAAGGACACGGGGCGGGTGTCCTTTACCAGCGCCAGCGACGCGGAGGCGTTGGATGCTTTTCGCTTGCTCTGCCGTACCGAGGGGATTCTGCCGGCGCTGGAAAGCGCCCACGCCGTGGCCGAAGCGGTGCGCCTGGCGCGGGAGATGGCGCCGGAAGCGGTGCTCGTCGTCAATCTTTCGGGCCGGGGAGATAAAGACATGGCCACGGTGGCGCGGGAGGAGGTGACGACATGTGTGCCGCGCGTATCGCCGGCGCCTTTCAGCGGTTGCGGGACCGGGGCGAGACCGGTCTGATAACCTATGTAACCGCGGGCTGGCCGGATCTGGAAGCTACCGAACGGTTGGTCCTGGCTATGGCGGCCGCCGGGGCCGACCTGGTGGAACTCGGCGTGCCGTTTTCCGACCCTCTGGCCGACGGACCGGTGATCCAGCGGGCCTCCCAGGCCGCTCTGGCGCAGGGCGTTAACCTGGCGCAGATTCTTGCACTGGGTGCCCGGTTGCGGGCCCAAACGGACGTTCCTCTGGTGCTGATGAGCTACTATAACCCGATCCTGGCCTTTGGCCCGGCGGAGCTTGTGGCGGCGGCGGCGCAAGCCGGGTTAGACGGATTCATCATCCCGGACCTGCCGGTGGAGGAATCCGGACCTTTCTGCGCGTTGGCGGACGCGCACGGCTTGGCGTTAGTTCCTCTGGTGGCACCGACCTCCACCCCGCGGCGGATCGCCGCTATCGCCCGTCACGCCCGGGGGTTCATTTACTGCGTGTCTTTAACCGGGGTGACCGGTTCCACGGGCGCCTACTCCGAAAAGCTGGCCCAGGTGTGTCACACCGTACGGGCGCACACCGACCTGCCTCTGGCGTTAGGCTTCGGTATCGGCCGCCCCGAACAGGCCCGGGAGCTGGCCCCCCTTGCCGATGCCCTGGTGGTGGGCAGTGCCCTGATCCAGCGGATCGAGGAAGCGGGGGCGCATGAGGCCGAATCCGCGGTGCAGGAAATGGTACTTGGCCTAAAAAGCGCTATTGGTAAAATCTAGTGTTGCGCCGGGTATAAGGGCGTGATAACATTTTTAAAACCAACACGAGGAACGGCCCGGACCGCAAGTCTAGCCGTGGTCGTACCTGCCCAGGGAGGGAGTCGCTTGTCCAGACTGGCACGAAAGAACATTTTAGATCTGGCCGTATACCGCCCCGGCAAGCCGATCGAAGAGGTGCAGCGGGAACTTGGCCTCACGGAAGTCATTAAGCTGGCATCCAACGAAAACGCCCTTGGCCCTTCACCGGCCGTGATCGGCGTCCTTAAGGGGGCCGTGGCCGCCGTGCACTATTATCCGGACGGGAGTTGCTACCGTCTCCGCGAGGCACTGGCCGGATTTCTCGGTGTGGACCCGGCAGAGATTCATCTGGGCAACGGCTCCAACGAGATCGTGCAACAGCTTTCTCTGGCCTTTCTGGAGCCCGGTGACGAGGCCGTTATGCCGGTGCCCAGCTTCCCGCGGTACGAGCCCCTGGCCCGGATGATGAACGCCGTACCCCGAGAGGTACCGCTTGACGAGAATTACACCCTGGACCTGGAGGCGATGGCCGCCGTCGTGAACCGGCGGACGAAACTGGTGTATATTTGTAACCCAAACAATCCTACCGGTACGGTGGTCCGTAAGCCAGAGCTGGACCGCTTCCTCGAGATATTGCCGGAGCACTGCCTGCTGGTATTGGACGAGGCCTATTTTGAATATGTGGAGGACCCGGCGTACCCGAACGGGATCGATTATGTCCGGACCCGTCCGAACGTGGTGGTGCTGCGTACTTTCTCCAAGATTTACGGCTTGGCCGGCCTGCGGATCGGTTACGCCGTGGCCAGGAGGGAAATCGTGGATTGCCTGGAGCGGGTCCGGGAACCCTTTAATGTGAATAGCTTAGCCCAGGAGGCGGCCTTGACCGCGCTTCGGGACCAGGACCACGTGGCCGCCTTGCAGGCCCTGAACCGTACCGAAAAGACCTACCTTTACGAAGAGTTTTCCCGGCTGGGCTTGGACTTTGTACCGACCGAGGCCAACTTCATTCTGTTTGACGCGGGCCGGGATGAAAAGCAGATCTTTCAACAAATGCTGCGCCGGGGCGTGATCATCCGCGGCGGCTTCGGTTATCCGACGAAGCTCAGGGTGACCATCGGTACCCGGTACCAAAACGAACGGTTTATCCAAGCCTTGGAAAGCGTCCTGGGGGAGGATGAGTAAAGGATGGTCATTGTGATGGATCATAACGCAACCGAAGAGCAGATTCAGACAGTAATGCAGAGACTAGAAGCGGCCGGTTACCGCGCCCACCTATCCCGCGGGGTGGAGCGCACCATCATCGGGGCGATTGGCGACGAAACCCAGTTGGGTGACGCCGGCATCGAAATGCTGCCAGGTGTAGCGAACGTCATTCCGATTATGCACCCCTACAAGCTGGCCAGCCGGATCATGCGGGAAGAAGGCACCGTGATCACCATCGGCGACGTCGAGATCGGCGGCGAAACCGTCCAGGTGATGGCCGGCCCGTGTGCGGTGGAGAGCAAAGAACAGTTGTTCGAGGTCGCGGAAAAGATCAGGGCTAGCGGCGCCCGTATCTTGCGCGGGGGCGCGTACAAGCCGCGCACTTCTCCCTACTCCTTCCAGGGACTGGCCGAGAAAGGCCTGCAACTGCTGGCCGAAGCCCGGGAAAAGTACGGACTGCTGATCGTCACCGAGGTTATGGACCCGCGGACCCTGCCGCTGGTGGCCGAGTACGCGGACATCATTCAGATCGGTACCCGCAACATGCAGAACTTCTACCTGCTGCGCGAGGTAGGCCGTTACCAAAAGCCGGTGTTGCTCAAGCGGGGACTGTCGGCCACCATTGAAGAGTGGCTGATGGCCGCCGAGTACATTCTCAGCGAGGGTAATCCAAACGTAATCCTGTGTGAACGGGGCATCCGGACCTTCGAGACCTATACGCGCAACACCCTGGACCTTTCGGCCGTGCCGGTCATCAAGCATTTCTCTCACCTGCCGGTGATCGTTGATCCGAGCCACGGTATCGGCAAGTTCCGGTTTGTACCGCCTATGGCGGTGGCGGCGGTCGCCGCAGGGGCGGACGGCGTGATGCTGGAGGTCCACCCCAACCCGGTTGAGGCGCTTTGCGACGGGGCTCAATCCTTAACCCCGAAAAAATTTGCCAAGACAATGCGGCAGATGGCGGGCGTTGCCCGGGCGATAGGCCGCAAAATGTAGTCTTTTACAAAGGAGAAGCGGGCGTGTTTGCGCGGGTGGCCATTATCGGTGTTGGCCTCATCGGTGGTTCTATCGGAATGGGGCTGCGGGCCCGCCGTCTGGCGGGCACGGTGGTCGGGATCGGGCGCCATGAGGCCCGGCTCCGCCAGGCCGTTGACCGTGGGGCCGTCGATACTTATACCACCGAAGCCGGCGCGGGTGTCCGTGGGGCGGACTTGGTGATTGTGGCCGTGCCCGTGGGCAGTGTGCTCCCCGTACTGCGTGCGGTGCGGCCGTATCTGGCACCGGGTACGGTGGTCACCGACGTCGGCAGCTGCAAGGCCCAGATTGTGGCCGCGGCTGAGGATCTGTTGGGTCCCGACGTACACTTTGTGGGCGGGCACCCTATGGCCGGATCGGAACAGACAGGGATCCGGGGGGCTGATCGCTACCTGTTCGAGGGTGCCTACTACGTCCTCACCCCCACGCCCCGCACCGATCCGCGGGCCCTGGCCGTTTTGCGGCGGCTGGCCGAGAAACTGGGCTGCCGGGTAATCGAAATGGACCCGGCCGAACACGATCGTGCCGTAGCCGCCGTGAGCCACCTGCCCCACCTGCTGGCCTGTGCGCTGGTCAACACCATCGGCGGGATACCGGGGTCAGACCGGGCATTGGCGCTCGCGGCCGGGGGTTTTCGGGACACCACCCGGGTGGCCGCCGGAAACCCGGAAATCTGGCAGGATATCTTTTTGGCCAATCGTGAAATGGTGCGTGAGGTGCTTGGCAACTTTCGGGCCGAACTCGATGTTATCGAAAAGATCCTGGTGGAAGGTGAGCGGACGCGGCTTCACGCTTGGCTCGAGAAAGCCCGGCGCCGCCGTGAGGCGCTGCCGGCGCGGATGAAAGGATTCGTCAGTGACTTGTGCGAACTGGTTATCACCATTTCAGACCGTCCCGGCGCGCTGGCGGCGGTGGCTACCACCCTGGGCGATCACGGCGTCAATATTGCGGACGTTGAAATCCTCCGGGTGCGTGAAGGTGAGGGCGGCAGCGTACGCCTGGGTTTCACCAGTGAAGCCGACCGCGACCGGGCGGCCGATCTATTGGGTGCCGCAGGCATTCCCGTGGTGAAACGCTGACCTACAGCCGTCTCTTGTTCCCTTTGATCGCAATCGGCATGTGAATTGGGCGTGCAAGCAGGTAATTTGGGCACCTTATTTGTGGATAAATAGGCACTTGTCCACAAAACATGCCTGTCCTTTTTGGGGGAATGCGGATTTGAATCTCACGGTGACACCGGTCCGGGGCTTGTGCGGTGAGCTCACCATCCCCGGCGACAAATCGATCTCCCACCGGGCGGTGATGCTGGGCGCCCTGGCGGACGGGGAAACGACGGTTACCAACTTCCTGCCGGGCGAGGACTGCCTGTCGACCGTGCAGTGCTTTCGGGCCTTAGGGGTGGATATCAAGCACGCCAACCGGACCACGGTGCGCCTTTGCGGCCGCGGGCGGCACGGCCTTCAGGAGCCGGCGGACGTCCTTGATGCGGGTAACTCGGGTACCACCATGCGGCTCTTGCTCGGGATTCTGGCCGGGCAGCCATTTTTCAGCGTGGTTACCGGCGACGCTTCTCTGCGCCGGCGCCCCATGGGCCGGGTTACTCGTCCGCTTGCCGAAATGGGGGCGCTTTTGCTGGGGCGCGACGGTGCCAACTACGCTCCGATCGCCGTTGTGGGCAGAAGACTCCGCGGATTTTCCTACCGGCTGCCGGTGGCCTCCGCCCAGTTGAAATCGGCGCTTTTACTGGCTGGTCTTTTTGCTGACGGCCCGGTCCGGGTCACCGAGCCGCTGCCGAGCCGGGACCATACCGAACGGATGCTGAGTGCCTTCGGCGCACTGGTGCACCGCGACGGTCTCACGGTTACGATTACCCCGTCCCGTTTGCAGGGCCGGGACATTGCCGTTCCGGGCGACATTTCCTCGGCCGCCTTTCTCATCGTGGCCGCCCTGATCACGCCGGAGAGCGATTTGGTATTGCGCGGCGTGGGCGTCAATCCGACCCGCACCGGCCTGTTGGACGTTCTGAACCGGATGGGCGCTGCCATCACGCTTTCCGAAACCAGGATGAGCGGCAGCGAACCGGTGGCCGACCTCCGGGTGCGCTCCAGCGCCCTGCGCGGCACGGTAGTGGACGGTGCTCTCATCCCGCGCCTGATCGACGAGATCCCCGTGCTGGCCGTAGCCGCGGCTTTCGCCGACGGGGAAACGGTCATCCGCGACGCTGCTGAGCTGCGGGTGAAAGAGTCGGACCGCTTGACCACCGTGTGCCAGGAACTGACCAAGCTGGGTGCCGACATCCGGGAAACACCCGACGGCCTTATCATTCGTGGTACAGGTCGGCTTCAGGGGGGGCGCTGCCAGAGCCATGGGGACCACCGCATCGCCATGGCGGTCGTGGTTGCCGGCCTGGCCGCCGCCCGCGAAACGGTGCTGGAAGACCCGGACTGTATCGACATCTCCTTCCCCGGTTTCACCGAGGCATTAAAATCCGTATGCCTAGAATAATAGCACCAGGAGCGGTTT
This sequence comes from Firmicutes bacterium UBA3572, assembly GCA_002375985.1. Lineage (GTDB taxonomy): Bacteria > Bacillota > Desulfotomaculia > Desulfotomaculales > Desulforudaceae > Desulfopertinax. Next base: position 28,000 of record DFNH01000002.1, on the reverse strand, counting down.
TCATCTCCTTTACTAATTTGAAATTTTAAAAGGAAATCTAGGTTGTTTGTCGAAGTAAACCCTAGGTTTCAGGTGGATCAACATGAGGGAGGACGGCGCGATCGGGAGAGGCGTAATTGCCATTGACGGTCCTGCGGGAGCAGGTAAGAGCACGGTAGCCAAAAGGGTTGCGGACAGTTTGGGTTTGGCATATGTCGATACAGGAGCCATGTACCGGGGGATCACCCTCCTGGGCATGCGTAGCGGTATATCCCCGGAAAAGGACGAGAAAAAACTGGCGGAACTGGTCCGGACCGCGGAACTAAAGTTTGAGGCGCGTCCGGAGGGGTTGTGGGTCTACCTCAACGGAGAAGACGTCACCCGGGCGATCAGACAGCCCGAGGTATCACGGCAGGTATCCTATTACGCTCGTGTACCGTCTGTACGGCAACTGCTAACCTCATTACAGCGTGAGCTGGCTGCCGCAGGCGGTATTGTTATGGAAGGGCGGGACATCGGTACGGTGGTCCTCCCCGATGCGGACAAAAAGTTTTTTATAACCGCTTCCGTGCTGGAAAGGGCCCGGCGGCGGCAACGCGATTTGGTCCAGCAGGGTTACCGGGTAACACTGGAGGATCTGGTGCGGGAGATCGAAGAACGCGACCGCCTCGACAGCAGCCGCGCGATGGCGCCGCTGTGTGTGGCACCGGACGCCGTCGTCATCGACACCTCCAACCTTACGGTGGACGAAGTGGTGGCCAGGATTGTCGCGGAGGTAGGTGTTCTTTAATGTTTTACCGGATAGCCTGGTACCTGTGCCGGGCCATACTGCGGATCCTCCGGCGCTGGGAAGTGGAGGGAGCTGGACACCTGCCGGCGGCGGGGGGGGTTCTGGTGGCCGCCAATCATACCAGTTATTGGGATCCGCTGGTAGTTGGTTGTGCCCTTAACCGTCCGATACACTACATGGCCAAAGCCGAGCTTTTTCGCATTCCGGTCTTGAGAAAGATAATCGTAGCCCTGGGAGCCTTCCCGGTGCGCCGGGAAACGCTCGACAGGGAAGCGATACGCTTGGCTCTGGAGCACCTGTCTGGGGGGCGGGTGGTCGGGATTTTTCCCGAGGGCACCCGGAGCAAAAGCGGTGAACTTTTAAAGCCCCAGTACGGGGCGGCGTTGATGGCGCTGAAGGGAGGTGTTCCCATACTCCCGGTGGCCCTGGTGGGTACCAGGGGCGTGTGGGGCAAAGTCCGGGTACGGATCGGCAAACCGCTTTACTTTCCGGAATACGCCGGGAAGCGGCCCACAAAGGAAGCCCTGGAAGATATCAGTAACCGGGTCATGGGGGAGATAGGCGCCTTGTTGCGGAACGAGAGGTGAGGATATGGAAGTTCGGCTGGCCGCGAAAGCGGGATTCTGTTTCGGCGTACGTCGGGCCATCGACCTCGCGTTGCAAACGGCCCGGCAAACCCCACCCCCCATATACACGCTGGGTCCGCTGATTCACAATCCCCAGGTGGTCACCCTTCTTACCCGGCAGGGTATCAGTGTTATTGACAAGCTTCGGGACGCACCGTTGGGGACCTTGATTATTCGTTCCCACGGCGTCGGACCCGAGCTGGTGAACCAGGCCCGAGAACTGGGATTCAAGGTGATCGACGCCACCTGCCCCTTTGTCCGGCGTGCACAGCAGTTGGCCTGCGGTTTAACCCGCTCCGGGCACCAGGTGATCGTCGTTGGCGAAAAGGAACACCCGGAAGTGCAGGGAATCGTCGGTTGGACCGACGGCCAGGCTCTGGTGGTGGAGAGCCCTTTCGAAGCGGCGGCGCTGCCTTATTTTCCCCGTGTGGGCGTGGTGGCCCAAACCACCCAGTCCCACACCCGGTACGAGGCGGTTGTCGCGGCGCTGAAGCGCAGGATGGGCGAGGTCACGGTCGGCGACACCATCTGCCACGCGGTGATGGAACGCCAGGAGGCCGCGCTTGAGCTGGCCCGCCAGGTCGAGGTAATGATCGTGGTGGGCGGCATGTTCAGCGCGAACACAAGAAAGTTAACTGACTTGTGTAGGGCGACCGGTACGCCGACGTACCACATTGAGACTGCCGCCCAACTGCGGCCGGACTGGTTCCGGGGCGTAAAAACGGCCGGATTAACGGCGGGTGCGTCTACACCTGATTGGATTATCGAGGAGGTTGAAAGGCGAATGCGAGAGATGGCGGAGAACGAAGGCATCACCACTCCGGAGGGGCAAGGTGCAAATCCGGAAACGGAGGATGCCACCAACGCGGAGCAGGAGCTGCAGACAACGCAGGTCAGGTCCCTGCGCAGCGGCGATGTAGTCAGGGGAGTGGTTGTTCAGGTCGGGCAGGACGAGGTCCTGGTGGATGTCGGGGCGAAATCGGAGGGTGTCGTGCCGTTACGTGAATTATCCTGCTGTGATGTTTCCTCCCCCGACGAAGTGGTCCAGGTGGGAGATGAGATAGATGTGTGGGTAGTCAAAGCCGAAGACAATGAGGGACGCATCATCCTCTCCAAGGGCCGGGCGGACGCCATCAAAGCCTGGGAGGCACTGGAACAAGCGCACCAAAAGGGCGAGCCAGTACAGGGCGTCGTCCGGGAAGTGGTCAAAGGCGGGCTGTTGGTCGACCTGGGGGTGCGTTCCTTCCTGCCCGCGTCGCAGGTGGAGCGGGGTTACGTGGAAGACCTGAGCCAGTACGTCGGTATGAATGTCACGGCCCAGATCATCGAACTCAATAAAGGCCGCAAGAAAGTGATCCTTTCCCGCAAAGCGCTGCTGGAAGAGGAGTACGCCCGGAAACGTCAGGAAACGCTGAACACCATTCAAGAAGGCGACGTGGTGCGCGGTATCGTCCGTCGCTTGACCCACTTTGGAGCCTTTGTGGACATCGGGGGCCTGGACGGTTTGCTGCACATTTCGGAGATTTCCTGGCACCGGATCAACCACCCTTCCGAAGTACTGAAGGTGGGCGATGAACTGGAGGTGCAGGTGCTCCGCGTCGACCGGGAAAACGAAAAGGTTTCCCTCAGCTTGAAGCAGGTTTTGCCTAATCCGTGGGATCACGTTACCGAAAACTATCCGGTGGGCGAAATCGTGCCGGCCAAAGTGGTGCGGCTGGTACCGTTTGGGGCTTTCGTGGAGCTGGAACCGGGCGTAGAAGGACTGATCCATATTTCGCACCTCGCCGACTGGCACGTGGCCAAACCGGAGGATGTGATCGCCGAGGGGCAGGACATCAGGGTTAAGGTGTTGAGTGTGGACCCCGAGAACAAGCGGATCCGGCTCTCCCTGCGCGAGGCCCAGAAAAACGGCGACTCAAAGTACCAGAACAACGCCCGGGATGAGGTGACCCTCGGGGACGTATTTGGAGATTTGCTCCAGAAAAACTCAAACTAACAATAACAACCAATAACAACAAAAAAACAGACTCTGAACGCCACCGGCGGCCGCTAGGCCGCTCTTTTTTTGCCCCGGACGGCCGCAAGGCAGGGCTTGGTGCATATTCGACCGCAGCCGGGGCAGGCTATAAAAAACTTTTGGTCCTAGAAGGAGTAGGTGAGATGACCAACTTGCCGGTGGGGATTATCGTTTTGATCGTGGTCTCTGTACTCATCTATCTGGGGGCGGCGCACCGGGTGCTCGACCGGCTTCGCCTCACGGATAAGGCGGCGCTGGCCGTCTTAGCCGCCCTGATCGTCGGCAGCCTGATCGACATCCCCTTTGTACTGGGAAATATTACTTTCGTGCTTAACGTCGGCGGTGCGCTGGTACCCATCGCCCTAGCCGTGTATCTAACCAGCCGGGCCGGCACAAGCGTGGAAAAGATACGGCCGCTGGTGGCGGCCCTGGTCGTGGCGGCGGTGGTGTTCGGAATCGGGTCCTTTTTGATGACCGGGCTCCCTGAGCCGGCGGGGCGGTACGCCTTTGTGGATATCATCTACCTTTACCCGGTAGTGGCCGCGGTAATTGCGTACGCGGTGAGCCGGTCACGCCGGGGGGCGTGGATCGCCGCCACTCTAGGGGTACTGTTGGCCGACACCTTCCACGGGGCGCTTCTGGCCAGCCGCGGCATGGCTGGCCTGGTTTCATTCGGGGGCGCCGGCGTGTTTGACGTGGTCGTGCTGGCCGGCGTGCTGGCCGTACTCTTGGCCGAAGTGGTCGGGGAAATCAGAGAACGCCTGCAGGGCGGCCCCCGCGCCGCGGACCGCGACCCTGCTTTGGTGGTTAACCTGAAGTCCCCCGCGAATGACGAGGGAGGCCGCAAAAATGAGGAATAAAGTGGCGCTGAACCTGGCCATCGCCTGTTTCCTGGTCTTTATTGCCGTTTTGGGATATTTTGCCCCGGAAGACCGGGTACCGGTCTGGAGCGGGAGGCAGGCGATGAGCCTGGACCTGTGCGATCATGAAGTAGGCCGTTATATCACCGTGGTCGACGAGCGGGGCACCGTGATTACCAAAACCAGCCGGCAGGTGTTTCCAGGTGACGAAATCATCACCGCCCGGGCCGAACACTACCGGGTAATGCGGGTTGAACACAACGTGGCCGTTGCCCGGCTCCAGGGTTTGGACAAGGAGCTCTTGGCCTGGAAGGATTACTTCGGCCGGTACGGCGACACGTTGACGGTACCCGCTCAGGGCGGGACGAACATCGATGTGGCCATTTATCATTCGCACACCATGGAATCCTACGTGCCGGATTCCGGGGCCGCCTTCCAGGAAAACGGGGATATTATCAAGGTCGGCCGGCGCTTCGCCCAGGAGCTTCGCCGCCAGGGCTTAACGGTGTTTCACGACACAACGAACCATAACCCGCACGATGCGCAGGCCTACGAACGTTCGCGACGCACGGCGGTGCAACTGGTAGAAAAACGCCGCCCCAGTGTCCTGATCGACCTGCACCGAGACGGTGTTCCCGATCCAGACTTCTTCCGGAAAGAGATTGCGGGGCAGACCGTAAGTCAGGTGCGTCTGGTGGTCGGACAACAAAACCCGAAGCAGGACGCCAACAAGGATTTCGCGCGCCGGATGATGGCCCGGGCGAATGAACGGCACCCGGAGCTGGTTAAGGAAATCTTTATGGCCAGCGGCAACTACAACCAGGACCTCACCTCCACCGCCATCCTGATCGAAGCCGGCACGCACACCAACAGCAGGGATGAGGTGGAAAGCGGCCTGGCGTTCTTGGCCGAATCCATGCCCGTGGTCCTGGGCGTAGGACCGGCCGGGCCCGACCAGGCGGGCGGACTGGTAGGCTGGCGGGTGGCGCTGGCACTGTTTCTGGTAGTCCTGGGCGGATTGGCGGTTTACCTGGTGGTCAGTGCCGGCGGCATACCGCAGGCCCGGGAAAAACTGCAGCAGTTCTTCAACCGGGAATTCGGCGGACCGGGTAAACTGCTAAAACTAAAAGAAAGGCGTGATGATCAGGACAAACCGGAGCCATGAAGCGCGCTTAGAGGGAGTCGGAAACGTTGAAAGTAATTTATCATTGCTTCGGAGGTACCCACTCCTCGGTGTTGGCCGCGGCCGTACACACCGGCCGGCTGTCACCGGACCGGGTACCCTCGCCGGATGATCTATTGTCCCTGCCGCTTTACGACAAGCAAGATGGCCAGGACTACGGCCGGCTAGAACCTTACGGACAGGACGAGAGCGGTAACGAGGTCTTTGTGTTGGGCCGCCGCAGCTACGCCCAAGCGCCGGAAATCGTTTTCCGGGGACTTGCCTCCGCCTTCAACCTGGAGGAACCTTTTAAGCTGGTGGACACGGCGATCACACTGAACTGGAAAATGAAACTTGGCGGGTACCTGTCCCGCGGTCTCAAGCTCCAGGGCATCGGACGGCTTATTGTGACCTGGGGCTCGCGCCGGGCCTACCCGCGGGTGGTGGCCCTGGTCGAAAGCACCAAGAAGGATTTGTCGGCTAAAAAAGAGAGGTTCCCGTGAGAGTCTTTTATGTTCACAATACACCGTTTGCAGCCTTGGCCGCCCTGTCCCACATCAACCAGGCCGCGCCGGCGGGCGCCACGATCCGCTTAGACCAGCTTCCGTTTCTGGACCGCCGGGAACACTTCCTGCGCGCCGGCCGGGACGCCGACGACCGGGAGATATATGCCGTCTGGATAATGTCGGGCGGGGCGATCCTCACCCGCCTGATCCATAGTTTTTCTGACCTATACCAGATCCCCGGTGATCAGTACACGGTATGCCAGGTGGTCATCCCCCAAGCCTTTCGCCTACGGCTGGCCATGCGGGCCTACCAACTGGGGTTATTCGGTCTGGCCCGCCGGGTCTTGCGCGGACTTGCGGTTTTGCCCTAAATCGCCGGCCCTGCGCCCGGCCCTCGTTGACGCAAGCACCGTCCTTGGGGGATAATGCTAAATAGGAAGCTTATGTAGAGATTTCTGCTAATGCCCCGGCGCACACCAGACGAGTTTTTCAACACAAGCTATACAGGGATAAAGAACGGAGGGACATTTCTTGTCCGAAGGTTTGGTGGTCGCAAAAACACAACCGGGGAGTATTGCCGCCCAAATCGGCGTGGAACCCGGAGACCGTCTTTTGGCATTAAACGGCAATCCGGTGGACGATTGGCTTGACTATCGGTTTTATTCAACCGACGAGCAGTTGACCGTGACCTTGGGTAAAAAAAGCGGAGAACGGTGGCTCCTGGACATAGAAAAAGATTATGACGAGGATTTGGGCCTGGTTTTTGCCGAGCCTTTAGCAACCTTGCACCGCTGTCAGAACCGGTGTCTGTTTTGTTTTGTGGATCAGATGCCCCCAGGGCTCCGGTCCTCCCTGTACGTCAAGGACGACGATTACCGGCTGTCCTTCATGGAGGGCAATTTTGTCACCCTGACCAACGTCGGGGAGCGTGAACTTAAACGCATCGCCGACCAGAAGCTGAGTCCCCTTTATATTTCGGTGCACACCACCAACCCGGCCCTGCGCCGGCGCATGCTGGGTCATCCCCGCGCTGGGAACATAATGGCGCAATTACGTTTTTTGCATGACGCCGGGATCGAAATGCATACCCAGGTGGTCCTTTGTCCCGGGCTCAATGACGGCGCTGAACTGCAGCGCACCGTCCGGGATCTGGCCGGACTCTGGCCGGCGGTCCGGTCCTTGGCGGTGGTACCGGTGGGGCGCACCCGGTTTCGGGAGGGGTTGTACCCACTGCGCGGCTTCACACCGGCTGAGTCCCGAGGGCTGGTGGAAGAAATCACGCGCCAGCAGGCGCAGTACGTCCAAGAGCTTGGCTCGGCCTTCATCCACCTCGCCGACGAGTTTTACCTCACGGCCGGGCAAGAGGTGCCGCCGGCTGCGGCTTACGAAGGCTTTCCCCAGTTGGAAAATGGGGTTGGGCTGGCGCGGCTTTTCCTGGACGAATGGAGCGCTGTGCGGGATAAACTTCCGGAGGGCGTGCCCCCGCGGCGGGTCACCGTGGTTACCGGGCGCCTGGGCGCACAACTGCTTGCCCCGGTGGCGGAGCACTTAAACCGTATCCGGGGTTTGCACCTGGACCTGGCCGTGGTGGAAAACGACTTTTTTGGCCGTACGGTCACCGTGGCCGGGCTTTTAACCGGTACCGACATCAGAAAGCAGTTGCGGGGGAAAATGTTGGGTGACCTGGTGGTGGTGCCCCAGTCGGCCCTCCGCAACGGCCATCTTTTTCTGGACGATACCACTCTGCCGGAACTGCAAAACGCTCTCCGGGTTCCGGTGGTGGCCGCCTCCGGCCCGGAGGAACTGGTGCACTACGCCCTCGGCGACCAAAAGGAAACTCCGCTCCCGTAAGCCGGCGGTATGGCTGACGTGCATTTGCGAGGGAGACACGTTTTGTTAGATACCCACTACTAACTGTGATATTGTTTTGCGGTAGAAGACTGAGGAGGCAGCAGCTTTGACCAAACCGGTAGTGGCCATTGTCGGACGGCCCAACGTGGGCAAGTCCACCTTGTTCAACCGCATCCTGGGCCAGCGCACGGCTGTAGTGCATCCCCAGGCGGGCGTAACCAGGGACCGACTCTACCGTGACACCGAGTGGGGCGGTCACCACTTTACCCTGGTAGACACCGGCGGCATCGAAAGCAAAACCGAGGAACCAATGGCCGCCCGTGTCGCCGCACAGGCCCGGCAGGCGATCGTGGAGGCCGACCTGGTCCTGTTTCTCGTGGACGGCCGCACCGGCCTTTTGCCCGAAGACTACCAGGTGGCGGAGATCCTGCGCCGGTCGGGCAAACCGGTGATCCTGGTGGTCAACAAGGTCGATGATTTCGCCAAGCCGCTGCCCACCGCGGAGTTCTACGCGCTCGGGTTGGGGGAACCTGTGCCCATTTCGGCGGCTGAAGGGTTGAATACCGGTGATCTGCTCGACATGGTGATCGCCCGGCTGCCGGCGGTTACGGCCGTACCGGAGGCAGAAGCGGTGCGGATCGCCGTGATCGGGCGGCCGAACGTGGGCAAGTCCTCGCTGGTCAACGCGCTTTTGGGTGAAGAGCGGGTGATCGTCAGTGACCTCCCGGGCACGACGCGGGACGCCATCGACACCCGGTTTTGCCGCGGCGGCGGGGAATACGTGCTCATCGACACCGCGGGCATACGCCGCAAGGCCAAAATTCGCGCCTCGATCGAACGGTACAGCGTGCTCAGGGCGGCGAAAGCAGTGCAACGCGCGGACGTGGCCTTGCTGGTGCTGGATGCGGCCGAAGGAGTGACCAACCAGGATCAGAAAATCGCCGGTCTGGCGGAAGAGGCGGGCAAAGCGGTCATCATCGCAGTTAACAAGTGGGATTTGCTGACGCCGGACAAGGTGTCCGTGGCCCGCTATCGTGAAGGGATCCGGGACGAACTCAGGTTTATCGGGTACGCGCCGGTGCTCTTCGTGTCCGCCCGCACCGGGCAGGGACTGGAGAAGCTCTTGGACACGGTGGATGCGGTGATGGCGCAATACCGCCGCCAGATCCCGACCCGGAGCCTGAACCAGATCGTGCACGACGCTTTGATGGTCACGCCGCCCCCCGCTCAGAAGGGGAAACGGCTGAAATTCCTGTACGGCACCCAGGTAGCCACCGGACCCCCGACCTTCCTCATGTTCGTTAACGACCCGGGACTGGTTTCCCAAGGATACCGGCGCTACCTGGAGAACCAACTGCGGCAGGTTTACGGCTTAACCGGTACCCCCGTACGGTTTGTCTTCAGGAGGCGGGAGCAATAATGAACCTTTTGGAGATCATCCTGGCTCTACTTGCCAGTTACCTGATTGGATCGGTGCCCACGGGCTACTTGATCGCGCGTTACGTCAAGGGTATTGATATTCGCACATACGGGAGCGGCAACATTGGTGCCACCAATGTTTGGCGTGCCCTGGGTCCGTCGTGGGGTTTACTCTCCCTGGCCGGTGACGCCGGCAAGGGGGTTGCGGCCGTGCTGTTCGGCCGGCTGGTCGGGGTCCCGGGCGTGGAGTTGCTCACCGCCGCCGCCGCCCTTGTCGGCCACGGTTGGTCGGTATTTCTGCGGTTCCAGGGGGGCAAGATTATCGCCACCAGCCTGGGGGTGCTGTTGATGCTGCCGTCCGTTGCCCTGGCGTTGGCCGCCGCGGTCTGGATCGGCACTTTTGCGCTGACCCGTTACGTTTCCCTGGCGTCAATCCTGGCGGCCGCCGCGGTCCCCGCGGCTTTCTACCTGGCGGGGTTGGACTGGCGGTACGTGACCTTCGGCCTGTTTCTCGCCGTGGTGGCCGTGTACAAGCACCGCGCGAACATCCAGCGTCTGCGGCGGGGCGAAGAGCCTCGTTTTACCCTGCGTAAGTAGCAAACTGCGCCCAGGTCGTGGTACAATCTAAACCTAGTGGTAGTATCCACGCGGGAGGGATAATCTGCCAGTGCCGTTACAGGAGATACGGACCGCGATCAAGCCCGAACTGGTCGACCCCGCCGGGGAAGAAGTGCTCTACGAAATCCGTTCTTCCCTGGGTATTCAAAGCGTACAAAGAGTACGGACCGCCCGGGTGTTCCGGTTTGAGGGTATAACCCCCGAGGAGGCCAAGTTCTTGGCGGAAAACCTCCTGTGGGAGGGTATCTTCCAGGACTATGCCCTCAACCGGCCTCTGATCACCGACGCCGCCCACCTGCTGGAAGTGGCCTACAAACCCGGGGTGATGAACCCCGAAGCGGCTTCCCTGGTGAAGGCGGCCCGCGACCTGGGTCTGGCGCACGTGCAAGCCGCGGATTCCAGTTGGGAATATGCTTTTTACGGTACGGTCACCGCGGCGGAGGTAGACCTGATCACCCGCAGGCTATTGGTAAACGCCACCGTGCAGCACGTGGTCACCGAGAAACCGCAAACCCTGCGGCTTTCCGGCCCGCCCCGGCCGACCGTGACCATTCCTTTGGGCAGCATGGACGACCGGCAGTTGATGGAGCTCAGCCGGGACAGGCTTTTCTTGAGCCTGGAAGAGATGCGCCTTATTCAGGACTACTTCCGGCGGCTCGGCCGCGATCCCACCGACTGCGAGGTGGAGATCCTGGCCCAGACCTGGTCGGAGCACTGTGTGCATAAAACTTTCAAGGCGTGGCTCATCGTCGACGGACAGAAAAAAATGCCTTTGCTGAAGCGTCTCCAGGAGGCTACCAGAGAGATCGCGCATCCCCTGGTGCGCTCGGCTTTCGTTGATAACTCCGGTGTCTTTGCCTTTTACGACGGCTGGGCGGTCTGCGGCAAGGTCGAGACCCACAACTCACCGTCGGCCATTGAGCCCTACGGGGGTGCCGCTACCGGAAGCGGCGGCGTGTTTCGGGACGTTATGGGTACCGGTCAGGGCGCCCGGGTCCTGGCTTCCACCGATATATTCTGTTTTGCGCCGCCGGACACGCCGTGGACGGATATTCCCCCGGGCTGCCTGCATCCGCACTACCTGTTACGCCGGGTGGTAGCCGGCGTACGGGATTACGGTAACCGGATGGGCATTCCCACCAACAACGGATCGGTGCATTTTCATCCGGATTTCCGGGCCAAACCCACGGTGATCGTGGGCGCCTACGGCATCCTGCCCGAAGACCGCTGCCGCAAGGGAACCCCGCGGGAAGGGGACCTGGTGGTCGTCATCGGCGGCCGCACCGGTCGGGACGGCATCCACGGAGCCACCTTTTCCAGCGCCGCCATGACCGAGCGGACCATCGACGTCCACGCCCAGGCCGTGCAGATCGGCCACCCGATCGAGGAAAAGAGGATGAGCGACGCCATCCTGGCCGCGCGCGACCGGGGTCTCATCAGGGCGATCACCGACTGCGGCGCCGGGGGGTTTGCTTCAGCGGTCGGAGAAATGGGCGCCGCGACCGGGGCCCTGATCGCCCTGGACCGCGCGCCGCTGAAATACTCGGGACTTGCGCCCTGGGAAATATTGTTATCCGAAAGTCAGGAGCGTATGGTTGCCGCGGTAGCGCCGGAACACCTGGACGAATTCATGGAAATCTGCCGCGGTCTGAACGTGGAGGCGACCGTGCTGGGCCGTTTCACCGGTGACCGCCGTTTCCGGGCCACTTACAACGGGGAAACGGTAATGGACCTGGAAATGTCCTTTTTGCACGAGGGTTTGCCCCAGCGGGTGCTACAGGCCACGTGGAACTCCCCCGTACACCCGGAGCCCGAGTTGGCCCCGCCTGCGGAGCCTGAGGAATGGGCCGAGGTTTACGGCCGGGTTATGGCCCATCTAAACGTATGTTCCCGGGAGCCGATTATCCGGATGTACGATCACGGGGTTCAAGGGACTAACGCTTTGCCGCCCTTGGGCGGGGTTGATCTGGACGCGCCCAATGACGCCGCGGTGCTCACCCCCCTCCCGGGCCGGCCTTATGCCCTGGTAATCGCCCACGGTTTGAACCCGGTGTTAAACCTGATCGATCCCTACCAGGGCGGACTGTGGGCGGCGGCCGAAGCGGTGGCCAACGCCGTGGCCGTGGGTGCCGACCCGGCGGAGATAGCCCTGATCGACAACTTCATCTGGCCGGTGCCCGACGAGGAACGTCTGGGCGCGCTGGACCGGGCGGTGGACGCCTGCGTGGATTTTTCCCGGGCGCTTAGAATGCCCTTCATCTCCGGCAAGGACAGCCTGTCCAGCACCTACCAGACCGCCGACGGATTGACCATCCGCATTCCGCCGGTGCTCTGTATTTCGGCCTTCGGCCGCCTGCCTGACGTCCGGCGGACGGTCTCCGCGGACTTCAAGCACCCCGGCAGCGTTTTGGTACTGGTCGGGCAACACAATCCGGAGCGGATGGGCGGTTCGGTCTATTATGATCTCCACGGATTCTTGGGTTCCCGGTTGCCGGAGACCGACCTGACCGTCCTGCCCGCCGTTTTGGCGGCGGTACACCGGGCAATCCGCCGAGGAGACGTCGTCGCTTGCCACGACCTCAGCGAGGGGGGGCTGGCCGTCGCGGTGGCGGAGATGGCCTTCGGCGGCGGTTACGGAGCGCGGCTCACCCTGCCGGATATCCGTCCGGACTTCTTTTTGTTCAATGAAACGGCCGGCTGCTTTGTGGTGGAAATGGCGGCGGGACGGGACCCGGCCGAAGTGTTTGCCGGCGTTCCGTACCAGTTGATCGGCGAGACGACGGCCGCGCCCAACATCGCAGCAAGCGCTGGCGAACGGCAGTTGTTCGAGATTCCGGTGGGCTTTTTAAAGGACAGGTGGCAACGGCCGCTGAAAGAGGTGTTCGGTGGATGAAACCCCCGGTCTGTGTGTTGCGTACCGACGGCACCAACTGCGACCTCGAGACGGCCTGGGCCTTTGAAAAGTGCGGCGGCGCGCCCCAACTGGTGCACGTCAACGAACTGCGTACCGGAAGTCGTAAACTGGCCGATTTCGGCCTGCTCGTGATCCCCGGCGGGTTTTCCTACGGTGACGACGTGCATTCCGGGAAGATCCTGGCCGTGGAACTAACCTCTTTCCTGAGGGAGGCCTTGGCCGGGTTCGTCTCCCGGGGGCGGCCGGTGCTGGGGATCTGCAACGGCTTTCAGGTGCTGGTGCGTACCGGGCTGTTGCCCTACGCCCGCATCGGCGAGATTGCGGCCACCCTGATGGCTAACGATAGCGGGCGGTTCGAATGCCGGTGGGTCCGAATGCGGGTGGAGGGGGAGTCGGTTTTTACCCGCGGACTTAAGGGCCGTACCGTAACCTTCCAGGCGGCCCACGGCGAGGGGAAGTTCTACGCTCCGCCGGAGACCCTGGCGGATATCGAGGCCTCCGGACAGGTGGCGTTCCGGTACGTGGACCGTAGCGGAGCGCCTACCGCGGCCTACCCGGATAATCCCAACGGTTCGCTCAACGCCATCGCCGGCCTCACCGACCCGTCGGGTCTGATCCTGGGGCTCATGCCCCATCCGGAGCGGTTCGTGGAAACAACCCAGCACCCGAACTGGCGTCGGGGGCTGGAAGGTGAACCGGACGGCCTAGCCCTGTTCCGGAACGCCATCCGTTACGCCCGTGAATTGTAAGGAGAGCGAAATGGACAAGATAGCCGTACTCGGAGCCGGTAGTTGGGGCACGGCGCTGGCGGTCCTGCTGGCGCGGAAAGGTTGCCCCGTGTCGCTTTGGGCCCGGAGGGCTGACCTGGCCCAGATGCTGGAGACCAAGCGCGAGAACCAGCAGTACCTGCCCGGGGTGCCCGTTCCCGTTACGGTACGCGTGGGCACCGCGCTTAAAGAAACATTAGCCGGGGCCAGCCTGGTCATCTTCGCCGTACCGTCTCACGCCTTCCGGTCTACCCTGGCGGCCGCCTGGCCGGAGGTGCCCCGAAGGGCGATAGTGGTCAACGTGGCCAAAGGAATCGAGGAGAACACGCTCCTACGCCAGTCCGAAATCTTCCGGCAGGTCACCGGTGAGAAGGATCTAGTCCGTTACGTCGCCCTTTCCGGCCCCAGCCATGCCGAGGAGGTGGGCCGGGACCTGCCCACCGCGGTCGTGGCCTCTTCGCCCTACCCCGCGGCGGCCGAATACGTGCAGGAAACCATGATGGCCCCCACCTTCCGGGTGTACACCAACCCCGACATCGTCGGGGTGGAACTGGGCGGAGCCCTGAAGAATATCATCGCCCTGGGCACGGGGATCTCCGAAGGCCTCGGTTTCGGGGACAACACCAAGGCCGCGCTTTTGACCCGGGGTTTGGCCGAGATTACCCGACTCGGCGTCCGCCTGGGGGCCAACCCGCTGACCTTTGCCGGCCTGGCCGGCGTAGGTGACCTGATCGTCACCTGTACCAGTTGGCACAGCCGCAACCGGCGGGCGGGCGTGGAGATCGGGCGAGGAAAACCGGTAGCGGAAGCGCTGGCGTCCGTCCGCATGGTGGTCGAAGGGGTGCGCACCACTCGGGCAGCCTACCTTTTGGCCCGCCAGCACCGGGTCGAAATGCCCATCACGGAACAAACGTACCGGGTGCTTTTTGAGGGCCTGCCGCCGGCCGAAGGCGTTAAAAACCTCATGGGGCGCAGCCGGGCCCGGGAAATCGAGGAAGTGGCCGGGATAGAGGTTTCCTGGTCCCGGAAGGACTCCTGAAGCGCCGAAGGGTGGTTTTTGAAAAGTGCTGGTCAACCTGACCCGGGCGCGGGTTGTGGCGCGCCAGGTGGCGTACGCGCGTACTTTCCGGGCCCGCCTGGTGGGCCTCTTGGGGCGGGCGCGGCTGACACCGGAGGAAGCGTTGGTGCTTGTCCCGTGCCGGAGTGTACACACCATCGGAATGCGCTTTCCGATTGACATCGCCTTCTTGGACCGGGAGGGCCGGGTGGTGCACCTGGTGCACAATCTGCGCCCCTTTCGCTTCACCCCGGTGATCAAAAAGGCCTGTTGCGCGGTTGAACTCCCGGCCCACCGCCTGCGGGACACCGGCTGCAGTTTGCCGACCCCAACCCAGCGGGTATGGCCGGGTCCCTGCTGGAAAGATACTAAAAAGGCACAAGAGCGCAATCCACACTGGAAGGGATGGTGAGCAATGCTCGACACGGTGCTCGAGAACGTTAAGCGTCGCGCTTCGATCCGGCGCTTTCGACCCGATCCGGTTCCCAGCGCGGTCCTTGACCGCCTGATCGAAGCCGCCCGCTGGGCACCCAGCGCCGGCAACCTGCAGCCCTGGCATTTCTACGTGGTGACCGCCTCCGACCGCCGGCGTTGCCTGGCCGAGGCCGCGCTGCGTCAAGACTTCGTGGCAGCCGCCCCGGTTTGCATCGTGGTCTGCGCCGAACCGGAACGTTCGGCGTCCCGTTACCGTGAGCGGGGGCGGTTTCTCTATTGTCTTCAGGACACGGCCGCCGCCACCCAGAACATCCTGCTGGCGGCCACCGCGGCCGGACTGGGCAGCTGTTGGGTGGGGGCCTTTGACGAGGCGCGGGTATCCGCCTGTCTGGGCATACCCGACTGGCGGGTGCCTGTCGCGCTGGTGCCGCTTGGTTATCCGGCGCGGGAAACGGAAAACCGTCCCCAACGCCGGGACACGGAGGAGATTGTTACCTATCTTTAGAGCGGAAATGCTGAACAAGCGCTTAGGGGGAGAGGTTCTTGCTTTTTGACATTTTCACCACGCCCAGGATCCGGTTCGGGCCGGGCAGCACCTACCAGCTGGGGGAAGAGGTGGCCGCGCTGGGCCAAAAGGTTCTGCTGGTCACCGGGCGTCAGAGTCTGAAACAATCGGGGCAAATGGACAGGATCACCCAGCCGCTGGCGATCTCCGGTCTGGAAACGGTGTGGTTTGAAGAAGTAACCCCGGAACCGGACACTGCCACGGTTGATGCGGTCCGGCAACTGGCCCGGGACGAGGGCTGCACCGTCGTGGTCGGGGTGGGTGGCGGCAGCGTTCTCGACGTGGCCAAGGCCGCCGCCGGTTTGGCCCACGCCGAGGGCGAAACCCGCGAGTACTTGAACGGGCGCGAGTTAACCACCGGCGGCCTGCCCTTTGTGGCCGTGCCCACCACCGCAGGCAGCGGCTCCGAGGTCACGCAAAACGTGGTGCTGGTGGATCCCGTAACCGGAAAAAAGACCAGCCTCCGGCACGACCGCTGGCTGCCCAGGGTAGCGGTGGTCGACCCGATTATGACTATGTCCATGCCCCGGGCGCTTACCGCCCAAACGGGGATGGATGCCCTGACCCACGCGGTTGAGGCCTACACCTCACGCTGGGCGAACGCCTATACGCGGAGCCTGGCACGCGAAGCGGTACGCTTGATCATACAGAACATCTACACCGCCTACACCGTTCCCGGCCGGCGGGAGGCGCGCGAGAACATGCTTTTGGCCAGCATGCTGGCCGGTATGGCGCTGAACGTGGCGCGTACCGGCGCGGTGCACGCCCTGGCGCACCCCATCGGCACCCGTTACCGTTTGGGCCACGGCCTAGTCTGCGGCATCCTGCTGCCCTACGTGGCCGAGTTCAACCAGGGGGTGGCGGCGGGCGCGTATGCCGAACTGGCCCGGCACGCGGGCCTCGTGGCCGCAGGCACACCTGACGAAGAAGCGGCCGGGCGTTTTGTCCACTACCTGGGCCGGCTGGCGGCCCGCTTGGAGTTGCCCACCAAACTTGGCCCGTGCGGCATGAACGCCCAGGACATCCCTGAGTTGGTGGAGGCGGCCATGGGGTCGAGTTCGTTGGCGGCCAACGCCCGCCGGGCCACCAGGCAGGATCTGGCCGCCCTGTTGGAGCGCACCCTTTAGAGCCATATGGGGAAAGCCGCCGCGCGGGCAGCGGAAATGGGGACAGGCACCTTTTTTGAGGATGGCAGTTCTCCCTAAACCGCAGGGTTATCTTCCTCAAAAAACGAGCCAGTCTCCATTTCCCGGCATGGAGGTTGTCCCTGTGCCCGCTGCACAAAGACGGTAGGATTCATTGTATGGTTGCGGGGCATAATGGGATCAAGTCTGCCGGAGCCGGCCACCGCCGGCCCCGAACGGGGGAGAAATCGGCTTGATCCCACTGCGCGACACTATCCGGGCCCGCCGTTTACCGGTGGTCACCGTAGCCATTATTGCTTTGAACATCTTGATTTTTATTTTCCAGATCACGTTGCCGCCCGCCGGGCTGCAACAATTCGTGACCACCTTTGGTATCGTCCCCGCCCTGCAGCTGCAACTCTTCCGCCAAGCTCCATTCAGTCTCGAAACCTGGGTCCCGATGTTCACAGCCACGTTCCTGCACGGGGGCTGGTTTCACCTGATCGGCAATATGTTGTACCTTTGGGTCTTCGGGGATAACGTGGAGGACGCGTTGGGTCGAGCGCGGTTCGTGTTGTTTTACCTGCTGGCCGGGCTGGCCGGCGGCCTGGCCCACATTATCAGCGATCCCCAGTCGGTCATTCCCACCATCGGCGCCTCCGGCGCGGTGGCGGGGGTGTTGGGGGCATACTTTATCACCTATCCGCACGCCCGGGTGCTGGCCCTGGTGCCGCTATTGTTCATCGTGACCTTTATAGAACTCCCCGCGGTGCTCTTTCTCTTCCTGTGGATTGCGCTGCAACTGTTCTACGGGATAGCGGCCATCCTGGGTACGGCTAACATGGTCGCCTGGTGGGCACACGTGGGTGGGTTTGCCGCCGGCATGCTCCTTATTAAACCGCTCGCCGGTCGTCCCCGCCTGCCCAATCCCACGTAGAGATTTCGTCGCGTCCTCACCGGCGGCAGCGCCGACCTCACGCTCGCCGCGTGCCGTGAACCTGCGCTCCGCAATGTCGCTGCCGGGGACACCGCTCCCGTGCGGCGGGTTGTCACGAGTCCGTTTTTGTCTTGGTATTGCCGGTCGTTAGACCGGCGTGGGGGGTGCTACGACCTGACCTGGTATTCAGCGTCGAGGGTGCGGCCTTTCCAGGAGTGGTGGCCGGCGTCGGCCGTGCTCTCAAAGTGCTGGAGGGTGCGTTTGCCGACCGCACGGGCGAAGAGAAAGCTGATGCCGCCGGCCACCGCCACGCCCAACAAGGGCAGGAGACGACCAAGGGCCGACCGTTGGCTGGCCCGCAGCCCAAGGTAGAAGAGGGGCCGGTTTAACCCGGTGGCGGCGGCTTGCCTGGACAAATGTTGGGCGGTATAGCGGGCCGCCTTTTTGCCCAGTGCGTCGACACCGGCCGCCATGCTGAATATCTTTAAGGCCTCTTTTTGCACCTGCGGCAACAAAGGATTTTTGCCGTACACCACCGACAATTCCAGCACCAACCGGTAAATGACCACGCTCAGTACCATTACATCCACGGCCACCCCGCCGAGAATGGCAATCAATGTGCCGAGTCCCGGGAAAACAGCGGGCAACGCCGTGATGGCGCCGACCACGCCGCAGAGTTTGGCCCGCTCGGTGATCAACAACCACGCCAGTTGCCGGTTGGTGTGGTGCGGATGCCGCTCGCGCAACCTGGCCACTTTTTCCTGGGCGGCCTGTGCCCAGTGGTAATTGTAATGATTAAAGAAGAACACGCTCGGCCCTCTTCCCAATGGTACGGTTTAGAACCATCATAGCATACTCTGCGGCGACCGCGCCACGCGACCCTTTTCCCAAGTTATTTGCGCTGTAAGCATTTTTGCCCGGGAAGACAAATGCTTCAGTAAACAAAGAGTATTGCCGGCGGTATCCAGTCCGTATTATCAATGCGTCCGAGCCAGCGAAGATACCGATTAACCTCGTCGGCCAACGTCGAACTGGCGTAGTTGGCGTTCAGGATGTCGTCATAGGCCGCTGCCGCGGGACCTCCGGAAGCGGTGCCAACCGCGAAAGAAACAACAAAGCGTTGTCCTTGAAGTTGCGCTGGATATCCGTAAGGGTACCGTTTAGCTCCCGCAGCTTGTCCAGACCGCCCCGGGCCTGAATGTACGTCTCGAAGAACTCCTGGTCCCGCTCCCGCACCGTCAGGCGGTAACGATCAGGCGTCCCGAACACCGGATTGCCCTTCTCAATCAGGAATTGCTCGATGCCCTCTGACCCACACCGGCCACCAAGTGCACTACAGCGACCAGAATGCCCAGGCCGTGGACAGCTGGCCGTCCGGTGGGTGTCCCCGTTGCGGGTTGAGACTGCCGGTCACCCGTGCTAAAATTGGGTCATATTTCTCTACCGCGACGAGGAGGCGGGAGATTTGCCCGATTTGGTGCGTAATCGTTATCTGACCGTTCAGCGCCGGGCGGACGGTTTGATGGTCCAGACCGTTCAATGTGGCACCGTTACCGAAGCGAGTGCCCAGCTTTTGGTGGATCCACGCACGTTCATAGTCCGGAAGGCGCGGTGGGAATGGCACCGGCCTCCGGGTGGACGACCGCCCGTAAGCACCGCCGTTCCGGAGCTGGAGGGCGTCGAAGCTTACTTCCAAAAGGGAGCGTCTGCTTTCCGGATGGCACTGGAAAACTATCCACCCCTGGCGTGCGAGCTCTTTATCGAAAACATCCGCGCCTTGATCCAGGCCGAATCGTTTCTTTACGCGGAACGGGGTTACCCGTCGCTGGACGCTTACGTGGAACACTGGAAGACTTTTTATCTTGGTTCCTGCCGGTACTACAGCAACTTGGACCGGGTTGAAGCGGGTTGGGGCCGCTACGTCGGCCAGCGCCCCGGGACCAACCTGTTTAACCGGTTCGAGTTTCTGACCCGCAGTTCGTCCGTGGACGGCGTCACGGTTTGCGCCGTGCTGAGTGATTCCTTCCACGAGATGTCTCTCAAACTGGTTCTGACCGGTGAAAACCTGAAAGTCAGGCAGGCCGACGGCGCGGTGCTCCGGGCCCCCGACCGGCTTTGTTTCGAGACGGCCGCGCTGGTGTCCGGCCTGGAGGGTGCGGTTTTGGCGGGGAAATCCAAGAAAGAAATCGCTTCTCTGCTTGGAGGCGGACAGGGCTGTGTACACTTGATCAACCTGGCTGCCGCTGTTAGAGAAATTATCCGCGCCGAATGAAGGTTTTTAAGAAGGATTTTGTTTATCGCGTGCGAAGTAAGTGCCAGAAAACAATTAAGCTTGTAGAATTCGAACAGACAACGTCCTGCGCGGAGGGGGTGACCTGAAGGCAAGGGACGGGGGCAAGACACAGTGGCCCATCCTTTGCCGGGATGGGCTGTTACTTTATAGTGGGGGGAGTGCGTGTATGGAAACCCGGATTGGGGTAGTGGGTATCGTGGTGGAGAACCGTTCCGAAACGGCACCGAAAGTCAACGACATTCTGGGGATGTACGCCGATATTATCGTGGGTCGCATGGGTATTCCCTACCGGGCGAAAAACGTGGCGGTGATAGCGTTGATTGTGGATGGGTCCACCGACGCCATTGGCGCTTTGACGGGAAAGTTGGGGGCGCTGCCGGGGGTCAAGGTGAAAAGCGCCCTCACGGGGAGGCGGGCTTGATTGTGGGGGACGAAACTAAAAGTGCTGTGCGGGGAGGTCCGCCGGGGAAGGCAGGGGGCATACCCCCGGGAGCGGGGGCGAGCGCCGGTATACGGGTGGAAAAGGACCTGCTGGGCCAGGCGGCTGTGCCACGCGATGCTTACTACGGCCTGCATGCGCTGCGGGCCTCGAAAAATTTTGCCGTTTCCGGTGTTGGTATCCACCCGGAGCTTGTCCGGGCACTGGCGCTGGTAAAAAAGGCGGCGGCGCTGGCCAATATTGAAATCGGCTTGCTGGACGCCCGGCGCGGTACGGCCATCGTTCAGGCGGCGGAGGAGCTGGCCGAGGGCCGGTGGCGGGACCAGATTATTGTGGACGCTTTTCAGGGCGGGGCTGGCACCTCAACCAACATGAATGTCAACGAGGTGATTGCCAACCGCGCTATTGAGCTCCTCGGTGGGGAGAAGGGGGATTATACGGTAGTTCACCCTCTGGACCATGTCAATCTGGGGCAGTCCACCAACGATGTTTATCCCACCGCGCTGCGGGTGGCTGCCATTGCACTGGTGCGAAGGCTTGCAGAAGCGACGGCCACCTTGCAGGGAGCGCTGCAGGCCAAGGAAAAAGCCTTTGCGTCGGTATTGAAGGTGGGACGTACCGAACTGCAGGATGCTGTTCCGGTTACCCTGGGACAGGAGTTCGGTGCCTGGGCCGAGGCGGTGGCCCGCGATTGGTGGCGGCTTTACAAGGCGGAGGAGCGGTTGCGCCAGATCAACCTCGGCGGCACCGCGGTCGGTACGGGGCTGAACGCTAACCGGCGGTATGTCTACCGCGTTGTCGAGATCCTGCGCGAGCTGACCGGATACGGCCTGGCAAGAGCCGAAAACAGCTTCGAAGCCACACAAAACGCCGATGTTTTCAGCGAAGTTTCCGGGTTTTTGAAGACGGCCGCCGTCAACCTGGCTAAAATCGCCGGTGATTTGCGACTCCTTTCTTCGGGGCCGCGGGCCGGCTTGGGCGAAATAAAACTGCCCGAAGTACAGGCCGGTTCTTCCATTATGCCGGGTAAGGTCAACCCCGTAATTCCGGAAATGGTCACCCAAGTGGCCTACCAGGTCATGGCCAACGACTTCGCCATCAGTGTCGCGGCCGCGTCCGGACAGCTGGAGCTCAATGCCTTCCTGCCACTGGTTGCGCATAACCTCCTGCAGTCCCTCACTATGCTCACCGGGGCGGTCGAAATTTTTGCCGCGAAGTGCATCGAAGGCATCCAGGCCGATGAGCAGCGCTGTCGTACCTTACTGGAGGCCAGCCAGGGCGTAATCACGGCTTTTGTGCCCTACATCGGGTACGAAAAAGCCGCCGAGATAGCAGCAAAGGCGGCGGTGGTCCGGAAACCTGTGACCGAACTTCTGGTGGAGGAGGGGCTGTTTACGCGGGAGGAGGTGGAAAAAGTGACGCAGCCCGAGGAGCTCACCACGCCGGGGGTGGCCGGGGCGCGGTATTTCAGGCAGAAACAAAGCGGCAAACGAGCGGGAAGTGGTCCGGACAGCAATTAATTTGAAAATACTAAAAATGTTGAGGAGGCCTTATTTATGCTGACTCCGGAGGAACGGGCCTGGCGCGACAAGCGCCTGACCCAAATCGCGGCTTACGAGACTGCCGAAAAAAGACGTGATTTTATCGACGACGAAAAGATTTGGGACATTCTGCGGCGTAAAAGCAACCCCACACGGCAAGAAGTGGAAGAGGTGTTAAGTAAAGCAAGGGAGCTTCGCGGCCTAACGCCGGAGGAAACGGCCGCCCTGTTGAATGTTGGAGATGCGGATCTCTGGGAGGCTATTTTTGAAACGGCGCTCTGGATCAAGCGTGAAGTGTACGGCAACCGCATTGTGCTGTTTGCGCCCCTGTATATTTCCAGCAAGTGCGTTAACAACTGCGTGTATTGCGGTTTCCGGCATAGTAACGAGGCGGTGACCGAAAAAACGCTGGCGATGGATGAACTGGAGAGAGAAATCAAAATACTGACTTCCAAGGGGCATAAACGACTTATTGTGGTTTACGGTGAGCATCCGGTAAGCGATGTTGACTTTATGTGCCGCACCATCGAAAAAATTTACGCTACCAAGAACGGCCGGGGCGAAATCAGGCGCGTTAACGTCAACGCCGCACCTCTTACCGTAGAAGAATACCGGCGGTTAAAAGAGATCGGTATCGGCACCTACCAGGTCTTTCAGGAGACCTACCACCATGAAACCTACCGGAAAATGCACCCGGCGAATACGCTTAAGAGTTCCTACCTCTGGCGGCTTTTGGCCCTGCACCGGGCGCAGGAAGCAGGAATCGACGATGTGGCCATCGGGGTACTTTTCGGACTCTACGACTGGCGGTTCGAGGTTTTGGGGCTGCTCTACCACGCCATGGATCTGGAGCGGGAGTTCGGGATAGGGCCACACACTATTTCGTTCCCCAGGTTGGAACCGGCGGTGAATACTCCTTTTACCACTCAATCCCCCTATCTCGTTGCTGACGAAGATCTCAAGAAGATCATCGCCGTTTTGCGGTGTGCCGTCCCTTATACCGGCATGATTCTTACCTGTCGGGAGCGGCCCGAGCTGCGGCGGGAACTCATCCCGCTGGGGGTATCCCAGGTAGATGCCGGTTCCCGCATCGCCGTGGGCGGTTACGCAGAAATGGAGCGGGAACGTATTCCGGAGCGCGAGCAATTCCAACTGGGCGATACACGTTCTCTGGACGAGTTTATCTATGAACTTTGCCAAAATGGATATATCCCGTCCTTCTGTACTGCCGGCTACCGCGCCGGGCGGACGGGCTGTCACTTCATGTCCTTCGCCAAGAAAGGGCTTGTCAAGAACTTCTGCGTGCCGAACGCCGTACTCACGTTCAAAGAATACCTGCTGGATTACGCCACGCCGGTCACCCGGGAGCTGGGAGAGCAAACCATTGACCGGTATCTGGCAGAACTCGGCCGGCACATGCCGCAGCGGGCTGAAACGCTGCAAGCGATGCTGGCCCGGATGGAGGCAGGGGAACGTGACCTGTACATCTAAAGAGCAAAAGCCGGTAAGCGGGGAGCTGGCCGGGATAGTAGATTTGGCGCTCTGTGAACCGGATCTGGTGCGGGCGTTGCGAAAGGCGGCTGAAGCGGCGTGCGCGGTTTACGGCGTGCCCAAGATTTACTTTGCGCAAGCCCTGGGGAAACGCCTGCACTACCTGACCGGCTATGGCGAAGAGACCTATCTGCCGGCGGTAAAAGAACCCCTGGACGGTGGGATATGGGTTTTCTTTGAGGGCGGCGAATCATTAACCGCAGAGCAGAAAACACGGCTGGTGACCGCCTTGAAACAGATAGTTGCCGCATATACCCGTCCCAATGACAGCTGCGGGGCTTCCGTAACCGCCATTAACAAGGAGTCGCCAGGAGGGAAGTTGTAAAGATGAGTCTTAACGCAACGCCGCGCGGACAGCGCCTGCACATCGCGCTTTTCGGCCGCCGCAACGCCGGCAAGTCGAGTCTTATTAACGCCCTGACAAATCAGGAGGTGGCCATTGTCTCCGAGGTTCCCGGCACTACGACCGACCCGGTGGCAAAGGCCATGGAGATCTTACCGCTCGGGCCGGTGATGTTCATTGATACCGCCGGGCTTGACGATACGGATTACCTGGGTGCCTTACGGGTCAAAAAAAGTCTCGAGGTGCTCCGGAAAACCGACCTGGTGCTTTTGGTAGTCGACCCGGCCTGGGGAATCGGAGAATACGAGCGCAACATCGCCGGCAAGGCCGGAGAACACGGCATACCTGTAATCGGTGTGCTCAACAAGGTCGATCTCTATCCCGAAACGGAGCCCGCCTCCTGGTCCGAGAAGTTAGCGGTGCCCTGGGTCGCGGTGAGCGCGCTCAAAAAACAGGGCATTGACCGGCTTAAGCGGGTAATGATCCGTTATGCGCCGCAAGATTGGACGGTGTCCACCATCGTAGGAGACCTGATCGGGCCGGGCGACACGGTGGTTTTAGTAATCCCGATTGACAAGGCGGCGCCCAAAGGGCGCCTTATCCTGCCCCAGCAGCAGGTAATCCGGGATATCCTCGAACAAGATGCGGTGGCCGTAATGGTTAAGGAACGCGAACTGCGTCACGCCCTGGACAATATGATCGCCCGCCCCAGGTTAGTGGTAACCGATGCTTCCGCTTACCTCAAAGCCGTGGCGGACACGCCGCCCGATGTTTTATTCACCTCTTTTTCCATCCTTTTTGCACGGTACAAGGGAGACCTCAACACCCTGGTGGCCGGAGCGAAAGCCGTGCAGGACCTGCGGCCGGGAGACAGGATTCTGGTTGCCGAAGCCTGCACGCATCACCCGATCGAAGACGATATCGGCCGGGTGAAAATTCCCCGATGGCTCCGGCAAACAGTAGGAGGGGAACTGCACTTCGACGTGATCAGCGGGGGCGGCGCGTTGCCGAAGAACCTCGGGGACTACAAGCTTATCGTGCACTGCGGCGCCTGTATGCTGAACCGCAAGCAGATGCTTTACCGCATCATGGAAGCCCGGGAAGCAGGGGTTCCCATCGTGAATTACGGGGTCCTGCTGGCGTACATGCACGGGGTGCTCCACCGGGCCTTGTCACCTTTTCCGGCCGCTTTAGCCCTTTTGGATCAGGAACCTTGGGACGAAGATGCGGTACTCCGGCGCTGGCCGGCAGGTGCAGAGGGGGACTCCGGATGAGGCCGGCGTTCGCCGCCGCACTGGCGAAGGGTGTGCGGACCCACATGCTGTCGAGGGAAGAAGTAGCCCTGTTGCTCCGGGCCGAAGGGGAAGAAGCAGCCGCCCTGCTGCGGGCGGCCGACAGGGTGCGGGCCGGGTACCTGGGGGAAAAGGTGCACTTGCGGGCCATTATCGAGTTTTCCAACTACTGCGGTAACAATTGCCTTTACTGTGGGTTGCGGCGGGACAACCGTCTTCTTTTCCGTTACCGGATGTCCCTGGACGAAATCCTGGCCGCTGCCCGGCAGGCCCGCACCGCGGGGTACCGGACCATTGTCCTACAGGCCGGTGAGGATCCGGCCTATTCCGCAGGTGAGCTGGCTCGCCTGATCCGGCGGATGAAAGACGAATTGGACGTGGCCGTCACCCTCTCCCTTGGTGACCGCTCCAGAAGTGACTACCGCCGCCTGCGTGAAGCAGGAGCGGACCGTTACCTGCTCAAGCACGAGACGGCGGACCCGGTGCTGTTTGCACGCCTGCGCCCCGGTACCACTCTTGAAAAACGCCTTGAAAGGTTGCGCTGGCTCCAGGAACTGGGTTACCAGGTGGGAGCCGGAAACATGGTCGGGCTTCCCGGTCAGACCATAGAAACGCTTGCCGACGATATTCTCTTGCTTCAAGAGCTCCGGGTCGAAATGGCTGGAATCGGTCCCTTCATTCCCCACCCGGACACTCCCCTGGCCGGTGCTCCGGCCGGGTCCCTGGAGATGACTCTGAAGGTGCTGGCGGTTACGCGAATCCTCCTACCTTATACCTTCTTGCCGGCCACGACCGCGGTGGCCACCCTCGCCCCGGACGGGCGGCAGCGGGCCTTGCAGGCGGGTGCCAATGTTGTGATGCCCGATCTTACCCCACCGCCGTACCGGCGGCATTACGCCCTCTACCCCGGCCGGAACCGGCCCGTAGGGGAAGGAACGGCATCGTTTGCCTGGTGGGTCCAGGAAATGGCGCGCATGGGGCGGGAAGTAACCGCTGATTACGGCCATATCCCGCGGGGCAGCGGCTCTGCGCACGGGTAGAAGCAATTTGGGTGGCAAGATCCGGGCGGATACCGGATGTGTGCGTTGTAAAGGAGCCGGCCGCCGTCCAGGCCGAGTACCTGTCCGTTAACAAAGGCGGCAGCCGGAAAAGCCAGGAAAGCGCAGGCCGCGGCGATGTCTTCCGGCCGGCCCAGGCGGCCGCGGGAAATGGCGTCGGCCAGGATTTTCTGCTCCTCAGGGTTCAGTTCTTCCCAGAGCATATCGGTAGCGCAATAAATTGTAGACTTACCTTTCGCCGGTTTGAAATCGGTTTTTCTTAACCGTATACCAATCTTCGGGAGGAAATGCTTCCAGAAGAGAGGATTGCGGACGGCAGATGGCGAAAAACAGTAAAATAAGTAATAGTGATATCACGCAACACCTGGCGCGGGAAACTAAGGGCGCCGGCACTTTGACTTGGGAGGTGAATTAGCAGCGTCCCCCCAGAAGGAGGCGGGTTTCTCCGTTGCGATTCCATGAACCATGACTATGTGTTTTTACTAGAGCGGGCTGGTTTCCGGCAGCTGCAGGAGGAGGTCGCCAGAGTAACCGGTTTGGCGGTGATCACCACCGACACGCACGGTCGCCCGCTGCTGGGAAAATGCAACGTTTCCCCCTTCTGCGCCCTGGTAAACAGCACCTGGGAGGGGAAAATGGCGTGTGAAACCTTCCGCCGGACGCTGGTTAGCACTGTCCTGTCCGCCGGGGAATGCCGGCAGGTTTGCCACGCGGGGTTGATCAGCCTGGGTGCACCGGTGGGCGACCAGGCGGTGCTCATCGCCGGCGGCGTAGCCACCGGCCCGCTGGCGGAGTGGCAACTTGCCCGGTTGGCGGAGGAGGTGCACTGTTCCCGAGAGGAGCTCGCGGAACGGGCGCGGCAGGTGCCGGTATGGCCGGGAGCACGGCTTGCCGAGGTTGGTGCCCTTGTCCGGACACTGGCCTCTTTCGCGGCCGGCTCACTCGACAGCTACCGCATGTTCATCCATGTACTGCGCCTGAGCGATCTCATCGCGACCGAGCACCGGGAGGACGTGATCATCTCCCGGGTGGTACGGGAAACCGCCTGCATACTGGATGCGTCGGTGTGCCTTTTGCGCGTTTACGACGAAGAGAAAAAAGTGCTTGTGGCCCGCGGCATCTACGGCATTGGGGAAGCGGTGCGCGAGGCGATCAGGGAAATTCCGGTGGATGATACAGTTGCCGGCGCGGTGTTCAAGGCCGGGCGGCCGGTGGCACTACCGGACATCCGTACCGCCGGCGGGAAAATGCTGCTCCCGCAGCTTGTGCCGGCGGTGAAAAGCGCCCTGATCGCGCCGCTGCGGGCGGGAGTCCGCGTTCTGGGAACCCTCAGCGTCTACGCGGCGGCGCCGCGTGTGTGGGACGAGGCGACTATCAGTTCCCTGGCCGCCATTGCGGCCAAAATGGCGCTCGCCCTGGAAAACGCCCGCCTCTACTCGGCGCTGAAGGACAACTACCTGAGCGCCGTGCAGGCGCTGGCAGCGGCCCTGGAGGCCAAAGATGTGTATACGCGGGGGCACTCCGTGCGGGTGGCCCGGTTGGCGCGGGCGTGTGCCCGGGTGCTCGGGCTCGGTACCGAGGAACAGGAACAGGTTTACCTGGCCGCGCTCCTGCACGACATAGGGAAAATCGGGGTGGCCGACAGCATCCTGCTGAAGCCCGGACCCTTGAGCGCGGATGAATGGCAGGAAATCCGGAACCACCCCGTGGTGGGGTCCAGGATACTGGAGCCGGCCAGTTTCCCGGCGGCGGTGGTCGCCGCCGTGCGCTACCACCACGAGGATTACGGCGGCGGGGGGTATCCCGACGGCCTGGTGGGGGAAGAGATACCTTTCCTGGCGCGGGTCATCCGCGTG
>DFNH01000009.1 GCA_002375985.1 Firmicutes bacterium UBA3572 | reverse complement strand
TCCCGCCCACCCCATGGCGGCCGAATCCCGGCCCAACCCGGCCAAGCCCGGCGGTTACTCCTATAACAAGGCCCCCCGCTATCGCGGACTGGCTCTGGAAGGCGGCCCGCTGGCCCAACTCTGGATCCGGGGTAACTACCAGCGGGGCGTCTCGGTCATGGACCGCCTGATTGCCCGGGCGCTACTCTCCCGCGAAGTGGCGGCTCTGATGCATAAGTGGCTCACCGTCCTCAAGCCCGGACAGTCTGTATTCAAGAGCTACCGAGTTCCGGACACCGGCACGGGCGTGGGGTTGACCGGGGCCATGCGGGGCCCCCTTGGCCATTGGCTTAAGGTGGACGGAGGACGAATCAAGCATTACCAGATCGTCACCCCTACCGCCTGGAACTTCTCCCCCCACGACGACGACGGTCGGCCGGGACCGACGGAAGAAGCCCTACTGGGCACGCCGGTGGCCGACCCCGAATTCCCGGTGGAGATCGGACGCATAATACGTTCATTCGATCCCTGCATGGCCTGTGCCGCCCACGTCGTTGTCCTGGACCGGCCTGTGCCGAACCGGTTCATTGTTCTCTAGGGAAAGACACAGGCAGGTTTTGTGGATAACTCTGCTGCTCCAAAGGTGAAATGAAGTGGGTAAACTACGGCATCCGTTGTCAATCCGCCTGTTTCACTGGCTCTTGGTACCGACGATGCTGATCGAATTGCTGACCGGGTTTTACCTGACCAACCCGTCTCGGCGCCTGACGCTACCCAACATACGCTCAGCCAAAAAAATGCACTTCATCAACGCGTACCTGCTTACAGGGCTCTTTGTAGTCTACCTCTTCACCAGAGACAAGGCCGAAATCATCCCCCAAAGCAAGGACTTGGGTTCCAGAATAAAAAAGTTTTTGGCCTACGAGTTATTCCTGACCCCCAAAAAACCCCGGTTCCCCAAGTACAATCCGGGACAGAAACTGCTTTACACCTTCTGGCTGTTCCTTATCCCCTTCGCCCTGCTTCTGGGCTGGCTCCTGTACTTCCCCCGCTTCTTTGAAAAATGGATCGTATTGTTCGGCGGCCTGAACAACATCCGCCGGCTCATTTACCTGGTTTCGGTGGCCCTTACCCTTTCCATCGCCGGGCACGTGTATTTCGGACTGGTCAATAGCGTAAAAAACCTGAAATCCATCTTTACCGGACGTACTTAGGAAGGCCTGATACAATACGCCTGCAAGAATAGGATCGGTCACCTTTTTTCGCTATAATACAGGAGTGGGAGGCTGAGACGCTTGGCCGCGAAAGTGGAGATCCAGGTTCGGAACATAAAAGGGCAAGCGGGCTACGACGTGGCCGTGCGGCGACCTGACGCCACGGTTGAGGATTACCTCACCGCACTGGACCGGGCCATCGCCGGCGCCGGTCTCTACCGCGGCCGTGCTCCCGGGCGGAACTCTTGCCGCGGCTGCGACCGCTGCTGCGCCGAAAGACTGCCGCTGACCTGGATCGACTATCTGAACCTGCGAGCGGCTGTGGCCCCGGACACCGACCTGGAAACCTTTCTGGCCACTTACGGCCACGTACTGGTGGACGGTCCGGCAGTGGACATTACGCTGGCCGCCGATGCCGAAGGTCGCTGCTGCTTCTTGGAGCCAGTGTACGGTACCTGCAGGGTATACCCGGCCCGGCCGCTTACCTGCCGGACCTTCATCTGCTGTCCATCCACCCCCCGAAGCCGGCGCCTGCGTGCGGTCCTGGTCAACCGGGGCGAGGACGAACTGGTACGGCAGTGGCTACTGGTGGCACGGAACCGCGGTAAGCCACCGCTCATCCACGAGGGGTACCGACCCCGACCCCGTCTGACCGACTGGCCGCCCACCCCCTTTGCCGGTCGGACCGCTTACCGCGAGGTTCCCCTGAAAGCAGTCTGCCCCCCAGACCTTTGGCGCCAACTAACAGACGGAAAACAATTCTAGGAGGTGGCCTCCACGATCTCGATCCCGGCCTCGTCCAACAGGTCGGCGGAAAAATGATCGGGATAACCACGGGCGAAGACAATCCGCCGCACTCCCAACTGCACCAACAGCTTCGCGCAAGTGAAACACGGGAAGTGGGTAACGTACAGGGTGGTGTCCTTTCCACTCAGGCCCGTGATAGCCAGCTGCAAGATCACGTTTTGCTCCGCGTGCAGCGCGCGACAGATCTCCTGGCGGTGGCCGCTGGGCACCCCCAACTGCTCCCGCAGGCACCCGCCCCGCTCGTCACAGTGCGGCAACCCAGAAGGCGGGCCGTTGTATCCGCTGGCGATGGCTCGTTGATCCCGCACCAGCACCGCGCCCACGTGCCGGCGCAGGCAGGTGGAACGACGGGCCATAAGGTGTGCCTGCTCCATAAATATCTCATCCCAGGTAGGCCGCAAAAGGCAACGCTCCTTTCTTATTTCGGGATATCAGCATCATACCACATAAACCCACACAACCTAATCACTAAAAGACGAGCGTGCCAGGCGCCCGACCGGTGCACACGGGGCCCCGGGGCCACAACAGGAAAAAACCGGCAGTTAAATATCCGCCGGCGGCAGGAATTCGGGCTTTAAAGCGGAACCCTTATGAGAGATACAGTACGGTCGGAGGTGGTCCAACGAGCGCGCAACAAAAGTCTCCTTATCGGCGGATCGTTATTTCCGCCATACTCATTCGCCGTGGCCGTAGCCGTGTGCCTGGCGCTTGCCAGGCGGCTGATTGCCGTAAGAGAACCGAAAACGAAAACGGGGGGCCGCAAACGGTATGCTCCTGGACCTGGTCAGACGAACCCGCAGTTGCCGACGCTTTGAAGAACATTTCGCCATCGGGCGCGATACCCTGGTAGAACTGGTGAATTTGGCCCGACTTGGCGCCTCGGCCGCCAATCTTCAACCGCTCAGGTATCTTTTGGCGCACACACCGGAAAAGAACGCACTCATTTTCCCGCACCTGGCCTGGGCGGCTTACCTCAAAGACTGGCCTGGGCCGGCCGAGGGCGAAAGGCCCAGCGCCTACATCGTGATCCTCGGCGACACCAGCTTAACCAGGAACTTCTGGTGCGATCACGGCATTGCCGCCCAGAACATCCTCCTGGGTGCCACCGAAAGAGGATTGGCAGGTTGCATCATCGGCGCCATTAATAAAGATGGTCTCCGGGCCGCACTGAACATCCCCGCACGGTACGAAATCCTGCTGGTAATCGCACTGGGCAAACCAGCCGAGCAGATAAAACTAGAAACGGTAGGTCCCGACGGAGATATCAAATACTGGCGCGATGCGGAGGGGGTGCACCACGTCCCCAAGCGACGCCTGGAAGAAATCATCCTTGGTTGACCGGCGAGCCGTTCCCGGCAAGGAGCAATCTAATCTACCATACATGATGGAGCCCCCAGTAGCGTTGTGGGCTCCTTTTGTGACACACGTAACGAGCCATGGCTTGCTCCGGGGTTCGCAACAAAATCACCAGGTTCGGCAAAATCATGCTGCCGTAGCTCGTTCCGGCCCGGTTTAAATTGTTGTCAAACCAAGACTTCTCCGCCAGTGCTTATGGATATTGAAACAGATCACCTCCGTACATTACGCGGCCAAAACATTTGGTTGGTTGACAAGGAAACAAAGGGTATGGTATAGAATAAGCAAGTGATTGTTGTATCAATCTCCCGGGCGGGCTAAGGTCTTCAGGAGGTGAGGGTGACCATATGTTTAACAAGGTCTTATTAGCAACCGATGGCTCGGATAACGCCCTTGCGGCCACCGAATACGCTGTCAAGCTCAAACGGCACCATCCCGACGCGACGGTGATCGTCCTTCACGTGTACAAAGTGCCCAACCTGCGCGAGTACGACGCCCACGTCAGCATTGAGAACGCCTACCGTAAGCGGGCCGAGGAAGTCGTAAATGAAGCGGCCGCGTTGTTTGAAAAAGAAAATCTGGCGGTGGAGAAGGTCTGCCTTCCCGGCGATCCCGGGGAAATGATTTGCCAGTACGCCCGCGAAGAAAACTGCGACCATATTATCATCGGCGCCACCGGACACAGCCAATTGGGGGCTCTCCTGTTCGGGAGCGTAGCCCGTAAGGTAACCAGGCTGGCCGGGTGTCCGGTAATTCTCATCTGCAAGTCCTGCTAGCGTAAAAGCCCGGGATGAAAAGCCCGGGCTTTGCCATTTTGTTTAAACTCGACCCAACCCCCCTTTGAGTGAGCCTAACGTGCGTTCCCTTTAGTTAATATCCCAACACAAATCACCCTGTCGAACTAAATAGGTTGACACATTCAAAGCCATTATGCTATTCTCCAACTAATCAATCCGATTTTGTGTTCCCTGGTGAATCGTGCCCTCAGAGGTTCACTAAACAGCCTGTTTCATATCGACTACCCATTGACCACAGCCCAAACCTCCTGACGGACAAAACCGGGGAGGCTTGATTTTTTACGGGGGGGTTGACCAGGAATGGCTATGCTGCACAGTGAAGACGGGAGCGGCATGGAGAGTCGCGATGCCAAACGAAAGGCGGAAAAACTGATTGTGCGCTTTGAAGAGGTCCGAATGACCGACGTCTCCCTGGTCGGAGGCAAGGGCGCCAACCTGGGAGAACTGGCACACATACCCGGAATTCGTGTACCGCCGGGCTTCGTAGTCACCACCAACGCCTACCGCCGGTTCCTTGCGGCAAATCCCCAGTTGAAGGCCTGTATCCACTCCCACCTAGAAAATCTAACTACCGGCACCCCCGATTTCGTGGCGGCGGTATCCCGGGCCGGCCACCGCATCCGGGAGCAAATCCAGGCTGCCGAAAGCATCATACCCCCGGAAATCGTCACGGAGTTGAGTCAGGCCTACCGCCGGCTCGCTGCGGAAGCCTCCCAGCCGGACCTACCCGTGGCGGTGCGCAGTTCGGCCTCTGCCGAGGATTTGCCCGATGCCTCCTTCGCCGGCCAGCAGGATACCTACCTGAACGTAAGGGGGGAGGTGGCCGTCTTGAACGCCGTCCGGCGCTGCTGGGCTTCGCTCTTCACCGACCGGGCGATCAGCTACCGGCTGGAAAAGGGATTCGACCATTTCGCGGTGGAGATTGCCGTGGTGGTGCAGCGTATGATCCGGAGCAAAAAGTCCGGCACCGCCTTTAACGTCGATATTGAGACGGGCTGGAGCGCCAGACACGGTACCACCAGAGGCGTGGTCTACCTGGAGGTCGGGGAAGGGCTGGGTGAAGCAATCGTCAGCGGCCGCCAGACACCGGACCGCTACCTCCTGGCCATCACCCCGACCGGCCAGATGGCCATCCTGGAGAAACGTCTAGGCAGCAAGGAAGAAATGGTAGTCTACAACAACGACCCGGCGGGCGGAACCCGGACGGAACCGGTGCCGGAAGAACGACGGCAGCAGTTTAGTGTATCCGACGATCAGGCCCGGGAAATTGCCTGGGCGGTGCAGGCCATCGCCGACCACCATAAAGACCTGCGGGATATCGAATTCGCCATCGATGATCAGGACCGACTCTGGATCACCCAGGCCCGACCGGAAACCGTTTTTGCCGGCAAATCGCCCGGGATAATCGAACAAAAGAAAAAAGTGGTCCGGCCCGAATTCGCTGAAACCGCCGAGGTACTTTTCCGCGGCGTTC
Source organism: Firmicutes bacterium UBA3572 (assembly GCA_002375985.1). Lineage (GTDB taxonomy): Bacteria > Bacillota > Desulfotomaculia > Desulfotomaculales > Desulforudaceae > Desulfopertinax. Next base: position 21,460 of record DFNH01000009.1, on the reverse strand, counting down.
CCGGTTCCGGGGCGGCCTCGGGCCGGGTGGTGATCATAGACGCCACCGATCCAGAATCGCTTTCCGCCCAGATGAGCCTCGTCCGGGACGGAGATATTCTCTGCGCCGAGTTCACCACCCCGGACATGGTCCCGGCCATGAAGGTGGCGGGCGGTTTCATTACCGCGGTTGGCGGCACTACCTCCCACGCCGCCATCGTGGCACGGGAACTGCGCAAGCCGGCCGTGGTGGGCGTCGGCAACGGTTTCCTGGAGCAACTGCGGTTTTTGCAAGCCCAAGCCGCCGAACGGAATGAAGAACTGGTGGTAACAGTCGACGCCAACACCGGCCGGGTATATACAGGATGCTCTCCCTTGGACGAAGTCCTGGTTGAGACCGGAGACGATATCGACCTCAACAGTCTACCGGTGACCAAAACCAAGATTGGTCTTATCGTAGCCAACCCGGCGGTAGCCCGTCTATTCCCCGTTGCCCGGCACCCGTCACACTACGGGGTCAGCCTGATGCGGGCCGAGTTTGCCCTGGCCGAAATCGGGGTACACCCCCAGGCGTTATGGGCTTATGATCACGGTGAATTTGAACCGGGAGGGCGCCTGGAAAGCCAAGGGCGGCTACGCCGGGCGATCACGGAACGGATCCGGGGCTACGCTTCCGGTAAGCAGTTTTACGTCGAAACCCTGGCCCGGGCCATCGCCGCCATCGCGGCCACCCAGATGCCAACGCAAACCGTGATCTACCGTACCACCGACTTCAAGACCAACGAGTACCGGGAAATGTTGGGAGGATCGTTATTTGAACGGGAGGAGCCTAACCCGATGCTCGGTTTTCGCGGAGAAGGCCGCATGATCGACCCGGAGTATACCGATGTTTTTCGATGGGAACTGGAAGCGGTGAAAACGGCTCGAGAAATGGGCTACAAAAACGTGGCCCTTATGCTACCGGTAGTCCGCACGCCGGGGGAACTAAAGCGGGCGCTGGACTTCTTGGCCGCCGAGGGCTTGGTACGGGGCAAGGACCATCTTGAAATCGGAATTATGGTAGAAGTGCCGTATAACGCCCTGGACCTGGAGGCCTTCTTGTTGGACGAGGGCGGCCGTCCCCGGGTGGACTTTATTTCTATAGGGTCCAACGACCTGACCCAGTTCACTCTGGCCACCGGCCGGGATAACGACCGGATGCGCGGCGTATTTGACGAAGCCGATCCGGCGGTAATCCGGGCGATCGAAACGGTGATCACCACCGCCCGGCGCCTCGGGATAAAGACCGGGCTTTGCGGCCAACGGCCGTCCAACGATCCCGCCTTCGCCGGGAAACTGGTGGAACTGGGGATCGATTCGATCGGTGTAGCCGACACCTCCTACATACAGGTCGTCCGGATGGTAGCCGCCGCCGAAGCCGCCGCGAGTCAAGCCGACGCAGCCCCCCCTACAGCCAAACCTACGCCGCTCGACCACCATCTCACCACCGTTGGAACCGCTACCACCCCCCCTTTACGGGAGTGGCCTTGTCGGCGACTGCAGGCCCGGCACGTGTTGAGTATGCTTGGCCGGCACCCCGTTTACCTGGCCCGTTCGGTCCCAGAACCCGAGGCAGTTTACACCAGGGAGTTTTTCGAGGAAATGGTCTTGGCGGCCCAGGCCACGCCGCCCGACCAGGTGCTGGTGTACAGCACCAACGATCTCGACCCGCTGGGCTTTCGCAGCCTGGAAGGTGGGGCGGGCCACGAAAACACCGACGATAACCCCTTGATGGGCTTCAGCGGCACGGCGCGCCTGACCGATCCGGAATACGAACCTTTCTTCCGTTGGGAACTGCACGCGCTCAAAAAAGCGGCCGGACAAGGTTTGCCGATCTGGCTGGAACTCACCCAAGTCCGGACGCTTGCCGAGTTAGACCGGGCGCTGGACATCATCGCCCAGGAGGGTCTGGACGGCCTCCCGGTAGGACTGGAAATCGGCGTTCCGGCCAACGTTTTGCTGGCCGACCGGTTTTTGTCGCGAAAACTCTATTTTATAAGCATCAACGAGCCGAAACTAGCCCAGTACCTTCTGGCCGCGGATTTCGCCAATCCGAAAGTGCTGGTGCCCCCGGAGGAAATCCGGGAAGCCCTGCGAAAAGCGCGGGTAGTGATCGAGCGGACCGCCGCCGATTACGGTCTGACCCTGGTGGCCGGAATCCCGCTGGAGCCGGAGGATACCGCCGCCGGTGGTGTTCTTCCCCATTATCCGTTCCGGGTACCGTACAAGCAGAAAATAAAATACCGCCAACACCCCGTCGTCTTGGCCGAATTTGCGATCCGCCACCAGGAGCCCCGGATTGTGTTTCTGGAAGGTGTATTGGAAGCGCACGAAAACCAAACGTTGACCCGGCTCCTCCGGCACGCAGCGCCGGTATTGGTCGAAAACGCCCCTCTCTGTCGCGCCGACTGCCGGTTCCGCTTGGTGATCACCCCGGAACTGGAATGGATCGCCGAAGCCAGCATCGAAAACCAAAGTGTCTACCTGCATCCTTGCTTCTTCGACCTTACCGAGGCCGAGCAGATTGTCATCCTGTACCACGAAATCGTCAGTCACATTGCACACGGGGAGCAGGACGAAACGGAAGCCTTGCGCGACACGGCCGCTTATCTGATCCATGATGGTTCCCGGAGGTGGTTTAAGCACGGCTTGCTGTTAACGCTGTTACACAATGCCTTTCGACAGATCTACGGCCCCCTAATCGAAGTACGGGTTGAGCGGGTGGATGTACGGGAGCTGCGGCCCACCCACGAACTGGACTGCGAGGAAGCGGAACTCCGGGAAAAGCTGGTCCAGGTGGTGGCCAAACAGGTGCCGTTGCTCTTAGTGTGGGAACAGGGCGGGCGGTACATCCTGGACGGCCACAGCCGCGCGGCGGTGGCTTACCACCTCGGCAAATACCAACTCGACGCGATTGTCATCCGGCCCACGGGCCAGGTAAAGAATAACCCGGTTGAACACATGCGCTACGAACTGGGTGCTTTTCTGCACGGAATGCGCCGGGTGGCCGACCTAAAAGTACGGCGCACTGTTAACGCCTGGCAGGAAGCCAACTGAAGAGGTCGAACAAATGAATTAAGGGAGGTCGCTGGAATGTTCAAGAAAGTGCTCGTAGCGACGGACGGTTCAGACAACGCCCGTAACGCCGTAGAGTACGCCCTAAACTTGTCGCGGCACCATCCGAAGGCCGAGATTATCCTGATCAATGTGTACAATACGCCGCCGGTGGCACCCGAATACACTCCACACTGGAAGGTGGCCGGAGCCTTCCGGAATCGATCCAAAAGCATTCTCGACAAAGCCGCGGAGCCGTTTGAAAAAGAAAACCGGCCGGTCAAAAAGGTGTCGGTGGAGGGTGATCCGGGAGAAACCATCTGTGCCTACGCCCGGGAGCAAGATTGCGACCATATCATTATCGGCGCGGTGGGCGTGAGCGGATTGGCCGCCCTCCTATTCGGCAGCGTGGCCCGCAAGGTAACCCAACTCGCCCATTGCCCGGTGACGGTCATCCACTAACAGGAGCGGGCGCCTGCTGGTGGCAGGCGCCCCTCTCGCCTCAGGCCAGTTCGAGTTTGATCTGGTCGTTATGCGCCCGGGTTAGCGCCAGCATCAGGGCCAGGTTGTCGCGCAGCTGCCGGGTGAGAAGGAAGTTCTCGCGCACGAACCGGCGCGCCTTGCGCCCCATTTCCTCCAGCTTGTCACGGTGGTGGAGCAGATAACGGGTGCGTAAAGCCACACCTTCCGGCGTGTTCACCAAAAAACCGGTATGGTGGTCGACTACCTGCAGACGGATACCCCCCGTGTCGCCGCCGATGACCGGTTTCCCCTTCCACATGCCCTCCGTTACCGTCAGGCCGAAACCTTCCTTGAGTGACTTTTGCACCACAATATCGGCAGCCCGCTGCAGGGCGTTGATGGTCCGGTGGGCGTCGGCAGGCAAAGATAGGATGTGGATATCCGGGTCTTCACCCGCCGCGGCCTGGACTTCCTCCAGCACCGCTTCTCCTTCCGGGTCGTCGGTGGCGCCTCCCCCGGCAAGCACCAGTTGCAACACGGGCACAAAAGTTTTCGCCAGCCGGTAGGACTGGATCACCCCGAGGGGGTCCTTGAACCGGTCAAAACGAGACACCTGCAGCAGCATGGGCCGACTGGGATCCAAATCGAAGCGCGCGCAGACCGCCCTTATCTCTTCATCCGGCAGGTCAATGTTTTTCTCGCTCAGGGGATCAATACTTGGCGCAATCAGATATTGCGGGTGCGGCAGAGATTGGGAAAAAGCCGCCAGGGAGAACACACTGGCATCGTAAGCGGTGACGAAACCCCGCAAGTACTTCCAAACCGGCCGGTACGGATGGCTCACGTCGATATGGCAACGCCAGACCCATTTCCCCTTCCGCCGGGGACACAGCTTCAGAAGCGGTACCGGCTGCGGGTCGTGGATAAACACCACGTCCGCCTCTTCCAGGATGGGCCGCAGTTTCTCCGCATTACGCGCATTGGTTTCCTCGAACAGGCGCAACGAGGCGTCCGGCAGGTTTACCGGACTGCCTTGCAGGGCATTATGAAAACTCTTGGTGCACTTGTAAAAATCGGCTTCGCCGGTGATTACTTCCCACCGGGCGTCAATCCCCAATTCCCGCTTCAAAGGTACGAGCTTAGCCAGGATTTCGGCCACGCCCCCGCCAATCCGGGTCGAGTTAACGTGTACCACCTGCATGCCTTTCAGCGGAGCGGAAAGCTGACACAAATGGTTCACCACGTCCTCCCCGGCGACCTCGGCGTAAGCGGCAAGCAGGTTCGTCGTCATCTTCTTCATCCTCTCCCGAAATAGGTACAGAATATTGAAGTCAGTTGCTGCCGCAACTCGGTCAGCGTCGTAAAGTACGGATCCACCGCCGCCAACTTAGCACACAGATCCCGGCACTCCGGGAAACCGCTCAGCCAGGCTCGAAAATCATCTAAGCCGCCGGGGGTACAGCAGCGAGCGTCAATGAAGTGGTAAAAAATACTCCCCACCGACAGCTTGGGGGTGATTTCGGCCAGTTCTTCCGGAGCCCGGATCCGCCAAGGGGTATCAAACAAGATTATCTGGGCCCGGATAAACTGAAACTGCTGGTCGGCCTTGGACCAGGGAATAAACTCGGTCTCATCCAACCTTTCCTCGATCACTTCAATAAGCTCCTGCCGCAGCATTTCCAGGTTACAATAAGCGGCGGGGTTAATCACCCCCAGCCGTTCAGCAAGTCGCTTGTCGTGCAGACCGTTACGCGCCCACGCCGCAAAGTCGTTGTTATACTCCGGCTGGTCAAAACGTGAACGCAAGAGTCCGCCCCAAAAATGGTAGTAAATGCTGCCGGGATGAACATCCAGCACGTGATCCCGTAGTTCCCGCAGATTCTGCGCCCGCCTGCCGGTGGCAATAGCGATCAGGGTGCAATCCTTAACAGCCAGCGGCGCTGGACCCGTGTGCACAGCCCGCATTCTTTACCCGCTCCCCCGCAAACAAATGGCCGTTGTCCAGTTACCCTTAATTATTTTATTCAATTTTATTTAGCTTCGCCATAAACAGTACCGAAGATACCGCCAAGCAGTGCCGGCCCACAAAATTCCTGATCTTGGTTCTTAATAGATAAAATCGATCGGTAGTTCACTTTGACCACGTCAAAGGTTCCATGGCATAATCAAAGAAGCCATTCTATATCTGGAGCAGGTGACAGGGTTATGTCGGCAAAATATGAAATGATTCTTAAAGAGGAGATACTGTTCGCCAAGAACGTGGCCCTCCAAATACGCGCCCTAAAACCGCAGCCCCTGTGGCATCTTCTCATCCCCTTTAAGTTTTTGCTTGAGTTTTTTGCGGCGAAACGGGAAGTCGACCGGTTCGCCGATAGTTTCCTGATGCCCCGGAAACTGGCCCTGGATGCGGCCCACCAGTTCGTGATGGGTGAGGATCGTGACCGAGTCCTTGCGTCGGTTGGTAATCACCTGCGGAACTGGTTAAGTGAACAGAAACTTTTTTCCCGACCCGTCTATCAAAAACTGATGGCCGAGGTGGACGTGCTGATCGATCATTATGTCAAGCTACTCCAAGCGGAGGGCAACAGTTACGAAGTACTGGTGCGGAATGCCTATCAAACCAGAGAACCATACGCCGCTCTGCTTCAGGAGCTTTCTACGCTCGAAAAGGCGATCGACGAGGCCGTAGTACAGATGGCGGGGGGGGATGAAATCATGCGCAAGCACCTCACGGCCAAGCAGGAGATACTCGCCGAATCCAGGGCCAGGAAACTACGCAGCATCTTCAAGTAAGTGAGGTGGAAGCATTGGCGCTAGAACACAATTACCATTTGCTGCTGACCCGGGAAAAACAGTTTGCCAAAATGGTGGCGCTACGGGTGGTGGAAAAACCGGAGATTTCGGGGTGGCTGATCATAGCCCCGCTTTATTTCGTTTTTTTCTGGCACCGCTTTAAGAAATACCAGAAAGCGGTAGAAACCTTCTCCCGCGAGCTGATGTTTACCAAGAAAACGGCGCTTGACGCAGCCTACGACATCGCCCAAAATGGCCTCTCCCGGGAAAGGGCGCTGCAGATACACTTCCCGGAACCGGAGGACGGGTTTGCCGACCTGGAAATCCGCCGGCAACAACGGCGAGAAATCGAGTTTTTGATCGACCATTATCTGCGGCTTTTGAGGACCGAAGGTGAAACACACGAAATGCTGATCAAAAACGCTTACCAAAGCCGTACCGCTTACCTCCAATTTCTAAAAGAACTCCAGGAGACAGAAAAAGAAGTAAACCGGGCCGTGCTGCGCGCTTTCAGCCATAACGAAGGTTTCGCCGAAACCATCTCCAACTTGGAGACCGCCACCGAGACCCTTCGACTGGAAGAGGTACAGAAGACTTTTCCTTGAAAAGACTAGACTGGCGGGATAAACCCTTTAGGGGGTGGCTTTACTGGGACGCCTATCTAGCTTCCTGCGTTTCTGGAGACGTGCTTCCGGCGAAGGCCAAAAGTCCCGGCCGCTGAACGCGGTGCAGGTGGAGGTAACCACGCGCTGTAACCACCGCTGTCTGATGTGCCCCAGAAACTATACACGCACAACACCCCGGGATCTTGCCTGGGACCTTTACGTAAAGCTGTCGTCATTCTTTTCCCGGATTAACCTGGTCTTCCTGCAAGGTTGGGGTGAACCGTTACTCCACCCCCGGTTTTGGGACATGGTCGCCCTGGCCCGGGAACGGGGCTGCACTACCGGGTTTACCACCAATGGCTCCCTCCTGGAGGCAAGCACCGCCCGCGAGATCATAAGCTTGGACGTCGGCTACGTCACCGTTTCCCTGGCCGGCGCTACCGCCCAAACCCACGATTGCATCCGCCGGGGTTCAGATTTCCAGAAACTGACGGCGAACGTGGCCCGGTTGGTAGAACTAAAAAAAAGCACCGGCGCGGTCAATCCCAAAGTACACCTGTCTTTCATGCTTACCGGCCGGTCGATCGGCGAGCTTCCCGCGGCGGTGCGCCTCGCCCACGAACTGGAAGTGGACCAGTTGGTAGCGCCCAACCTGGACTGCCCGATTACCCCTGAGGACGAACAAAACCGGATTTTTGACTGGGACGAACCGGATCCGGCCCACGAGGCCGCCATAACGGAAGCGCAGTTGCTGGCCAGCCGGCTGGGCGTAAAAATCTCCGTGTACCCCCTGCGATTAACGGACGATGTATTGGTTTGTGAGCTCAATCCGTTAAAACAGTTTTTCCTTAACGTACAGGGTGAAGTGGCCCCTTGCGTGTACACCGGCATGCCGGAACAGGATGGCTTCCACCGGTATTTCCGGGGCGAAAAGGTGGCTACCAGCACGGTCTGTTTCGGCTCCCTGGCGGAAAAGGAAATGGCAGAGATCTGGGATGAAGTGCATTACCGGGAATTTCGAAGCTTTTTTGCCAAACGGCTCCGCCGTTACGCGGAACTGATCAACCGGTCGCCCGGAATCCGCAACCTCTTCGAGTTGGAACGGTTCGGCCGGGACATTGACCGCGTGCTGCGGGAAAACCCCTTCCCGCCGGTCTGCCGGCAGTGCTACAAGGCCTACGGCGCCTAACCCAAACAACACAAATGGCTAGGACGGCATACGCACAAACCCTAGCCATTCTTCTAACATCTTCATATATCTTCTTTGGAGGCGGCGGGCGGAATTGAACCGCCGAATAACGGTTTTGCAGACCGTCGCCTTAGCCACTTGGCTACGCCGCCCCGGTAAAGTTCATTATACCGTAACAAGCGGCAACTTTCAAGCCAAATCGCTGGGGCCGGCAAAAGGCCCGCTCTACTCCCAGAACCGCCGTATTTCCTGAACGATATAATCTCGGATTTCTTCGAACTCCTTAAAAGAAAGACGCCTGCCCAAAAAGCAGGCGCGGAAGAGGAGGAGCCAGCCTGGTGTTACCTGCTGGCCGGTGAGGCTACTTAATCGGAACATACTTGCGCGCCACGATTTCTTGTCCCTCGTCGCTCAGGCAAAAATCGATATATTCTTTCACCAATCCGGTCGGCGCTTCCTTCGTCACGTACAAAAACGGACGGGCCACCGGGTAACTGCCGTTCTGAATGTTGGCCATCGTGGGCTCGACACCGTCCACGGCGATCACCTTGACCGAATCATCGAGATAACCCAGAGAGATGTAGCCGATGGCGTCGGGGTTACCGGCCACGGCCGCCCTCACACCGCCGGTAGAGGGCTGGACGATCGCCTGGTCCCAGATCTTGGCGTCCTTGCCCACCACAATTTTCTCAAAAGCGCCGCGGGTACCGGAACCTTCCTCACGGGTGATCACGGCGATGGGTCTATCTGCCCCGCCGACTTCTTTCCAGTTGGTGATCTCGCCGGCATAGATTTTGCGCACCTGTTCCACGGTCAGGGTAGTAACTTCGTTCTTGGGGTGGGCGACGATAGCAATGCCGTCGCTGCAGATTTGAATGCGCTGTACCTGAGCTGCTTCTTCGGCCTTCAGCTCGCGGGAGGAGGCCCCGATGTCGGCAATACCGTCAATGGCCGCCTTAATCCCCTGACTGGAACCGCCGCCCTGCACATTGATGGTGACCTTGGGATGTTTGGCCATGAACGCCGCGGCCAACTCTTCGGAGAGCGGCTGTACCGAAGTAGAACCGGCAATCGTGATCGAACCCTGCAACTCATCACCGTCCCCGGCATCGCCGGCCGGAGGCGCTGGAGCCTCACCACCGCAGCCGCTGACCGCCGCCAAAGCAAATAGCACCAACACCACGAGAACTACAATTTTCGACCTCTTCATCCTCTTGTGTTACCTCCTTGTTTTAACAAGACTTTTAAAGAATTCATCACTTTGGGGTTTTTCTCCGCTCTATTCGGGCATCCCTCCCCACCGGCCCACCAAAAGATCAAGGCCATATCTCTTGTCCCTGGCGCCTATCATACCGTGCAGCTGTTAAAAAACCGTTATCACCAGGTTAAGGGTTCATTAAAAACAAATCGTGCCACCTGGCACGGCTTGGATACCTTTATGCACTGTATGTTCCGGAGGCAGTATTATTTGTACGACTGGCCCCGCCGTAATCCATCGGCCAGCGCTTGCGGCAACCCCACCCGGACCAGTTCGCGAGCGGTGGCTTCTACGTCGTAAGGTACCCTGATAACCTCCACCCGTAACCGGACGTTGAATTCGGCCAGTACGTAGCTGGCCCGCGGGTCGCCGTCCCGGGGCTGGCCAACACTGCCGGCGTTAACCAGGTGCCGCCCGTCAAAAAACCTGTGATAAGGCCGGTGGGTGTGACCGCACACCAGCACCCCGGCATCAGCCTGCCTCACAATTTCCCGCAGTTGCTCCGCGGGTACGTCCTCGTATAAATACTCGTTCAGTCGCCGCGGACTGCCGTGGACCAGAAGCACGTCAAAGTTCCCGGCAGGCAGCCGGTACGAAAACGGCAATTGCCGCAGGTAGGCCTGATTATCCTTATTCAGACGCTCACGGGTCCAGGCCAGGGAGGCCATCCCCACCGCCATGCTACGCTCGTCCGGATAATCACAACCACAGACCAACCGGGCGTTGGCCACCGCGTCGTCGTAATTACCCTGCACGGTTGTTATCCCCAGAGTCCGGATCCGTTCGACCACTTCGTTGGGATGGGGCCCGTAACCCACCAGGTCGCCGGCGCATAGTATCTCCTCCGCTCCCCGCGCATGGATGTCCGCCAGCACGGCCTCCAGGGCGTAAAGATTGGCGTGGAGATCGGAAATAAACGCGATCTTCAAGAGTAAGTCCCCCTTTAAACCGGTACCGGTTACTTGCCCCGGCGCTTGGCCACCATGACCCGCATCAGGTAGGTGGCCAGTGTGTTGATTATCAGGATCAGGACTATCAGTACACAGGCGGTGGCATACGCCTTTTCGAGGGAGATCCCCTCAGCCACCAGGATATACAGGTGTAGTGGTAGACTGCGTGCCGGGTCCATAATCGAAGTGGGCACGGTGAGCGAGCTTCCCGCCGTGAACATAATCGCCGCCGTCTCTCCTGCCGCCTTGCCGAGCGCCAGGATCACGCCGGTGAAGATGCCTGGCGTGGCTGCGGGCAGCACTACCCGTGCCACCGTCTGCCACCGGGTAGCCCCCAGCGACAGGCTGGCCTCCCGGTATTCGCGGGGAACGGCCTTGATAGCCTCCTCCGTGGCCTTAATAGTATAAGGCAGGATCATGAAGGCCAGTGTCAAGCCCCCGGAAAGGATCGACCAGCGAAAACCGCAGAAGATTACCAGAAAGGCGAAACCGAACAGGCCAAATACTATAGACGGCACCCCGGCAAGGGTATCCACCCCATAACGTACGATTCGGATAAACCGGCCGGAACGGGCGTACTCGTTGAGGTAGGTAGCCGCCAGGATGCCCAGCGGCGTGGCTACGGCCAGGGCCAGGGCTACCAGCGCACCGGTGCCCACAATAGCCGGAAAGATACCACCTTCCCGCCCCATATCCTTTGGATACGCCAATAAAAATTCAAGGTTGATGTGCCCGAGGCCGTGGTAAAAGATGTGGACAAAAATGGCGCCTAGACTCCCGAACACCACCAGCACCGAGAAGTACAAAAAGCCCTTGACAACGATCTCTTCGATGCGGAGAATAACCCGCATACCGGTACGCATTTAGGTCCCCGTCCTCTTCGGCAGCAAATAGAGAAAAGTGTTCAGCAGCATCACAATCAGTAACAACAGCACCCCGCTGGCAAACAGCGCCCGGGTATGGTCGCCGAAAGCGTAGCCCATTTCCAGGGCCACATTAGCAGTCAGCGTGCGCAAGGGGTCTAAAATGGACGTCGGGATGACCGCCACGTTGCCAGCCACCATCAAAATGGCCATAGTCTCGCCCGCAGCACGGCCCAGACTCAAAACGACCGCTGCCATGATCCCTGAGCGCGCCGCCGGAAGCATGACCTTCCTGATGGTCTGCCAATGGGTGGCGCCCAGTGCCAGCGAGCCTTCCTTATAGGTGCGGGGTACGGAGCGGATAGCGTCCTCGGAGATACCAATCATCGTCGGTAGAATCATTAACGCCAGCACCACCGCGCCGGCCAACAGGCTGAAACCCCAACCCCCGAACTGGTTCATAATGAACGGTACCAGAACCACGACGCCGAAGAAGCCATACACCACCGAGGGAATACCCTCCAACAGCAGCACGGCCGGGCGGATCAACTCCGCGAACCAGCGCGGGGCGTATTCGGCCAGATAAACCGCGCAGGCCAAACCGACGGGCACGCCCAGAATAAGCGCGCCGACAGTTACGTAGAACGTGCCGACGATCATCGGGAATACGCCGAATACACCCTGCAGAGGAGCCCATTCCTTGCCAAAAAGAAAACTCAAACCGTGGCCGGAGAGGATGGGGAAGCCTTCAATAAATACAAAAGCCCCGATCAAGAACACGATGAGGATCGCCACTACCGCGCTGCCCAAAAGGCACGTTTCAACTAAGCGTTCGTAACATCGCCGATTAACCAATCGATCGCCGCCTCCAGGTCGCTTCCTGGGGCGATTGTACAAGTGTCAGGTTAAGAAATGATTAAGGGTAGGTTAAATCCTGGTTAAAAACACTAAAGAGGCTGTCTCAAGCCTCCTCAATGAGCATCGTATCACCGTTTGGTTATGGTTGTTCTTGGGGCTGGTCCGAGGTGGGCGCCCGACCGAAAATATGGTCCAGGTACGCCCGGGATCCACGCTCCTCCTCCTGCCGGATGCGCCTTTCCACATCTCGCAACCGGTGCAGCACCTCCTCCCGTTGGTCCTGCACATTATGTAGCTGTTCTATTAGCCTGCGCCTTTCCCGTAACATGTCGGCCAATACACTCCGGTAATGAACCATAACCTGTCACCTCCTTCCCAAAAACTGATAACCTTTATATTATAATACCTTTCTATCCGAAAATCTATAGCCCACCCCCCGTACCGTTTGTATAATTTTTGGATGTGCTGGATCAGATTCCAATTTTCGGCGCAGGTAACGAATGTGCACATCCACGGTGCGGGTATCTCCCGGGTTGTCATACTCCCAGACCAATTCCAACAGCGCTTCGCGGGTGAAAACCTGCCCCGGACGGGAAGCCAACACCTCAAGGAGCCGGAATTCCTTACGCGAGAGAACGATCTCCCGTCCGCCCCGAAAAACCTGGTGGCGGTCGGGATAGATGGCTAGGTCGCCGCTCACGATCGCTTTCCTTGGATTTGGCGGCCGAATACTCCCCCCCGGCGATCTACGTAGCTGAGCCTTAACCCGCGCCACCAATTCCCGCGGGCTGAACGGCTTGGTGAGGTAGTCGTCGGCACCTACTTCCAACCCCCGCACCTTGTCGGCCTCCTGGTTCAGGACGGTGAGCATAATCACCGGGATGTCCGCAGTCTCCGGAGTCTCACGTAACGCCCGGCAAACCGCCAACCCGTCCTTACCCGGCAGCATCAGGTCCAGAATAATCAGGTTCGGAAGCAGGCGCCGTGCCGCTTCCAGGGCGGTGAGACCATCGGCGGCCGTTTCGACCTTGAACTGACACCGCTCCAGAGTATACTGTACGAGTTCCCTGATGTGCCGTTCATCGTCAACCACCAGTATCAACACTAGGCCCCACCCGTTTCACCTTTTATAACTGATTTTATGTTAACGGCGCTCTGTTAAGTCAGCATTAGAGTCCGGTTAATTCTCTGTTAAGAAAAGCAACAACCCCCGGCGCCTCTGTCCGGGGGTGCATTTTTCTGGAGCGGAAGACGGGATTCGAACCCGCGACCCTCGCCTTGGCAAGGCGATGCTCTACCGCTGAGCCACTTCCGCATACAAGGTTTTAATTAAATGGTGCCAAGGGACGGAATCGAACCGCCGACACGGGGATTTTCAGTCCCCTGCTCTACCAACTGAGCTACCTTGGCAAAAACAAGAAAATATGGCGGAGCTGACGGGATTTGAACCCGCGATCTTCTGCGTGACAGGCAGATATGTTAACCTGGCTACACCACAGCTCCACCGCGACTCTTATTGTACACAAACCGCGACGAAAAGTCAACGTCAAAACCACGCTGTTTTCGCTTTATCGTCCAACCCGCCTAACTCAATGCCATCAACTGTCCGGTAAAGACAAGCCATAACCAGTAGCAAATAAAGGCCAGACTGCCGCCGACGACCACGGTTTTCCAAAAAACAACGGCCACCGCTCTTCAACCCCCCTCTGCATACCTGAATAATGGATAGTCGGGTAGCACCTAATCACAGACAAGACCGACCAGCATCTCCCGGATAAACTTGGCGGCGAGCAGGGCGGTGATACCGCTTGGATCGTAGACGGGGTTCACTTCCACGACGTCCAGTCCGACGATCGATAGTCCGCGGAGGAGACGGACGGCATCCAGCAGTTCCTGCGGTGTCACTCCCGCCGGTTCGGGAGTGCCTACACCGGGCGCAAAGGCCGGGTCAACCACATCCATATCCAGGGAGACATAAACCGGCCGATTCCGCAGAACCGCAAGCGCCTCCACCAGTCCCGGCAGAATCCGGTGCAAATGAAACGCCCCGCTCCGGCGGGCCACCTCCATTTCCGAGCGGTCGGCGGAACGTATACCGAAATGAAACAGGTTCTCCGGACCGAGGAGTTCGCCTATCCGCCGCATTACGGTGGCATGCGAAAATGCGACGCCAAGGTACTCGGCCCGCAGGTCGGCGTGTGCATCCAGATGCACCAGCGCCAAACCGGAGTGGCGCGCGGCAATGGCCCGGACCACCGGCCAGGTGATCAAGTGTTCACCGCCGAACACAACCGGGACTTTACCATCGCCGCAAACACACTCCGTCACCGCCTCGATTCGGGCCAGACTCTCCTGAATAGCCCCCGGTGGAAGCAGCACATCTCCCAGGTCGTGGAAGGCAACCGATCGCAAGTCGCGCCCCTGATCCAGACTGTACTCCTCAAGACAGTACGACATAGCACGCACCGCCGCCGGCCCGCCACGGGTACCGGAACGAAAACACACCGTGATGTCCAGGGGCGCCCCGAAAATGACCGCCCGCGCTGATGTATATTCCGGGCGGGCGGCGAGAAAGTCCTGTTCCTTGACCACAAACTCGGCCACGATCACTATGCTCCTTACTTGAAGCGTTCTTCCAGGAAACGTGGCATGGCAAAACAAGCGCGGTGGATCGCCGGGGTGTAATACCGGGTCTCGTAATCCAGAATGGCTTCCGGCGCCACCGTCAACGGATCGTACTTCTTGGAGCCCAAGGTGAAGCTCCACATGCTCCCCGGATAGGTAGGGATACAGGCCCAGTAGGTCCGGGTCACAGGGAAAATGCCGGAGATATCTTTATAGATCCTGGCGATCAAGTCGGCCATAAAGTAGGGCGATTCAGTCTGGGCCACAAAAATACCGTCTTCCCGCAGGGCCTCGTGAACCGACCGGTAAAACTCTAAACTAAAAAGACCCACCGCCGGCCCCACCGGGTCGGTGGAATCAACAATAATCAGGTCAAAGGTGTTCTTGTTCTCGGCCACGTACTTGATCCCGTCGCCAATGACCACCTCCGCGTTGGCCGCATCAAAACCGCAGGCCAATTCCGGCAGGAATTTGCGGGAAACGGCGATGACCCGTTCGTCAATTTCCACCAAGGTCGCCTTTTCGACCTTGGGGTGCTTGGTCACCTCGCGCAGGGTGCCACCGTCCCCGCCGCCGATGATCAAAACCCGCTTGGGATCAGGGTGAGTGTTCAACGGGACGTGCGCAATCATCTCGTGGTAGATGTACTCGTCCACCACCGAGGTCTGAACGATGCCGTCCAGGACCAGCATCCGCCCGAAGGGCACGGTGTCCAATACGGCCAGGTGCTGGAACGGCGTTTTCTCCACGTACAGCGTCTCACGCACACGGTAACTGACGGAGAAGTTGTCGTTCTGTTTTTCGGTAAACCACAGTTCCAAGCGCGGTTCCCTCCTTAAAGTCTCGGATTCCTAATACCACATCGGCACGGCGGCCAAACAGCACCCGCACCGCTCCACACGGTGTTCCACGGCCGCAATCTTTTTGTCCTTAGCGACCAGCCCCCTTCGGGCAAAGGCCTCATCCAGCATCTCATTGACCATCTGGTGGGCTTCCTCACGGCTACACCGACCGCCGTATTCCATGATCACACCGAAACCATCTTCGGCACCGAAACCATCTTCGGCAATGATCACGCCGACCGCAGCCGCGATCAACTCCCCCTCCGTGTCACTGACAATCACCCCGTAAGCCGTCGGTACCAGCGCACCCACCGGCAGCTGCAGGCAAGGATCATACACACACCCCGGCGGCAGGATACTGGAAAGCCGCACCAGGTTAACGTTTCCGATACCCGCAGCCAGGAGAGCATTGTCAAAGGCATTCAATTTGGTGGCACCCTCGGCCGCGGCAGCCGTAACAAAATATCTGGTCGGAATAGGCAGCATTGGTTTCTCTCTCCTCTTGCGCAAATGATGATCGCAACGGAATCAATTATACAGAATCCGACCAGAAAAGAAAACCGTTTGATGAAGAATCCTGAATTCTTGACTTTTAATCTTACACTTATTCTGAATTCTGAATTCTGGATTCTGAATTCTTAACTTTCATATAGATCTCCCGGTAGACGCAGGCGTCCTCGGCCTGGGTACCGTTGGACTCGCAAATCACAATGGGTGTTAGCTCTCTTTCCACCAATAATGCGGCCAGCGGCGCGAATTCGGGGCCGTAACCAGCTTCGGCCAGAGTACGGTGCCGTCGCTCGCCCTTTTCCCCAAACTCTACCGGGCTAAAATGAATGTGCAGCCGGCGCAGGACTTCTTCCCCCAGCACTTCGCCCACCAGGTCCAGCACCAGCGCGTATGCCGCGCGGTCCGTAAAGTAACCGTGGGTGATGGCGTGGAGATGCCCGAAATCCACGCAGGGGATCAGGTTCGGACCGACCTGGCACAAATCCAGTATTTCCTCCAGAAGGCCCAGGTAGCTGTAACGGCCCAGTGTTTCCGGCGCCAGCAGGATGTCGCCCAGCCCTTCGCGGGCCGCCTCATCCAACGTCTGGGCCAGTGCTTTCCGGGCGCGCTTCAGCGCCTCTTTTCGGTCGCCCCGAACACTCCCGGCGTGAAACACCACCCTCGTGGCGCCCATCCAGCGTGCCGCCCGGAGCGCCTTCAACAGGTGATTCTTGCTCTTGTTCACCTGTTCAGGATCCTCACTGGCCAGATTTATGTAATAAGGCGCGTGGATGCTGAGGGCAACATCGTTTTCGGCCGCTTTTTCCCCTAGCGCCCGGGCCGCTTTCTCCCCGATGTTCACACCACGCACACATTGGTACTCATAGGCCCCCAGACCCGCTTTGCGAAGCCAAGCCGGGGCGTCCAGTGACGACTTGTATCCTTCTTCG
Organism: Firmicutes bacterium UBA3572; assembly: GCA_002375985.1. Taxonomy (GTDB): domain Bacteria; phylum Bacillota; class Desulfotomaculia; order Desulfotomaculales; family Desulforudaceae; genus Desulfopertinax. The sequence continues at coordinate 4,505 of DFNH01000009.1, read as the reverse complement.
TAAAAACTCTTGGCGTTGCCGGCCGGCCCGAAACGGGCTTCCCCTGACACTGATAAAAAACCTCCCTTGCTAGCAATGACCCGGGGATAAAGGATATATTTATGGAAGGATTTTCCTTATAGTTGGCGAATTATTCCTAAAACCTTACCGGAGGTGCCGCAGATGTGCCGACGCCTACTAGCCCTCACCGGCACCATACTAATCGCCATCGCCGTAGTCGGCCTGGTCGGTTACCTGGAACAAGACTCAGGCGACCGAATTACCTATGCCTTAGCAGACTATCCGCCCACCCTGGATCCGGCGGCAGTCACCGACGAGAGAGGCGTCACCGTCCCGCTCAATCTCTATGAGGGGCTGGTCCGCTTCGAGGCAGGCGGTACCAGCGTGGAACCGTGCCTGGCCCGGAGTTGGAAAGTCTCGGACGATGCTAGAACCTGGACCTTCTATTTACGTCCGGACGTTACGTTTACCGACGGCACCGCGCTGGACGCCGCCGCCGTAAAGGCCTCTGTACAGAGGCAATTAGACCCGGCGACCGCCGGACCCTACGCCTCGTTTATCTACGGAGCAGTGGACAAAGTGGAAACCCCGGACCCTTACACCGTGGTCTTTCGCCTGCAGTATCCTTACGCCCCGTTCATCAGGAACCTGGCCATGCTACCCGCGGCCATCACCAAGGCCACCCGGGACCAGGGATTGCCCATCGGTACCGGTCCCTTTGTGCCCGCCAGTATCGATTCCAGCCGGATCGTTCTTAAAGCCAACCCTAACTACTGGGGCCAACCGCCCCGCTTGAAGGAAATCACCTTCGTGGTCATTCCGGACCCGGAGGAACGCCGGAAAGCCCTGGCTGAGGGCCGTGTGGACATCGCCGAAAACAGCGGTGCCGTCCTGCCCGTCGGCTACGACAAACTTGTAGTCACCCAGACTCCCGGACTAGACCTGAGCTACCTAGCATTTTATACCAACAAACGACCCTTTGACAACCCAGCCATGCGCCGCGCCGCCAGCCTGGCCATTGACCAGCAGGCGATCGTAACCTATCTATTTCCCGACCGAGCGCTGCCCGCAACGGGACCCTTACCCCCCGGCATTTTGGGCCATCATCCCGCGTTAGGCGGAGCCGCCTACGACCTGGAACAGGCCCGGCAGCTTCTGGCCCAAGCCGGCTATGACGGAGAGGAAATCACCATCATCACCTACCAGGACACACGGCCCTATAATCCGGCTGGCGGGGAGAAACTGGCCCGGCTGATCGGAGAACAGCTGGCTCAAGCCGGCATCCGGACGCGTATCAAGGTTTATCCTTGGGAAGCCTGCAAACAAGCCATTTACCGTCAGGAAGGCCACGCCTTCGTCTACGGCTGGGTCGGGGACAACGGAGACCCGGACAATTTCCTTTTCAACCTACTGGCGACCCCGCAAATCGAAATCGGTTTAAACGCCGCCCGTTATTCCAACGCACACGTGGACATGCTGCTCGGCCGCGCCCGGCAAACGATCGACGAGGGCTTGCGCGAACGTCTTTACCACCAAGCCCAGGAACTGATCGCCGCCGATGCTCCCTGGGTATTCCTGAACCACCGCCTGAAAACGGCCGCCTTCCACCCGGCAATAAAAAACCTGGTTCTCCAGCCCACCGGCGGCGCCTATCTGCACCCGGTATACAGAAACGATCAGGGCTAAGAAGCCACCTCCGGTACTCGAAGATAACCACAACCTGATTTACGTCAAGGGCGCCCCGGAAAAAGTGCTCAACATGTGCGCCAACCAATTGGTGCAGGACCAAACGGCACCCTCGACCGCCAGCAAACTGTGCAAACGGCGGAGGCCATGGCCGCCGAAGCAATGCGGGTTCTGGCTTTCGCCCAGAAAGCGGATTACCTCTTCGGCCTTTACGTTCAGTCCGTTCTCGAACCGGTGGCTGATCCTGGGCTTCTGTGCGACCTTGGGATTGCAGGTCTTAATCGTATACGCCCAGCCTTTATTCGGGGTCAGCCCGTTCCGCACCGCACCGTTCCCCGTGGAATGGTGGGGCTGGATCACGCTGGCGCCGGTGTCCGGGTTCCTGGCCATCGAACTGAAAAAACTGGTGCGCCAGCGACTGGGCAGTCTGGCCGGCGCCAGTGGTTAGACGCACTGTCCATGTGCAAACACATAGAACATGGTTCCTGCCGCATCATCAGCCCGGCGTCCCAGGAGAAACGCCGGGCTTAATACTTTGCCGCCAAACTGCCCCCTGCCTCCAGGAAACAAAAGCAACACAAGTCATGAACTTCCACTAATAACCCAGGAAACAAAGTACACAATAAAAAAAACCAAATCAACCATATACTTTTAAGGAGGCGAACCGATGACCAATCAGATGCAAGGTTTCCAGATGCAGCTGAACAACCTCAGACAGGACCTGCAAAACATTATGCAGATGGCCGGCCAACTGTCCCAGCAAGAACAGAATAACGCGATGGAACTTCAGAGATTGCGCCAGTTGGAAAGTAGCGCCAGCCAGCAACTGCAGCGCATCCAACAAATTTGCAGCAGCCTGAGTAACAGCCTGAATCAGGTTTCCGGCATGACCCAGCAGTTTGGAGCGGGCACCTATACCGCCGGCACCCAGTTTACCAGTCCCACCCAATACCAGTTCAACCAGCCCTACACGGCGCAGACGGGAACGACCCAGTTCGGTTACAGCGCACCTACTTACGGCACCGGCACTTACGCGCAGAACCTGGGACAGTACAGCGCACTACAACCCGAATACCGGAACCCGAGCACCAACTACGGCCAGTTCGGTGTACAGCCGCACTTCGGTGCGCAGGCCTTCAGCCCTAACGTCACGAGCTAAAACATCGGTCAGTATACCGCGCTGCAGCCACAGTACAGAAGTACGGCTATGATACAGAGTCCGTTCAATCTGAGCAATTACACGGCCGTTCAGCCGCAGTATTTGAACCCGACCGTCAGCGGCCAGATCTGAATCCCGATCTCCGGGCCGCAGTTCAGCAGCTGACGCCGGAGAGGGTTGATCTGAATACTGATAATAGGCCTTTGATAGTAAAGGCCTATTATTTTTTTGCTTAGCCACCAACACCTATTAACACTATATTCCAGCTAAGTTATAATGCGGTTGGAGGTGAGCATTATGGTCAAACCCTTACGCGAAGGAATATCCTACAACCACCGTGAAGTGATGGACATGTTGTCGGATTTTCAGCCTTCAAGGACCGGGTGGAAAAACGCTTTCGGGATCTGTCCAACGAACTGGCCGGGAAGCCAAACGAACACATCCTCTGGGTCAATCTCTAAATCTCTATCTCGTGTCTTGTGACTACGCCGAAGATATGACGATCAAGAACCGTAAAACCCAAGGGCCGGAAGTGTCAACCTCTTGATCGGGAAAAATTACCGTCACGAGAAGTGCTGGTATTTTCCAGGCCCCCAACCCAGATAATCTCCGGTTTCGCGACCTTCGAGCGGCCGTGGCCGAGTATTCTGCCACCTGCTTTCATTGACCTCCCAATGCTACATTCTGTATACTTACCGGTACCCGTTAAACGACGAAAGGAGTGAAAGCGTGGCACCGGTTTTCTTTGCAAAACTGCTTGCGCATTACGGGCGTAAAAAGATCATCCTGGCAGCGCTCACGGTGGCGGTGCTGGTGCTGGCGGCGGCGGTCGGAGCAGCCGCGAACACAGCGCCCAAGGAACAGTCACGGCCCGTGTCCCCGGCCACAGAACCCGACTTTAAACCGCCACCGGCATTAAGTGCGGAAGAGGTGCACCTGATCGCCCGTGTGATCGAGGGTGAAGCGGCCCAGGAACCATATCAAGGCCGGGTCGCGGTCGGAGCGGTGATCATGAACCGTGTCAAGCACCCTGACTTTCCGAACTCGGTAGAAGAGGTGGTTTACCAGCCGCGCGCTTTCTGCGTGGTGGGTAACGGACTGGTCAACCGCACGCCCTCTAAGAAATCTATCTTAGCCGCCCAGGAAGCGGCCCGGGGACACGACCCCACCGGCGGAGCGCTGTACTTCTGGAACCCCAACAAGCCAGTGAACAGTTGGGTCTGGACCAGGACACCGCTCGTCACCATCGGCAACCACACGTTCGCTCACTAAGAAATCGGGTAGGAGGGGGTAATTAACCCCCGTCCTCCCACACCACCGTACATACCGTTCGGTATACGGCGGTTCACAAAGAATGACGGAGTTCACGGTACCGATCAACTAAGCTGACGAGCCCTTGGTCGCGGCCAGTAGGCCAGACCGAGGGCTTTATTTACCCGCGGCGCATTTGCCAACCGCCAGTGGCCCTTTCGGGAACTACTGATTAACCTGGCCCAGTCCTCGGGAATACCAAGTGCCACCAGGTTGCGTCGCTTGGTGCGTGGTTTCTTCCACTGCTTCAGCAGACGCCCATGTCACCCTTGATGGGTGACACCATCAGAGGATGAAAATGGGCCCGTCAGGAATTCGCTTCAGCAAATTCCTACCAGTAATCCGACGA
>DFNH01000037.1 GCA_002375985.1 Firmicutes bacterium UBA3572 | reverse complement strand
CGCTCAAATTTGGGTTTCGCCATTCGCCCGACCTCCTCGAAAGACACAAAATGGTTATTACTTATTTGTCCAACGCCAAGATGTTTATTCGCTAAACAAAGGCAATCTCCTGCCGGGCCAGACAAAAACCAGCCCATCCGGCTGGTTTGAAGATCTGGTAGCGGAGGAGGGACTTGAACCCCCGACGCAGCGGGTATGAACCGCTTGCTCTACCAACCTGAGCTACTCCGCCAATCAAACTGGAGCCCATAGGCGGGATCGAACCGCCGACCTTATCCTTACCAAGGATACGCTCTACCTACTGAGCTATATGGGCCCATTTGATAAGCTGATATTTGGTTGCGGGGGCAGGATTTGAACCTGCGACCTTCGGGTTATGAGCCCGACGAGCTACCGGCTGCTCCACCCCGCGACGTCAACAGCGCAACCATTGTATCACAAACCGGCATACTTTACAAGAACAATTGCCAGCCGGCACCTTGCTGGAGCCGGCGAAGGGATTTGAACCCCCGACCCGCTGATTACAAATCAGCTGCTCTGCCACTGAGCTACGCCGGCATAAAACGTAGACGGGCTAGCATTGGCCGGTACCGTCCACCGCGCCTCCTGAGCGCATACTTATGTTAGCAAAAGGAGCGGTGGCTGTCAACTCCTCGCAAAACAAATTCCCCGCACACGTCACCGCAAATACTACCGCAATACTAGACCATCTTGATCGGAATCCTTTTGGTATCTGCTGCCGGCAGCGCTTTACGCGGTACGGTAATGGTCAACACGCCCCGCTTAAAGACGGCCTGGATGCCATCCTGATCTGCATCTTCGGGCAACGACAAAACTCTCTGGAATGAACCGTAAGCACGTTCCACCCGGTAGAAATCCTTCTCTTTTTCTTCTTCTACCTGCTTTTTCTCGCCCCGGATGACCAAGGTATCATTGGCGAGCTCCAAGTAGATGTCCTTTTCTTCTACCCCAGGCAATTCCACCGTAATTGTGTATTCGCGTTCGGTCGCACCGATGTCCAGGGTGGGCTTAAACCACCCCGCCGGGAAGGTAGAACCAAACGCCGAACCGAAGTCCGGCCATCTTGAAAGCCGGAAGCCGCGGAAGAAGTCGTCAAAGAGCCGCGCGATTTCTTGGGGAAACTGGGACTCCAGGCCCTGATAAACAGGCATTCCCGGCCGATACACAGGGAGAAGTTTACCTTCTTGCTCCTGTTCCTGTTCTTTTTTGAACCAGTTCCAAGGAGCAAGTTTCTTAAGTTTCATAAGGCAACATCCCTTTCAAGACAGACTTCCTTAAAAAATGTCTTTTATTTTAATTATACAACTTGGTAGCAAAAAAAGCTAAAACAAAAACGGGGCATTAACCCCCGTTTTTGGTTAATTGATGCTAACTAGTTAAACTTCACGCTTTTCAAGGTATTTTTCCAGCTTGCGCTTTACCCGCTGCAGCGCGTTATCGATGGATTTCACGTGGCGGTCCAATTCCTCGGCAATCTCCTGGTAAGACTTGCCGTCCAAATAAGACATCAGCACGTTCCATTCTAACGAACTGAGCAGTTCGCCAATTTTCTCCTCGATATCGTCGAACTCTTCCCTGCTGATTACCAGCTCCTCCGGGTCGGTGATCTTGGAACCGGAGATAACGTCGAGAAGAGTGCGGTCGGAATCCTCGTCGTAAATTGGTTTATTCAGAGAAACATAAGAATTCAACGGGATGTGCTTCTGGCGGGTTGCGGTCTTGATGGCGGTGATGATCTGCCTGGTAATGCAAAGCTCCGCGAACGCCCGGAAAGAGGAAAGTTTGTCCAAGCGGAAGTCGCGGATCGCCTTGAATAAACCGATCATCCCCTCCTGGATGATGTCCTCCCGGTCCGCCCCGATGAGGAAATACGAACGCGCCTTAGCCCGGACAAAATGACGGTACTTATTGATAAGATACTCTAACGCCTCGGTATCGCCTTCCCGGGCGTATTCGACAATCTTTTCGTCCTCTAATGATGAGAGATAAACTGGCGTAGGTTCAAGGTGGGGGTTGAGGCTCAAGACATTATCGCCTCCGTGCAAGGGTGTAAAGCCAGGAGTCACTTACGTGATGATTATACTTAAAAGTTCCGGAATGAGTCAAGCCCACTTGTCCGTCAGCCGCTCGGTTTTTTGTGGCGCCAGGCCTCCAGAGCCGTCCGAACCCGCTCATCGAGTCGGTTTTCCAGGTAGCAATCCGCGGGTAGATCCTTTCGGTAGGCGTGGCCGGCCTCATCGTGGAGTTGCCGTACCCTAGCCCAGAACTCGACCGGTGGCACCCGGAACGCTCCCCGCCCCAAAATCAACCGCTGCTCCGCGTAATCCGCGGTCACCACAAAAACTAAACCGGAAGCGGAAAGCTTGCCGGCCAAACGCTCGATAACATTATCGGCCGTTTCTCCCTGCGCCGTGTAAATCACTTCCACGCCGCCATGTCTTTCGGTGTGCGTTGTACCTCCAGGCACCAAGTGCGCGTCAAACACCACGGTTATCTTTTGCCCGGATAAAACAGCGAAGCTGACCAGGGTATCGACCAGGCGCTGGCGTGCGTGTTCCAGATCATCCAGTAATCCCTTTAACTCGGGGGACTGGAAAATCACATTATAGCCATCAACCAGCAGGTATTCTTGCCTTCTCTCCTTCACTTCCGGCCGCTCCTCTGCCGAACAGCCTCGTAGACCAATAAGGCCGCGGCTACCGAGGCGTTCAGCGACCCCACCCGGCCATACATGGGCACCCGGACCAGGTGGTCACATTCCCCGCGCACCACGCGGCCCAAGCCGCGGTCCTCCCCGCCGATCACCAAAACCAAAGGTCCCTGCAGGTCGGCCTCCCAGTAGAGTCGATCTCCTCCGGGATCGGCCCCCACAACCCAAAACCCATTCTCTTTAAAAAAGCGCAAGGTCTGCGCGATGTTGGTTACGCGCGCCACGCGCAGGTAACCGACTGCCCCGGCCGAAGCCTTCACCACCGCCGGGGTGACGCCCGCCGCGCGCCGGGTCGAAATCACAGCCCCCGTACAGCCCGCCGCCTCTGCCGTCCGCAGGATTGCTCCGAGGTTATGAGGGTCCTGAATCTCATTCAAAACCAGGACCAGAGGCGAACCTTCGGCGGTCAATAACTCCTCAACGGCAACGTAGGCCTGTTCAGCCGCCACCGCCAGGACTCCCTGGTGCGCCGCGCCCGGAGCCAAGGTGTCGAACCGCGCCCGCGCTACCTCCTGCACCGGCACACCCTGACGGCGGGCCAGGGATATGAGTTCCCGACGTACCGACGGCGTCATACCGCGGGCCAAGATCAATTTATGCAACGGTTGACCGGACCGCAGGGCCTCCCGCACCGCGTTCCGACCGTAGATGATGTCACTCAGGAAGAATCACCCACCTTGATACCCTCTATTCTAACCCAATTTGGATACCGGGCAAAGCTATTTAACCTTCGGGCAATCTGCACCAGCCACCCGCGCCCACGAACTCAGGGACTGGGGTACCGTGGCCGTGCTGGAGAAAGTGCTCCTCGACCGCGAGGACCTCGGTTATCACCTGTACAGCGTGTTGGAAGATGACACTTTGGTTCGGGGAATGACCCACCTGATAGACGGGCGCGGGGACAAAGCCGGCAACCGCCCCATGGATCCTAACACCAAGCTCCAGTGAAGCGTGACGCCGGCCGGTTACTCCGGGTGCGTGCCATAGCGGGCACGTACCTCATTTATCATGCCGCAACTGAAATCTCCTTCCGGACAGGGGCCGCGCAGACAGGCCGGACCGGCCTTGGCAAAGATGGTGGGGGCAACCGGCTTCACCAAACGCAGGATCGCATTGGCCAACTCCCTGATCTCCCACTGTGCCCGCGCACAGCAGCGCAGGGTGAAAAAATGCAAAAGCTCCCGGGCGTTCATGGTGAACACGAACTTGGTCTCGGCGGCGTTCGGAAGAACAAAGCGGGCATCCTCGAAGGCGTCCCGGGTGCCGCCCAACGCCTGCACCCAGTGGTCGTACCATTCCTGGATCTGGCGCATCTGCCGGGCGAATTCGGCCCGCGCCCCCTCACCTAGGGCGGCGATGCGCGGCGGGATAACATAATCAAACACACCGCCGGTGTTTTGGGTGGCCGTTTCCCCGACGTAGCGTTGAGACTGGACGCTAAAAGAGGCCAGGCGGTGCCGGGTGATCTGGGCCAGGAGGCTCCGTGACACCCCTTCCACCGCAAAGGTGAAGGAGGCGTGCTCGATAATGGTTACGTGACCCATGCCGGTCACTTTTGCCACGAAGGCAGCCGGGTTGTTATCCTCTTCGCGTTGCCACAACGCCTCATTATCCAAGCGCGAGTAGCACCGACGCCCGGCCAGGGCGGCCAGCTTCTCAGGTTCCGGGGTGTGCGCCAGCAAGAGCACCTTTAACTTCGTTTCACCCACGGTCAAACTCTCCTTGTCTCACTTACTTATATGGTGCCTGCGCTAGCTGCTTTTCCCGATCGTGTTTCCCGCCCCGGTTCTTTTCCAACGCACACCTTGCGGGGTATCCTCCAAAACAATACCCAAGGCGCGCAAGCCGTCGCGGATCCGGTCCGCGGTCGTGAAATCCTTCCGCCGGCGGGCTTCCTGCCGCACGGCAATCAGGAGGTCCAAGAGCCGGTGCGCGAAGTCGTCGGCCGACACTCCGGTTTCTACAACCATTTGTCCGTCCCGTTCCGGGAAAATGCCCAGCACGCGGTTGAAAGTGGCGAAAAGGTCCAAAGCGCGCTGGACGGTCGCCCGGTCGGGCCGGTCAACGTGGTGCAGGTAGCTGTTCACTTCGCCGACCAGGTCGAAAAGGACGGCCTGCGCCAGCGCCGTGTTGAAGTCGTCATCCATGGCCGCTTCGAAACGGTTCCGGAGCTCTTCCAAGCGCGCGGACAGCGCCGCCCCGTCCGCGGGGTTATCCTGCACCCGGGCGTTGTCCAACACCTCCCGGAGTAAAACCACCGAGGTTTTCAGCCGCTCCAACGCTCGGACCCCGGCTTCCATGGCCTCCGGCGTAAAGTCCAAAGGGCTGCGGTAGTGGTTGGAAAGCAGGAACAAACGCAGCGCCGGCGGCGGGTAGATACGGGTCAGTTCACGTACCAGGGATACGTTACCCAGTGACTTGGACATCTTCTCTTGACGGATGGTGACAAAGCCGTTGTGGATCCAGTAACGCGCGAAAGGCCGTCTGCTTGCTCCCTCGGACTGGGCGATCTCGTTCTCGTGATGCGGGAAAATCAGGTCGGCCCCGCCGCCGTGGATATCGAAAGCCTCTCCCAGGTATTTGAGGGCCATGGCCGAGCACTCGATATGCCAACCGGGACGCCCGGGACCCCAGGGGCTGTCCCACCAGGGCTCGCCCGGCTTAGCCGCTTTCCAGAGAGCGAAATCCAAGGGGTCACGCTTATGCTCCCCGACCTCCACCCGCGCACCGGCCCGCAGATCGTCGAGGCTGCGCTTGGAGAGTTTGCCGTATTCCGGAAACTTGCGGACTGCAAAATACACATCCCCGTTCGCCGTGTAAGCGAGTCCCCGGTCAATGAGGACCTGGATCAGTTGGATAATCTCCGGGATGTGCTCGGACACTTTGGGGTGTACGTCCGCCCGCCGCACGTTGAGGGCATCGGCATCCACGAAATACTCGTCCACGTACTTGGCGGCCAGGGCCGCAGGCTCCACGCCCTCTTCCCGCGCCCGGTTGATAATCTTGTCGTCCACATCGGTAAAGTTCTGTACGTAGGTCACCCGGTAACCCCGGTACAAAAAATACCGGCGGATGGTGTCAAACACCACCAGCGCGCGGGCGTTCCCCAGATGGATATAATTATAGGTGGTCGGTCCGCAGACGTAGATGCTCACCCGCCCCGCCTCACGGGGTAGGAACGGCTCTTTACGCCCGGTCAGGGTATTAAAGACCTCCAAGGTTCTTGTCCCCTCCCACCTGTCGTTCTTCCAATCTGGCAAGTTTCGCTTCCAACTCTATAATCCGCGCCTGCATAGCGGACAGGGCCTCGGCCACCGGGTCGGGCAGTTCATCGTGCCTGAGGTCAATGGTATCCACCCGCTGCCCATCGCGCCGCACGATTTTCCCGGGAACCCCAACCACCGTGCAGTTGGGAGGCACGGGCTTCAAAACCACCGAACCGGCCCCGATTTTAGAGTTCTCCCCGACCTCGAAGGAACCCAGAATCTTGGCGCCGGCGCTGATCACCACGTTGTCCCGAATGGTTGGGTGGCGCTTACCCTTCTCCTTGCCCGTTCCGCCTAGGGTCACGCCCTGATAGATAGTGACGTTCTTGCCGATTTCCGCAGTTTCCCCAATCACCACGCCCAGGCCGTGGTCAATGAAAAACCCCTCCCCGATCCGGGCCCCGGGGTGAATCTCGATACCGGTCAGGAAGCGGGAAAGGTGCGAGATAAGCCGGGCGAGGGTAAAACACCGCCAGCGGTAGAAGGTATGGGCAATGCGGTGCATGCAGATCGCGTGCAAACCGGGGTAACACAGGAGCACTTCCAACAAATTTTTCGCCGCCGGGTCCCGTTCAAACACCACCTGGACGTCCCGCCGGAGCGTCCGGAACACGCTCTCCCCTCCCCGCACTCCAGAACTCGCCCGAAAGCTAGCCCTTATTATACCACCGGGCTAACGGCGAAAACAACCGCGCAAGACGGCCACGGCGTAAGCCGCCATCCCCGCTCCTGTGCCCGCAAAACCCAACCCCTCGGTGGTGGTCGCCTTGACGTTGACCGCTTCCGGGGGCACACCCAACACATGGGCCAGGTTGCGTTCCATCTGGGCCAAGTAAGGTGCCAACCGCGGTGCCTGGGCCACGATTACCGCATCCACGTTTTCCGGCTCCAGACCGCGCTCCCGGACCAACTGGACCACTCGCTCCAAGAGGACCAGGCTGGAAATACCACGGTAGGCCGGATCGCTGTCCGGGAACAGCCGGCCGATATCACCGGCGCCTGCCGCCCCCAGCAGGGCGTCCATTACAGCGTGCACCAACACGTCGGCATCGGAGTGACCGGCCAGGCCCCGGTCAAAGGGAACGTCCACCCCGCCCAAGATCAATTTCCGGTCTTTAACCAATTGGTGGACATCGTAGCCGAACCCGGTACGCACCGGACCCCCTCCTAATAGTGCCTCCGCATAGGCGAAGTCTTCCGGCGTGGTGATCTTGATATTGCGGTAGCTGCCGTGCACTAACCGTACCGGGTGGCCGGCGAACTCGACCAGGGAAGTGTCATCCGTACTCTGAAAACCCTGTTCCCGGGCCAGGCGGTGCGCCGCGCACAGCAGCTCACGGCGAAAGACTTGGGGCGTCTGCACCAGCCACAGACGCTCCCGGGGCAGCGTGGAGGTTGCGTTACCATCCGTGGATGCCAGCTTCACGGTGTCCTTGGGGGGCACGGCCAGAGTGGCCGCCCCCCATTCCCGCGCCGCGGCCGCCAGCTCCGCGATTTGCTCAGGAGTTACGAACGGGCGCACCCCGTCGTGCACCAGAACCAACTCGCATGGCGGCAAGACCTGCAACCCACGCCACACCGATTCCTGGCGTGTAGCGCCGCCAGGCACCACCGCCATCACCTTCGTGCAACCGTAACGGCGCACAATATGCGCCCGGCACCAGGCCTCCTCCCCGGCAGCCACCACCAGAACCACGCCCCCGACCAGGGACGAGCCTTCGAATGTTTCCAGCGTATGCACCAAAACCGGACGGCCGGCCAGCAACCGGTATTGTTTCTTGGGCCCGCCGCCCATCCGGCTGCTCTGGCCGGCCGCCACCACCACGGCCAGCAACTCAGCCAACCGCATTCACCTCGTCTAGTTCCTGGACCAAACCCTCGCGCTTTGCCGCGGTCTTGGGCCGGGCAAAAATCATGCGGCCGGCAGTGGTCTGCAACACACTGGTAACCAATACCCGAATGGTGTGGCCGATATATTTTTTCCCACCGTCGACCACGATCATGGTGCCGTCATCCAGGTACCCGACCCCTTGTCCGGCTTCCTTACCTTCCTTGATCACCTGTATGCTCATCTCTTCGCCCGGTAACACCGCCGGTTTAAGAGCGTTGGCCAACTCATTGATGTTTAGCACCTGAATCCCATGGATCTCGGCCACCTTGTTCAGGTTGAAGTCGGTGGTGATGATCTTTACCCCCAGCTTCTTGGCCAATTTAACCAGTTTTGCGTCCACGTCCTGCAGGCCTTCCAGGCCCTTTGTATTTTCATAAACCTGCACCTTGATGTTCCCCTGGTTCCGGATGTGGTTGATAATGTCCAGGCCGCGGCGCCCCCGGTTCCGCTTTAAGGTGTCGCCCGAGTCGGCCACCTGCTGTAGTTCTTCCAGAACGAAGGCCGGAACCAATAGGGGACCGTCCATAAAACCACTCTTGCACAGGTCGGCGATGCGTCCGTCGATGATCGCCGAAGTATCCAGCAGTTTCGCTTCTCCGCGGTTCCCTTTTTCCCGGCCGAACCACGGCAGGTTGCCGACCATACCAAGCAGGTCGTCCCGTTTCTTGACGGCCAGGATCATCCCGACGTAACCGAGAAAGCCGGCGAGGATGATCGTGGCAACCTGCCCAACATAACCGAAACCGGCAAGCAAAGAACCGACGAGGTTGGCAAGAATAAGTCCAAATATGAGTCCAAAAGAACCAATAATTAAATCCTGAGCGGGTATTCTTTGTAGGTACTCAATCGTCCGCGTGAGGAGCGTGCTGGTAATGTCTATAATGCGCGGGGCAACTGCCAGACCCGCCACCAGACCCACCACGGCAATCAACACCGCCAATCCCAAGTCCAACGGGGGATGGAAATAGTCGCCGGTGACCACAAAATACCCCAGCACAGCGCCGGCCAAGCCGAAGGCCAGAATCAGAGTAATAAACACAATCTTACGCGCCAGTCCGGTCACCCCCTTTCTTAAAAACAAAAATAGTTTTGGCATACGCCACCTTACCCATATTATCCTAATATTATACAATTATAAAAAGGTCTGCATAACAAAAAAGCTGGCGTTTTTCGCCAGCGCTAGGCAAGCATCTCTTCCAACATTGATCGTGTCTCGTCTTCCTCTATTTCGGTGGCCAACACCAACTCACTGATCAGGATTTGCCGTGCGCTTTCGAGCATCCTCTTTTCACCCGAGGAAAGTCCCTTTTCACGCTCCCGGCGGGCCAGGTTCCGGACCACCTCGGCCACTTCGTAGATGTTCCCACTCTTAATTTTTTCTAGGTTCGCCCGGTACCTTCGGTTCCAGTTACCGGGCATCTGGGTGCTCACCCCTTTCAGGATGTGCAGCACCTCCTGCACTTCGTCTTGACTGATTACCTGGCGCAGTCCGATACTCTCACCGCTGGCGGTCGGCACCATCACCTTCATATTCCCGATTGGCAGGCGCAGTACGTAATACTGCTGCCGCTCCCCCAGAATTTCCTTCTCTTCTATCGATTCTATGACTCCGGCTCCGTGCATCGGGTACACGACCTTGTCCCCAATCTTGAACAACAGGCGCCACCTCCTAAAAAAACCCCTCTCACTTCTAACTAGTATAGCACAAACCTGTCATTACTGTCAAAACACGTGTCCGGGCAAGCAAAATCATCTATACCGCTCCTGTAGTAACTGATTCCAGTAGCGACTCAAACCGTCCTTAATGGAACGGGCCCTGGTCTCGCCGATCCCTTCGACCTCATCCAATTCATCCAGGGAAGCATTCAGCACCTGACTGAGGCTGCCGAAGCGGTTTACCAGGTTTTCCACCACCGGGTAAGGAAGGCGGGGGATTTTGCCCAATATCCGGTAGCCGCGCGGGGAGACATTCTGTTCCAAGATGCCGCTACCCCCGGAATAGCCCAGGGCGCGAGCAATCAGGGGAAGGTCCAAAAGGTCTTCGTTCGGCCAGGACTCGATGATCGCTAGGATCTGCTGCGGAGTTTTTTCCTCCAGGCTGACGGCGTAGTCCCGGATCACCATCAGACCCTCGTTATCGACGTTACTGACCAACTCCTCCAACTGCATGGTGATTAGCCGCCCTTCGGTACCCAACTCGCAGATATACTTTTCAATCTCCTTGACTACCTGGCGGGTCATCACCACTCGCTGGATCACCTTGCACACCTCAAAAAGGGTCACCGTGTCCTCGAACTCGGCAATGCTCAGGCTGACCAGTACGCGGTCCAACACGGCGCGGTATTTCTCCAGCGTCTGCAACGCCTGGTTGGCCTTGGTGAAGATGACCTCCAAGTCCCGCAGGACGTACTTCATCGCCCCTTTATAAATGGTGATCACACCGCGCCGCTCGGAAATCGAAATCACCAAAGCATCGGTCTGCCGGGCCACGCGTTCAGCGGTACGGTGCCTGATGCCGGTTTCGTTCGACGGGATACCAAGGTCAGGAACTAACTGTGTGTTCGCCGCCAATATGCGGCGGGCATCCTTGTCCAGGATGATGGCCCCATCCATCTTGGCCAGTTCGTACAGCTTAGCCGGTGAAAAGTCGGCGTTGACGTGAAAACCGCCTTCTGCAATCTCCAGTACCTCCGGGCGATCGGCGATCACAATCAAGGCCCCGCTCTCCGATCGCAAGATGTGCTCCAGCCCCTCACGCAGAGGCGTACCAGGGGCAACAGTCCGCAGGACTTTCAACAATTGTTCTTCGGCCCGCTCGTCTTGCAAGTTATTTCATCCCTTCTGCATGCACACCTGACCAAAGATGTTTAATTACCTGGCAAAGAAAATCTCCAGTATCTCCTTCAGACTCCCGGCTGTATACAGTTCCATACCGGTCTCCACAGCACCGTTCTTGGCAGCTTCCGGCAATACCGCCCTAGCAAAACCCAGCTTGGCCGCCTCTTTCAACCGTTTCTCCACGGCGGGTACCGGGCGCAGTTCTCCGGTCAGGCCGACCTCGCCGATCGCCACCGTATCCGGCGGCACCGGCCGGTTCCGAAAACTGGAAGCCATGGCCAGCGCAATGCCCAGATCGGCCGCCGGTTCACCGATTTTTACCCCGCCGACGGCGTTTACGTATACATCCTGGTTGGATAAAATCATGCCCACCTGCTTCTCCAGCACGGCGGTCATCAGGATTACCCGGTTGTGGTCCACCCCGGTGGTCAGCCGCCGCGGCGTACCGAAACCGGACGCACCAACCAGTGCCTGTATCTCGACCAATAGCGGTCTGGTACCTTCCATACACGAAACGGCCACGGAACCCGCAACCGGGGCGTCCCGGTTGCTCAAAAACAGCCGGGACGGGTTTTCCACCTCCGTCAGACCGCCGGCCTCCATCTCAAAGACCCCGATTTCGTTGGTCGAACCGAAACGGTTTTTCACGCCGCGCAGCACGCGGTAGTTGTGGTGCCGGTCACCCTCCAGGTACAGCACGGTGTCCACCATGTGTTCTAACGTCCGGGGTCCGGCCAACAACCCTTCCTTGGTCACGTGTCCGACGAGCAGCACCGGAATCCCGGTGCGCTTGGCCAGACGGGTCAACCGTAAAGTGCACTCCCGGACCTGTCCCAGACTGCCTGGAACGGCCGCCAGGCCGGCATAAAAAACGGTCTGGATAGAATCAACGACCACCAAACGCGGGCTTACTTCGGTGATGTGGCTTTCCAGACGTTCAATGTCCGTCTCGGCAACCAGGTAGAGTTCGGGATGGAGGGTACCCAAACGCTCGGCCCGGAGACGCACCTGGAGAGCCGACTCTTCGCCCGAGGCGAATAACACCCGCCACCCGGAACGTGCTATCCGGAAGGCCGCCTGGAGCAACAGCGTGGACTTGCCGATTCCCGGATCCCCGCCCAGCAGCACCACCGAGCCGGGAACCAACCCGCCCCCCAGAACCCGGTCCATCTCGGCAATGCCGATGGCGACGCGCGGTTCCCCCACGGCAGCTACCTCGGTAATCGGACGCGGCGGTTCAACGGACGGAGGGCCAGTTGGGCCGGGGCTTTCCTCCTCGAAGGTGTGCCACTCCCCGCACCCCGGGCAACGCCCCAGCCAACGCACCGATTGGTAGCCGCACTCCCGGCAACGCATTTACAAACCTCGCTCACTGGTATAGGGAAGGTGAATTCTCACCGCACTCCGGTTTCTGATTCCGGAAGTTTGCATTATGCTCATTATACCATTTTCTGGACTTGGCCACAAGTCGAACACGGTCACTGTATGTTTAAATCTATCACTTTACGGCGCGCACGGTGATCTCGTCACCCTCGGCGTCCAGCAGCACCCGGTCTCCCCGTCGAAAAGTGCCGCGGAGCAACTCCTCGGACAGCTTATCTTCCACCCGGCGCTGGATAGTGCGGCGGAGCAACCGGGCCCCAAACTTTTCGTCTACGCCCTCGCGCACCAGCAAGTCCTTGACCCGGTCGGTAAACTCCACTTCCACTTCGTTCTCCTTCAGGCGCCGGACTACATCCTGGAGCATCAGGTCCGCGATTTGCCGGATCTCGGCGTCGGTAAGCGCGTGAAAGACAATGATTTCGTCCAGGCGGTTCAGGAACTCCGGACGAAAAGTCCGGTGCAGTTCACCCAGCACGTTTTCCTTCATTCGTTCGTAACTCGCCGCCCGGTCATCCGTTAAGAAGCCGAGTCTGGCCTCCTTGATCAGCCCCACACCAACGTTAGAGGTGAGGATGACGACTGTGTTCCGAAAATCAACCGTACGTCCGCGGGCGTCGGTGAGCCGACCGTCCTCCAGCACCTGCAGCAGGACGTTGAAAACTTCCGGGTGGGCCTTTTCGATCTCGTCCAGGAGAACTACCGTGTAGGGCCGGCGCCGCACGGCCTCGGTCAACTGCCCGCCCTCGTCGTACCCGACGTAACCGGGGGGCGCACCGATCAGCCGGGAAACGGTGTGCCGCTCCTGGTACTCGGACATATCGATGCGCACCAGGGCGTCCTCGTCACCGAACAGAGCCTCCGCCAAAGCGCGGGCCAGTTCGGTCTTGCCCACCCCGGTGGGCCCCAAAAACATGAACGAACCGATCGGCCGGCGCGGGTCCTTCAAACCAGCGCGGGCCCGGCGGATGGCGCGGGACACAGCCCGTACGGCTTCATCCTGACCCACCACCCGTTCGTGAAGAACCTCCTCCATCCGGAGCAGGCGTTCGGTTTCCCCTTCGGCCAATCTCTTGACCGGCACGCCGGTCCAACTGGAGACGATGTGGGCGATATCCTGCTCGTCCACCACCACTTCGTCCCCCCCTTTTTGTTGGCGCCAGTTACTCCGGGCGGTCTCCAGCTCCTGCCTCATTTTGTGTTCCTGATCACGCAATTGAGCCGCCTTTTCAAACTCCTGAGCCGCTACCGCCGCTTCCTTTTCCTTGCGCAGCTCCTCAACCCTCTGTTCCAGCTCCTTCAGTTCCGGCGGCATGGTAAAAGCCTGCAGGCGCACCCGCGCCCCGGCCTCATCGATCAGATCGATGGCCTTATCCGGCAGGAACCGGTCCGTGACATACCGGTCGGAAAGCCGTGCCGCAGCTTCGATGGCGGCGTCGGTGATCCGTACGCGGTGGTGCGCCTCGTACCGGTCCCGCAACCCCCGCAGTATGGCGATAGTTTCCTCCACCGAAGGCTCTTCGACGATGATCGGCTGGAAACGCCTTTCCAGCGCCGAGTCCCGTTCCACATGCTTGCGGTACTCGTCCAGGGTAGTCGCTCCGATGGTTTGCAACTCCCCGCGGGCCAGCGCCGGCTTCAGAATGTTGGCAGCGTCAATGGCACCCTCCGCCGCGCCGGCCCCCACCAGGGTATGCAGTTCGTCAATGAAAAGCACAATGTTCCCGGCTCCCCGGATTTCTTCCAGCACCTTTTTCAGGCGCTCCTCGAACTCGCCCCGGTACTTGGTTCCGGCAACCAGCGCCGCCAGGTCCAGCGCCACCACCCGTTTTCCGGTCAGGACCTCGGGCACGTTCCCTGCGGCGATGCGCTGGGCCAGCCCTTCGGCAATAGCCGTTTTGCCTACGCCCGGGTCACCGATCAAGCAAGGGTTATTCTTCGTCCGGCGGCTCAAGATCTGAATCACGCGCTCGATTTCCCGGTCCCGCCCGATCACGGGGTCCAACTTACCGTCCGCGGCAAGAGCCGTCAGATCCCTGGCGTACTGGTCCAGGTTAGGGGTGTCCGTCTTGACCTGCTGCGGTGTCCGTCCCGGCGTTCCTTCGGCGGGTGTGGGGCTGCCCAGCATCTGCAGCACCAGCTTACGGACCCGGTCCAGGTCGGCGCCCATACCGGTAAGGATCTGCGCCGCTACACCTTCACCCTCCCGGATCAAACCCAGCAGAATGTGCTCGGTACCCACATAGTTGTGGCCAAGACGCCGCGCTTCATCGACGGACAATTCCAACACTTTTTTGGCTCGCGGGGTAAAGGATACCTCCACCGCCGCACCACCGCCCTGACCCGGCTCCACCATTTTCTCTATGGCCGCCTGGATTTTGCGGGCGTCGATATTCATTTCCGACAGCACCTTAGCCGCGACGCCCTCACCTTCCCGCACTAGGCCCAAGAGCAGGTGTTCGGTACCGATGTAAGGATACCCAAGCCTTCGGGCTTCTTCCTGGGCCAACAGAATTACCTTCTGAGCCCGTCTGGTAAAACGTCCGAACATGACAAGAAAACACCTCCACGCAACTTGCTACAACATTAGTGGTTAACAGATAGTATGCTTTTGCACATTCTAATCATCTATAACGATGTCCTTGAAGGCCTGCCTGACCAAGGCGGCCCTGAACACGCCGCGCTCCGGGGGAGACAATTGGCGCCCGCTGGTTTTGACCAAGTAGGTGGCCCTGGTTTGGACCATCAGTTCGGTAAGCAGTCGCGGTCTGATTCCTTTCAAAAAGCCCATTCCCACCCCCAGACGCACGTCCGAAAGCAAACGCATTACCTCGTCAGACCCCAGGACATAAGCGTGGCGTAGGATCCCAAATGCCCGGCTGATCCGGTCCCGAACCACCGCCGGCATCTGCGTCCGTAACTGGTTCCGGGCCGTTCGTTCCTGATCGATCACCTGTCGGGTGATGGTCTCCAGCTTGCTCACGATGTCCGCCTCGCTTGGCCCCAGCGTGACCTGGTTGGAAAGCTGAAACAGGTGTCCGGCCGACTCGGTCCCCTCGCCGAAAAGCCCGCGAACGGTCAAACCCAACTTGGTCACGGTGGTAAGAATCTCTTTAACCCTTTCCAGCAGCACCAGGGCCGGAAGGTGCAGCATCACCGAAACCCGGAGCCCCGTACCCACGTTCGTCGGGCAAGCCGTAACGTACCCGATGCGTTCCGAAAAGGCAAAATCCAAGGTCTTCTCCAGAATGGTATCGGCCTCGTCGGCCAGCCGTACCGCCGCTGCAGGCTGCAGTCCGGGAAAAAGAGCTTGGATGCGGAGGTGGTCCTCTTCGTTCACCATAATGCTGAGCTGCTCGTCTGCCGACAGCACCAACCCCTTCTGCTGGTCGCCGATATGCTGCGCGGTGACAAATCCAGGACTGATCAGGTGCTTTTCGACCAGCATCCAGCGTTCCACGGGGGCCAGCTCGGCCAGTCTGACCAACTCCGGATCGAAACGGCTGCTGAAGGCGGGCTCCCGAATGGCCAGGGCCACCGCGTGCACCACCTGTTCGGCCTTTTCCGGAGACAACCGTTGGGGAAACGGAAAAGCGGCCAGACTCCGGGCTAAACGAGCCCGGGAAGAAATGACCACGTCCGTTTCCGGTGCGTCATCGTCCATCCAGGGACTGTAAGCGTTACTTACCGTTTCCTTGAGACCCATTGCCACCCATCCCTCTCAAGTCAATCCCTGCTCCAGTTTTTTGATCTCGTCCCGCAGTTCGGCAGCCCGCTCAAACTCCTCCCGCTCCACGGCGGCACTAAGTTCGGCCTTAAGCCGCTCGACTTCCTGCACCAACCGGTATTTTTGCCGGGAACGCTGGGGAACCTTCCCGGTATGCCGTGTGGAACCGTGAATCCGCCGCAAGAGCGGCTCCAGCCGTTCACCAAAATGCCGGTAGCAATCGGCGCAACCTAAAAGACCCTGTTTGACAAACGCCTCTTCGGCTAAGCCGCAAGTCGTGCACGAAAGTCCCCGGTCCGTACCGGCATCCTTCCCGGACTCCTGGGCGCCAATCACCGGGCTCATCAAGCCCACCAGAAAACTGTGCAGGTTGAGCGGGGTGCCCATACCAAAAGCTTTTTGAGCCTCCCAGGCACAGACCTCGCACAGGTGCATGTGGGTGGTTCGGTTGTTCACCACCTCGGTATAGTGTACCGAGGCCGGACGCTGCTTGCAGCGTTCACAAAGCATAATTTGAAAACCTCCTTCAGCGCCGCTAATCTGTGGCGCGACCGTTGCCCGCCTTCCGGCAGGCATCATGCTCCATCAGCAAGACGCCCAGCATGTGTTTTAAAATATCGGCCCGTACCGCCTTACGCCAGGAAGCGTCCACCCTACGCAAGGCACGGTTATCTACAACGCCGAGAATAAGCCGTGCCTCCCGCTCGGTGATCAAGCCTTCCCTACGCAGGCGCTGAACCATTTCGCGCGCTTCACGGCTACCGATTTGTGACCCGATGTGCCGGTAGAGCTCTCCGACCAAGCCCGCAGATTCGGGCAGGGAAAGCTTTACAATGCGGATGAAACCGCCGCCGCCGCGCCGACTCTCCACCAAAAAACCGGCCCGCACGTCGAACCTGGTCGCCAGCACATAGGTCACCTGTGATGGCGTACACCGAAAACGCGCTGCCAGATCGCCGCGCTGAACTTGAATGCGGCCGTCCGGGCTCTCGGCAAGGCGCTTTTTAAGATATTCGGCGATATAGTCGGTCAGGGTCGGCATCGTCAACCCTCCGGTTTTGACTTTGACTTACTTTGACTATAGTATATCCTGTAGGCCCGCCAAAAACAACCCACTATAGCTATGGTGTATATTTTCCTGCCGAACGCGGTTTTAAAGCCCCAAAACCACCCGGGGCTTTCTGGGCGTCTAACGTCCAAATAAATAACATGTTCAACCAACAGCCATATAGTGTGTTATAATTAATACCAGCAAGTAGTCAAAGACTGTCATACCCATTCTACTTTCTGGGAGAGCTGGCCGTGAGGTCCCTCCTTGTCTTGCGAGTGCATCGGGTTTCCTGATTCTGGGCGGGTCCGCCGCCTGAATTAAAAACGCAAAGGAGATGTAAGGATGATCATAACCACAACCGGTGAGGTGCCCGGTAAACGAGTGGTGCGCACCCTGGGATTGGTCAGCGGGAACATTGTCCGCAGCCGGAACATCGGCCGCGACGTGCTGGCTGGTTTAAAGAACATCGTCGGCGGCGAAATCAAGGAGTACACCGAATTGATGGCGATGTCCCGCCGGGACGCGCTCAAACGGATGATCACCGAAGCTGAACAAATGGGGGCGAACGCGATCATCGAAGTCCGGTTCGTCACCGCCCAGGTGGCAACCGCCGCCGCCGAAATCATGGTCTACGGCACGGCCGTAATCGTCGAAGACTAGCGCCAGGTACTCGTACAAATCCGCGGACCTACCCTACGGTTTCGGCGGCTACGGGGCATACCCAATTGCTCTTCATTGCCAAAAACTGCGACTGTCCAACCGTGGAGGCAGGGGTCTCAGTCTTTTCCTCAGGCTCGAAGCCCATGGGAACCAATCGATATGACCCCAACCGCTCGGGATGAAATTCGGCTTGTTTGGGTAGATGACCTTCTGACCAAGGGAATAGATTACCATGATACGGGAAGGTTCAGGTAAGTCCATTATAACTACAATAGGCAGGTTTTTTTATTTTTTATGGAAAGCCGCCGTCCCGGTGGTGGCGCTCTGGCTGGCCATCGTGTTTTTGACTTATGCCGCCGGCCTTCCGGCCCAGGGGCCGGGGCCGGGAAAATGAGCCGGCCAGTTGGTAAAAAAACCGGACGGAGACGATGGTCACCGTCCGGAACCCATCACCCGCCGGTTCCCGGAGCCGGAGAAGTACGCCAAGATAACGGCCGGCTTTGCCCTCGAACTTAACGGGAAGATGAAGGAGACCACCGCCGGGCAGGGCGTCAGCTAGGCCGGCCTCGTCCCAGAACCGCGGGCAACCGGGTCATAGAGCAACCTCAATTTGTTGCAGTCCAACAAAGACGGGCAAGTTATCCAACATTTGGCGTCCTTTAAGTTCCTCAAGGCATAACTCTAAAACCTCTTTCAGGTTCTGGTGAAGTTCGTCAAGTGTAGCTCCCTGGGTGTGCGCTCCCGGAATTCCCGGTACAAGTCCCACGTAAAGCTTGGTTTCCGGATCCCACTCTACAAAGACAGTAAAAACTCTCCTTTTTTCCATTTCCATAAAAGCCAACTCACTCCCCGGTATCGTGTTCGGCGCCCTGGAAGGCGGCTACAACCGGGACGTACTGGGCAAAAACGTAAAGGCTTTCCTGAGAAGTCTTCGGGGGCAACCGAAGCCGTTGTTTCCGGACCACCCTGAAACTGCGTATTCCGCTGATTTCGTCCACCTGTTCCGGAGTTTTCGTCCAGTGGTCGAAACGTAGCGGCGCTGGTTATGGGAATAGTACCCGAGTGGACGGAATCAGTCAAGCTTGGCCATTAATTTACACATAGACTCCCCCTGAGTTCCAGTTTGTAGGCGTTGTGTACTAGCCGGTCCAGGGTGGCGTCAGCAAGCGCAGGGTCAGCCAAGATAAGGTTTCTGGGCCTGGTTAAAGCGGTTCCTCCTGGCTCTCCTCGGCCTGGGGAGTTGATTTTCGGTGCGGAAAACGGATCTTTTCCGGCTGGCCTGGACCAACCTGGGGCGGAGGAAGGTGCGCACCGGTTTGACCACGGTGGGCGTGATTAGATGAAGCGGCAATAGAAGAACTGCGGGCCATCGAGGGCGTGGTGGCCGTGTTGCCCACCGTTTGGCTGCCCGATGTGGAATTAACCTATGGCCGCTACCAAACCCGCCTGAGTCTTACTGGCATCGATCCGGTGGAAAGCGGCACCAGGGAAATCGGAATCATGAAGGTCATCGGCGCCTCGGTAAACGATGTCAAGCAACTTTTTCTGCTGGAAGCCGGCAGTATCGGTTTTATCGGCGGCACCATCGGGCTGGGTGTCGGCTGGAGCGGGGCGTAACTGATCAACCTGGTGGCCAATGCTTTTCTGGCCCGGGGCGGCGGTGACCCGGTAACCGTGGTTTACGTACCGCTGTGGTTGGCCCTGTTCGCCGTGGGCTTTGCCACCGTTATCGGCCTGCTGTCGGGTTTGTACCCGGCGCTGCGGGCGGCCAAGATGAGCCCGCTGACGGCCATCAGGCAGGAGTAAGGATGTGTTCAAACAGGGACGCCAGGCCAACCTGGTCGACGCCGCTTTGGCCGAACCGCTGGCGGCGGCTGACCTGGTGCCGGATATCCTGGAAATCGGACTGGCACAGGGCGTAGCCGAAGCCGAACCATATCCTCCTGTCCGCGCACATCCCAGACCTGGAAAAAGTCGGGGCGGCCGGCGAAGTCGTCTTATATATAGCACATGGCCCGAAAGGAGAAAGTGTGCGCAAAATTCTTGTTTCCACTTGCTTCTTTTTTGAATAGAATATAAAATTAAGAAATTAAATCGATTACAACTTTGAAATGAGGTGTTAGCTGCAAGCATGCGGTGCGGCCAAAGCGGAAATGCGGGCGGGCAGTTTCATTTAAGGAGGTCGGATTATGGCGTTGCAAGAAGGTTGCGTTCAACCTGCACGTGGGCCGCTCGGGCCTACTCCCGGGTCCGCCGCCCCGGCGGCGGCGACTACACTAGCAGAGGAGGCGAAGGATGTGCTGGCGCGTGTTGGCCGGGAAGCTCCAGATTTTGAGGCGAACGCTTTTGTGGCCGGCGTAGGTTTCAAGTCGGTCAAACTTTCTGACTACAAAGGTCGCTGGATCGTGGTGTGCTTTTATCCCGGGGACTTCACCTTCGTTTGACCCACAGAACTGGCGGCGGTCGCCGTCCGTTACGAGGAATTGCGGAAATTGGGGGTCGAGGTCCTGGCGATAAGCACGGACAGCCGCTTTGTGCACCAGATCTGGCAAGAGCAAGAACTTTCCAAGATGGTGACCGGCGGTGTCCCGTTTCCAATGCTTTCAGATGCCGGGGGTAAGATCGGCGCCGTCTATGGAGTGTATGACGAAACCGCTGGCGTGGATATCCGCGGTCGGTTCATCATCGACCCCGACTTCGTGATCCGGGCGATGGAAGTATTGACGCCGGAGGTGGGCCGCAGCCCCGACGAACTGATCCGCCAGATCAAAGCGTTCCAGCACGCCAGGAATACCGGTGAAGTCCTCCCTTCAGGTTGGCAACCCGGGGAGGCCACGCTGCAGCCCGGCCCGGCGCTGGTTGGAAGAGTATGGGAAAAATGGAAACCATAAACGGAGGTCTTGAACAAATGGCGGAAAAAATGTGCCAAACCAAAACGGGTTTGCTACAGATCTACAAGTGCGAAATATGTGGCAATGTCGTGGAAGTCCTGCATACCGGCGCAAGAGCGCTGGTATGCTGTAAGCAACCGATGAACCTGCTGGTGGAACAAACCGAGGAATCCGGTCGCGAAAAACACCGGCCCGTGGTCGAAGAAACGGACCACGGCGTAAAAGTCACGGTCGGCGCCACTCCCCATCCAATGGCCGAAAAACACTACATCGAGTGGGTGGAGGTGGCCGCCGGCGACAAGGTACTCCGTAAGTTCTTGAAGCCGGGAGACGCACCAGAAGCAGCCTTTGGCGTTGCCGACAAGCACGTGGGGGTCGCAAAAGTCAGGGCCTATTGCAACCTGCATGGCCTGTGGACCACAAAAAAGTAAAAGTGCCGGCCGGGAAAACAAGCCCCGGAAGTCCGGTACGACAGCATGTCCTGCGACGTGCCGCACCGGGTGCATCCGGGCCTGACCGGACAGCAGATCAATAAATTAAATCAAGGAGGCCTGGACAATGACCGACCACAAATACCGCTGTACAGCGTGCGGTTATGTATACGAACCCGATGCTGGAGACTCCCCTTCCGGCATCGAACCCGGCACCCCCTTTGAAAAGCTACCCGACGATTGGACCTGCCCGGTCTGCGGGGTTGGAAAAGATTTCTTTGTGCCAGTAATCGAGGAGGCCTAAAGGATGCAACCAATCGAGTTGAAAGAGGGCATCTACTGGGTCGGCGCCATTGATTGGGAATTGCGGAATTTTCACGGTTATTTGACGCCCCGGGGCTCAACCTACAATGCGTACCTGATCATTGACGAAAAGATTACGCTAATCGATACCGTCAAACACCACCTGTACGAGGAAATGATCGCCCGCATCGCCCAGATCATCGATCCGGCCCAAATAAATTACCTTGTCTCGAGCCACGTGGAAATGGACCACTCCGGTGGCATTCCCAGGCTGGCCGAAGTCGCGAAAAACATCACCATCGTTACTTCAAGCAGAGGGGAAACCGGCCTCAAAAACCACTATGGGCAAAAATGGTCTTTCCAAGTGGTCAAGTCCGGAGAAGTGCTGCCTATCGGCAAGCGAAGCCTTAAGTTCATCCACACGCCCATGGTTCACTGGCCGGATAATATGGTCGGCTATTTGTCCGCCGAAAAAATCCTGTTCACCAGTGATGCCTTCGGACAGCACTTGGCCTCTGCGGAGCGGTTCGACGATGAACTTCCGCGGGATATAGTTATGGAAGAGGCTAAAAGATACTACGCGAACATAGTTTTGCCTCACAGCAGTCAGGTCATAAAGGCAATGCAAGCTGTTTCCGGACTAGAAGTAGAACTTATCGCTCCGAGTCACGGCTTGATCTGGCGGTCCCGTATTCCCGAGATAATGGCGGCATACAGAGAATGGGCGGCCAACCGGACGACCGAAACCGCTGTGATCGTCTGGGATTCCATGTGGGGATCCACCGCAAAAATAGCCCGGGCCCTTCAGACCGCCTTCGAAAACAAAGGTATCCGCGCCAGGATGCTGCCTTTGGGCGTCAATCATATTTCGGACGTTATGACCGAGGTGCTGACCGCCAGGTACATTTGCGTGGGCTCCCCGACCCTGAATAACGGCATGCTACCCACGGTGTCTTCTTTTCTGACCTATTTAAAAGGACTGGCGCCAAAAGAGAGAGTGGGCTTGGCCTTTGGTTCTTACGGTTGGGGAGGCCAGAGCATCAGCCAGGTAGAAGAAGTACTGCGGAGCTGCGGCTTTGAATTGCTGGACAAAATAAAGGTCCAATACGTCCCGGACCAAAACACGTTGCAGAAGATAACGGACAACCTGCAGGCAAAACTCCCATAAACCGGACAAAGGAGGGAGAAAGCATGGCCGATGGAACGCCGGTCAAAACAAGTTATGATGTTTCCCTTATCAGGCCCGAATTGCGATTTGAGGATATCAGAACCAGAGGGCGTGATTTCGCACCGGAAAGATTGAAGGCCATCAAAAAGGGATTGCTCACCCTGCACAATCTGGAAACAATGGCGACTAACCTTTATAGATTCCAAATCACCAACAAAGACACCGAACTAAATCGCACCCTGATTGCCGCTATGGCCAATGAAATGACCCATGTTCAAGATTTTCAAGTCAAACTTTTTGAGTACGGCTGGAAGCCCAGCCTTTTCTGGTGGGTGTACGGAATCATTGGGTTCAAACTTG
This sequence comes from Firmicutes bacterium UBA3572, assembly GCA_002375985.1. Lineage (GTDB taxonomy): Bacteria > Bacillota > Desulfotomaculia > Desulfotomaculales > Desulforudaceae > Desulfopertinax. The sequence goes on along the minus strand of DFNH01000037.1, from coordinate 37,241 downwards.
GTTTTTTTTCCCGGCTGCTGGGCGAAAAAATGCTTCTTAAAGCCGGCATCTGGGTAGAAACAAAAGCCGTTTATCACTACGGCGAATTTCTCCGAACAATAGACTGGGACACCGACACGCGCAAAATAATAGAGAAAAATCAAGCCGATGAAGACGGGCATATCAACCGATGGAAAGAACTGCTCCGGGCGCACGAACGGCAAACTGCTTAGCGGGCCTTTGGGTACCCGGCGCCGACGTAAAAACTTCCGGAAAGGGGCAAAGTAAAAACGACCGACATTAAAGAATACTTGCGAAAAAAGGCCGTCCGGCCGTCTCACCACCGCTTGCAAGTATTGGCGTATTTAATGCGGTCCAAGACGCATCCGACCGCAGACATGGTTTATAAAGCTCTTGCGCAGCAACTGCCAACTCTTTCTAAAACTACTGTTTACAACATATTAAGCCTTTTTTTGGAGAGAGGTATTGTCTCCTCACTGATAATCGACGACGAAAACGAGCGGAGATACGATTTTAACACTACACCACACCCGCATTTTAAGTGTCTTCGCTGCGGACGGGTGCTGGATCTGCACCTGCCCATCACTTTGTGCGCGCAAGAGATGATCGAAGGACACCGGGTTTTTGAATGCCACCTCCATTTGAAGGGCATCTGCCGGGAGTGCCTGGCAGCAACCATGAACCCGTAACGTGGCGGGTAAAACATACCTCACCGACAATGGCAATTTCCACCATCCAGGCGGACAACGGCTCTTCTGACTCACTAACGATTTTTGGTTCTTGGTTTCGGGCGGGAAAGCCTGGTATAATGGGCAGGACGGGGGGATACCATGTCTTACAATCACTTGCTCCTGGACTTGGACGGTACCCTCTTGCCCATGGACATGCAGGAATTCTTGAACGCCTACCTTCAAGCCGTGTCTACCTGGATGGCACCCTACATGGCCCCGGACCGTTTTCTCAAATGCCTGCTGGCTTCCACCCGGGTTATGATCGAAGACCAGGATCCCAGGCGCACAAATGAAGAGGTGTTCTGGGACGACTTCATTCCGCGCACCGGCTTGGGTAAAGACAAGGTGGTGCCGGTGCTGGAGCGGTTTTACCGGGAGCAGTTTCCTAAGCTGGCACCGGTGGCACGGCCCACCCCGATCGCCCGGGCGATTTGCGCCCGCGCCCTGGAACTGGGGGCCCAGCTGGTAATCGCCACCAACCCGATTTTCCCGCGGATCGCCATCGAGGAGCGCCTGCGCTGGGCCGGGATCGCCGGAATTCCGTTCCGGCTGGTGACGACTTACGAGAATATGCATTCCTGTAAGCCAAAACAAGAGTACTACCGGCAGATTCTGGACTATATCGGGGCGAAGCCGGAAGATTGCCTGATGGTGGGCAACGACCCCGCCGAAGACCTGGTGGCCCAGGACCTGGGCATCACCACCTACCTGGTACTGGACTGCCTGGTGCCCCGCGACGGTACGCAGCGCCGACCCGACTACCAGGGGCGGCTGGCAGACCTGCCGGGCTTTTTGGAGGCGAAACTGGGGGAAAAGCGCAACGCGGCCGCCAACTAACAGTAGGTCCGGCGCCGGCCCTCCCGCGCCAAGTCCTTGGGCACCAGGCTGATCTGGGAGCCGGCGAACAGTTTCTCCAACCCGATTCTTTCGCGGTAAGCTAAGCGCTTGCAATTCTTGCAGTCGCGGCAGGCGTCGGGTTGGGCTTGTGGTTCGCTGTAGGCCGTGATCAACCCCTCGTAGTTGCGCAGGATAACCTTGCCCTCGGCCTGAGAAATCAGGTACTGCGGCGCGACCGGGATTTTTCCACCACCGCCCGGGGCGTCCACCACGTAGGTAGGTACAGCCAGGCCCGAGGTATGGCCGCGCAGAAGCTCGGTGATCTCGATCCCCCTGGCCACCGTGGTCCGGAAGTGTTCCAGGCCCGGGGAAAGGTCGCACTGGTAAAGATAGTAGGGACGCACCCGCATACGCAAAAGCGCGTGCATCAGATCCTTGATGATGTACGGACAGTCGTTCACCCCGCGCAGCAACACGTTTTGGTTGCCCAGCGGAATGCCGGCGTCCGCCAGTTCTCCGCAGGCCGCGACGGCTTCCGGGGTGATTTCTCGCGGATGATTGAAGTGGGTGTTCACGTAGAGCGGGTGAAAGCGGCGCAGCAGCGCGCAGAGCGCCGGCGTGACTCGGTGCGGCACCACTACCGGCGTGCGGGTGCCGATGCGGATGATTTCCACATGGTCGATCGCCCGCAGCCGCTCCAGAATGTCGCCCAGCCGGTCTTCCGGCAGGAGCAGGCTGTCGCCCCCGGAAAGAAGCACGTCCCTGACGGCCGGGGTTTTACGGATATAATCCAGAGCACCTTCGATCTGAGCGGGGGGCAGGGCGCGGTCGGTCTTGCCGGCGAGGCGGCGCCGGGTACAGTGGCGACAGTACACGGCGCACCGATCGGTAACCAGGAACAGCACCCGGTCCGGATAGCGGTGGGTAATCCCGGGGACCGGCGAATCCACGTCTTCATACAGCGGGTCCTCGCTCTCGGCCCGTCCGGACTGCAGCTCGGCGGCCACCGGCACCGCCTGCTTGCGAATGGGACATCCCGGATCATCCGGGTCCATCAGACTGGCGTAATACGGCGTGATCGCCATCCGCAGGATCTGCAGGCAGCGGCGCACCCCCTCCTCCTCTTCGGCGGTCAGGTTAATGATCGACCGCAGTTCTTCCAGCCGGGTAACGCGGTTGGCCAATTGCCAGCGCCAGTCGTTCCAGGCGCTGTCCGGCACGTCTTGCCAGGGACCCCGGTTACGGGAAGCCGCGGTTGGTAAAGCCAAAGATAGCCACCTCCGGCGTAGTTTTTGCCGGAGTCGGAGGGGCTATACGGAACAGCGAAGACGGAAAGGTTAATTGCAAAACGGTGAAGGAGTGACCGGCACTTGCTTTTTACCGATAACGACGACTTGCTCCGGGAGGAGCACAAAGGGTTTTGCCTGCACGCCCACAATGACCATACCAATAAACGGCTGTGGGTGTTCGCGTACCGGGTACAGGACTGGACGGACTTCGCGAATTACGTGGACCGGCATGCACGGGCCAAAGGTTTCGGCAAGATCATCGTCCCCACCCGGGAGGCGGATGCGGCCGCGCTAGCCGCCACGGGGTTTATAAACGAGGCGCGCGCCGAGGGCTTTTTCCGCGGTGAAACAGCCTATTTCCTCGTACGCTACCTTTGCCCCCAAAGGCGAAAAAGCACGCTGCTGGACGAAGAACTGGCGATGTTGGCCGACATTCAGCGCCAGCCCCGCAAAGCGCCGGCCGCCCCGGAGCCCGGCTTCGAGCTGCGCCCGGCCGCTTGGGGGGATATTCCGGAATTGGCCGCGCTTTTTGATCGCGTATTCGCGTCCTACCCCACCCCGATCAACGATCCGGAATACCTGGCGCTGTCTATGCGGCTGGGCACCATCTTCCAGGTAGCACGGCACAACGGACGTATTGTAGGCGCGGCGGCGGCCGAAACGGACCCGGCGCAACGGCATGCCGAGATGACCGACTGCGCCACACATCCGGACTACCGGGGGCAGGGCCTGGCCAGCCAGCTGATCGCCGCCCTGGAAGAGGAGTGCGCCGCCCGCGGTTATCGTTGCTTCTGGAGCCTGTCCCGGGCCGGTTCCTACGGTATGAACCTCGTTTTTCACCGCCTCGGTTACCGGCACGGAGGAACCCTCATCAACAATGCCCACATCGGCGGGCGTTACGAGGATCTCCATCTTTGGGTGAAATACCCCGTGACCTAAAACCGGCAGTCGTTAGTCCAGGAACCTGCGATAGCCGGTGCCCAAGCGCACCAAGCCCAGTACGGCCAGCACCAGTAACGCCCAGCCGTAATACTCGCCGATTAATCGGATCCCCACGGGAAAAAGGGCGGTGAGTATCCCCAGACCAAAAACCCAGAGGCCGGCGAACATAAACAAGCCGGCGGGGTTGGCGATGCCCCGAATGGGTATCCCGGCTGCCCGGGCAATCCGGTCTGCGAACATAATCAGGTTACCGGTGGAGATCAGCACGAGCCCCAGCCCCAGAGTGATTACGTCCAGCGGACCCAAATCCCAATCCATCGCGCTCCCTTCCTAACCGGGACAGATTCGCCCGTCAATACCAGCACATCAGCTTTGGTAGTTTCTGCTGAAACACTTTACGGGTGTGCGCCGGCGGCCTCCTTATACCCCGTCGAAATACTCCTTCCAACGCCGGTCGACTAGGGCCACCGTTTCCGGCAGCGGCTCCACCTCCGGCGGGTAGGCCCGCTTCATCCGGGCGTCGATCACCACCGGACTGGTGTACCGCAGGTGGTGGCGCCGCACTTCGGTACCGGCCGCGTAGATATCGGCCGCCGGCTCAAACCGGGTGAACACGGTCCACAAAAACTGTGTCTGGTCCCGGGCGATGTCCGCCCGGTCGGCGACAATGATCAGCGGCCAGGGCGCGAAAACCGGGTGCGCGGCCACGCGGGCCGCCAAATCCGGGGCATCGGCGTGCGCCGTCCCGGCCACCACCAGGCAGCCCGGGCAGAAGGTTTCAGCAGCCGAAAGGCCCGCCGGCAGTTCTCCGGTGAAAGCGGCGGGCAGTTCCCGGTGTGCCGGGCCCAGGCCCATCAGGATGGCCTTGGAACCCCGGTTCAATTCCGGCCCGGCGTAGTCCAGGGTGTCCATGGCCAGGTTGTCCAGGATAAAGAAGTCGGTCTCCCAGTGTGTCCGGGCCAGAACATGGGTGAGAAGACCCCGGAAATCCTTCAGGTCCTGCATCTCGTCGGTCAGGATCAGGAACTTGGTCAGGGAAAGCTGACCCTCGCCGAGAATTCGGAAAGCCGAAACCAGCGCCTCCCGGGCGTAACGCTCCTTGACCACGGCGGCAGCCAGGGGGTGAAAACCGGTCTCGCCGTAGGTCCACAGCTTGCGCACCGACGGCATGACCAGCGGGAACAGCGGGCTCATCAACTCGGTCAAATACTCCCCGATGTAGTAGTCCTCCTGCCGGGGCTTGCCCACCACCGTGGCCGGGTAAATGGCCTCCTTGCGCCGGTAAACGGTTTCCACGTGGAACACCGGAAAGTCGTGGGCCAGCGAATAATAACCGTAGTGGTCCCCAAACGGTCCCTCCGGACGGCGTTCGTGCGGCGGCACCCGCCCGCAGAGGGCAAACTCACATTCGGCCACCAGGGGATGACCGCCGTCGGGGTTTTCTACCAGGTGCAGCTTGCGCCCGGCCAACAGGGAGGCGAACACCAACTCCGGAACGTCTTCGGGCAGCGGCGCGATGGCCGCCAGGATCAGGGCCGGCGGACCGCCCAGGAACACGGTCACCGGCAAAGGCTCGCCCCTTTGTTCGGCCACGTGGTAATGGAATCCACCGCCCTTACCAATTTGCCAGTGCATACCGGCGGTAGTCGCATCGTAGCGCTGGACACGGTACATCCCCAGGTTGTGCTTACCGGTTTCCGGATGTTCGGTGTATACCAACGGCAGGGTAAGAAAAGCACCCCCGTCCTCCGGCCAGCCGGTAAGCATTGGCAGCAGGTCCAGCCGCGGCGGCCGTTCAATCACCTCGGTCACCGGCCCCCGGCGGACCCGCCTGGTCCCGAGGCGCAGCAGGTCACGCAGGGTACGGCGCGCCGCCCACACAGCCGCCGGCCTGGGCGGTAGTAAAGTTTCCGCCAGATGCACCGCATCCCGTACCAATTGCGCCGGGCGCGGGCCGAAGGCCATCTCGATCCGTTTTACCGTCCCGAACATATTCGTAAGCACGGGGAAGGGGCTACCCTTTGGCCGCCGAAACAACAGCGCCGGCCCGCCCGCGGCGATCACCCGCCGGTGAATCTCCGGAATCTCCAGGTAGGGGTCGACCTCGGCTGTGATTTCGACCAGATCGTTCTCCTTGCGCAACAGCGCCACAAATTCGTGCAGGTTCGCGAGCATAATCAACACCCTTGAATTAGGCTTAAGTCATCATACCAAAAAGGCCGGCGGGCGTAAACAAGCCCGCACTTGGCGGTTCCGGAAAGCAAAAAACCGCCACCCCTGGGCAGGTGACGGTGCTTGTTTCTGAGTATGGCTCCGCGAGTAGGATTCGAACCTACAACCCTCCGGTTAACAGCCGGATGCTCTACCGTTGAGCTATCGCGGAACGGCAATTGTCATTATATCATGGGAGGTCCGCCAACGCAAATGGTTTGGCGGCCGTAAAAAGCTTGACCTATGCCTGCGCCAAGAACACCGCGCCGGCGAAAAAATGGTGGACGTCACTCAACCACCCCTTCTTCTCCGTGCCGGTCTCCCCTCCGGGTGCCTCCGTTGCGGGTAACAACACAATCTCTCCCCGGTCCACTTGGTAACCGCGAAATTCCTCCCAGGGATAAAACTCACCTGGGGCAGACCAACTGGCATTCCATACACAGGCCGCCTCCGGTTTTCCGGGCGGTGCAACAGTGATCAATGCTACCGCAGCCGGCGGTTTCATTACCACCGGCACCGGGCAAACAAGCTTACAGAAAGCCCGCCGGTCTATTATATATAGATAGATAAAGGCCAGGAGCACGGCGGTCAGATAATAAAGTGCATTGCCGGCAAACATCCACAGCATTTCGGTCCTGTGCAGGTGGTGACACTCCGCCGTGGGACAAATCCCAGCGGCTTTTTCGGGCACCCGTGCCTGGTTGCTTCACGCAGCAATTGCGGCATGGCCGCTACCGCATTGAGGGCGTAGTGGACCTAAAGTACAGGGCCGCGGCTTTTATAAGTGGTGTGCAGCAACTCTTTCGCAAGTTTACTGTAAGGCTCCCCCAAGAAACGCTCATAAAGCTCCAAGATTTCGGGGTTCTCATACGATTCGCGCCAGACCTCGACTGCGTCTTTAGCATAAAGGGTATCGATCCGCGCTTGGAGAACAGTATCGGTTGGCGGAACGGCCGTTCTGGGTTGGCCGCCGCCGCCGATACAGCCGCCGGGACAGGACATGAACTCGATAAAATGCCAGCCGCTTGGGTTGCCCGCCTGCACCATGTCGCAAACGGTGCGGGCATTCTCAAGCCCATGGGCAACGGCCACATTAACCGTCACGCCGTTAATCTCTACAGAGGCTTCCTTAATCCCGTTCAGGCCGCGAACCGGCTTGAAATCCAACAAGGCCGGAGGGGGTTGTTTCCCGGTAAGGAAAAAATAAGCTGTTCTAAGTGCTGCTTCCATTACACCACCCGTAGCACCAAAAATGAGGGCCGCACCGGTACTTTCCCCCATTAACGAGTCATAGTCTTCAGCCGGCAGTTTGGTAAAGTCGATACCCCGGAACTTGATCATACGTGCCAATTCGCGTGTGGTCAGAACCACGTCAACATCACGGCTCACCAAATCATTGCCCCAGTACCGGCTGGCGGCATTCATTTCAGGCCGTTGGGCTTCAAACTTCTTAGCCGTGCAAGGCATGATGGATACTGAGAAGATCTTTTCGGGATCCAGTCCCCGGGCCTCAGCGTAGTAAGTCTTGGCCAAAGCCCCGAACATCTGTTGCGGCGACTTGCAAGTCGAAACGTGCGGGATAAGATCGGGATAGAAATACTCCATAAATTTAACCCAACCGGGGCTGCAGGAGGTGAACATCGGCAACGGGTATGTTCCCTTAACAACCCGCTTGAGAAACTCCGTGGTCTCCTCCATAATTGTAAGGTCGGCAGTAAAGTTGGTATCAAGGACGGCATCAAAACCGAGACGGCGCAGCGCCGCCACCTGCTGCCCCGTTACCCATGCCCCGGGATCAAGCCCGAACTCTTCTCCGAGAGCCACCCGGGTAGCCGGGGCGGTCTGAACAACCACGTGGTAATCGGGATTGGCCAAAGCTTCGAAAACCACCGCCGTTTCGTCCCGCTCCCGGATGGCGGGGATTCCATGCTTGCCGGGACATACAAGGGCGCACTGCCCGCAATTAACACAGACAATCTCTTGCGCCACGCTCTGATCCCAATAACCGAAAACCGCCTGAACCTCATGACAAACGCGGACACACTCACCACAAGAACCATGTTTGCAAAACTGCTGGTAATAAACAATGGAAGGATTATCAGGAGCAATTGGCACCACTTCACCATGACGGTGACCCCCGCGAGAACGTTTCCTATGTTGTTGTTTCCCGTAATCAGACTCCGGGATATAACCCGCAACAGGTGCAGTAAGACCACCCAAGGCGGCACCTGCAAGGCCGGTTAATCCTAAACCCGTCATGAGTTTCAAGAAAGACCGCCGGGTCAATTCCTTTCGGGCATCATCCTTGACACACGGCTTTTCAGGCACTCTTAATCACTTCCTCTCCGTAATGAAAAACCCAAGTGCTTTCTATCCAGCTTGATCCAAACATCACACCTTCTTCAATTAAGATAATGCCTGCTTCCTTCTCGGCCTGCTCGCCGCATAAAGCAAAGCACCCCACAAACATAAAGTGCAAAGCTTTCCTTCGCCCGCACTCACAAAACACCAAATATTCACATTCTTGCGATAAAACTATCATACAGGTTGTGGACTGTCAAGAGTTTTGTGGATCATATGGCATATTCTGGTATATGTTTCGCCCAGGTACGCCGCTCCGGGGTTTAAGGTGAGGTAAGGAAGAAATGCAGAGCCGGACTCTGGAGGGGAATGGGAAGAGGATTTTAGACCGTTGTTCGCAGCAAATCCAACCGGTACCGCCTCAGCGGAATCACCGGCGACGAAGGTAAAAACCCGCGCTGCTCCAGGTTCCTCTTCACCAACTGCACCGCCTTCCGGATGGCAAGCCGGACTTCCTTGGATACTCCCAAGACCTGATTCACCATCTGCGGCTCAATAATGATAAAAGTCATCTCGGGCGGTATCACGCCAAGGCGTTCCGCCAGATGTAACCTTCTGAGTACCGGTCGCATCTCGTTACCGGGGAACTCCCACCACAAACGCTCCGGTTTCCGGTAGGCCGTTTGGGAAACATACCCACCGGGATAACCCCGGGTCACGGCCTGCACCAAAATCGCGTAATCCCGTTGGTAAAGATGCACCTCGAGATCAAATATCCGGGAACCTAAATCGGCAAGTTCAACCGCAAAACCCAATTGCTCCTGGCCCAGCACTTCAATGACGTACGATCCCGCACCTCTATCGCCCCATGTTACCTCTCCCAGCCCTATAACGACCGCTTTTTTCATCAAAATCAGCCATCCTTAAATCTAATTTACATTAACAAACACCCTTATTACCGGGCGCAACGCCAGCAGCCACGGCCTCCATTTCCACGAAAAAAACCACAAAGGAAAGCTCGCCTCGACGAAGCTTAACCTTCGTGGTTTTTGTCTCCAAACAAATATTTATTCTCCCGGAGGACACCGGGGGCGGCTTCGAACCACCCACTATCCTACCGTCTTAGTATAAACTACAGGCAGTAATTTGTAAAGCATGTTGGAGCACCAAGCTTTTGGCGTTGTTGGCAATTTTGCCTTTCGGCAGGGCAGCACCACTTCCGGCAGGGTACGGCCTGAACCGCCAGACAGCCGGTATTATCCTGGTACTGGGCTTTGCCGGGCGTTCTTCCGACAACACCATTTTCCCGACTGGGCCTGGCTCAGGCCGTCCTAACCAGGCTCCTCAAGCCGGCGTCCTGTTTTTTTCACTTCCCGCTGCAGGCGGTCCAGCACGGTGTCGACGCGCAGTTTACCCTTGTGTACCTTCATGCTGTCCGCCAGGCGGCTTGCCGCGTCAATGGCCGACCGGCCCAGTACGCGCGGCACCGACAAACTGGCCTTGTCGCCCACGGTAGGTATCTCGCACTCGAAAAGCAATTCTCCAGCCACCGGCCTTATGATATCAGCAGGTAAATCCGGCACAAGAACTTGTTCTTTTTCCTCAACAATTCTGTTCACTTCACGCAGTACCGGCCAGAATAAAGCATCTTCCCCTGCGTGCCGCGCCTTGAAACCCAGCAAGTCACCAATCACTAAAAAGGCAAGCATTTCCTGCGCATAGGCGGCGCGCAGGTTGCTTCGCTCAATGCGGCCGGCCGCTCCGTAATGCTCAAACTCCTCCCTGGCTAACTGACGGAGCTTTTCCCGCAGAGGCTCCACGTCGGCCTCCGACAAGGTTTCCTTTTCATCCAAATCCAGATTCCTCAAATCGTTCCACGCCGTTATCAGCCGGACCTCACGGGCACCGCCCGTCCCGCAGCAAAGAGCCGCGTAACCGACCACTTCCACACCGTCCACGCCGGGAGCCGGTACGGAAAGACGCCGCACGCAAGCAGGAAGTGCAAACCGGCTCAAGTGTTGCAGTAGCGCGTCGAAAACCGGCTCGCCGTATGAGGCAAAACGCAAAGCGCCTCGAGGGCTATTGCCAAGGCCTTCCTCGTAGAGTTCGCGTGAAACCGTGATGAGAGTTCCATCGGGAACGCCTTCGACGCCGGACAGGGCTATTAGCGGCTTGCCGGCTTCCGTCCCGGCTACACATCCCAGCGCACGCAAATAGGGGGAACCGCTCAGCGCCTCCCATATTGCCGGTAAGTCCACCGGAACGGGCCTCCGGTAACCGTCCCGCTCCATACGCATGTATATTTCGTAAAGCTCCTGCGGGTCCATTTCCATGCGTTGGGACTGCTTGCGCTGTTCCTCGATTTTTTTCGTGGCTTCGGCCTCCAGTTCCTCGGGGGTCAGTTCTCCGTCAGCCAACTTGCGGAAATCCTCGGGATCCACCGGCAACAATGAAAGCTGCTGGGTGCCGACAATCATGTTGGCCTCGGTCAGCCGCTTCAGCAAGCGCACGTACACCGTCTCTTCGGCACTGCCGGCGTAACACAGGTTCAAAACGTATATTTCCCGGTGCTTTTGACCGATGCGGTCTATACGCCCGATGCGCTGCTCCACTTTCATGGGGTTCCAGCCAAGATCAAAATTCACCAGCAGGTTGGCGGTTTGCAGGTTCAAACCCTCGGCCGCGGCGTCCGTACACACCAGCACGTCGATTTCGCCCCGCAGGAACCGCTCCTTTACTTCTTCCCGGTCCACGCGGATCATATTACCCGAAGCCGAGTCAAAATACTCGGCGCCCTGCCCCGAATAAGTGCCCACCCGCATTTGCGGATCCACACGGCGCAAGCGGTGGACCAGGTCCTGCAGGGTGTCGTAAAACCGCGTAAATATAACGGTTTGCTGAATGCGGCCGGTTTGCCTGTCTTTGCGCTGGTCAAGCCTTTGGAGGAGTTCCACCATTTTGGACGAGAGCCCGGTCAAATCAGCCATTCCCTCAATCATCTCTTTAAGTTTTTCCCGCTCCCATTCCAGGTCAGCTGTGGTGCGGTTCTTCAGCAATGCTTCCACGGCCGCTTCGTCGCCCTCTTCCTCGGTTGCGGAGAGCAGTTCTTCCAGGCGCGCCGCACTGAGTTCCGACTCGTCCAATTCCAGCTTGAGCTGGTGCCGGAGTGTGGCTTCCACCTTATGTAAACGGCGCCGCAGTGTTTCGCGGATGGCATAAAAGCTGGAGGCAAAACGGAGCCGCAAAAAGCTTAACAGAAAGCTAACCACCTGCTGAAACTGGTGGTCGCCATAGAGGCGGATTTGCCTGGCCAAACCCCGGCAATACTCTTCCAGCTGGTCGTAAACGCGCTGCTCCCGCGGGTTGAATTTAATGCCGGGCATGCTGATGATATGGCGCCGGGCAAGGTTTTGCTGCAACCGGCCATTATTGCGGTATATTTCCAGCAACTGCCGGGTGTGCCGCAGCATCACCCGCGCAAGGGGCGAAGCGTAGAAAATGAGCCGGCACATCAACTGGCGGTCCCGGCCCCTGGGAACCCAGCCGTGCACAAGCCACCGCTTTACAACCGGCCGGATACGCCCGTCAATGACCTTCTCTTTGATAAAATGCCAAAGTAGCGGGTCCTGCCACTCCACCGCCTGCACGGCACGCCGCAAAAACTCCCATTCCTGGGCGGCGGGCTCCCGCCCCTGCACAATTTTGCCCAAAATCTCGTAGTATTGTAGCGTTAAGGTGGGATCAAACTGAAATGCCCCCACGCGGTTGGTCAATCTCAGCAGGTCGCAAACCTCCACCGGGTGGATTTGCATCGGCGTGGCGGTGGCCAGCCACAGACCGCGCGCTTGTTTGCGCAGGTACTTGCGGATGGACAGGTAAAGATAACCGTAGTCCGGGTACGCCGCCGGCCCGGCCGTGGGGTTCCTGCGCCTGGCGGCATGCGCCTCGTCCACCAGCGCTATGTCGAAGGGCTCCGCTTCCGCCAGGATCGCCGCCCGCTCCTGGCGGGACAACAGCCCCGTGGATATGATAACCAGGTCCGGCCCGAAAATGGACCCGGCCGGCCGGGTTTCCTCTACCGGAAAAATATACTCGTGGGCCGTGTCCGGCGTGGTGCGCACCCGGCCGAAGGGAAGCAGCACCTTTGACGCCATTTGGCGCTGCCACTGCCGGGTCAAACCGGCCGGCGCGGCAATGAGGATGCGCTTCACCAGGCCCGACAGGTACAGGGAGCGAAAAGCCAGGCCTGCCTCAATGGTTTTGCCCAGACCCACCTCGTCGCACAACAGGTACGAGTACGGCCAGGTTTCCACCAGCCGGCGCACAACCACGGCCTGGTGCGGCCACGGGGCCACGGGCGCGGTATGCATGCCCACAAACCGCCCGCCCGGCATGCGGGGGGCGTCGCGCAGCACGGCAAAGCGCAGGCGCTCCAGCGCCGCAGGCGGTTCCACCGTTTTGGGTGCTGCGCTGGTGCCGTCTATCTCCACCGGGCGTTCAATTCCCTCCGCAATCCGGATTAGGCGCTGCCGGACCGCTTCCGGCAGGGTCATTACCGGCATGTGGGGAACCCGTCCCATCCACAGGTTCTCAAAGGTTTCTACGGCTTCGTCTACCCGCCGGCGGTCCGTCTCTCCCCACCAATCGCAGTGGACGTCAATATTCTCAGCGTTAAGGATAAGTGCCGTTTTCGATTCGTTGAGCGTGCCTGCCCCGTACAGGCGATTGCCGAATTCATCGTGCAGAATGAACCATTTTTCATGCACATAGCCGTCATCCACCGCATCGAAAGGAAGCGGCTCGCCGGTCTCCCTGTGAACCCGGAAGGCCACGCGAACCTCCAGATATCCATGCGCCACCATCCAGGCGAGAAGCGTTACGCCGTTTCGTATGCCCTCCGGCCAGGACTCAGGCCGGTCGAGCTCACCATTCAATCTCGCCGCCAGCCGCTGCGAATCACCGGCCAGGATGGCCTTCACGTCGGCGGGCTCCAGGTCGGCGCCCACAATGAGGCGCATCTTGCCCCGCCGGCCGACAAAGGCGGAAAATCCCTGCGAAGCGGCCGCCAGGGAAGACGAGCGGAAGTATCCGGCCACGCGGTCGTACCGCACTGCAAGGCGAAGGGCAGGAACGTAAAAATCATGCAGCATATCGACCGGGCGGCCGTCAATCATGGTTGATGAAGTTTTATAGGAAAGGAGCCAGCGGCGGGACCGCAGGCCCTTACCTTCCGTGGAGGCTCCATCCGAATTCATCATGCTATCCCTCCACCACCATGTCTGCCGCCGGCTGACTTCAGGCCGAACAGGATTGCCTCTCCCTCCCTGCGCAGCTCTTCGTCGGCCATTTCCACCGCCCAAACGGAGAGCAGATCAAGGATCACCTGGTCCCGTCCTTCCGCATGCTGCTCCAGGTAAGCGCGGGCGACGGGCACGTCGCCCTCCCGGTAGGCCAGGATCAGGCCGTGGAGGATGTCCCACTCAGTCTGCGGATTGTCCATACGCTTCTTGTTGCGCTCCTCCGGCAGGGCGAGGCGCAGCTTTGACCCGCGGCGCACCAGAGGCGCGTGGTAACCGGCATCTTCTGCTTCATCGCTTCTCCGCCCGGTACGCCGGCCCTGGCTTTCGTCGTTGATGCCGATCATGCGGCCTTTTACGGTATACCCGGCGGTCCTGCTCCCCAGGCTGATGTTGAGTGAACGCGAGAGGTTCAGCGCCTCGTCATAGGGGAAATCCGCCAACCCAAATATTCCGTATAACGTCAGAGCCATGGCGGCTTCGGGATTCAGATCGTCCACCTGCAAGCGCCCCTGCGTTAACCGGGCAATCTGGTAATGGGCGACCACCGCGCTGGCTTCGTTCATGGCCCGGATGGGGCTGACCGGCTCGTTGCCGTCCAGCACCGGCCAATTCTCAGAAAGCACTTTAAGCGCCCGGCCGTAACACGCCACCATTTCGTCCACGGGATTCAGCCGCAGCGGCTCAAACTCATCCAACGCCCGGCGCACGGCCTCGCGCACCCATTGGGCCACCCCCGTGCCACCGAAACCAGTCCAGGTAGCAGGCGTGTTGTCCGCTGCCTTTCGTTTGCGACAGGTCAGGAAGATAGAGCTGGCAGCCGCAGCCATGCCCTTCTGGTGAATCGACTCGGCTGCCTCAGACTCAACAGGCATTGAAGATGTGATCGTCCAGCCGTTCTCAATCAGCGAGCGCGTGAGTGCCTCCCAGGCTTCCTGCGTCTTGTGGGTGAACATGATCGTCATGATGCCGTCGTCTTTAAGAACTCGACGGCACTCGGCGAAAATCTCACCCATCAGGCGCTCGTACTCCTTGGCTGCTTTAGAAGCAGACCCATCCCGGGCCGGGTTGGCCACCGCCTCGTCCGTCTTGTTTGTAAGCCGCCGGCGAAAGATGTCCGGGTAGAGGTCATGGAGGGTACGCCGCTGCCAGACGTAAAAGTAGTCGGACAGCTCTGCGTACTGGACATTGTTATAATAAGGCGGGTCAATACATACCAGGTCAACGGAGCGGTCAGGTAAGCCTGTGTGGGCGGCTGTGCCACATCGGATGCTCACCGGAGGTGCGGCTCCGTTAAGCTTGTCGTGCAGCGGTGCCATTAGTTCCGCTATCCCTGCGTAGGCGTCGATGACCTGCGATAGCGCCCAGGCCGCGCCCGAATTGGGGCCTGTGAAGATCATCTCGCCGAATGTCCATTTCAGTGAGAAGTCATGGCGCCCGAAGGTTCCTTTCACGATGCCTCGAGTGTATTCCCAGCGCGTCTGCCTGCTGTTGTAGTCAAGTCCCTTATCGATCACAAACTGGAGGTACGTAACGACAGCCCGGCCGCGGTCTTCACCGAGTTCCCGGAGAATTTCAGGCTTGAGGCAGTTGAGTTCCTCTACCAGGATGAGGTGCCCCAGGAGCTGGCGCGGGGTGAACATATCGCACCAGCGCGTCATGCCCACACGTAATGGTTCCATTGTTTTGTGGCCCCGGGGAATGTTCTCCGTAGGGATGAATCCCTGCCGCTCCCACTCTGGCCAGCGCTGCCGGAGTTGTTTTTCTGCCTCAGCCAAAGCCTGCAGGTCGCGTTCGTTGGGCGGCCGGAAAAAGCGGACCTTCTCTGTTTTGATCTCTCCGGCCCGTTTACCGCTTTTATAGCGCTGCGGCCTGCCGTTTTTGTCCAGCCTGGGCTGGTAGCGCACGGCCACAACGCAGTAGAGCCGGTCCTGCCACCTGCCGTGCGGCGATTCACCCCGGGCCTGGGCCTTGATCTCATCGGCGGAAATGGCCTGGCGGCAGTGCACACACGTACCGACGCCGCCGCTGACCGTGGCGAAGTTCGGATCCTCACCGTTCGGCCCCCGGTTGCCCCTGACGCGATAGGTTTCAAACCGGACCTTACCACCTCTCTTCCGGCCGTCCGTGACGATCCGCACGCCCCACTTCTCGCCCTCTTTAGACAGCCAGCATGTGTTCAGCAGGGGCGCCTCGCCGCCACAATGCGGGCAGGTCACCTGGCGAGCATAGAGGAAACCATCGAGTTCCTCCTCGTTGAACTGCGATAGCATGCCTTCCGGGCAGTTGCGGAGGTATCTCTTCAGTTCCTCTAGCTCCTGTCTGGTCAATGGCGATGCTGGAAACAGGTCTCCTATCTGGTTTACCATTGCGTCACGCAGACGATTGCCCCAATACTTTATGTCATCAACAAGGCTCGGGCCGAAACGGAGGGGGTAATCTAGCGTTGCATAGAGGATTACAGCTGCCACAGGGTTCAAATCAATTGCGATCGCTCTGTGCCCCAGGCGCAGCGCTTCGAAAGGAATTGACCCCCCTCCAGCGGTTGGGTCCAGAACTGTGAGTTGCTCACTTTTGGGCAATGCCTCGCACGAGGATTTGCTGAAGGCACGTGCATATCCGTATTTATCCTCTTTTGTGCGAAACCCCTTTTCGTTCTCCCAGGCGATACGTTGCTTTGCCCAATAGGGATCGGCAGCGCACCTTACAACGGGTAGCTTTTCCCCTTCATTCGGGAGAGCCCCTTGAAAAGGTTGATTCTCTTTCTCCCAACGCTGAAGCACTGGATCTCGCGCCAAGGAAGAATCAGCTTGCTTGAGCCTGGCTATTGTCTCCAGGTTAGCCGCACGGCGGTCCTGCTCCTTTCGCAAAGCCCTGAGAACGACTCCATCGACAGGAAGCCACTCGCGGCCATCAGAATCTACCTTAATTCTCTCCACAAGCCTGTCCTCCAGCGTCCACCGCTCCCCGTTGACCAGTGCCTGCACCTTTTCGATGCCCAGCTGGCGGAGAAACCAGTCCGGATCCGTCCCGGCGGGCAGGAGCGAGCCGAGGATGGCGGCGCGGCTCGGTGTCAGCGGGCGCCGGGCCCACCATACATGGAGAAAATAAAGCGGCGGGAGAGCAGAGCTGGCACCGCGCTCGCGCTGTGTCTCGGCGCCGACCTGGTGGCAGGGAAAGCCCGCTTCAATCAGGCGGGTATCGTATTTTGTATTACTATTATTTTTCATATTTCATCGCCTCTTGTGCCTTACCTGCGCAATCTCTCCAGCACTTGCGAAATCGCCTTGTCATCCGGCTGGCCGCCCAGCATGAGGCGCATGCCGGCTAAAGCCCAGCGGTTTACCGCATCGCCGTAATGGGTGGCCCGCGTCAGCCAGTAGATTGCTTCCTCGCGGCTGAAACGCTCCACGCGCCGGGCGATAAGTTCCACCCGGTCCATGTCCTTGACGCGTTCCTGGAGCTTGAATATCAGCGACAGTTTGGCGCCCGCTTCTTCGTCCAGCGGCAGGTTGCCCCGGAACGTTATGCGCCCGTTATGGAACAAACGCTGCAGTTCCAACGGTATCCCGGCATCGTCGCACACGTTGCCCACGATGGAACGTATCACGGGCAGGCAGCAACGCAGGGATTGGCCGTACAAAAGGCCCCGGTCTTTCAGCACCCTCTTGCCTTGCGCCTTGCCGTTTATCTTTTCGTCCTCCCCGATTGTTAGCCGTTCTTTCACCACCAGAACGGGCGCCGGCTTATCCTTGTGCTCGGTTACCCGCAGTACCCAGGGAGAGCGGTCCACGAGGTTTTTAATCCGGCGCAGTGGCTCGTGCTCTATGCTCCAGTTGGGTGAGTTACGTTTGGTCATTTTTCACGCCTCGCCTCGCTGTTTTTGAGTTCCCGGATAAAGGGGCAGTTTTCATCGGGGTCGATTATTTCCAGAAAGGCTTCGGTATGTTCGCCCTGCTGCACCACACCGTCCAGAGCTTCAAATATTTCGCCCAGCGCCCGCATGGAACCGGGGGTTACCTTGTTCAGGCGCAGGGTGAGGGTGCCGCCTTCGGGCAGTTCCAATTCCGACAGGTCCATGTTTTCAATGGTTGTTCTGGCGCCGCGGCTGTAAATGCTGCCCAGCCGCCGCAACAGGGGCAGTATCGTCCCGGCCCCTTCTTTGCCCCCCAGGTTGAGGCTGCGCCGCCCGGTGGTAATCCACCCCCGCTTGGCGGCTTCGGCCGGCGTGATGAGAACATCGCTGGGCTGCGGGGTGTAAAGAACCGCCTCGGCCCCCTGGATCAGTTCGGGCTTCTCGGTTTGATCCGCCGTGCCCCGGAAGGCCAGCAGGCGGCCGTCCTTAACCATGGCCACCACGGCTTCTTCGAAGTCAGGGCCCGGTATCTCCCCGTGTTTCTCGGCGTACTTCTCCGTTACCTCGCGGAACGTGGCCGTGCCGTTTTGCGCCACGGTATACATTACTTCTTCTTTGGCCCTGGACGGGTCGAATTTCCTCTCTTCCGTCCAGCCGCGCTGCTTGGCACCCTGCGGGGTAATCAGCAGGTAATTGCCGCCGGACAAATCCACGCCCATGGGAATCTCGTTGTCCCGGTAGTAGAATTCGGCCGGTTTAATGCTCTCTTCGGCACCCATGCGGAAGACGCACCACACACCCTTTTGCACCCCGGCCCGCACAACCTGTTCCAGAATCCCGGGGTTTTCCAGCACCGGCCAGGTGCGCACACAGCAAAAACTCTGGCGCAGTTTTTCCACGGTGATGGTGTCGCCGTGTTCGAAAAAGAGCTTGCTCAGATTGATGAGGTCGGATTGGGTGGTGTTATCACCGGTGAGCAGTTTACCGTCCTTGATTAATGTTTGGCGTATCAGCTCAATAAAGGGCAAGCCGCCCTCACCGCCGGCCGTCTTTATTTCCCTGCGCACGATATGCCCCGTGGTTGAGGGGTAATAAAGCCCGGTATATATACCTGAAACGGCAGTTTCCAGGGCCTTCTCGCGCTCGGCACGGCGATTGCGAAAATCGTCTTCCTCCAGGCGGCGGGGATTAACGCCGTAACTCTGGGGCCTTTCGGTGAGCACACGCATAGCCTTGACCTGGCGGGCAATGGCTTCAAGGCGCTGCCACACCTCCTGCGCTCGGGTATTCAGGTTTGGAAACAGTTCCCCTTGTTCATCGCTTCCTTTTACCCTGACGGTTTCCGGAACCAGGATGAATACGAGGTTTTGCTGCTCGCGGGGCTTGTTCATTCCCTTGGTGGTCACCATAGCTTCAACATCAACGGTTTCCGCGGCCAGCGAGACCACGCCCAACACGGGCCTGCCCTTGCCATCCGGCAAGTGCTCGGGCAACGAAACGTCGTGCTCGATTTGGAACAGGTGGGAACTGCCGGCGACAATTTTACGCGCCGCCGCCTGGAGCAGGTTCCTTACCTGGTCCGCGCTGAGCGTGCGGCGGATCCTGGCCAAAACGCTGTTGATGGTGGGCTCGTTGCTGGCGTAATACCTCCCCTGCTCGTACCGCAGGTAAAAGGCGCTTTCGCTTATTTCCTCCAGGGCGGTGCGCACCTGCGGAGGTGTTAAGCCCGGGAAGGATACGCAAAATAGCGCTTCCGGCGCGGTGAGGCCGAAGATTTTGGATTCCAGGCCTTCCTCGCGGCCCACCAGGCTGTGCAGGAAAACGGTCTTCCAAGTGTACTCGTAAAGGGGGTAACCTTCGGGATGCGGGTTGCGCCGGTCGGCCAGTTCCGCGTTGCTGTGCCCCCCTTCCAGGCTGCCGGTATCCACGCCCCCCACATCGGCGTTCAATACCGGCAGCAGGTCCGAGCTGCCTGTGCGGCCCAGGATTTCGTTGACCACCCGCTCCGAGCGCAGGTCCAGGTGGCACGCGTGAAGCATGGGCACCGGCTGGCGCTTTTGCCATAAACTGCGCACCGCCAGGGAAAGCACGCGCAACACGCCGCGGGTGCCCTGGAAGTTTTCGGCGATGGCCAATTTCTTGTTCAAAAAGTCCACCAGGGTAGGGTGAAACGGGTAAGTGGCCACCATGCGGTCCTTGAAATCCTCATTGGAAGCCGCCTCCGGCAAAAGGCTTGAGTTCCGGCGGTACATGGACATGTATTCTTCGGCGGCGGCCCTAGCCGCCTCGCGGTCCACGGACACGAACAGCCGCTTGGCCAGCACGGAGGAAATCTCCGCGGCCTGCACCGGCGTAATCTGCACGGCATCACGGGCCACCACACTGGCCACACCCTTCACGGCCTTTTCACCGATACCCAGGGCATCGTCCGCGCTGATTTCTTCGCCACGCACCTGGCCGATCAGCTTGGCCAGATGTTCCGTTTGCCTGGCAAAGGCGTCCGTAGCGCTGGCCAGGGTGAGCACCACCGCTATGCCGGGGTGGTTGCGGGCATATCCGTGCAGCGACATTAGAAAGGCAGCCAGTTGGCTGGCGCCGTCGGGCCGGGCCGCTTCCAACCGCGCCGCGTACTGGGCCAGTTCGTCCAGCATGATGAGGGCCTTACGGCCGGCAAACACCCGCTCAAAATAAGTCCGGCCGGGCGCGGCGTGGGAGCTCGCTTCCGCTTCCACTTCCCGGTAAAGGCTTTCCCCGCCGATTTGATACGCGATCTCGCCCCATAAGGTGTAGGGCACCAGAGCGTCACCCTTGGGCTTGTGTACGGGGATTTCGTCGCCCGCCACGCCGGCGACGACAACGGAACCGGGCTCGGGTAAGAGCTCCGGATCGAGAATATCGTGAATAACATCACGCAGTTCGGCGCCCCTATGGGCGATGTGCGTGCAGGCGATCAGCGTATGGGTCTTGCCGCCCCCAAAAGCCGTTTCCAGCCGGTGAATGGCCGGCACGGTCATATCACCTGCAATGCGGCCGAACACCTCCGCCAGCGCCAAACGCAGACCCTGGGTCGGATAGGTGGCTTCCCGGAAAAAGAGCTCCGCATTGGCATAAATACTGTCTATAGCGCCCCGACCACTGTGGTAATACTCAATGATAGGGCTGAGCGACGCAGTGAAGACTTCCGGATTAAACGTGCCCGCCAGGATTTCGGACCGCGGTTTGCATGTGTCCAGCACCGATTTCACCTTTCACCCTCCCATTTACAGACTCCGTTGATTGAGAAGCTTTACATATGTAATAACAGATTCGGTAATCCTCGCCAAGAATCCTACTGAAAATTATCAGAATTATGAATGAGATGGTTATGTTTAAAGGCCGTTTAATCGCCGCGTGCGGGTGCCCGCCGGTCGGGATCCGCACCCTACAGGACAGAAGCCACACCGAACGCGCAAAAAAAACCGGGTGCGCATGCACCCCTTCCACCGTATCAAATAGGGCTACGCTTGCTCCAGCCGTTCCACAGCAGCGCATCTTAACTTTATTTATAAAATCATAGTTAGTTTAGTTATAATAAGCTGCTCGGACGTTGTTCACGGAATCCAGCGTTGCGCGATGGGAAAGCGTCGGCCGGGGCCGAAGGCCTTGGAGGTGACCTTGAGGCCGGGCGCGGCCTGGCGCCGCTTGTACTCCGCCCGGTCGACCATAGCGATTACGCGCCGCACCACCGGTTCGGCGTAACCCCGCGCCACAATTTGGCGTACCGGCAAACCGTCTTCGATGTAAGCCTGCAGGATGCCGTCCAGGATCGGGTAGGGCGGCAGGCTGTCCTCGTCCACCTGCCCGGGTCGAAGTTCGGCGGAGGGCACCTTCCGGATGATGTTGTAGGGAATGAGTTCCTGTTCGCGGTTGATGTAAGCGGCCAGTTCGTACACCATGACCTTGGGCACGTCCGCCAGTACGGCCAGCCCCCCGGCCATATCCCCGTACAGGGTGGTGTAGCCCACGGCGGTTTCCGACTTGTTACCGGTGCTCAGCACCAGGTGCCCCTCCCGGTTGGAAATGAACATCAGGATATTGCCCCGGAGCCGGGCTTGGACGTTTTCCTCGGCCAAGTCGTACACGGCCCGTCCGCCGGGATTGAATTGGTTCAGAAAGGACTGGAAGTGGGCGTCGATCGGCAGAACCCGAAACTCGATGCCCAGGCGCCGGGCCAGTTCACGGGCGTCTTCCAGGCTACTCCGGGACGAGTACCGGGAGGGCATACTCACCCCCAGCACGTTTTCGGCACCCAGCGCCGCCACGGCAACGGCCGCCGTAACCGCCGAGTCAATGCCGCCGGAAAGCCCCACCACCGCCTTGCGGAAGCCGGTCTTGCGCAGGTAATCCTTAAGACCCAGAACCAGAGCCTGGTAAACCGACGGCGCGCCTTCCTCCGGCTCGGCGCAGGGAGCCGGCAGCCGGTCCACGTCCTCGAGATTGAAGACCCAAAAGTCGGAGTCGAAAGCTTGGCCCCGGAGCACCGGCCGACCGCGGCGGTCGGCCAAGAAACTGGCCCCGTCAAACACCAGGTCGTCATTACCCCCGACCTGATTCACGTACAACACCGGGCGACTGTACCGGGCGGCGACCGCGCCGACTACCTCCCGGCGCTGCCGCTGCTTTCCCAGGTGGTAGGGCGAAGCGGAAAGGTTGATAAAAAGGTCCACGCCCTGCCCGGCGAGCATCCTGACCGGATCGACCGGATAGGGCGGGATTCCCGCCACGCCACCGATGTTCCAGATGTCCTCGCACACCGTCACTCCAAGCCTTAGGCCCCGTAAGGTCAGGGGCCGCTGCTCTGTGCCCGGGGTGAAGTACCGCCGCTCGTCAAACACGTCGTATTCCGGGAGAAGCGTTTTGGCCGTGCGGTCCGCTACCTGCCGGTCACACAACAGCACGGCCGCATTAAGCAATCCTCCGCCTTCCCCGCGCACCGGGGCGCCCACCAATACCGCGATGCCGGTGGTGGCCGCGCGAATACGGTCCAGGCCCGCTTCCACCGCGTCCAGAAAGTCGCCGCGGCAGAGCAGGTCCTTCGGTGGGTACCCGCATACGGCTAGTTCGGGGAAAACCACCAGGTCGGCCGCCGCTTCGCGCGCGCGCCCGGTTGCCGCCACGATCAGCTCCGTGTTACCGCTGATATCCCCAACCGTGGGGTTGATTTGGGCCACGGCGATGCGCATTAACGCCACCCCCGTCATAGATTCGGCAAACTCAAAGGCTATACCAACCGGTCGCAGACCGCCAGCCAGTTGCGCGCCAGCCGCAGCGCCCGCCGGTAATGGGACACCCACAGCTTCCGGGTGAACCGTTCCGTCTCCGCAACCGCCGCGGCACCGCCAAAATCAAGGATCTCGTCGTGGTACGCCGCCAGCCAGGTACCGATCATCTGGACCGTTACCTCCAGGTGAAACTGCAGGCCGAAAACCCGGTCATCGTAGGAAAAGGCCTGTTCCGTACAGTCTTCCGAGGCGGCCAGGTGGAGCGCACCCTCCGGGATATAAAACCGGTCCCCATGCCACTGGAACACCGGAAAATGATCAGGGAGCCCGGCAAAAAGCGGGGACTCCAAACCTTGCCGGGTCAGCTGCACGTCATACCAGCCGATTTCGGGCTTGTCGTTGCGTACCACCGGCGCACCCAGGTTCTTGGCCAGAATCTGCGCCCCCAGGCAGATGCCCAGCATCGGCACGCCGGCGTACAGTCCCTGGGTCACGAGTTCGTCGACCTGGTACAGGTAGGGATAGGTCTTCGTTTCGTAAACATTCATCGGCCCGCCCAGAATGATCAGGGCTTGGTAGCCCCGCAGGGAGAGCGGGAGGACTACTCGTGGGTCCTCCATCATCCTGAGGTCTAGTTCCCACCCCGCCCGGCACATAGTGTGCCCGATAACACCGCTCCCTTCGATCTCTACGTTCTGAATCACCAGCGCCCGCCGCGCCTTTTTCTTTTCAACCGGACCGCAAAACATCAGCATCACCTTCTTACCGGAGAAGAAACAGTAACGAAAGCCTCCACCGGAGCTGTACGGCTCCGGTGGAGGACATTATCTGACACCCGGCATCCGGTCTTGGGGACCGCAAGCAGTCTAGTTTGCGTTCGACGGCGCCGGCGCAACCTCGGACCGGGCTGTAGCCGAAGCCCCGGGCGACTCGCGGTACAGTACGCCGCCGCCGACGTAATCGCTGTAAGCGTCCTCGCCGTGCTGGCTGAGGTCCAGGCCGGTGTCCTCGTCGTTCTCCGACACCCGCAGCGGTACGAAGACACCCACCAGCTTCAGCAGGATGAAAGTAGCCACCGCCACGAAGACAAAGGTAGCTAGCACGGCGACCGCCTGGATTCCAACCTGGGCCGGATTGCCTTCTAAAAGCCCGGGCGTGCCGCCGATGGCCGCCGCGGCAAAGACGCCGGTCAACAGCGCCCCCCAGGCGCCCGCCACCCCGTGAATGCCGAACACGTCGAGGGAGTCATCATAACCGAGCTTGTGCTTGACAATGGTCACCATCACGAAGCACAGTAAGCCGCCGGAAAACCCGATGACGAGGGCCGCCAGGGGTCCCACGAAGCCCGCCGCCGGCGTGATGGCCACCAGACCGGCAATGCAGCCGGAAGCAGCACCCAGGAGCGTCGGCTTTCCGTGCCGGACCCACTCGGCGAAAGCCCAGCCGATCGCCGCGGCGGCCGCCGCGATCTGGGTGACCACAAAGGCGCTGGCCGCCAAGCCGCCGACTTCCAAGGCACTGCCGGCGTTGAAACCGAACCAGCCGAACCACAGCATCGCCGCCCCCAGGAGCACAAGCGGCAGGTTGTGCGGCGGCATGGGCCGCTGGCCGAAGCCTTTGCGGGCACCGAGCACCAGGGCGCCGACCAGCGCGGCCACCCCGCTACTGAGATGCACCACCTTACCGCCCGCAAAGTCCAGGGCTCCCATCTCTCCGATCCAGCCACCGCCCCACACCCAGTGGCAGAGGGGCGCGTAAACAAAGGTCGCCCACAGCACACCGAAGAGCAGAAAAGCGCCGAAACGCATTCTTTCCACGTATGCCCCGGCGATCAGGGCGACCGTCAGGGCGCAGAACATCATCTGGAAAACCGCGAAGGCCAGGTGCGGCAGAGTGCCCGCCGCCTCCATGCCGACACCCCGGAAGCCAAGAAACTCAAGCGAACCGATTAGTCCCGCGGTGCTGGTGCCGAAGGCCAGGCTGTATCCCCACAACACCCACACGATGGAAAGTAGGCAAAGCATGGCAAAGCACATCATCAGGGTGTTCACCACATTCCGCCGGGAGACCATCCCGCCGTAAAAAAGGGCCACCCCCGGAACCATCAACATCACGAAGGCCGAGGCCATCAGAATGAAACCGGTGTCCGCCGGGCTGATCGTCTCCTCCGCCGCCAGCGCCAAACCCGGAACGGCCACCAACAACAGAGTAAGGGGCAGAATCACCCGCCAACGCAAATATCTCAACAGTCCGCTGTTCTTCATCACCAGTCACTCCTTTTCAGGTTTAACCGGAACCATCCCGGAAAACAAGCGCGCTTTTATTCTGCTAAGAATGAAGGTACCCCGGGGGAGTTTTATTCCCGCCGGGGCGCCATTGCCCGCCGTGGTGACTAAATCGCCGCGTCACCAGATTCACCTGTCCTGATCCTCACGGCATTCTCCACCGGATAGATGAAGATCTTGCCGTCCCCCACTTCGCCCGTTCGGGCCACGGTGGTAATGGTGTCAATCACCTGGTCCACCAGAGCTTCTTGAACCACAACTTCGATTTTCACCTTGGGCAGTAACTTTATGAATTCAGTCCCTCGATAGATCTCACGCTGCCCGCGCTGCAGGCCGCAGCCCAGCACATCGGTGACGGTCATCCCCTTGATCCCAAACTTGCCCAGCGCTTGCTTCACTTCTTCAAACTTGCCGGGACGGATTACCGCTTCGATTTTTTTCATTCGACCTCACCTCCTTTCTCCAACCGTTGCGGAGCCGGCAAACCGCAAAAGGTCTGGGAAAACAGAAACGCCCTCCAGAGAAGGGCGTCCTAGGCCTAGTCCCGATACAACACTGTATCGCCGGTATGCAACTACGGTATAATAGTACCTGCTGCTTGGGCCGGCGTCAACCACTTTTTTCAATGAATCCTGTATACAAATCACCAAACACCTCTTGTGATCTCCGCACTCTCGGGGTTTGTCGCAGGGCGCCAAAACAACAAGAAGACGCCCCTCTCCCAATTGCCATTTATTGCCACAGAAGTCGAATGCCAACCCGCCGTCCTCTCTCGTAAGATAGAACTGAACCGGAAACTTCATAAACGACTCAAGGCAACGGCGCCACGAGTAAGGAATTCAGAGCAGAACTACTCGTCGTGGCGCTTTCGCGTGTTCTTGGAAAGGGTGAGAGACTGACATGTGCGGCATCGCAGGTTGGATCGACTGGGAGCGTGACCTGCGCCGGGAACGCCCGGCGATCACCGAAATGACCGAGACTCTGGCCGCCCGGGGACCGGATGCCTCCGGCGTCTGGCTCTCCGCACGCGCCGCCCTGGGACACCGGCGCCTGATCGTGGTAGACCCCGCGGGCGGGGGTCAACCCATGATCCGCCGCCTGGGAGAGCGGGAATACGTTTTGGTCTATAATGGTGAGCTGTATAACACGCCCGAGTTGCGGCGGGAACTGGAAGCGCGGGGTCACGTCTTCCGCGGCCACTCCGACACCGAGGCGCTGCTCCTGTCCTTCATGGAATGGGGTCCGGAGTGCCTGAAACGCCTGAACGGTATCTTCGCCTTCGCCGTGTGGAGTGCATACGACCAGCGCCTGTTCATGGCCCGCGACCGGATGGGCGTCAAACCCCTGTTTTACGCCCGGCGCGGTCCGGCCTTTCTGTTCGGTTCGGAACCGAAGGCACTCCTGGCCCACCCTGCGGTGCAGCCGGAAGTGGACGCGGAGGGGCTGGCCGAGGTTTTCATGCTCGGTCCGGCCCGCACACCGGGACACGGCGTCTTTCGTGGGATTGCGGAACTGCGCCCCGGTCACTGCCTGGTGTTCGACCAAAACGGTATGCGCCTCCGCCGGTACTGGCAGTTGGAAAGCCGGCCGCATCCCGATGACCTGCCCACCACCGCGGAAAAGGTACGCTACCTGCTCCAGGACGCGGTGGAACGACAGTTGGTGGCCGACGTGCCCGTGTGCACCCTGCTTTCGGGCGGGCTGGACTCCACCGCGCTCACCACCTTCGCCGGCCGGGCCTTCGCCAAACAGGGACGCGGCGTGGTGCACACCTATTCCATTGACTACGCGGGAAACGAACAATACTTTCGCCCGAACTCCTTCCAGCCCGATGCCGACAGCCTCTGGGTGGACCGGGTAGCGGAATGGCTGGGCACCGTGCACCACCCCGTGGTGGTCGACACCCCGGAACTGATCAACACCCTGGAGACGGTCGTCCGGGCGCGCGACCTGCCGGGCATGGTGGACGTGGACGGCTCGTTGCACATTCTCTGCAGCGAGATCAAAAAGCACTTCACCGTCGCCCTTTCCGGCGAGTGCGCCGACGAGGTGTTCGGGGGCTATCCCTGGTTCCACCGCCCAGAGGACCTAAACGCCGGTACCTTCCCCTGGTCCAGATCCACTCCGGCGCGGATGCGGCTGCTGGCCCCGGATCTGGCCGAGGCCATGCGCCCAGAGGAGTACGTGGCCCAACGCTACCGGGACACCCTGGCCGAAGTGCCCCGGCTCCCGGGCGAGGACCCCGGGGAGGCCCGCCGGCGCGAAATGTTCTACCTGAATATCCTGTGGTTCATGACCACCCTGCTGGACCGCAAGGACCGCATGAGCATGGCCACCGGCCTGGAAGTGCGGGTGCCGTTCTGCGACCACCGGTTGGTGGAGTACATCTGGAACATTCCCTGGGCCATAAAGACCTGGGACGGGCGGGAAAAGGGCATCCTGCGGTTGGCACTCCGGGATGTGGTGCCCGAACCCGTGCTACAGCGCCGCAAGAGCCCGTACCCGAAGACCCACAACCCGTCCTACCTGAAGGCAGCACGCCAAAAGCTGCTGGGGGTGCTGGACGACCCGGCGTCCCCCCTGCTCCCGCTGATCAACGTGGACACAGTCCGTGAATTGGCCCGGACCGACGGGTCTTCCTTCGGACCCACCTGGTTCGGACAGCTGTTGGCCGGCCCGCAACTCTTTGCCTATCTTTACCAAGTTAACGCCTGGCTGCGGGATTACCGGATAATCATCCGGTAATCTTGTCCGGCCCGGCGGGAGGGCGTTAAACTGGGTTTCGTCGTTCCGCCTCAATGCCAGGCCTTTTCACCATCCAGAAGCGCAATAAACCGTTCAACCAGCTCCGGGTCGAACTGGGTGCCGGCGCAGCGCCGCAGTTCAGCCACCGCCTCGGCGTGGGACATGGCCTTCCGGTAGGGCCGGTCGCTGGTCATCGCGTCATAGGCATCGGCCACCGCCAGGATACGGCACTCCAGGGGAATTTCCGTTCCTTTGAGTCCCAAGGGGTAACCCTTGCCATTCCACCACTCGTGGTGTTCGAGAATCCAATCGGCGATGGGTGCCAGGTCGGGCGCCGCCAGGGCGATCCGGTGACCGATTTCACTGTGCCGCTGCATTTCGGCGCGTTCTTCCGCGGTAAGCGGGCCGGCTTTATACAGGATACAGTCGGGTATCCCCACCTTGCCGATGTCGTGAAACTGGGCCAGCAAGCGCAGGTCGCTTATCTGGCGTTCGGACAGCTCCAGATCTCTCGCTAGGGCCACCACTAAATTCTGCAAACGGTCCGCGTGGCCCTCGGTGATAAAGTCTCTTGCTTCCAACGCCTTCATCAACGTCTGGACGATGGCGCTGCGGGCACTGCGGCTGCGGTGCAGCTTTTCGCGGTACATGTTGTTGTCCGCTTCCTTGAACAGTTCGCCCATATCCGCCCACTCCGCACTGCTGACCGCAAAGCCGATGGAGACGCTTAGCGGCAGCCCCGGGTTTTCGTCATTATAGCGCTTGACCGCGTCCCTTATCCGTTGGACGACGCTTTCCACGGACTGCCGGTTGCTTTTGGGGAGCAACACCGCGAACTCGTCCCCACCGACCCGCGCCACCACGTCGCCGGCCCGCAACACGCCCCGGATTACATCGGCCACCTTTTTCAGTAAGGTGTCCCCCTCCTCGTGTCCCAGGGTATCGTTCACAATCTTCAGCCCGTCGACATCGGAGAGGATCACTCCCACCGGGGCATAGCGGTTTCCCCCGAGGCGGTGCATTTCCTGCTCGAAGTACGCGCGGTTGAACAATCCGGTCAGCGGATCGTGCATACTGAGGTACTGCAGGCGGTCCTGAACCTGTTTGCGTTCGGTGATGTCGCTGTAAATACCGTAAATACCGACCAATTCGTTATTCAGCACAATGGGGTAGCAGAGGATTGATACATTTACCAGTGTGCCGTCCTTGCGCCGGCGCACCGATTCTTTCTGCACCACGCGCCCGGCGAGTGCAGTACGGAACAGAAGAGAGGCTTCTTCAAAGAGTTCCTCCGGCACGATGACCTCGTTGATGGGGCGGCCGAGTACCTCTTCAGGCGCGTACTGGAACAGTTTTTGGAAACCTTTGTTGACACGTATGATTCGATCTGTGGTGTCGAGCATCACAATGCCGTCGGGGGAGTTCTCGAAGAGCTGCTGGAAATAGGCTTTCTGCAGGTTGAGTTCTTCCCGTGCCCGGCGCTGCTCGGTGATGTCGCGGACGGACTCGATCGCTCCCGCCAGGTTGCCCCCCCGGTCGTAAAGCGGTGAAGCCTTAGCCCAGAGGTAAGCGTCTTGGCCGCCGCGCAGCCGTGGCACGAACGTCTCGGCGTACAGGGTGTCCCCCTTGCGATGAATGTATTCGTATTGCCCTTCGGCCTGAAGGTCGGGAGCACCGACCAAGTCGATCAGGATAGGGCGGGGCTTACCATAAAAAGGTATGGCGTAGGCGTAATCACCTTTGCCGATGATGTCTTCTTTAGACACGCCGGTTAACTCTTCCATAGCCCGGTTCCAGAAGATTACCTTTTTGTCCCGGTCGATGACAAAAGTAGCATCGGGGAGAAAATCAATAATGTCGTGCAGTCGCCGGTTGGCCGAGGCCAGGGCTTCCCGGCTTTTCTCCAGTTCGTCCAACTGCTGTTTGAGCTCTTCGTCGGTAGCCCGCAGTTCCTCGTTGATGGCTACCAACTCCTCGTTGAGTGCTTCCAGTTCCTCGTTGGTGCGCTGTAGTTCCCGCTGGCTTTGCTTGCGCTCGGTGATATCGCGGACGTTGGCCAGGATCACGTCCTGGCCGTCCAAATGCAGCTTGCGCAGGAACACCTCCACGTCGAAAACCGAACCGTCCACCGGCCGGCGCGCCCGCCATTCAAAAAACTGGTCCTCACCGGCCCGGACTCGTTCCCAGATCTCCGGCAGCCGGTCCAGAAGGTTTTCCGGAGCGAAGTAATCATCCCTGATGGACAGGCGCAAGGCCTGCTCCCGGCTAACTCCATACATTTCCAGCATCTTGTTATTGACGTCGATGATCGTGCCGTCGAACGTATGTACAAAGATGGCATCGTAAACGCTGTTAAAAATGGTGCGGAGGGTCTCTCTGGAGGTGCGAAGCTTATGTTCCATTTGTTTGCGTTTGGTGATGTCTCGAAAACTCTCGATCACCCCAATGATTTCCCCCGCCGCGCTTTTCAGCGGGGTAGCAATGAGCGCCACGTCTATTTTCCGGCCGTCAGGCCGCGCATTTTTCACTTCCAGGTACACACGTTCTTCGCCGGCCAGGATACGCTGCAGAATGCAGTGTTCAGAACCGCAGTAGGGATGATGGAAGGTCTGAAAGCACTTCTTACCCACCGCCTCGTGCGCCGGCACGCCGGAGAGCCGCTCCATCTCCCGGTTTTGACGGACGATCCGGCAGTCGGTGCCGATAATGCGCATGCCGTCGCCCGATCCTTGGAAGATAGCCTCCAAGGACGCCCGCTCCCGCTGCAGCTGTTCTTCGAGCCTTTTCTGTTCCAAACTGCGGCGGCCGAGATCAAAAAGGAGACTGACCATATTGGTGAACAAACGGGTCATTTGCCAAAACCGCTCTTCCGGGATTACCGGCAACCGGCGGATGGCCGCCAGATAGGGTTTCTCGTCCAAGCCCAGTTCCCGCGCCTGTATCCGAAACAAACTTTCATCCGGCGGACTGAAAAACACCTGGTTCACCACCAGCGTGGCCAGGTGTTTTTCGGCTAAAAAAAGCGGGATGCCCACGGTAACCAGGCCGTTATCACAGACCTGAATGACCTCGGCCTGCTGCGCGGCTGCCGCCTCCAGGAGCCGGCGGTGGCTTACCCGGCAGCGGGAGCGGCCGAGCGGCGAACGGCGGATAAACTCCTCGCACACATTGCTGGTGCCCGAACGGGTCCATACTTGGCCGGAGGGGTCCAGGAAAGAAGTAGACAAGCCGGTAACCGCGGTGAAGTCATCCTGCAACCGCTGTACGGCCTCGATATCGACCAATTGGGCAAAAGTAAAGCCTTCTGGATAACGAGTCACGGCCAGACCCCATTTCCGGCTGCCTTATTAACAATTAATGTCAAGCTACTATTTTCTTGTTTTTTATAATACTTCTACAATACTCCCTTTGATCCTTTAGTTTTTCAGCCAAACCTCGCGTTTGGCGGCTACCGACGGCTTTGCGATCCGGTACCACCGAATAGTCGCCTGTGTCCAAACACATAAAGGCCGCCCTTTGGGCGACTTTGCAGGCTGGCTCTCTACCTGCAACCCTCTTCATAAACCACTCTCCTTTTTCTCCGCATCAGCTAAGTCTTTGTATTTCCGAAAGTTACCGAATCCACCAATTCGCTGACCAGCCGGAAACGGCGTTAACTCGAATTTCCGCCCTCCGAATCGGAACCGTGTACATCACAATGGCCTAGAACTCCGTTCTCCCTATCTCTCCCTTCCATGTGCCCCCTGGCGGATCGGCGGGGAAAGGCGCTTGACTACGGTTCTTCTCTCGTGTAATTTGAACACAAGATATTCAATCGTACAGACGGAGACTTCGAGCATGATCAAGCGAACTTTGGCCGACAAGTTGAAGCAGGCGGCAAAGCAGTTCCCGATCCTCACCGTGACCGGGCCCAGGCAGTCCGGCAAGACCACCCTGGTCCAGGCCGTATTCAGGAACTACCAGTATGTGTCTCTCGAGCTCCTGGACCAGCGGCAGTTCGCCCTGGAGGACCCGCGCGGCTTCCTGGACCAGTTCGACGGCCCGGTCATCCTGGACGAGGTTCAGCGAGCGCCGGAGCTCTTTTCGTACATCCAGGTGCTTGTGGACGAACACAGGGATTGGACAGGCAGGTTTATCCTGACCGGCTCACAGAACTTCCTTCTGCTCCAGAGCATATCCCAGTCACTCGCCGGAAGGTGCGCGGTGTTGCATCTTCTCCCCTTCTCCCTGGCAGAGCTCGAAGGGCGAAAGCCCATAGCGCTCGAGACGCTTGGCAAAAGCTCTCCCAGGAACTTGAAGCCACCCGCGAAGGGCTTGCTGGAAACGCTCTTCACCGGCTTTTATCCCCGGATACACGACAAGCACCTTCCTCCGCGCGACTGGCTGGCCGGCTACTACCAGACCTACCTCGAGCGGGACGTGCGAAATGTCCTCAACGTCGGCGACATCGAGACGTTCGGCAGGTTCATCAGGCTGTGTGCCGGCCGATGTGGACAACTGCTCAATCTATCGGGGCTGGCGTCCGACTGCGGCATCTCGCACACGACAGCCAAGCGGTGGATCTCCGCACTCGAGGCCAGCTTCATAGTGACGCTCTTGAGGCCGCATCACAAGAACTTCGGCAAGCGGCTTATCAAGAGCCCCAAGCTATACTTCTTGGATACAGGGCTTTTGTGCTACCTGCTTCAAATCCGCTCACCGGATGAGCTTTTCCACCGGGCCGAGCGCGGAGCAGTCTTCGAGAGTTTCGTGGTCTCGGAGATGTACAAAAACTTCATGCACCGCGGTGAGCAGCCGAGCCTTTACTTCTGGCGCGACGCCTCCGGCCACGAAGTGGATATCATCATCGATCTCGGGCAGAAATTGATCCCTGTGGAGACCAAGTCCGCCCAGACGATAGCGTCCGACTTTTTCAGCAACCTTATCTACTGGCGAAAATTGTCGGATGATGAAACTACCCCCGCCGCCCTCATCTACGGCGGCGATCTATCGTTCAAACGCTCCGGGGCGGTCGTGTATCCGTGGTTCGTCCTCTGAGGTAACCGGCACCACCTGCATCAAGGTTTTGGAGTCAGGCCGTAATGACCCCCGTAAGTCAAGACAAAACCGGTCGAGGCTATTTGCGCTGTAAGCATGAAGTCCACCCCGGACTTGCGCCTCTTTTCAGTCCGAAACCGCGCGTTTAAGGTAATATTTGGACCAGGTGAATTATCTATCCATATACTGCCCGAAGTCCGGCAGCAACGTGCTCATTTCGTCCACCAGCCGCGCAAATATTTTTTCCACTTCGTTGGCACACCGCATAAGCTTTTTCAAGAAGCGGGAGTAAACATGCGCCAGCGGAACCGCCCGCTCCCCCAGCTACGGATCGAAGCCGCAAATCACCCGTAATTGTGCGTTCTGTGGAAGCTCCCGCCGCGCATTAACTCCTCATCAGGCAGATGGTCAAACCAGTACCAGGTGCTCCAAATCGCCTAATTCATTTATTTCCTGCCACCCAAAGAGCCGTTGTTGTGATATAATGGCTATAAGGGGAAACCTCCTTTGGTTCTTTTTGGGGAGTTAGAAAAAGAATTCTTCATAAAGTTATTGATTGGCCTCCTCAGCCACCGGCCCAATCTCTGCAAAGCACTTCAGCTTGCTCTAGGACGAGTTCAGTTGCCCGTTGCTGCATATCCGGAGGATAGCCGTATTTTCGGAGGATGCGCTTCACCAGCACGCGAATTTGGGCTCGGGCGTTTTCGCGCACCTGCCAGTCAATGGTGACGTTTTGCTTTACGCGGTTGACCAATTCCTGAGCCAAAAACCGCAATTTATCGTCACCCATTACCTCACGAGCACTTTCGTTTTCTGCCAATGCGTCATAAAACGCTACCTCGTCATCCGTAAGGCCAAGCTCCTGCCCTCGTGACTGGGCCTTCCGAATGTCTTTGGCTAACTGAATGAGTTCCTCGATCACTTGAGCAGCTTCAATCGCGCGGTTCTGGTACTTCCGGACAGCCTTTTCCAACATCTCGGCGAATGACCGGGCCTGGACGACGTTCTTGCGCATGTGCGTCTTAATTTCGTCATTGATCAATTTCTTAAGGAGCTCCACCGCTAGGTTGCGCTGAGGTAGCTGCTTCACCTCCGCCAAGAACTCGTCCGACAGGATAGAAATATCCGGCTTCTCCAATCCGGCAGCTGCAAAAACATCCACAATGTCTGTAGGGTAAACCGCACGGGAAACCAATTGCCGGATAGCAGACTCCATTTCATCTGGTGTCCTTTCCGAGTCGGATACTGTCGCCTTGACAAGAGCCGATCGAATCTCCTGAAACAGCCCGACTTCGTCGCGGATCGCAAGGGCCTGTTCAGGAGGTACCGCCAAAGCGAATGCCTTGGAAAGGGCTGATACAGCTCGGAGATAGCGCTTTTTACCATCGTCAAGGCCGAGGATGAACTCCATTGCTTGGGCTACGCCGCTCATCCTTTTCGCTGCGTCTGCGGCCAGAATCGTTTTGTAGTCGAAACCATGGAACATGTCGCGTACGACTTCGAACTTCTCCATCATCACTGCAACGGCTTGCTCTTGGTCATCATATTCCTTTTGTACCAGCTCACATAGGTATTGAGCTGGCCGATGTATTCGTGGGAAAAGGCATCCACCTTCAGTTCAATGAGTACATGGCATTTCAGTATCCGGTGGTAAAAGACCAAATCGACAAAATTGTTAGGAATCGCCTATAAGAATCCGCTTCTGTCTGGCCTCGAAGCAGAATCCATGCCCAAGTTCCAGCAAGAACTCCTGCAACTTGTCTAGGAGCTGCTTCTCCAGATCAGATTCGCTCATTACCTCTGCGGGTTTCAGACCAAGGAATTCAAAGACATAAGGATCGCGTATGGCAAGTTTCGGTTCGGCCCGTTCAGCACCGGATTGGACGAGTTCGGCGAGTTTCTCTTTATTTCTGGAAAGGCCCGATCTTTCGTAATAGAGGCTTGCGATCTGGCGTTTAAGCTCACGCACCGACCAGTTGCCACGGATGCATTCAATTTCATAGAAAGCACGTTTGATTGGATCATCTATCTTTATCAATTCCGCAAGATGCGTGAAGGAAAGCCTTTCAAGGATTGCCTTTCCGTTTACACCCAATGCGGGAGTCACTGACTCCCACATTGGAACAAGTTCCTCAATGGCCGGGAGCATTGCCCGAGATTCGGGAGTCAATGCCTCCCGAATTTGCAAGTAGAACTGCCTGTACCTTCGCAGTTCGCGCACATCAACCCGCTTCATACCGGATTGCCGCAGGCGATCCGCAGATATTCGCCGTAACGGGCGCGGTCTGAACCGTTTTGTTCGTATTCGTAGATGTACAGGCCTACAATCCAGTTTCTCAGCGTCAAGCTGATGTTGACAGCCCTGCTTGCCTGAGCGGAGAAGTGCTTGTGAACCTTCTGAATGGCCCTCGCAAGTCTTTCAAAGGTGAGTTCACTTCCCATAGCCCAACCTCTCCAGGTTCCGGCGGATTACGGCGTCGAGTTCTTCCGCCTCGGCCATCTGCTCGTATAGTTCAGCAGTAAGTTCAGCCATTTTCTCTTCGAAGGGGACGCCATCGTCTTCGATCTCGGGAGCCCCGACATAACGCCCGGGCGTGAGAACGTAGTTGTGAGCCTGGATGTCTTTGAGCGTGGCCGCCTTGCAGAAGCCTGGCTTGTCTTCGTACTCACCTGCTCCCTTTTCACCGCGCCACGCATGATTAGGTACGGGCGATCACGGCGATCTCCTCGTCCGAGAGCTCGCGATGGGTACGGTCAATGAGCGTCCCCATCTTTCGAGCGTCGATAAAAAGCGTTTCGCCGTGGCGGGCGCGGAAGCCGCGTTGTCTGTCCGCCCCCTTGTTCCGTGTCAGGAACCACAGGCAAGCAGGAATCTGGGTGGTGTAAAAGAGCTGGCCAGGCAGGGCAATGATGCAGTCGACCAAGTCAGCCTCGATGATTGCTTTTCGGATTTCGCCCTCCCCGGATGTGTTGCTGGTGAAAGACCCATTGGCCAAGACGAATCCGGCTATGCCGTGCGGGGCCAGATGATGGAGGAAGTGGAGAATCCAGGCGTAATTGGCGTTACCACCGTCCACGTGGATGATGGACCCATCCTTCTGCTTGCGGGGTCCGCCGGGCGGCAGAGAAAACTGCCCATTGCCATCAAAACGCCTCCAGCGGACGTCGTCTTTGACCTTGCTGTAGCCCCAGTCCTCCATGTTGAACGGTGGATTGGCGAGAATGAAATCGGCCTTGAGGTCCTTGTGTTTGTCGTTTAGAAAGCTGTCACCCCACCGGATGTCGGCGTCGATTCCGCGAATCGCCAGGTTCATCAGGCACAGACGCCAGGTTGTGTAGTTTGACTCCTGGCCGTAGATGGAAATCTCGCGTTGCAGCCTCACTCTCGACCGCTTGCCGTTGCCGTTGTTCGAAGCATGCGCCTGGACAAATCGGACGGCCTGAACAAACATCCCACCGGAGCCACAGCACGGGTCAAAGACACGGCCCTTGAACGGTTCGATCATCTCGACCAGAAGTTTGACAACGCACTGGGGCGTGTAGAACTCTCCTCCTCCCTTGCCTTCCTTCTCTGCGAACTTCGCCAGGAAATATTCGTACACACGGCCGAAAATGTCCTTCTGGCGACTCTCCTTGTCACCGAGACCAATAGTACCGATGAGGTCGATAAGCTCGCCAAGGCGGGCCTTGTCAAGAGCGGGGCGTGCGTAGTCTTTGGGAAGAACACCTTTGAGTGTCCTGTTGTCGCGTTCAATGGCGGCCATACGCGCACGGACTTTATCAACGCCGGATAATCTTTCTCTCTTCCAACCATCGACCTTTTCTTCGTGGCAAAGGCGAAGTCTGACATCACTAGCAATTTTCGCATATATTATATCACGTGCGAGGAAAAAGCAAGTAAAGGTCTGATCTCAACCTAAAGTGCCCGTCGTACTGCTTCATCCAGACCCAGAAGCCCCGCGGGGAGTACCCGCGCCTGGTGAAAGGGAGCCGCACCGGTGGCTCCCACCGTCCCCTGTGGATTCACCACTTCCTCTGGTGGGTAGCTCCCGGGGATTTTCTGCGGTCTTTGCCCTTCGCCCGAACACATTGCAAGCCCCCCTCTTCCTTGTGCCCGGCCCTTCCTCCTCCTGGCGTCTCGGAGAAGCACCATGGCCCCCGCCGTCTCCTGCCGGTTCAACCACAACCTTACAGCCAGCACCCTCGCCAGGCATATTAAAGCAAAAATCCCGCCGGGTCATCCCGACGGGGTCTCGCGTTAACCAAGAACCGCCTTAAGTTGGCGGATTAAAATCTGGCTCCGCGAGTAGGATTCGAACCTACAACCTACCGGTTAACAGCCGGTTGCTCTACCGTTGAGCTATCGCGGAACAGTTTTTCACCGGTAGTATTTTAGCAAAAGGACGGATCATCTGTCAACGGCGGGCGGGCTCTAGGTCAAGAAGTGTG
>DFNH01000006.1 GCA_002375985.1 Firmicutes bacterium UBA3572 | reverse complement strand
AGCGATCCGGCCTGAAGCTCGTTGAGCCGGCCCAGGTTGGCCACCACCCTCTAGCGCACCCTATCCCCCACCCGCTCACTGGTCACCAGTTGCAGGTAGGTACGCCTGCTGCCGTTCTTGTTGCGGAAAACCCTGGTCTTGATGAACATGGCAGACATATGTCGCCACATCGCATCAGGACATGTAAGGCCAAAACGATGCCCACGTGGCAGCACATTTTCAAGCTTCCGGTAGGGGCGACCTCGATTTCTCAAGCATTTGACGCCTGCGTGGCACGCAAAACCTCGGGTTGGTTTTCAACCGGATTATCGCCAGTAATTAGCGAAATTACCGCCATTCCTGGCCTTCAGCCATTAGCTTTGTATATCTAACTGTCATCGTGGTATTGGGCAAGCTCCAGGTGTTCCAAGTCTGGAACTTTCCCCGGGGACATCCGGGCGATTTTCTTGACGATCCGTGGGCCTTTGTATACCAGCACTACCTCGGTAATATCATCAAGTTCCTCCAGCAAGAGGTGGAGGCTAAAACCATCCCCGACTCAAAACGCAGGAAATGCCGGTCTTTCAGGAACGAAAGTTCTCTTCTGCTGGGTACTTTTCGTTGTAAGCCCGCATGATCTGTTCACTTGTTCTCAACTTCTACCGGCTCTGGGGCTTCGGCCGAAGTTAGCTTGCGGTAGATCTCTTCTGCCGGCCCCAGATATACTTGCT
Source organism: Firmicutes bacterium UBA3572 (assembly GCA_002375985.1). Classification (GTDB taxonomy): domain Bacteria; phylum Bacillota; class Desulfotomaculia; order Desulfotomaculales; family Desulforudaceae; genus Desulfopertinax. The sequence continues at coordinate 15,747 of DFNH01000006.1, read as the reverse complement.
TAACCAGTTTGGGCTTGCCGCTGACACGCTTCGTTTCAGTGTAATAGTAGTAGTAGATGCGGTTCTTGATCTTCTTTTTGAGCAGGGCCATGCCAGACACTCCCGTATATCTAATCTAATAGTATTTAGATTGGGTTGGATATACAGAAACAATTTCGAAAAGAGTTGACAGCACTGGAATTCTTGAGCTTCGTTTAATTTACTGGCGAAAGTCCGGTCAAAGACGATTTCTAGATATGTGCGACGATTCTTAATCTTATACGGATAGCTTCCCAGCAGGGCAAACCAAATAAAGAAAACCGCGCAGCTGCGCGGTTCTTTGTTAATTTTTGGTGAGCCATGCTGGACTCGAACCAGCGACACCCTGATTAAAAGTCAGGTGCTCTACCAACTGAGCTAATGGCTCACGTTACTTGGCTGATTTGGCTGGGGCGGCTGGATTCGAACCAACGAATGGCGGATCCAAAGTCCGCTGCCTTACCAGCTTGGCTACGCCCCAACACTACTGGGGTGGGCGATGGGCTTCGAACCCACGACCTCCAGATCCACAGTCTGGCGCTCTGACCGGCTGAGCTACACCCACCACCGACAAGCTTAAGTATAACAAAACCGAGAATGTTCGTCAACGCCGTATTCGGGGGATCAACCCACTGTAAGAATATCGCCATCATCAAGTATTAGTTAGGTAATCTCCGGAGACTTTGTATCAACTGTGAACTACCTCGTTCACCAGCTTGTGGGAGTCTTGCTCTTTACCCTCGCAGCCGACCCTTCAGAAGCAGAATTACCTCGACCAAAATCGAATCCTGGAACATGAGATCTCACTCCTTTGGCCGGAAGGGCTTCCCCTTGTGGAAAGTCACCTGGGGTCTCACTCCTATTTCGACCCCCAAACACCTGCCAAAGAGAATAACACTCCAACTGGGGCACCCTTGCAGGCAAACACACCCGGTGCGGGTGCCCGCGCTCCAGTCCAGCGCCATCACGTCCGACCCGGCCTAGAATTAATTAGCCGTAAGTTATCCTAACAAATGCCAAGTATACTTTTGACCTGTCGGTGGCGCAACTGCGTGAACCGACACGCCGTAATAAACTGGCATTGCTACCCAAGGGTAGATAAAAGTGTCAAGAATAATCCATTTCCGGAGGCAGTGAGATGGCTGTACAAACCGAAAACCGTGCGTTTGCCTGACGGTAACGGACTACATGAGCGGCTTGGGGCGAGACATCGTTAAAACCATCCCGGGGCTGTTGCTGGTCGTTCTTCTGGCCGTTGCCGCCAGATATGGCGATCTTTACCTTAAACAATCCTACCAGGTACTGGCCGCCGGCTTCGGCTACGGCGAGCAGGCCGGCCTAATGGGCGACATCTACAACCTCGGCCGCGTGCTCTTACTGCCCTTCGTCGTATTGGTCACCATAATTTACGTGTTAAACGGCTCCATTGAGCTGCAAGGGGCGGCCAACGTCAATAAGTGGCAGTTTATCAAGGATAAGTTCCCTGCTTTTATTTATTCTGGCCTTTTTCGCAGCGGCGCTTTTGAATACCGCCGGCGCAACACCATGGTTTGGGCCTTTAGCCTAGGGTTTACCAGTATCGGCCTGACTACCAGGCTCTCAGACTTAAAAGCCGCTGGCAAAGACGGCCTCCTGCTGAGCTTTATCGTCGGCACAGTGAAAGCGGTGGCCGCGCTGATTGTGGTGTTGCTGCTCATTGATTAACAGGCTAATAACAGGCTAATTGTTCACGAAAGGAGGGATAACAATGTAGCCCAAGAATGACAAAGGCTAGGGGGGCACCCTCGGTATCGGACGAAGATCAGAGCAAGCTAGTTCAAGAAATGGCGAAACAGGAGGACCGTAAAGTTCGGCATCAAGACTACGCGGTGATCGTGCTGGGGCCAGGGTCGCTTCTGCTGATCGGATGGTTGGTTTAGTAAGCGCAAGAGGATGGCGGACCTATGCCGGGAAAAGTACTGCTTCTCGCCAACGGCGACCTGGAACCCGGACAAGTGGAAAAAGCGCTAGACCTATGCCTGGGAAACGGGGAAAGTCCTGGACGTGGTCAATATGCTGGATACGCAACTGGCCCATTTTGGTTACGTCGACCAGCTTTGCAGCAGCACCACCAAGCAACAGTTTGTGGATTATACCTACCAATCCGCGGCTGAAGAAAGCCGCAAGGCACAGGCCCAGTTTGAATCGTGGGCGGCGCGGCCTACAGCTGAACTGGACGGTGGCCGTGGGCGAACCGGTGGACGTGTTGCGGCGCACGACCAACACCGGAGACCACGAACTAGTGTGGTACCGCGGCAGCAGCGCCGCGGCCGGTCTTGCTTTACCTTCAACGACCTGCCGAAGCCAATCCGTAGCCTGTCCTGTCCGGTACTGTGCATCAAGTAATCGCTTCTTCTTCAATCTTGTGGCCGTGCCCGTAACGTGCTATATTATTATTGGTTCTGCGGGCGTGGCGGAACGGCAGACGCGCCAGACTTAGGATCTGGTGGGTCCTACCCGTGGAGGTTCAAGTCCTCTCGCCCGCACCATAAATATCAGGCTCCCGGATTGGGAGTGTTTTCTATTTTGTCTGGGTATACCGGTCGGATTGATCCTTGGCGGGAAGCATCTGTTTGGGGTTCAGTGGATTTGGGCCTCGATGGCGTTCATCACGGGACCCCAGGTAGAATCACAGCCGTACTGTTTCTCGATCAGAACACATTCTTGAGCCAAGTCCAGGGCCTGGTTTAACCGTCCCTGCCGGTAAAGCCGCAACAAGCGGTGCCCGAGCTCAACGCAACGGCGGCCGGAGTCGGCTACCTCCCGCCAGTACGCCAAGGCATCAGCCGCACCTTCTAAACCTTGCTCCTGGGCCTTTTGCGCCTCGGCCAAGCTTCTGATTTCTCTGTCGTTAGGGCCGAAAACAAGGGACCAGCCTTTACGCGCCCAGTTATCTGATTGCCGAACAGCTTCGTGAATCATATTTACCACTTGTTCCATGCTGGGCATCCCGTTCCATTAGTCTTGATGCGCACTGGTCGTGCATAGTTTTGCTTTCGCCGCTTCTAAGATATTCATGACCAAAACGTCCCTTCAAGACCACGTGCGCCAAAAAAGCGAGCGTGCACCACGCTCGCGCTTCGGTCAGACATATGGCGTCCCAGGAGGGATTCGAACCCCCGGCCCACGGCTTAGAAGGCCGTTGCTCTGTCCGCTGAGCTACTGGGACACAATCACGGTAGTATTATACAATGTCCGGCAGTCGTGTTCAAGATAAGTGGAAAACACCTGGCCGGACGCCGTGGTTGCATAATATTCTCTTAAAATTCTGAGTTATCAGAAGGTATATTCTCTTCTCCTGTGTCGAAAAATAAAACGCAAAGGTAAAGGTCACCGAACGGTGCAAGATGCAGCATACCCGGCGTTCGCCCACCGTAATTATCAATAACAACGCACGTCTAGGGTTCCCGCAACTGCTCTTTTCCCTTTTCGCAGCAAGAACCCGGCAAGATTAAACGGCTTCAAGCCGGCGGCGCCCAGGAAATCCTATTTTCCATAGTGAGAGGAGGGAATGTCAATGTTTCTGAATTACAAAGAACTGATCGATAACAACGTAGCCGAAATGCTTAAAAGGCATTCTCCCGGAAAGGCCGAGACCGCCTCGGCCAGCAGCACCGCCGCGCCTTCGGGCTCCAAGCCTGCGAGTGTTGCCGCCAGCGCACCCAAGCAGTCTTTCCTGACCCGACTGTGGAAGTCAATATTCAAGTGATAGGCGGCGATGCATATGGATACCAAAAACCGCCCGGAATCCGGGCGGTTTGATTTTAGTCAGCAACGTGGTGGAGCGGGTGATGGGAATCGAACCCACGTACCCGGCTTGGAAGGCCGGTGCTCTACCATTGAGCTACACCCGCACAGCACCATAATTATAACTTAATCCTCAGCCTTCGTCAAAACGTTTCGCAGCCCAAGCATGTCGGCCACCACGTCCCGGGCGGCCAGCAGGGCCCGCGCCCGGTGACTGATACGGTTTTTGGTTTCCAGGTCCAATTCGGCAAAGGTCTTGCCTAAATCGGGTACGTAAAACAGGGGGTCATATCCGAATCCCCCCGTTCCCCGGGGCTCGAACCCAATTAAACCCTCACAGACTCCTTCACTGATCCGTTCGGTACCGTCGGGAGCCACCAGGGCGATCACACACCGAAACCGGGCGGTCCTTTGTTCAAAAGGCACTCCTTGGAGCAGATGCAAAAGCTTTTGGTTGTTCCGGGCGTCGTCCCTGGGCTCGCCCGCAAACCGGGCCGAATGTACTCCCGGAGCACCGTTCAGGGCATCCACTTCCAACCCCGAGTCATCGGCCATAACTAGTCGACCGGTATACGTCATTACCGTCCGGGCCTTGGCCAGGGCGTTTTCCACGAAGGTATCGCCATCCTCGGCCACCTCCGGGATCTCGGGATAGGCCGCCAATGAAACCACCTCCACGCCTAACGGCGCAAGCAGGGCGACAATCTCCCGCACCTTGCCTTCGTTCCTAGTAGCCAGGATTAATTTGGCCATCTTAATTTACGCCTCCCTGCCGATTTGTTCCCCTACCGCACCGAGAACATCCCGCTGGTACGCCAGCAGTTCTTGTATGCCGGAAACCGCCAGGTCAAGCAGGCGTTCCACTTCGGCCCGGTCAAAAGTTGCGTTCTCACCGGTTCCCTGCAGCTCTACGAAACGCCCCGCACCGGTCATCACCACGTTGAAGTCCACGTCGGCCGCCGAATCCTCCGCAAAACAGAGGTCAAGCACGGCCTCTCCCTCAAAGAGACCCACGCTGACGGCAGCTACGTAATCCCGCACCGGAAGACGGGGCAGTACTCCGGCGGTGACCAGCGCCTGCAAAGCGTCCACCAGGGCCACGAAGGCTCCGGTAATCGCCGCCGTCCGCGTCCCGCCGTCCGCCTGGAGCACATCACAATCTAGAATCACCGTACGTTCGCCCAGGGCTTCCAGGTCAACCACCGCTCGCAGGGCCCGGCCGATCAGCCGCTGGATTTCAAAGGTACGACCACCGGGGCGGCCTTTCACGGCTTCCCGGGGCACTCGAACACCGGTGGCTCGGGGCAACATTCCGTATTCGGCGGTCACCCAGCCTTTTCCCGTACCCTTCAAAAAGGTCGGAACCCGCTCCTCAACCGTGGCGGTGCAGATTAACCGGGTGTCACCCATTTCGATCAGCACCGACCCCTCCGCATATTTGTTATAATGCCGGGTTATCCGCACCGGACGCATCTGCACCGCTTCCCGGCCGTCCACCCGTACCATAATTCTATCCCTCCTGTCTTATCGGGCGTTCTATGCGCCCTCGCTTCAACAACGATAAGTGTCACCCTCGCGTGCCGCCAGTACCGGACACCGGCACACCGCGGCTGCTTCAGCCCGCAGCGCTTCCGGTTCGTATTCCGGCCAAAAATGAGTGAGCACCAACCGGGCCGCCTGGCTCTCTTCGGCCAGTTCCCCGGCCTGCCGGGCGGTGAGGTGCACCGATCCGATTTGCTCCTCGTCCCGGGCAAAACCGCTGGCCTCGCAAAGCAAAAGCGTGGCCCCCGCCCAGAAACGGGCCAGTTCCGGAAAACGACCGGTATCGCCCGCATACACCAGCCGCCGGCCACCACCGGTAACGGCTACTCCATAAGCAGGCAAAGAGTGGCGATTAGACCAAAACTCGAGGCCCAGTCCCCCCATCTCTGTCCTCCGGATTCCATCCGTCAAAGGCAATTCCTCGATGAACCGGACCCGGAAATCCCCGCCGCTTCCCGCCAGGCGCTCAAAGTCGTCCCGCGGTTCGCCGGGGGCGTAGAGTGTCAGGGGCTCTTTCCGGCTGCCGTCCCGGCGGGCGCCCTTAATGGCGTGGCGCAAACAGAACAGATCGGCACAATGATCGGTATGATAATGCGTAATAACCACCGCCGAAAGCTCCCTAAAATCCATTATGCCCTGCAACCGGCTAAAACTGCCGTTACCGGCATCCAGAAGGAGCGTTACACCCCCACCACGGATCAGGTAACCGGAACAGGCACCGCCCGCCCGCGGATACGGCGCCCAGCAGCCGAGCACAGTCATTTCCAACGCGGTCACCTCCTTTGCGCCAGCATCTCCACGAAGGCGTCCAGGCGGATCCGGGTGCGCGCGTCCACCCGGCCTGGCTTGTCCCCTTCCACGGTCAGGACCGGAATCGGTAATTCGTGACGCACGATTAGGTCTTCAATCTGCCGGAAGCAAAAGCTCTGGACGTAATGGATCACCCCGTGCACCTCCCGCCTTTTTAGCTCACGTTTGATATCCTCTAAACGGTAAAAGATGCCGTAAGGATAGCTGTACAGACGATATTGTTCCACCAAATCCTCAACCTCGAAAGGCGTGGCAAACTGGCGCTGCGTTTCGTTATAAACGACCCGCGCTCCTTGCGCCTCCAGGTACGCGTAGATGTCCCCGCAAATCGGCGGCACCCCGATGTACCCCAAGCGGATGGCCTCTTTCCGGGGTGGCGTGCTTTTGGCCCGCTCGAGGAAGCCGGCCACCCGCGCCCCGAATTCCTCCGGATTTCCTTCAAAATCGCTGCACCCCACCTGAAAGTAATGGTTGTCCCAGCCTCCCACTCGGTTTTCTTCCCAGGTCAGGCGGTCCAGTTCCCAGACGAGACGGCGGACCCGATCCAGCCGGGCTTTGGCCTCCCGCACCTGGTGCCAGTCCACGCCGAAGTAGGCCATCAGCTTTTCGATCTGCAGTTTCAAGAAATCGTAGTCCCGGTCAAAGGGATAGGCAAAGGGAATAATGCGCCGTCCGGCCAACTGTAAAGTCTCCATGAGGGCGTGGGTATTGCTGCAATCCCCCTGGGTCACCGCGATGACGGTACGCAAGTCTTTATCTCGGAGCACCGTAGCGTAAATACCCTTGATCCAGGCGCATACGTTGCGCGGGTAGCCCGCCGTTTCGGCTTCCTCCACTAACAATCGCGGATCGGTGCTGGTAATGAAAACGTTGTTTAAGTCCACCGGCCTCCAACCGGCCGCATAAACCACCTCCACCGGTATGGTCGTGGTGATGCCTACCTTGTCTAGTGTACACAAGCCACATTAACCTCCGGTCGTCTTTGGTTTATGATCCAGGTTTACTTGGACCACGAGACCCGGCTCACACCCCAAAAACCGCCGGACCACGGACGCAAAAGGTCCGACCGGGCCACTCACATAAAAAAGGTGTCCGGCGGAGTTTGCCCCCGTCTTTGGATGGGAACGGTCGCCAGGTAGCAGACCAAGACGGCGAATATTAAGCATGGCCGCACGAACGGTAGCCGCCGCCGGATCCACTAGGCGGACCCCCGTGCCCAAAATGCGCGCGATCGGTCGCCGCAGAAACGGATAGTGAGTACAGCCCAAGATCAGCGTGTCGATACCTATCTCCTTTAACGGTTCGAGGTAAGCCCGCAGTACGCCCTCCGCCCTTGGCGTGTCAATCTCTCCTGCTTCTACCAAGGGTACCAGTTGCGGCGTCGCCTTGCTGAATACCTCGCAGTCCGGACTGATTTCCTTAATCGCCCTGGCGTAAGCACCGGCTCTGACGGTCGCCTCGGTAGCAATCACACCGATACGGCCGGCGGTCGAAACCCGCACCGCTTCCGCGGCCCCCGGTTCGATCAGACCGGTCATCGGCACCTGATACCGGTCACGCAGCACCTGGAGGGAAACAGCGGAACTGGTGTTGCAGGCAAAAATAATGTACCGTGCACCCTGGGTACAGAGAAAGGAAATAATCCGGTCGGCGAGGGTAACCAATTCGTTCACGGAACGCCCTCCGTAAGGGACGTGTGCCGTATCACCGAAGTAGATCACCCGTTGTTCCGGCAGCATCCGAAAAACTTCTGCGGCGACGGTGAGACCACCCACGCCGGAATCAAAGAGCCCGACCGTGCCCTGCGCCAAGCTTTTCCCTCCCCGGCGGTCTGGTTCTACCCCCTGTATTCTAACATCAAATGTTGCCCGTTCAATATTTATTCTCTCCGGAGTTAATTGCGGCCAAGCAAAAGGCCTCCGACAGCCGGTGCGCCGGAGGCCTGGACGCTTTGACACCCATCAGTAATTCTGAAAATAGGCCTTAATCCCTTCCGCGATCGCCGCCGCCGCCCGGTCTTGGAAATCACGGTCGGCCAGCAGCCTCTCCTCTTCGGGGTTCGAAATGAAACAAACTTCCACCAGCGCCGACGGCATTTGTGTTGCCCTGAGGACGACAAACCGCGCCTGGTACAGGCCGAGGTCCTGGCGCCGCAGTTCACCGACCAGGGCCGCCTGCAACGCCTGGGCCAGACTCTGCCTGGCCGCCACCTGTCCGGGACTTGCTCCGTCCGGGTAAGGCCACCAGTAAGTGCTAATCCCGTGTTTGGCGCGGTCCACATTGGCATTGCTGTGTATGCTTACGAACACGTCGGCAGCGGCCTGGTTCGCGATTTCGGCCCGCCGATCCAACTCTACGGACCGGTCGGACGAGCGGGTGAGGATCACCTCCGCCCCTTCTGCCCGCAGCAAGCGCGCCGCCTCCAGGGCAATGGCCAGGCAGACGTCTTTTTCCCGCAAATCAGTGGGTCCGATGGCGCCCGGATCGCGCCCCCCGTGCCCCGGATCGAGCACGACCACCCGGCCCTCCAGGGCGCTGTTCGCCAGGTACAGCTCCACCGTCAGCGTGCGGTGGTCGGCCGACAGGTTTGTGCGGTACCTGGTATGGCTCAGACCCTGCTTCAGGTCGCACACCAACCGGAATTGTTCGTCTACCACACCCGTGCGTATCCGTTCCACCACGGGTGAGTCCAAAACCCGGTCCGGCAGCTTTTCCAAGGGGAACCCCTCGACATCGATCACTAACCGTGCCGGCCCCGTCAGTTGAAAGGCTCTGTAACGCATGGGCTCGGCGGACCTGACCGTGATCATCACCCGGTTTCCCGAAACCTCGGCTTCAAAAGTCCCCGGATCCGGATCCCGATCATCACCACGCGAAGGCAAAGGCGGCACCTGGGTTTGAAGATCGACTTCTACCGCAGCCGCCTCGACCCAGCCTAGGGTACCACTGGGCAACCTGATCTGGTACCAGTCACCTCGCTGAGACACCAGACCCAACCGGAAGCCTCTGGTGGCCTGCGCGATGGCCGCAAAGTGGTTACCGGGCTGGCTGCGCACCTCAATCGTATCCACCCGCACGATGACACTGCCGGTCAACTCTTGGTCCGCAGGCGGTGGTGTCGGCGCCGGTGCCGCCGGCGGCGAAGATTGAGGCTCCGGCTCCGGCTGCGGTTGCGGTTGCGGTTGTGCGGCCCTCCCCTCAATACGTACTAACCAACCCGCGATCCAGGCCGTTTGGCCGTCGGCCCGCCGGACCTTTAACCAGTCGCCCGACTCTCCGACCACCGGCAATCGGTCTCCTTTAAACACATGGCCGACAATATTGTTATCCTCAATGACCGGGCTGGAGCGCAACCGCACCCCGTCCCCCTGCACCACGGCAACCCGGCCTGCAGCCGATTCTTCTTCGGTGCCGCCGGCGGCCGTGATCAACACCCTGCCGGGCCGACCGGCTTCCGGCGGTAACCAGTCTACTTCCGCCCCCAAAATCTCGGACACAAAGCGCAATGGCACCATCGTCCGGTTACCCACCAGCCGCGCCGGGGCATCCAAAGACACGTCAACCCCGTTTACCTGCGCGGTCCCGGCACCGACAAGCATCCGGACCATGGTTCCGCCTTTTCTTACGATGACCACTTTCTTGGCCCCATCCCAGTCGACCTGCGCGCCCAAGGCCTCCGAGACAAAGCGCAGCGGAACGTAGGTGCGCTGGGATGCGGGGGCAATGAACGGATGCTGATCAGGAAAACTGACCTTACGGCCGTTCACGTGCACTTCCACGCGGTGTTGAGAATCATCACCCGCAGCCGCTTGCTCCTCGACCCGCACCAGCCAGCCAGCGATCCAGGCTGTGCTGCCGTCGGAGCGGCGCACCTGCCACCAATCGCCCGCCTCGCCCACCACCGCCAAGCGGGTGCCCCGGGATACTTGTCCTACGATGTTATCGGCGGCGATGCCCGGGCTGGAACGCAACAGCACCTCCGTTCCCTGAACCACGGCCGTCCGCGCGGCTTCGGCATATTGAAACGGTAAAAACCCTAGTCCGGCAACGATCAAAAAGCAGACGGCCAGCAGGGTGCACTTACGCCACATATCGCCAAAGTCTCCTCCTGTGCCTTAAGACTACCGAAAAGTGCTTCGGCAACATGCACCAAAATCCTGTTTTTCAAGCAAAATCAGACAATAAAATAAACCGGGCTGCTTACCCGGTTTCGTTATTTATGGCTAACCTAGTGGCCCCAGCCTTTATCAAGTCGAGGTTTCGAACCAGAGATTTACTAAGTCCAAACGCCCCTTCAGGGAAACCACCTCCTGCCCTTCGACCAAAATCTGTAGCGCTCCATTCTCCAGAAACTGCGTGTTGATAAATTTATTGATTGAAAGGAGCGGATCAAGCAGAGGCCCCAACCTTTGCCTTAACTTGGCCGTACATGGCAAATGCTGCTATTATTGCGTAGATTGAGATTATTAGTGGAGTAATGAACTTAATTCCCGCTCCCAAGGTGTTGTCCAATACTATTGCAACAACCGTTGGAACTCCGACCATGATAACCAGAAATGTTACAGAAACAGCAATGAAGTCAACGATTTCTTTTATCATCTCACTTGGTCCAATCTCTGGATGGCTTAAGTACCAGTAGTAGAACGTAACGAAGAAAAACCCCCCAATGGCATTACCAATTGTAACCGGAATTAAATTTTTGATGAAGAATATTGACCATGTCAGTGTTGTGTAGTCACTTAGAAATATCGCCGTTGGGATTGCCCACATGTTTGCTACGCTGTGCTCAAATCCTATTGCTACGAAAGCAAAGATTGGGAACCACATAGACAAAATCTTTCCGGCACCATCGTTGACCCTCGCCGATTGCCAAATTGCAACGTTAACTAGCCAGTTACATCCAATAGCTGAGAATACTATCTCTAGAAATGAGTGACTAACTTTCTCTGTTGCTATTCCTATTACTGTAGTCTTGAATGGATCCTCAGCTACTATCCCCACAAGGACTGCTGCCACTAATGCTAGGAAGAATGATCCAATGTAGTTCCCTCCATAGCTGCCAATCCAATTGTAGAGTACATCCTTGAAGCCGGCGTATCTCTTTGCCTTTGCTGAGCTAAGGAACAGAACGTTTCCTGTCCAAAGGTCCGCACCTGCCAATACAACGGCAATCAAACCTACTGGAAACATTGCACCAAGGAGTAGCTTAAACGCTGAAATGTTGCCCTCGTCTGGGAAGAGCTTTGGGTTGTAGCCTGCTGATGCTACAATTGCCAGTATGAAACCAAAGGCGATAAAAGCACCCGCCATAAACCCGGCGAACAGTATCCTGCCCGGAGTTGTCTTGTACTTTGGCGTTGCCTTCTTTGCTGCACTCTCAAATGTGTCCCTAACTCCATACAGTATTTTTTCGCTTGTCATCTTCACACATCCTTATATCTTTAGCACCTCTTCACTTTCCAGAAGCTTGTAGAGCTCTGAGCAGGAGCTGCCTATCCCCCTCATCTATTTCGTCAAAGGGGATCAGGGGAGCATTGGCAAGCGTGATTTCTAATCCCCCCAAAGCCTCCTCTATCTTATCTTTCTAATGAATAATGGAGTAAACCGTAATCGTTTCGCCAAGAAATCCGCCCCAATGCTTCTCATCCATCAATTCCATCAATTCGGCACTAAAGTCCGCCCGAGCAACACCCTCCTGCACCGTCACACCTCTAAGCATGGTGCCTTCGGGGATGGTAGCCAGGGGTTCGGGGGCTTCGGGCCCCAGGATCAACCTGGTTAACGCGGCCGCGGGCAAGTTGTCGGTAGGGACCAAGCTCCGCCACTCCACCCGCAGATGTCCGTCACGATCACAGAAAAAGAGCGCCACCTCGTCATAGGTGTTCACGGTCGCAGGTACTTTCTTGGCGCTTTCCTGCTTTGCTTTCGCGAACCAACAACCACCGTGAATAACATTAACGACAGCACGACGGCTATCAACGTCAACCACCTGGCTTTCGACATCAAATCCCCCCTTTACCCGATTATACTCAACTCCGCGTGACACTGATCAACTAAAATCCGGAGGCACCACCTGTTGCATAAAAGAATCTGCACGAGCCACACAATAAAGTAAAAGGAGCGGAGATGCGTGTCAAAAGTGATTGTTACCCTCTTGATATGCTTGGCTTTGGCTATGCCGGCGGCCGCTGGCGAAGCACCTTACGTTTTGTGTCCGGTGAATTGCGAGTATGAGCGCCCCCTTTACCTGGACCAAGCCCATCCACTCGAGGGCGACGACATCCGCGAGCTTCAGCAACAATTGCAAGCAGCAGGACTGTATTCGGGAAACATTACGGGGACATACAGTCCGGCTACGGCCGCAGCGGTGCATGCTTTACAAGAGCTTTATAATCTTAAACCCGACGGTGTTGTGGACGGGGCAACACGCTACCTGCTGGGGTTAACGCCCCAACCGGTTGCCGCACAGGAAACCGTCCCTCCTCCCAGCGGTGAAGTGGAGCTGCTCATTGATGTACGCAACCGTACACTCACGGTGCTGAATGACGGTTATCCGTATTACCAGTTTAAAGTGGCCGTGGGTAAGACGGAAACCCCCACACCCGTCGGAAACTGGAGTATCCGCCGCAAGGCTATGAACTGGGGCACCGGCTTCGGCACCCGCTGGATGGGCCTTAATGTTCCCTGGGGTATCTACGGAATTCACGGCACCAACAAACCGTATTCTATCGGCACCAGGGCCAGCCACGGCTGTATCCGTATGTTCAACAAAAGTGCGGAACAACTTTATTCTTGGGTAGAAGTGAACACCCCCGTGCACATCGTGGGTAACATCATGGGTCCAGAACGCCGGCCCACTCTGGTCCTGGGTGACCGGGAATCAGGGGTGTTGGAAATCCAGCGGCTCATGAAGAAACATGGATACTACGACGGCCCGATCGACGGCATCTTCGGGCCGGGGCTTCAGCAGGCAGTAATCCAATTCCGCAAGGATTTCAGCCTGCGTTATGACAACCGCGTTGACGCGGAGATGTACGAACTCCTGGGTCTTTAAGGTTCTAATTGAGCTTCACGATGTTTGGTTTGAAGTTTAGCCGATGCAAAAGGTCAACATATTCCTCCTCGGTCACCTGCGCCCGCGGCTTGCCCAGGAGGGCCACAAACACGCCCTCCAGCACGTTGGTTCCAAAGGTGCGGCCATCGAAAACAGGCGTAGTGGTCACTAGGTAAGAGGCGCCGCGCTCCCGGAGCAGGTCCACGTCCGCGGCAGTGGTGGTGTTGGTAATGATGATCTTTCCCTCCAACGTCGGCGGCAGGTAACGGTGAATGTAGTGAAAATCACCGGCCAGCACGTCCGCATCCCGGTAGTAAGACGCAAACCGCCGGGCCTTCTGCTCGTCGTGCACCTCCTGCTTCTTCCCGGTAGGATACAGCATCTGAAAGGGCAGTCTAACAAAAAAGGGCAAGAAAAGACGGGCTAGTCTTTCTAGTTGGGCAATGGTGCGAATCGGGTAGTGAATGCCCACGGCGAAGATCAGATCCCCAAAAGTAGTTTCGCATCCCGCATCAACAAAGGCTTCGGCCATACCGAACCGGTCGGCAGCGCTTACCATCATGACCTTGGTGCCCGGCCGGATAAGCTCCGTTTCGCGCGCCAGGTATAGCACCACCTCGCGCTCCAGCGTCCGTTTCAGGAAACTACCGTCAACCACCGGGGTCTTACGCACCGCCCTCATCAGCTTTAAGCCGTCCCGGATCGCATACTGGCGGCCCCGGATGTATAAATACACGTCAATACCACCCAAGCCGATGGCATCAACCTTACCGTCCAGTTCGCGCAGGGTAGCCAGGGCTTTTTTGAAATCGCCGTCCGTCCCGATCCGGCTGATTTCAAACTGCTCGCCCAGCAGCTTTGCCTCCACGGTCTTGTTTCGCTTGGAGGAACCCAGGCTGACACTTACCACCTTTTTCACGATGTTACGCCCCCGTTGGACAAATCTGTGTCAATTTTAACTAAGCCAGGTGCTGTTTGCAAATAAAACCGTAGTTCATCTTGTTAATCCCCGCCCCGAATAACCAACCGCCCCCTCAAAGCAAAAACCCGCGAGCCATATAGACACGCGGTTTGAAAACCTTTCTTATGGTGCGCCCGGCAGGAGTCGAACCTGCGCACCTGGCTCCGGAGGCCAGCGCTCTATCCACTGAGCTACGGGCGCAATGTACCATTTATTATAGCCAAAGCCAGGCGGTAATGCAAGCCTGGGTTGGCTCTAAGCTAAAAAGTGTGGAGTAAGAAGGAGGAGGCGGCCGAAGAGCCAAGGCATAGTTTAGCACACCACAACCCCAAAGGAGGCTCTCGACCGCCTATGAAACAGTGTATAGCGGAACTTCTTGGATTGCAAGGATGGATTATCTACCAGGTAAAGATCGAGTCAGACAGGATTGACGTATACGCCGGGCGACCGAGGAAAGAGGCCACCTGTCCCTCCTGCCAGGCTCTAACTCGTCGGGTTCACGACCGGTCGCGCGAGTGGAGGCCGAAACTGCACACCCGATGCAACGGGTTACCGGTTTACCTCTGGGTGCGCCCCCGCCGGTTCAAATGCCCGAATTGCGGGAAGGTATTCACTGAAAGATTTCCGGGCATCAGACCTCGAGCAAGAAGAACCGAGCGGGCGGAAGCAGATTGGCTCGAAAACTTAAAAGACCGCAGTTTTCGCAGAGCGGCAGAAGTGGTTGGGACAAGTCCCGGCACCCTGCGCCGGCTGCTTCTAAAGCAAGTAACCGATCAGGCGGATATCGAGGAGGCCCTTAAAGATCTACCGGCTTTTGCTTTAAGTATAGATGAGCACAGTTTCAGGGGTCAGGACATGATGATCACCGTCACCTGCGTGTGGCCCGAGCGGAGGCTTATCGCCATCTTACCGGACGACCGGCTCAAAACCCTGGAGAAGTTTTTAAAAGGGTTGCCGGTTTCGGTGCGCAGGCGCATCAAGGCAGTGTGCATCGACTTCAAAGACGGCTGGCGCAAGCTTATAAAGAGGGTACTGCCTGGAGTTCCTGTGGTGGTTGACCATTTTCACGCTCTTAAAGATGCCAACCGGCGTGTAGACGAAGCGAGGCTAATAGAGCAACAGGTGACCGGACAGCGCATACCTCGCTGGCCTCTGGTGAAGAACGAAGAGGATTTGACCGAGCGTCAGGCAGCCCAGCTTGCCATGATCAGGAATCGGTACAAGAATGTTGCCCATTTTCACTGGGCCAAGGAGCAGCTGCGCGATGTCTATCGTGCTTCTTGCCGGAAGGAGGCGGAGCTGATCCTGGACCGTTTGATTCTCAACACCCGGGAGGCGAGCGACGTTGCGCTGGTGCAGTGGGGGAGAACGCTTCGCAGCTGGAGGGAAGAGATTCTTGCTTATCACGACTGGCGGGTTACTAACGGTTACACGGAAGGAGTTCATACCAAGATCAAGCTCCTTAAGCGAATAAGTTACGGTTTTCGGAACCGCGGGGTCTATGTGCGAAAGATGCTCTTAGCTTTTCTCCCCTTGGCTTGGCTGATCTCCTTTCCACACTTCTTGACCTAGAGCC
>DFNH01000004.1 GCA_002375985.1 Firmicutes bacterium UBA3572 | reverse complement strand
CACACTTTTTAGCTTAGAGCCGCAAGCCGGCCGCTAAACCTGACTAAACAGGCGCCGGTACCAGACCTGACGTTCCACCGCGTGTCCGGCAACCAGTTTAACCCGGCCCAGTTCCCGGCCCTGGAGGCGAAAAATCATTTCGCCCAGGGGATCTCCGGCAGCAATCGGAGCCACCGGCTTTTCGTTCATCCGGACTTCTTTTTCCAGCTCAGGCAGCTGTTCTTGGGGAATGTGAAGCCGCACCGTTTCCGCCGGAACCACGGTCACCTCCGGCCTGGCGCCGTCCCGCACCCGCAACCTGGTTAACGGATCGTGTGCCGTGGCCACCTCCACCGGTTCGATGGCGAAGCCCCACTCCAGAAGCTTCTTGGAATCGTAGTAGCGGCCGTCGCTGTGAAGTACCACGGCGATCAATTGCCGACCGTTTCGGGTAGCCGAAGCGATCAGACAATGCCCGGCTGCCGCCGTGGTCCCGGTCTTTACCCCGTCGATTCCTTCAAAATCAGAATGCAGCAACCGGTTGGTGTTACGCAGCGTTTCTTTACGTTCCGCATCGTGCCAGTAGACAGTAGTGCTCCGGGTGCGCACCAGGACCGCAAACTCCGAAATGCGCAAAGCATACTGGGTGATCAGGGCCAGATCGTAGGCGGTGGTCTCGTGATTGGGATGGGTAAAACCGTGCGGGTTCCGGAAGCACGTGTTCACGGCCCCCAATTGGCGGGCTTTCAGATTCATCCAATCGACGAACAGGTCATAGTCCCCGGCCACGTGTTCCGCGATGGCGATGGTGGTGTCGTTCGCCGACTCGATGAGGGCCGCTTTGATCAGGTTTTCCAGCGTAATCTGCTCGCCAGCGCGAAGATCGATGATACTGCCACGTTCAAAACGGGCCGCTCGCTTGCTGATGGTAACCACGTCGTCTGGCTGCCCCGCTTCCAGCGCCACAATGGCGGTCACGATCTTGGTTAGGCTGGCCGGATCCTTCCGTTGATGCTCATTCTTGGCGTAGAGTATGTGCCCGGTCCCGGCATCCACCAGTATGGCCGCGTCCGCCGTCACCTGCGGGTAATCGGCATACGCCTTGTGAGCCGTTGTAAGGCTACCCATGCAAATTATTAGTGCCAAACTTGCTGTTACTAACAGTTTCATTTCCAATCACCCCCACACTATTTTCTCGCCAGGGCTAACGATTATCCCGTAATAATTTGCGGGTGAGGGAAATACACCATAATCAGAAAACCAGAACAAGTAAGGACGGTGACCCACCTTGCGATTTTACTTTCTGAGCACCCGCAGCCTGCGGCGAAACCTGTTTTTGGCCGTCCTGTTGCTGTTTGTAGCCGCCACCTTCTACGCCGTTTTGCTGCGCCAGCCCGCCGCCGTGCCCACCATGACCGACCACGCCCCAATCGTGTACAAGGTAAAAACCAACGACAAGGTTGTGGCCCTGACCTTTGACATCAGTTGGGGCGAAAAAGTACCGCCGCCGGTACTGGGTATCCTCAAACACGAAAACGTCAAGAGCACTTTTTTCCTTTCCGGGCCCTGGGCGCTCAAACACCCGGAGATTGCCAAGCGAATCGCCGCAGACGGACACGAGGTCGCCAGCCACGGCTGGCACCACGAAAACTACACCACCTTAGAGAACGAAGTCATCAAGGAGGAAATCCGTAAAGCCCACGAGGCGCTGGTAGAAACTACCGGGCAGGAACCCAGTCTGATTCGCACACCGAACGGCGACTGGAACGAGCGGGTGGTGAAGGCGATCTCCGCGGCCGGCTACCAGGCCATTCAGTGGAGCATTGACTCCCTGGACTGGAAGGATATCGGACCGCAAGCCAGCGCCAAACGGGTGCTGGACCGCCTTGAACCCGGCGCCATCATCCTGATGCACGCCAGTGACAGCGCCGAACAGACCCCACTAGCGCTGCCGCAGATCATTAAGGGCATTAAAGAGAAGGGGCACACCCTGGTCACCGTGTCGGAGCTCTTGCAGCACGGCCGAGGCGTAGCCGAATAATACCGGTCACCCGGCAGGAAACGCAGCAGGAAGCCGCAGTCCGGCACTGCGGCTTCGCTTTAATCGGTGATGGGGCTTGCGCGGCGGTTGATTTCGGCCAGCTCGTCGGTAAACGCACTGACCGGTTTTCCTCTGCGGACCCCTTCGGCCATGTTTTCGAGCCGCGTAAGGGTATCGACATCGGTAACAACCATCACCCGTTCAATACGCGGCTCCTCATCCTTGATCCGCTTGGCCGCTTTACGTTTGGTGGTCTCGGTCTGCTCCTCATCCATTTCCGCTTCCAGATTGAGTCCCAGGTACGCCGTGGTGCCGGCCAGTACCACGGTGGCGCGGTTCACGCCCGGCGTCTCGGCCGCCACCCGGGCCAACCTGTCCGCCAGTTGGGCGGACTCCCGGGGATCGGTGGGCAGGACCTGCCGCCCTCCAGGCGGAGCGCCCGGAAGATCCTCCGCCGGGGCCGGCCGCCGCAGCGCGCCACATCCAGCCAGGGCCTGGAACACAAAAATCGCCCCCAGCAAGGCGGACACTATGATCAGGCACCTCTTCCGTTTATAGGGCATTAACGTAACTGGCTCCCTCCTTCCCGTTTTCGGTTTAAAGCTATTATTCGGTTTGGGCCCACCCGGTATACCGCGGAAAGGTCGGTAATTAATGTTACCGGGTGTACCCCGCAGCAGTCTCCCGACACACGCGAGACTGCTCCAAGTAATTGTTCACGGCTTTGGCAAAGGCCTCGGCCGGCAACTGCTGGTACGTGGGCTGCAGCGGCATCTCACCCTCCTGGAGATGAGATAAATAACCGGTCACTTCGTCCACCGCCCCCGGGTCCTGACCGCCGTGTCCCGGATCGATAACCACCGTTCGCCCGCCAGCGGCAACAGCCGTCGCTGGAAACAGCAGGATAAAGAGCAACGGCATTACTAATACCAATACTAAAGTGACCGCCCTTATCTTCTTAAATTGCGGGAATTGCGGGTAGGCCAAAGCGAAAGTTCACTCCCAGCACAAGTTGTCATTAGTTTAAACCGCCTACCGCACCTCAAACTAACAAAACCTGCCGGTCAAAAAGGGTCCCTGCCACGCTTCCCTGTGGATAAACCGCCACTTATCCACAAAATATGCCTGTCCCCTTTGCTTCTGGCTTATTTAGGGCGGCGCCGGGAATGCCACCACCAGGATAACCCGGCGCACACCAATAGTGCCACGATCACCGCGTCCAGCCGGTGAAACCAGGGCTTGATTTGGTGCCAGTTCTCCCCGAGCAGCAAACCGACATAGGTAAGGGCAATGCTCCACAACAACGACCCCAGGAAGCTATAGACCACAAACCGCCCCAGGTGCATCCGCGAGATACCGGCCGGCAAAGAGATAAAGGTCCGGATCACCGGCACTAGGCGGGTAAAAAACACGGTGGCCTCCCCGTAGGTGGCAAACCACCGGTCCGCCCAGGCCAATTTCTCTCTGGATACCCCAAAGTACGGGCCGTAGCGTTCGACCAGCAGCCGCCCGCCCCAGGAACCGATAAGGTACGAAAACACCGAACCCGCCGTTCCCCCCACGGTACCGGCCAGCACCACGCCCCAAAAGGTTAAGAGACCCTGACTGACCAGAAAACCGCCGAAGGGTAGGATGATCTCACTAGGTAGAGGTATGTTGGCGCTCTCAATAGCCATGCCGATCCCCACGCCCCAGTAACCCCATGCGGCAATTGCCTCCACAACTTGGAACAAAAAACGGTCCAACCACTCGGTCACGCGCACACCTCCTGCTGGATTCTATGCCGTTGTCAAAGCAAAAACCCCTGAAAGTAGATCAGGGGTTAAAAGATCCTGGCCGCGCGGGCCGGGTTAAACCGTCTTCAAGATCATCACGGGCTATTTAGGTCTTTAGCTGGTGCAAGATCTTGTGAATCAAAGGCTCGATTTTCATCAGTTCCGAATGGGGCACAGACGTGCCGCCTTTGGTCGGCTGAGGCAGCGCCTTACACAAACGGCGGAAGTTGCTGGAGATGGAAGAAGGGGCAACCCCGTACATCCTGGCCAGCCGGTGCTGGCTGATCTTTTTCCGGCCTTCCCGGCGGATTACGGCGTAGATCACCGCCGCCGTCCAGGCCGAAGGCTTGCGCAGCGTAGGCCGCTCCGCACAACAGAAACGGTACCACAGGCCCAGTGCTTCCTTCTTCACTTTTTCCCGCCGGTACCCCAGGCAATCAAGGCCGTCAGTAATCTGGGAGGCCACTTCGGCGTATGTTTTTTCCGGCCAGTCGAAAGAGCCGGGGTCTTTTCCGTCCTGCTCCTCCGCCTCTCCCGCTTCTCCTTCCCGGCCCCGCTGGCCAACACCAAGGCGACGGCGGATCTCGCCGATCTCATCGGCTCCCTGAATCAGGCGGAGCAACTCCTCTATCTGCGCCCGTCCCTCGGTAGTGGCACAAATCCGCCTGAGCGTTTCTCCCTGGAAAAGCGATTTCAACAAAGGCACAACACTGGGAACATCATCCCCGACCCGGAACAAGGCCGGCTCCGACAACCCCAATCCCAGGCGAACAATGTACCCATTGAGTCGGTGCGCCTGGGACCGCAGGTATTCCACCCAGGCTTTGCTCCCCTCCAGCTTGCTGGTCTGCCGCCAATTGTTGAAATCGCGCTTAAGCCAGCGCAGGAGTTCGGATTTGAACACCGCCGGTAGTCCAACCGCGCTGGTGGAAAACTCGTACTCTTCCCCAACTCGCAGGATCCGCACATACAGGATGCTTCCGGGGACGATATCGTCCTGCACCCCCGGCTCCCGCACCCAGATCTCTTCTCCGAACACCAGTTCTTTGAGGACCACGCCCTTGCCCGGAAACACCGTCTTGACCTCATAAAAATTGGCGCGGGCCTCCTGCCAGAGGACCAACAGCACCGCCTCAGGGAACGATAACCGCGAACCACATACGTCGCCAAACAACTCGATCAGAGTTTGTCCGCTGGACAAAGGATAATCAAAAATGAACCATTCAAAGCAACGCTCGATGAGCAGTTCGTCGTCCAGACCGTGAACGTCTTCTTCAATTTGAGCAAAGTAAACCTCCTGCGCCGAGGCCGCCTCCCGGAGAAAAACCACTTCTTCGGCAAACTCCCCCAGCTTCCGGCGCAGTTCGGCACTACTGCGGCGCCATTTGGCCTGCGCAAGGGAGACAACCTTCTCCGGTTTTCCGCAACAATCCCGGTAGGCGCGTTGTTGACCGCAGGGGCACTGCTGGTCTAAGCTTTTAATGGTCCAACCCCCCTTTGTTACCTTGCGAGTGGCAGCCAAGCCAGCCCCCCTACTAATTCTACTTCCGGTTCCGGTCTCCTGCCCCGGCGGACCTTTAAATGGCCGCAAAGCCCAAGAAATTGTCGGTCGGGTAACCGTTAAACGGAGCCGTCCCCAGCTCCAGGCAGGTATCTGGCCCCGTACCGGTGAAATAACTAGGATATACTAAGTACTTTTTTAAAGAAGGTGTTCTGATGGCCCGGTTCCTGGTAATTGACGGCAACAGTCTCCTGCACCGCGCCTACCACGCCATCCGGCCGCTTACAACCTCCACCGGTCTGCCGACCAACGCCGTTTACGGCTTCACCAACATGCTTTTGCGTGTGATCGCCGAGAAGCGCCCGGAGATTATTGCCGTCGCTTTTGACAAGAGTCGGGTCACCTTCCGTCACGAAATTTACCGGGAGTACAAGGCCCAGCGCCCACCGATGGCCGAAGACCTACGCCCCCAGCTGCCCCTGCTCAAAGAGGTATTGCAGGCCATGCAGATCCCGGTCCTGGAAGTCGAGGGTTACGAAGCCGATGACATCATCGGCACCCTGGTGACCAGCGCAACCCGCGCCGGACACGAGGCCCTGATCCTCACCGGGGACAAGGACACCCTGCAGTTAGTGGGTCCACGCACCACGGTACTCTTGACGGCAAAGGGCATCACCCACCTGGAACGTTACGACGCAGCCACCACCAAGGAACGCCTCGGCGTAGCGCCCGCCCAACTGGTAGATTTAAAAGGACTGATGGGCGACCCCTCGGACAACATCCCCGGCGTGCCGGGCATCGGTCCCAAGACGGCCGCCAAGCTTTTGGACGCCTACGGCAGCCTGGAGGGCATTTTGGAAAACCTCAGCGCCCTTCCGCCGCGCTGGAGGGCAAAATTGGAAACCTACCGCGAACAGGCCCAGCTTTCCAAAAAGCTGGCCCGGATCAACACGAACGTCCCCGGACTCGAAGGGTTTGCGCTGGAAACCTGGCCCGGACCGGATCAAACGCGACTGCTCCAAGTATTCAAAAAACTGGAGTTCCGGAGTCTTGTACGCCGGATTACCGAAACACCGGTGCTGGACAGCGGGCCGACCGGAAAGCAGGTAGAAACCTTCCTCCCCGATTACCAGAAGCTGGACGACGTGGCCGCACTGGATGAACTACTGGAGGCGGCACGCCGCGCCGGCCGGCTGGCGGTGGCGCTGGCCACCGGCGGAAACGGCCCTTATGGTCTCGGCTTGGCCGTCGACGACGCCGTCTACGTTTTTTCCCCCGGCGAAGCCGAGGCACCCGTAGTAAAGGGCTTGCGAGACTTACTGGCCGACGAACGGGTCGCCAAACTCATGCACAACGCCAAGGAATTCCTGCGGGCCGGGCACGGGTTCACCCTAAACAATCTGGCCTTCGACACCATGGTGGCCGCGTACCTGGTCAACCCCCTGGCCGCCAACCAAAAACTGGCAGATGTGGCCCACCAGTACCTGGACCTGGTACTACCTTCGGAAAACCCTGCCGCCTTGGCCGCCAGCGCGGCGTGTATCTGGCGGCTCTATCCCGTCTTAAGGGCCGAACTCGCCGGATTTGAACTGGATTTTTTATACAACAGGGTTGAACTACCGCTGGTCAGCGTCCTGGCCGCCATGGAAACTGCCGGCATAGCGGTAGACCGCGACCAACTCGAAGCCATGTCGGTGGAATTAGGGGCCAAAATCCAGACCTTGGAAAGCGTTATTCACGCGCTGGCCGGGGAAAAGTTCAACATCAACTCTCCACGCCAGTTAGGCCGCGTTCTGTTTGAGAAACTAGGTTTGCCCGCCGGCAAGAAGACCAAAACCGGCTATTCCACCGACGCCGCCGTCCTGCTGGACCTGGCCGCCGAACACGAAATCGCGGCGCGGCTCTTGGAATACCGGCAACTGGTGAAACTGAAGACTACTTATGTCGATGCCCTGGCTACCTTGATAAACCCGGAAACCGGATGCCTGCATACCACTTTGCACCAGACCGTCACCGCCACCGGGCGGCTGTCATCAGCCGAGCCAAATCTGCAGAATATCCCGATCCGGATGGAGGCGGGCCGGCGGATTCGCAAGGTATTTGTACCCCGCACCCCGGCAAACGTGCTGCTGGCGGCCGACTACTCCCAGATTGAGCTGCGCGTTTTGGCCCATCTCTCGGGCGATCCGGCCCTGGTCACCGCCTTTCGGGAAAACCAGGACATCCACGCCCGCACGGCCGCCGAGGTGTTCGGCGTTCCGCTAACGGAGGTGACCCCGCAGTTGCGCGACCGGGCCAAGGCGGTGAATTTCGGCATCATCTACGGCATCAGCGACTTTGGGTTGGCGCGGGACTTGAAGGTGTCGCGGGCCGAGGCCCGGGAATACATCCAGAGGTATTTTGCCCGGCTTCCCGGGGTAAAGGATTTTATCGAGTCCAGCATTCGGGCGGCGCGCAACCGCGGTTACGTGACCACCATTTTGAACCGCCGTCGGCCGCTACCCGAGTTGTTCAGTGCCAACCCCGCGGTCCGGAGCTTCGGGGAACGCGCGGCGATCAACACCCCGATTCAGGGTACGGCGGCCGACATTATCAAGCTGGCTATGGTCCACATTCAGGCCGCACTCCAGCGCCAGAATTTAAAAACGTTAATGATCCTCCAGGTTCACGACGAACTGATTTTCGACGTTCCCGCGGAGGAGGTCTCTACCGTGGCGTCACTGGTAAAAAGCGAAATGGAGAACGTCCTGCCCTTGAACGTGCCGCTGACCGTGGACTTGAAACTCGGTCACAATTGGTACGAAATGAAGCGGCTTGAAGAGGTGACCCGATGCCCGAGCTACCGGAAGTAGAAACCATCGTGCGCGACCTGCAAAGCCGGTTGGTCGGCCGGGTGATCCAATCGGTAGCCGTCGTGTTACCCAAGGTGGTGGCGGCCCCCGCGGCCAGCCAGTTTTGCCGGCTGCTGCAAGGCCGGGAGATCACACACCTGCGCCGCCGCGGCAAGTACATCCTAATGGATCTCGCCGGCGACTGGACCCTGGTATTCCACCTCCGCCTGACCGGTCAACTGGTATACAGTGCAACGGCGGAGCCGTTTCCCAAGCACACCCACCTCGTGTTCTACCTGGACCAGGGGGTGCTGCGGTTTACCGACCTGCGGCAGTTCGGGCGGGTCAGGCTGGTGCCGTCACGGGAAATAGACCAGGTCCCGGGCCTGCGTGAACTGGGTGTGGAACCGCTCGGTCCCGAATTCAACGAAAAGGAATTCTGCAGGCGCCTGAAGGCGTCCCGCCGGATGATCAAGCCGCTTCTCCTGGACCAGGCCTTTCTGGCCGGCTTGGGGAACATTTACACCGACGAGGCCCTGCACCGGGCCGGCATCCACCCCGAACGCCCAGCCGCTACGCTCAAAGCCCAGGAAGCCCGTGCCCTATACCGGTCCATCCGGGAGGTGCTCCGCGAAGGGATCGATTTCCGCGGTACCAGTGTCCAGCACTACCTGGACGGCGCCGGACAGCCAGGCCGGTTTCAGGAAATCCTGCGGGTCTACCGCCGGCAGGGCTTACCCTGTCCGGCTTGCGGCACGGCCGTGGCGCGTATCCGCTGCGGCGGACGCGGCACATACTATTGCCCGTCTTGCCAACCACGGCGCTAGGCACCGAAAAACGACCCCTCCCATACTCTAAAACGGAGAAACGCTGGGAGGGGAAAGCTTGGAACTGCTGATCCTGTTCGTCTTCGGTGTCGCTTTGAGTCTGGACGGCTTCGGCGCCGGTCTCGCTTACGGACTGCGCCGGATCAAGGTTCCCATCGCTTCCATGCTGATCATCAGCATCACTTCCGGGGTGGCCGTTAGCATTTCGCTGGTGCTGGGGCATCTGGCCGCCCAGGGAATTCCGCCACAGTTGGCCCAGTACCTGGGCGGGTGGCTTTTGATCCTATTGGGGCTGTGGATCCTGCTCCAGGCCCTCCGGCGGTCCACCGAGCGTATCCTCAGGCTCCGGATTCCGCAGCTGGGCGTCGTCATCCAGGTGCTGCTTGAACCTCTGGACGCCGACCTGGACCAGTCCGGATGCATTTCGGAGCGCGAGGCCATGGTCCTGGGGATCGCCTTGGCCCTTGACGCTTTCGCGGCTGGTTTTGCTATTGCGCTTTCCGGGCTGTTCACGATGTTCGTACCGTTATTTGTGGTCGGAGGGTTATTCGTCCTGCTCAATCTGGGGATGGTCTTGGGGGAGCGTTCGGCCCGGCTGCTGACCAGCAAAGTTCAGTTGCTGCCCGGCTGTCTTCTCATTGCCCTGGGTTTGTTTCGGACGATAGCCTGATCACGGAACAAGGATATTGAAACCGATATTCAACTGGAGGGAAAAGCGGTGAAAATAATCGGCCTCACCGGCGATGCCGGCAGCGGAAAGAGCACGGTGGCCCGGATACTGGCCGAACTGGGTGCCGAAGTCATGGATGCCGACCAGGTCACCCGCGCGCTTACCGCTCCCGAGACGCCATTACTATCCGCTATTGTGGCCGCCTTTGGCGAGGACGTACTCAATCCGGACGGCACGTTGGACAGGCCCCGCCTGGCGGCCCGGGTGTTCGTCGAGCCCGAAGAGTTGGCGCGGCTAAACCGCCTCACCCATCCCCCGGTACTGGAGGTACTGCAAAAAGCCATTGCCGAGGCCCGGCGCCGGGGCCCCGGGGTGCTGGTGCTGGAAGTGCCTCTTTTACTGGAAACCGGCCTGGACGCCCTGGTGGACGAAGTCTGGGTGGTTACGGCCGACCGGCCGGTGAAGTTGACGCGCCTGACGTCGCGGGGCCTAAACCCCCAACTGGCGCAGCGTATTCTATCCGCCCAGATGCCCCAGGAAGAAAAAGTCAGGCGCGCCGACCGGATTATCGACAACAATGGCTCCTTGACAAGGACCAGAGACCAGGTTATAAAGTACTGGACCGAAATACAGCCGGAGTGATTTACGTTTTGCGCAAGATAATGTTGCTGCTACTACTTGTTATGCTCCTCGCCTTAGCCTTCAACGCAGAACGTATTGGACGTCACTATTATCCCTTTCCGCACCAAGAAATGATCTTTCACTACGCGCAAAAGCACAACCTCGACCCCTACCTGCTGGCCGCGCTGATCAAAACTGAGAGTAACTTTCAGGCCGAGGCCGAGTCCCCGAAGGGGGCTCTTGGCCTGATGCAGATCATGCCCGACACCGGGCACTGGATTGCTGCACAACTCGGACAAGAGGAATTCGATCCCCGGCTGTTAACCGACCCCAAAACCAACCTGGCTTTCGGCACCTGGTACTTGGCCCAACTCTTTGAGGAATTCAACCACGATCCGATCATTGCCCTGGCCGCGTATAATGGCGGACGCGGTAACGTCCAGGTCTGGCTCCGCAATGACCGCTGGACCGGAGAAGCCAAGCACTTGGAGCAGATCCCCTTTCCGGAAACCCGCCAGTTCGTGCGCAAAGTCCTCTTGAACTACCGGATCTATCAATTTCTGTACCGCAACTAACCGACTAAAAGGGGACAGGCATGTTTTGTGGATAAGTATGGGGTTATCCACAAGCGGCGCCCATTCTATTCCGCCCGCTTACGGGAGCGGCGGCGGGAAAGAGGGACAGGCAGCTGTTTTCGCCATAGCCGGCTGCAGACTAACGGTACAGAAGGGTGGTCTTTTTGAGGCAGGTGCCACCGGCAAAAGAAAAATCCCCATTGGTTGGGGATTTTCAAGGATAACAATGTCTCTGTGATTTCTGTCTCGGTATTTATCCTAAATTCTGGCCAACAACTTCCGCACAGCGGGGGCAGAGGTCCGGATAGGCAGCGCTAGCCCCGATGTCCGCGTAAGTCCAGCACCGCGCGCATTTTTCCCCGGGTGCCCGCCGTACGGCCACCCTCAAGCCCGGCAGACCGCCGGCGCTGGCGTCCTCGGGAATCCCCGCGTCAACCGGCACCAATTGTACTGCGGAGGTGACGAAGATCGGTCTGAGCTGGGCCTCATTGGCGCGGAGGAAATCCAAGAGCTCTCCGTCCGCGTAGAGTATCACCTCGGCTTCCAGGGAGTCCCGAATCAGTTTAGCCTGGCGGGCCCCCTCCAAAGCCCGTAGCACTTCCTGGCGCACCGCCAATAAGCGCTCCCACCGATGCTCCAGTTCGTCATCCAGGTAGTCCGGGTTCGGTTCGGGCATTTCCAAAAGCTGTACACTGGGCGGCTTGTTGCCGTTCGCCGGAAAATGGCGCCAAACCTCCTCGGTGGTGAAGGCCAGCACGGGCACCAACAGCCGCACCAAGGCATCCAAAACAGCATACAGGACCGTCTGGACCGCCCGCCGGTTCACCGAATCGGCCGCCTCACAGTACAAGCGATCCTTGACGACATTGAGATAAAAAGCGCTCAGATCGGTAACGCAATAGTTGTAAACGGTGTGGTACACGATATGGTAATCATAATCCCGGTACGCTTTCAGCACCCGGTCGGTAATCCGCGTCAGTTTCAGCAATGCGTACCGATCCAATTCGTTGAGTTCCGAATAAGCAACCGCGTGTCGCTCGGGGTCAAAGTCGTTCAGGTTGCCCAAGAGAAAACGGAAGGTGTTCCTAATCTTCCGGTAGGCCTCGGATAACTGCGTTAAAATGGTCTCGGAAACCGCCAGGTCACCGCGGTAGTCCGACGAGCACACCCACAAACGGAGGATATCGGCGCCCAGGTGCTTGAGCACCTCTGCCGGATCGACTACATTGCCAAGCGACTTGGACATCTTGCGCCCGTGCTCGTCGACCACAAAGCCGTGGGTCAGCACGGCCCGGAAGGGCGGATCACCGGTAACCGCCACCGCCGTGGTCAGCGACGCATTAAACCAACCGCGGTGCTGGTCACTCCCTTCCAGGTAAAGGTCCGCAGGCCAACACAGGTCGGGCCAGTATTCCGGCTGCGTGAGCACGGCCCAGTGGCTGGAGCCCGAGTCAAACCAGACATCCATGGTGTCCACTTCCTTGGTCCAACCCCGGTTCTCACCGCAGTGCGGACACTTCAGTCCCTCAGGAATCAGATCGTTTACGTCCCAGGCATACCAGACATCCGAGCCGTGCTCCCGGAAAAGCTTCTTCAGGTGGGCGATGGTTTCGGTGGTGATCACTTCCCGGGCACAGGCCGCACAGTAGAAAATCGGAATCGGTACACCCCAGAGCCGCTGCCGGGAAATACACCAATCGCCCCGCCCGGCAACCATCCCGTAAATCCGATCCCGACCCCAGTCGGGGATCCATTGCACCCGGTCGATAGCCTCCAGCAGGCGGTCGCGGAAACCGTCGATAGAAGCAAACCACTGCTCGGTAGCCCGGAAGAATACCGGGTGCTTGCAGCGCCAGCAGTGCGGGTACTGATGCCGGATCGAAGACTGCCCAAGCAAAGCCCCGGCAGCTTCCAACTTCCGGATCACCGCAGCGTTGGCGTCCAGGTAAAACTGGCCGGCCAGCTTCCCGGCTTCCTCCGTGAAGTAGCCCTTGCCGTCGATCGGTGAAATCACCGGCAGACCGTACCGCTGGCCAAGCACGAAGTCCTCCTCGCCGTGTCCGGGTGCAATGTGCACGCAGCCGGTGCCCTGTTCCAGGGTAACGTACTCACCCATGATCACCGGTACTTTCCGGTCCACGAAGGGATGACGGCACACGACGCCCTCCAGGTCCGCACCGCGGTATTCCCGCTCTACCGCCGCCTGCGGGTCTCCTAACACCTGACAGAAACTCTGGACACGCGCACGTGCCACCAGGAAGTGCCGGTCACCGCTGGCCACGAGTGCGTAAGTAAACTCCGGATGCAGGCAGATGGCCGCGTTGGACGGAATGGTCCAGGGCGTAGTGGTCCAAATAACGATCGCCGTCTGGCTTTCAGGCAAATGACCCCGCCCGTCGGCCACCGGAAAAGCAACGTAGATGGACGGGGACTTCTTCTCGGCGTACTCCACCTCCGCCTCGGCCAGTGCCGTTTCGCAGGTGGCACACCAGTGCACCGACTTTAAGCCCTTATAAATGTACCCCCGCTTGGCCATCTCGCCGAATACTTCGATCTGGCGGGTCTCAAAATGGGGTTGCAGCGTCAGATAGGGGTTGTCCCAGTCACCCCGCACACCCAACCGTTTGAATTCCTCGCGCTGAATGTCTACAAATTTCAACGCGTACTCGCGGCACCGTCGGCGGAACTCCACCGGGCCTAGTTCTTTGCGCCGAATGCCTAGCTGTTTGATGGCCTGCTGTTCAATGGGTAGGCCGTGTGTATCCCATCCCGGCACGTAAGGCGCGTCGTAACCGTCCATAGACTTAAACTTCACGATCATGTCTTTCAGCACTTTATTCAGGACGTGCCCCAGATGAATGTGACCGTTAGCATAGGGCGGCCCGTCGTGCAGGATAAACTTGGGGCGCCCGGCGTTTTTGGCCTGTACCAACTTGTAAACGTTAATTTCCTCCCAGTACCTGGCGATCTCCGGTTCCCGCTGCGGCAGATTGGCGCGCATGGGAAAAGCGGTGCTGGGTAAGTTGAGTGTCTTGCTGTAATCCATGGCTTCCTCCTTAAAACAAAAAACCCGCCCCAGGGGCGGGAGGGTTTCCCGCGGTACCACCCTAATCCGCCGACCGGCCCCAGAACAGCCGAACGACCTTTTTGCTGGATAACGGCAGCAACCCGGCAAAGCCTAATAGGGTGATCTGGCGATCTTCCGTTCAGCCCGCGCCTCACGGGTGATTTTGGCCAAAACACAGTACCCGGCTCCCACCGTCCCGGGCTCGCTGAAAACCGTAGCTTTTGGCTACTCTTCCCGCTCATGGGCTTTTTCTGCGCTTCTTGACGGGATTATTATAGATTAATCGTCACCAGTCCGTCAACTTCAACCGTTCCCTGGCTTCTTGCAGCCCCAACCCCCGGATCAGCACCGTCTTGCGGCGGCCCGTACGTCCGGAAAGGATCTCCACCGCCGCCGGAACCACACCAAGTAATTCGCCCAAAAAGAAACTGAGGGCCTTATTGGCCCTGCCGTGCACCGGAGGCGCGGTAAGACGGATCCTTAACGCCTCCCCGTGTACGCCGAGAACTTCATTCTTAGACGCGCGGGGCTGCAACCAAACCGCCAGGATACACCCCCGTGGGTCTTCCCTAACTACCATCAAGAACCCCCCGAAACTACCGTTAGGCCAGCTTGGCCTCGTTAGCGGCTTCGTCCTGGGAATCATCCTCTTTCGTTTTTGCCGTGTCTTCCCGCGTAGTGGTCAGGCTACACACCTCGCCGCCTATTCCGTGCTCTTCGTCATCCAGCAGCGCCAACTGGGCCTCCAAAAACGACCGGAACTTGGCGCGGAACACCCGTACCTGTTTTTCGATTTCCTGGTACTCGCGCAGTAGTTGGTCCACCCGCCGGTGGGCCTCCGCCAGGCTGTTCTCGGCCTGTTGGTGCGCCCTGCGCAGCAGTTCCTCCGCCCGGCGCTCGGCCTCGGCGATGGTCTGCTCCGCGGTCCGGGCCGCTTCGCGGGCCACCTGTGCCGCTTGGGCATGCGCCTCCTGCAGGATGACTTCGGCCTCCTTTTCCACGTTGTGT
Organism: Firmicutes bacterium UBA3572; assembly: GCA_002375985.1. Lineage (GTDB taxonomy): Bacteria > Bacillota > Desulfotomaculia > Desulfotomaculales > Desulforudaceae > Desulfopertinax. The sequence continues at coordinate 37,445 of DFNH01000004.1, read as the reverse complement.
TTCAGTTCCTGGGCATTCTTTTGCGCAAACACCATGGTCTGCTTCAAAGCATCTTCAATCTCACGGTAACGGGCAATGCTCTGCTCCGACCTCTCCACCAGATCCTGAAGACGGGCGTTTTCCTTGAGCAACTCCTCAAAGCTGACGGTCAGCTGATCGAGAAAAGCGTCCACCTCTTGCTCATCATAACCCCGGAAACAACGTCTGAATTCCTTTTTCCTGATCTCCAACGGTGTCAGCAAATCAATCCCCCCTCGGACTTAAACAAGCGCCACCAGCAGGGATAAAACCAACACCTTGGCCAACTGCAGTACCAGTATCGCCGCGATGGGCGAAAGGTCGATCATCCCGAGCGGCGGAATCACGCGGCGAAAAATATTGAGATACGGATCGGTAAGATCGTAAATGAACCGCACCACCGGGTTGTAAGGATTGTGTCTCACCCAGGACAGGATGATCCTGCCGATAATCAACCAGGTATATACGATAAAGGCCACATCTACTATCTCAACAATAAGGCTCATAATTCACCCCGCTGCTTAATCTCCCGGGCCTTTTCGGTCGCCCGCGCCACCGCCTCCTGCAGCGCCGCCCGCACGGCCGCTTTCTCCAGCACGAGCAAGCCGGCGGCCGTGGTCCCACCCGGGGTAGTTACCATATCCTTTAACCGGCCCGGGTGTTCACCCGTGTCCAACAGCATTTTTGCCGCGCCGTACACGGTCTGGGCCGCCAGGACCAGGCTCACGTCCCGGGGCAGCCCCATACACACCCCGCCGTCGGCCAACGCCTCCAGGACCAGGTATACGTACGCCGGCCCGCTGCCGCTAAGGCCGGTGACCGCATCCAGCAGTGGTTCCTCCACTTGAACCACCCGGCCTACCGCTTCGAAGATCGCGCGGACACGGTACTCGTCCCGCGGCCCGGCAAAGCGCCCGAGGCTGTACGCACTCGCACCGGCACCCACCAGGGCCGGGGTGTTGGGCATCACCCGCACCACCGGCACGCCCTCCCCGAGGCCCTGCTCAATAAAGGCCAGACCCACACCGGCGGCGATGCTGATCACCGTCTGCGAAGGTTTGACGTGGGACCGAATTTCCGCCAACACCGTCCCGATAACCTGTGGTTTGACCGCCAGGATCAGCGTGTCGGCGAAACCGACCAACGGCACATTGTCGCTTGCGGTCCGGATCCCAAACCGGCGTTCCAGTTCGGCCCGCCGTTCGGCGCGAACCTCACTGACCATCAGGTCAGACGGAGAAACGAGACCGGCCGCCAATATCCCACGGGTCAGGGCTTCGCCCATGGCCCCCCCACCCGCGATACCGATACTCTTTAGTTCTTGTGACACGTTTCCTCCCTCTCGGACAGTACCGTTTAAGATTTCATCCAAGGAAAGATTCCGCCGCGCTCCGGCTCCTTCACCTCTCCTTCAATCTCGACGTTGTTGGGCACGAACAGGAAAATGCCGCCGCCGACTTTTTGCTGGCTTCCGTTCAGCGCGAACGTGGCGCCGCTGACAAAATCAACGATCCGGCGGGCCACATCGGTTTCCACGTGCTCCAGGTTTACCACCACGGGGCGGCGGTTTTTCAAATGCTCCGCAATGCCCTGGGCCTCTTCAAAGGTCTTGGGATCGAGTACGACCACGCGCATCTGGCGCTGCGCGTGTAGATTGACCACGGTGGCCTTCTTCTTGGCCTCCACCGGCCGTTCCCCCGGCGCGCGGTCGTCCTGTCCTTGGTGTTGCGCCTGTTCCGGCACCTCCTCAAACCCCATGAAACTCAATACCCGGTCCACCAGTTTCCTGCTTCCCAACGTCAACCCTCCTTCAGCATACACTCTCGCGGGCCAAATATGGCCGTACCCACGCGCACCAGGTTTGCCCCTTCCTCAACCGCGACCGGATAGTCACCGCTCATCCCCATGGATAAATAACGCATCGTAACTCCCGTTTCCCGGGCCAGTCTTCCGAACAGGGCCCGTGTTTCCCGGAAAACGGGCCGTACCTCTTCCGGATCGGATGAAAACGGCGCCATAACCATAAGTCCTTCTACCTGTAGTCCCTTTAATCCTGCCACCTCCCGGAGAAATCCACCAACTTCTTCCGGTAAAAGCCCAAACTTGCCACTTTCGCGGGCCGTGTTCACCTGGACCAAGACCCGAAACACTCCTCCGTGCCGGCGCGCCTGCCGGTCCATTTCCAGGGCCAAAGGCCAGCGGTCCAGGCTATGCACCAGCTCCACCCGGCCCGCCAAGTATTTCACCTTGTTGCGCTGCAGGTGTCCGATAAAATGCCACCGCACCCCTGGGAAGTCGGGGTATTTGCGCACCAATTCTTGCACCCGGCTCTCCCCGAAAACGTTCAGGCCCACGGCCAAGGCTTGCTTCATCCTTTCCGGGTCAACAGCCTTGGTTACGGCGATCAGATCGACCTCCCGCGGATCACGCCCCACGCGCCAACAAGCCTCAGCGATCCTTTGCCGAACCAGCCGCAGATTAAACGCTACGTCAACCTTCCCCTGCATGCTCTGCCCCTTGCCGTATTTAGAATTCAGAATCTAGAATCCAGAATGGGCAATAATGCAACATTGACCCCGAATCCTCCCGCTCCCGGCTCCTGAATTTCTTCTGAATTCTGGCTTCTGGATTCTAGATTCCTGTTCCGGCGCTACCTAAACCAGCGCCCGTAAACCAATCCGGGATTGGACACAATCTGGATGCCCGCCGCCAACCCGAGCCCGGACACCACCATATGCACAAACAGAACGGCGGTAAAAGGCCAAAGCCAAACCCACGCCCCCCAAGCGGCAAGCCCCCCAAGCAGGACCGTGCGCAAAGCACGTCACAACTTAAATGATCTTCTTCCTGGCATCGCGCTTTACCAGTAATTATTTACAATTGTATTCTACACCGTTAGGACAAGTCCTGCGCGGGAAAAAAGCCCTGACGGGCTTTTACTTTGAGTCTTAATTCAGTTCCTGCCATTCGCCGGTAACGAGGTAGATAACGTCTTCCCCGATGTTCGTGGCGCGGTCCGCCAACCGTTCCAGGTAGCGGGTCACCAGCAAAAGATAAACCACGCAGGGAATGCTGTGGGGATTTTGTTCCATATAACTGATTAAGCTCTGAAAGGTAAGGTTATAGATTTCGTCCACTTCGTCGTCCATCGCACACATGACGCGCGCCTTTTCTACGTCGCCGTGTACGTAAGCGTCCAGGCCTTCCTTGACCATGAGCTGCACGCGGCGGGCCATTTCCGGAATCTTTTCCAGTGCCTTGGCCGGCATGCGCCCGCAAACGCACATGGCGGCCCGGGCGATGTCCACCGCGTGGTCGCCCATGCGTTCCAGATTGATGAGGATCTTAATGCCGGTTACGATCACCCGGAGGTCCCGCGCGATGGGCTGCTGGGTGGCGATCAGCCGGATACAGTTGCTCTCCACCTCGTACCGCAAGCGATCGACCACGTCATCCCCGGTGATCACGTCCTTGGCCATCAGGGGATCCTGCTTTAAAAGCGCCTCCATGGCCTTATAAATGCTTTGTTCCACCAGGCTGGCCATTCGGAGGATATCTTGTTTTAGTTCGGCCAGTTCTACGTCAAAATTGCGCCGGTAGGACAAATAAATCACTCCGCAACTTAAGTAAAAATTAATCTAACATAGGTGGGCCCAAAGGGCAAGACCTTCTTTCCTAGCCAAAACGCCCGGTGATGTAATCTTCGGTTCTTTTGTCCCGCGGTTTTGTGAAAAGCTGATCGGTTTTGCCCACTTCCACGATTTCGCCGTTAAGGAAAAAGGCGGTGACGTCCGAAACCCGGGCGGCTTGCTGCATATTATGGGTCACGATAACGATCGTGTACTTATTTTTCAGCTCCTGCAGCAGTTCTTCGATCCGCAGGGTGGAAATCGGGTCCAGCGCCGAGGTCGGCTCGTCCATAAGCACCACCTCGGGTTCAACGGCCAGCAGACGGGCAATACAGAGCCGCTGCTGCTGCCCGCCCGAAAGCCCCAGGGCCGAACGAAACAGCCGGTCGCCCACCTCGTCCCAGAGCGCCGCCGCGCGCAGGCTCGCTTCCACGATCTCGTCCAGACGGCGCTTGTTCTTCAACCCGTGAATCCGGGGTCCGTAGGCGACGTTGTCATACACCGACATGGGGAAAGGATTGGGGCGCTGAAAAACCATCCCCACCCGTTTGCGCAACTGTACCACGTCCACATCCGGTCCGTAAATGTCCTTGCCGTCCAACAGCACCTGGCCTTCCACCCGCACGCCTTCGATCAGGTCATTCATCCGGTTGAGCGTCCGCAGGAAGGTGCTCTTGCCGCAGCCGGAAGGGCCAATCAGCGCCGTAATTTGGTGTTCCTGAATTTCCAGCGCCACGTTACTCAGGGCTTGATGATCTCCGTAGTAGAGGTTTAGGTCCTTTACAGTGATCTTGTTCTTGTTATCCACTTCGTTCAAGCCTCCTAGTTCTTTCCGAGAAGACGCCGCTGGGCAAGACCGCCGGAACACCGGCCAAAAAATCGAACGCCAATACCGCCAAGGTCAAGAAGGTGGCCGCAATTTGGCCGACGGTAAGGCATAATAGCCCCTCGGCCTACACATACCAAAAGCGCACCGATAGCGTCTCCTCCCGGCCTTAAACGAGTTGAAGTCAGAAAAGTACGTGAAACACTGACTCCGGCGGTATAGACAATACCGCCGCTTCGCCGATCACCCGGCCCGCAACAAAGAACAAAAGCCATGCCGGTTACCGGCCCCAAGAACACGGGGTAAAACCGCGCACCGGACGGCCTACCAGCAGGCAGCCCCCAGGGCCAAGCCCGGCTTCGCAGAAAACCCGGCCCCGTAAGGCTAACAAAGATGATCAAGCCAAACAGCCCGGTGACGACGGACGGCACTATGGCCAGATATCTGGTGTTCAACCGGATCAGCCTGGTCAGATGTGGAGGCTTAGTATACTCACACCAGGTAGATTCCGGCCACACCCACCGAAATTCAGGTTCAACACAGGCAGCCCCTGATCCAGGACATAGGCCAGGAAAAACACCAACAACCAAGCACACCCAGGATGATCTCAGCGGTCGGGGTGGGGGTGAATTCCAACAACGGTTTGGGGACCTGGAACACTTTACCGTTCAACACCACCACCATCATAATTTCCCCTTGTAACTGATTTTACTGCACCTGCGCCTCCTGACCTTAACTCCTGGTCTACTGTAACACGATCCTGTTAGCTCAATGTTAAAAAAATATTAAATCAGCGTTAAGAGTGGCCGGGCAGAATAACGGTGAAAACGCTGCCTTCCCCAAGCCTGGAAGTGACACGTACTTCTCCGCCGTGGCCCTCGACAATGTGTTTTACGATGGCCAAACCCAACCCCGTGCCGCCGGACGAAGCAGCCCGGGACTTGTCCGCCCGGAAAAACCTTTCAAAAATGCGTGTTAGATGCTCGGGCGCAATGCCGATCCCGTTATCCGCGATCTCAACCGCCACCCCACCGTTCTCTTGGCGTGCCCGGACGACAATCTCGCCTTTTTCACTAAACTTGACGGCATTATCCAGTAGATTGTGGAATACCTGCGACAGGAGGTTCGCATCCCCCAAGACCGGGGGGAGGTCGTCCGGCAGATCCACCCTCAGACGCAGACCCTTCTGCTGCACCCGGGTGGCAAACGTGTCTGAGACCCGCTGGATTATACTCGCCAGTTCAACGGGCTGACGCCGGAAAGACCGGCGCCGTTCTTCGATGGAGGCCAGTTGCAGAAGGTCGTCCACCAGTTCGCTCAACCTTTTGGTTTCCTCGTCGATGATCGCCAGGAACCGGCGCGCCGTCTCGGGGTCTTCCAGGGCCCCATCCCGCAACGCCTCGATAAACCCCCGGATGGACGTCAGAGGGGTGCGCAGTTCGTGGGACGCATTAGCCACAAACTCGGTGCGCATTTTCTCCAGTTGGCGGCGCTCGGTGATGTCGCGGAACAGGGCCACCACCCCACGCTGGCCACCGCGCATCGGGGTGAGGTGTACCCGGAACAGCCGGGGCTCCGGTGTCAGGATCCGCAATTCCTGCTTGACCGGACGGCCGGAATCCAGCGCCTCGCGGAAAAGCCGGTCCAGATCGTAATCACGGACCACCTCCAGGACCGTTTTGCCCAGGCTGGCCTCTTCGTTGAGACCAAAAGCCTCTTCCACCACCGGGTTGATCAGGATCACGCGGGTTTCCCCGTCCACCGCGATCACCCCGTCCGCCATGCTGTCCAGGATAGCCTGCATACGGTTCTTCTCTTCGGTAACCAGGCTAAGTGTAGCCCGCAGGCGCTGCGCCATCTGGTTGAGACTTTGGGCCAGTTTGCCCATTTCGTCGCTCTCGTACACCCGAAGGGTCTGGGAAAGATCCCCCTCCGCCATCTGCCCCGCCGTTTCGGCCACCCGCGAAAGCGGCCAGCTGATAAGCCGCCGCATGGCAACGGCCACCGCCAGCGCCAGGAAAAAACCCAGCACCATAGCCACCGTTTGTGACAAATAACCGGCCGACGACAAGACCCAGAGTACGGTAAGCACCGCCCACAGCATAAGCGGACCGGTTATGGCCAGACGCTGCAGTCTTCTGAGCATCAGTTCCCCTCCCGGAAACGGTAGCCCACCCCGCGGACCGTTTCAATAAAATCCCGGGGACTCCCGGGTAAGCGCTCCAGCTTTTGCCGGATGTGGCGAATATGCACGTCAACCGTCCGGGAATCGCCGCTGAAATCAAAACCCCAAACCTGCTCCAACAGGACGTCCCGGGTGAAAACCCTCCCGGGGTTGGCAGCCAGGAACCAAAGCAATTCAAATTCGGTACGGGTGAGCTGTTCCTGCCCGCCGCCCGCCTCAACCGTCAGCCGGTCCGGGTCGACCACCAGTTCGCCAATGCGCAAGGGCCGGCGGCGCACCGGGCCGCCGCGGCTGCGGCGCAACCGGGCCTTGACCCGGGCGACCAATTCCCGGACGCTGAAGGGCTTGGTGATATAGTCGTCGGCCCCCAGCTCCAGGCCCAGCACCCGGTCGATTTCCTGGCCCCGAGCGCTGAGCATGATCACCGGAATATCCCGGGTCCGCTCGTTTTGACGCATCAGCCGGCAAATCGTCAGGCCATCCACCCCGGGCAGCATGATGTCCAACACGACCAAAGCGGGCTGCTCGCTCTGCACCAGTTCCAGCGCCCGGTTCCCGTCCTGGGCGGTCAGCACCTGGTACCCTTCCTTCTGCAGGGCGTAGCTCACCAACTCGCCGATGTGTTTTTCATCATCAACCACCAAAATCTTAGTCATCGTTCTTACTCATCCAACATCATTATTGCGGCCATCCGGCCGGTTTTCCCACCAGAGGCACGGTGGGAAAAAAACTCGTCAAGCGCACAGGCCGTGCAGCGCCCGGCCACGGCGATATTCGCCGCCCCCACCCCGGCCTCGCGCAGCACTCGCCAGTTAGCCGTCCACAAGTCCACCCGCCAGACACCGTCCGGACTGCCCCGCACCACGTCGCCGCCGGGAAACTCCCGGGCAAAGGCGGCCGCCACGTCGGGACCAACCGCGTAGCAGCAGGGTCCAATGGCCGGCCCCACCGCGGCCAGCACCGCCGCGGGCGAAGTGCCGTAGTGCTCTTGTAACACGGCTAGTGCGCAGGCGCCGATGCGGCTCAGGGTGCCCCGCCACCCGGCGTGCACCAGGGCGATCGCCCGCCGCACCGGATCGAACAGGAACAACGGTACGCAGTCCCCGAAAAAAGTGATTAGCGGCACCCCAGGGATATTGGTAGCCAAACCATCGACACCGGAAACGGCCAGCGCAGGGTCGAAAGCCCCCCGTCCCCGGTCGGCCGCGCCGACTACCGCCACCTCGTGCCCGTGCACCTGGGCACAGGCCACCAGCTGTCGATGATCCAAGCCAACCGCAGCGCAGAACAATGCACGGTTGGTTAACACCGCTTCTGGATCGTCACCCACGTGCAGCCCTAGATTCAGCGTGGCGAACACCCCCCGGCTACGCCCCCCCAGCCGGGTGCTAAACGCCGCCGTCACGCCCCCCTCCCGCGCAAAACGGGGAATGGTATAAAAGCGCATCTCCCCAACTTGGTGCACCGCAAAGTCGGATTTGGGTCCGGCCAATTTATCCCCGCCTTCCCCCGCCCGCCGCCAGGAACTCATCCAGTGCCGAAAGTCGCTCAAGCACCTGGCGGTAAGCATCGGGATCGGGATTGGCCTTCAAGTACCGAGCCGTCCGACCGTGCAGGCCGGACAAGAGCTGCCAGATCCTTTCTTCGTCTTTCCGGCCAGGCTCCAGGCGCACCGTTTCCTGCCACGCCGGAATGCGGGCGGCCACGCCGATTTCGGCCAGGACTTGCCGCAACGCCAGTTGCGCCCGCTGCTCGCCGTGCACCAGAAAAACCTGCCGCGGCGGACGCCGCAGCGCGCCGACCCACTCCCGCAGCATCTTTTGATCGGCGTGCGCCGAGTAGCCGTTCACGCTTACAACGTCGGCCCGGACCACGATCTCTTCCCCGAACAAACGGACCTTCTCCGCCCCGTTCAAAAGGAGCCGGCCCAGCGTGCCTTCCGCCTGGTAACCGACAAGCAGCACCGTGGCTTCCGGACGCCACAGATTATGTTTCAGGTGATGTCTTATGCGCCCGGCGTCACACATGCCACTGCCGGCGATGATGATGTTCCCGCCGGGGGATTGGTTAAGCATTTTGGACTCTTCCACCGTAAGGGCGTGATTAAGCTGCGGCAGGCCCAGCGGGTCAATGCCGCAGGCAATCATACCGCTTGCTTCATCATCAAAGCAATGCGGATGGTCACCGAAAATATTGGTGACGGCAGTGGCCAGAGGACTGTCCAGCCAGATTTGCATCGGTGGCATCTCCCCCGCCCTGGTGAAAGCGAAAAGGTCGTACAAAAGTTCTTGCGTACGTTCGACGGCAAAAGCCGGGATCAATAGATTCCCGCCCTTGCGGTAAGTGGACCAAACAACCTCTTTAAGTCTTTCCCGGCTGCCGGCGTAATCCTCTTGGTGCACACGGTCCCCGTAGGTGGACTCCAGCACTATGTAGTCCGCCTCTTCGACATACTCGGGATCGCGGACAAAAGGTTTGTTCTTGTTACCCAGGTCGCCCGAAAAAACGATTTTCGTCTCTCCGCCCGGTTCCCGCACCCAAACCTCGACCAGGGCCGAACCCAGGATATGCCCGGCGTCTCGGAAACGGCAGCGAACACCGTCTCCCAGAATAATGTCCTGGTTATAACGCACCGGGCGGAATTGATTAAGGCAGGCGTAGGCGTCGTCCATGGTGTAGATCGGCTCTACCAATGGTTTACCGGCCCTTTGCGCCTTGCGGTTCTTTCTTTGGACCTCGGTCTCCTGAATACTGCCGCTGTCCGGCAAGAGGACGTGGCACAGGTCTACGGTGCAGCCCGTGCCTAAAATCGGGCCTGAAAATCCTTCCTTGACCAGCTTGGGGATCAAACCGCTGTGATCGATATGGGCGTGAGTAAGCAGCACCAGATCGATGGTCTGGGGGGAAAAGGGAAAGTGTCCGTAGTTTCGCTGCCGGATTTCCTTGCTGCCCTGAAAGAGGCCGCAATCCACGAGGATGCGCATCTTACCGGTATCGAGCAGGAAGCAGGATCCGGTGACACATTCGGCCGCACCGTGAAATGTTAGTTGCACAAATCGGCCCCCTTGCTCCATTCTTCATTCAGTTAGTCAAAAACATTATATATTGAGGCCGTTCGACGGTTCAACCAAACTCCGGCCAAAGCCCTTGACAGGTCTAGACGGTAGGCATAAGCTTAGGCATGGATCCACCTAGAAGGGAAAGGAGCAGGTTTTAATGCCGGTTTATGAATTTCGTTGTGCCAAGTGTGGAAACAAGTTTGCCAAGCTGTGCCGGCTGGGAGAAACCGGAGAGAATCTTACCTGCCCGACCTGCAACGCTCCCGGACCCAAACGGATCCTTTCCGCCGTGGTTGCGGTGGGTACAGACGGGGGTAAGGGTAGCAATTGCGGGGGCTGCACCTCGTCATCCTGCGCCGGCTGCAAATAAGAAACGTGCCGAAGGGCACGAAGGTTAAATTATTTATGTTTTGGCCAACAGAGTCGGTCCGGTGTCAGGTAATGGTCCGGGGCGTTTATCGTCGCCCCGCAAACCGCTCAACGTAGTCGGGGATTTCTACTAAAATTACATCCACTCCAATCTTTACGATTTTCTCCCAGGGGATCACGATCTCCTCCTCCCGGCCGAAGAAGCCCAGGAGACGGGAGGAACCGGCCAGGATCAGCGCGCTGATTCGGCCGTCGTCAAGGTCAATGTCAATATCCTTGATCAGGCCCAGCCGCCGCCCGTCCACCACGTTCACAATCTCGCGCATCCGCAGGTCGGAGACCTTAAGCATAAGATCACCCCGCTAAATGTATATGCCCGCGCCCACTGAAAAGAACAAGCAGACCCGCCTTTAAGGCGGGCCACAAAAAGAGGAAGAATGTTTTCTGGATAATGTGGTTAAGCCGCGGTGGGATGTCCAGTACAAAAGGCTTGTATTATTTGCGCCAGTCCTCGGCAATCTGGGCGGCGTAGGCCGAAGACCGCGCCCACATCTCGGCCAGGCGGAGTTTTACTTCCAGCCGTTGTCCCTCACGGACTCTGGCGGCCAGCACCACCTCGCCTCCGCCGGCTCCTTCATCCGCGTGCACGAAGCATAAGGGCGGAAACAGCACACACCACCAATTGGCGCCGGCGCCGGAACCCAATGTCACCCGCACCGCCTGGTACTCCCCGGCGGCCAGCGTGACCCCGTCGTAACTACGCACCGGAAACCACCACCGGCCGAAGGACACTTCCACCGGGTAATCCATGCCGGCGGCGGCCACTTGGGACTCCGCAACCTGCCGGATCAGTTCCAGGTTTTGCTGGATCACCTGCGCCGCTTCCCGCGCGTCATCAACCGGTACAACCAGGGGGCGCACCGTCTGTACGATTGCGTTTCGTACCCGGTACTTCAATTCCTGGTCAACCGGTTCATCGCTGTGAGGCACAATATGAAGACGGATCAGGTTTTCCTGGTTGTAGGCCTCAACCGTCTGAGGCATCCACTGATGGGCGAAAACTCCCGCCAGCACGGCCCCGGCGGTGAGCACACCCACAATCATCACTTTAGTCTTAACCATGACTAATCCCTTCAACATCACCCTCAAATGTATTTTCGCATGTGGCCCAGCGCCGCCTTTTCCAGCCTGGAGACCTGGGCTTGGGAAATGCCGATTTCTTCGGCCACTTCCATTTGCGTTTTACCTTCAAAAAAGCGGAGCGTTAAAATCAGTTTTTCCCGCTCGCTCAATTTGTGAATCGCGTCTCGGATCGCAATACCCTCCAACCAGCTGCTGTCACTATTCTTCTCGTCCGAGATCTGATCCATAACAAAGATCGGATCGCCGCCATCGTGATAGATCGGCTCGAACAAGGAAATCGGCTCCTGAATGGAATCCAGGGCAAAAACCACCTCTTCGCGCGGCATGTCAAGTTCCTTGGCGATCTCGGTCACCGAGGGTTCACGCCCGTAGCGATTGGCCAGGTTGTCCCGGACCTGCAGTGCCTTGTAAGCCACATCCCGCAGGGAACGCGACACACGGATCGGGTTGTTGTCTCTCAGATAGCGTCTGATTTCGCCGATGATCATCGGCACGGCGTAGGTGGAAAACTTTACGTTCTGGTTCAGGTCAAAATTGTCTATGGCTTTGATCAGGCCGATGCAGCCGATCTGGAACAGGTCATCGACGTACTCCCCCCGGTTGGTAAACCGCTGAATGACACTTAGAACCAACCGCAGGTTGCCGTTGATGAGCTTGGCCCGGGCCGAGGGATCTCCTGCTCTCAATTCCTGGAAAAGTTGCTTCATCTCGGCGGCCGTTAGAACGGGAAGCTTGGACGTATTGACCCCGCATATCTCCACCTTGTTGACCACAACCCGGCCTCCCCGCTTTATTTGGTTTTTTTCATTATTACCGCGCCAAAATCCGTTTATACACGCGCTTACCGCGCCAGCCTTCGGTCGCCGGTAAAAGCACACGCAAAAACACCCTCCTTGACCGAGGGTGTTTGGTTCCTGGCTTCCCTATTCTGGATTCTGAATTCTACATCATATCATCCAAACCGGTAGATTTCTTTCTTCAGCCGTTTGATGATCCGCTTTTCCAGACGGGAGATGTAGGATTGAGAAATGCCGAGCATGTCGGCCACCTCTTTCTGAGTCTTCTCCTCGCCGTTGTTCAGCCCGAAACGAAGCTCCATGATCTTCCGCTCTCGCGGCGACAGCTTCTGGAGAGCCAGGCGCAAAAGCTTCCGGTCCACTTCCTCCTCCAGGTTCTTGTAAATGATGTCTCCGTCGGTGCCCAGCACGTCCGAAAGCAGCAACTCGTTACCGTCCCAGTCAATATTCAACGGTTCCTCAAAAGAAATCTCACCGCGAATCTTGCTGTTCCGGCGCAGGTACATCAGGATCTCGTTTTCGATACACCGGGAGGCATAGGTGGCCAGCTTAATCCGTTTCCGCGGGTCAAACGTATTGACCGCCTTGATCAGCCCGATGGTACCGATGGACACCAGGTCCTCAATACCCACGCCGGTGTTTTCAAATTTGCGCGCGATGTAGACCACCAAGCGCAGGTTGCGCTCGATGAGCGTGCTTTGCACCGCCTTGTCGCCCGCCTCCAAGCGGCTGATCAGTCCCGCTTCCTCATCTACGCTCAGCGGGGGCGGCAAGGTCTCGCTACTCCCTACGTAATGCCCCTCGGGACGATAACCAAGGTTTCTTAAAAGCCTGATCGCCAGCAAGCGCAGGTAAAGCTTAATCTGCCAAGCCTGACGCACGCGGAATACCCTCCCCCCTTAGAAAATCCCTAAGAAAATCCGGCCGTCGTTTCCAGGAGCCGGGGGTTAACCAGCGCCCGGTAGCTGGATTCTGGGCACAGGCGCCGTTGGTAAATCGCCACCACCACATCCTGCACCCGCACCACTTCCCGCCCGTATGCGATCTCCAGTTGATCGGGACGGAAACCCAGTAACAACCCGTGGGTACGTCCCAGAGACTGGAACGGAATCAGCCGCAGCCTGGTCGCCCAGCGCCGGTCGCCCAATCCGGCCAGGATCTTTTGAAAGTCCGGTTCTTCATCCCTTTCCAGGGCCTGGCGCAGTTCACCGGGCAAAAGCTTTTGCACCGCATCCAATTCCATCACCACCACCGGGTGGTTGGTCAGCGGATCGGCCAACTGGTTGCCGGTATCCACCAGCGCCCCGACCACCAGGCTCCGGCCGTATAGAGTAATCCGCACCGGTACGTGAAACAGTCCCCGGGCTAAACGCCGCCGCAAAAAGGCACCGCCTGAACGGCCTACCAACCACGTAATCACGAGCACACCGGCAATAACCGGCCAAAGATAACGCCGGGGCACTTCCACAAACCCATACAAAGACGCTGCAACGTTATCGCCACTCACAAGATAGCCCAGACCAAATACCAACCCTCCCAGGCCAAACGATGCCAGGTAAAACACCGCCGCCGCGGCCCCCAGCCTGCGGATCGGAAGAGGCGCAAAGGCCACCGCCAGCATCAGCAGAGATACACAGACTTTGGTCGGCAGTCCGGCCAAAAAAGCCGGAACCGGAAAAAACAGCATCACCGCATAGACGGCACCCAGCAGCGCCGAAACTGCCAACCGCCAAAGGAGCCTGGGCAAAAAGCAAAAGCGTGCCGTTAGCCAGAGAATGGCCAGGTTCAGCAGGGCATTGCCCAGCAACGCCTCGTCCAGATAGACGGTATATACCACGCCAGCCACCCTTCGCCCCGATCCCTACGACTCTATATGAAGCTCACTGGGGAATATGCCAAAATAATAAAAAGCCCCGGTTCCCATTATAGCAACCGGGGCTGGAATAAACTGTCAAAAGCAAGAGGATAACCTTAGTTTTTTCTCGGGGGTTTTCGCTAGCGTCTTCTCAAAAAAGCCGGAATGTCCAGGTCCTCGTGGCTGTGGAAGGGCTTCAGATCATCGTCGGCAGACGCCGCCTGACGCGCGGCACTCACATCAAAGCCGGTGGCGATCACCGTAACCCGAACCTCTTCGTTCATGTTTTCGTCAATGACCGCCCCGAAGATGATGTTGGCGTCGGGATCGACGGCCTGGGCAATAATCTCCGCGGCCTCGTTTACCTCATACAATCCCAGGCTCGTACCGCCCGTGATGTTCAACAGGACACCCCGGGCACCGTCCACCGAAGTCTCCAACAGCGGGCTGGAAATGGCCATCCGGGCCGCTTCGACCGCACGGTTATCGCCGCTGGCCGTGCCGATACCCATAAGCGCCGAACCGGTGTCCTTCATAATGCTCTTTACGTCCGCAAAATCAAGGTTGATCAAACCGGGTACCGCGATCAAATCGGAAATGCCCTGCACTCCCTGCCGCAAGACGTCATCCGCGATCCGGAAGGCATCCACGATGGAGGTGTTCTTATCGATTACCTGCAAGAGCTTATCGTTGGGAATGGTGATCAGCGTATCCACCCTGGAGCGCAGGTTCTCGATCCCAAGGTCGGCCTGCTGAAAACGCTTGCGTCCCTCAAAAGAAAAGGGACGGGTGACCACACCCACGGTCAGGGCTCCAAGTTCCCGGGCCACCTCCGCCACGATGGGCGCCGCACCCGTACCGGTACCACCGCCCATGCCGGCCGTTACAAAAACCATATCGGCAGACTGCAGCCCGCGCACCAACTCTTCCCGGCTTTCCTCGGCCGCCTTTTGGCCGATTTCCGGATTGCCGCCCGCCCCAAGACCTTTGGTGAGCTTGGCTCCGATTTGGATCTTGTGGTTGCATAACGAAACCGCCAGGGCCTGGGCATCAGTGTTGACACTGATGAATTCTACCCCTTTCAGCCCGGCACTGATCATGCGGTTCACCGCATTATTGCCGCCACCACCCACGCCCACGACCTTGATCGTGGCTAAACTATTCGCCTCTAGTTCCAGGTCTATCACGCGGCTCCTCCTTTCGCGTGTCCGGCACCCTTTAGGATCATCCTGTTAAATTCAACACCACCCATAGATTCCCTTTAAACGGCCTCATTTTTTCTACCCACCAGATGACGCCGAATGACACCAAGGTTATGAAACAGGCGCACACCAAAGGCGACTACGGCGGCAATGTAGATATCCACCCCAAGCCGATCACCGATAAACACGAGTAGCGCCGCCATCAGGGCATTGCCGATAAAACCGGAGAGGAAGACCAAGTTGTCAAAGTTTTCCTCCATAGCCGCCCTGATCCCGCCAAAAACCGAGTCCAGGGCCGCCAGGATGGCAATCCCCAGATACTTGGCATAGGCCGCCGGGAGAAACACCGGCAGATTCAGGCCGATCCCGATGCCGACCACCAGACCGATCACCGCTAACCAAATGCTCACCCACACGCCACCCTACACTCCTTCCTTCAGCGGCCGGGCGTACTCTAGGCGCGAACGGCCCTGGTAGCCCGGCAGCACTAGTTCGTCACAAACCTCGATATGGATCTCCACCCCTACGATCCGTGCGGTGTCGACAATCCCTTGGGGCCGTTCCAGTTCCCGGAACAGTTTGTCGGGATTCCCGATGGCCTGGATGCGGTAGGGCGGTGAGATGCGCTCCAGGTTCACGTTGATGAACGGTCCCGCCTGCCTGATTTCGCTGAAAGCCACCAGGCGCTGGTCGTTAATCGCGATGGCCTCCGCCCCGGCCGCGCGCAACTCGTTCACCACCCGGAGCAGGTCCTCGTCCCGAATGGCAAACAGGTAATCCCCTCCGGGTACGTTTTCCAGGGTCACCTGCACCCCGGGACCCTTGACCTTCGTCAGCCCGGCGAACACCAAGTGTTTGGCAATCTCGGTGCGCAGGGCCGCCTCCGCTTGTTGCACACCCTGCCTGGCGGTGCGCACCTTGGCTTCGAGATCCTCGATTTCCGCACGCAGTTCCTCGTTCTCCCGAGTCAGGTCTTTCAGCTCGGCAGACAAGGCCGTGAAACGGTCGGGAGACGGAGCCGGCGGTTCCGGCAATTTCAGCAGTTTGACCTGCAGGCCGATCAGAAGGCCTAGGATCACGGTCACGGCGGCGATGGATAGATACTTGGTCTGCAACCTAGGACCCCCCTTCCTCGAACACCGGAACAGCGTAATTGAAGGTGGTCTTTCCGGTGTAAGCCGGCACCACGGCCTCCGGAACACGCCGGATTGTGGCTTGAATTCCCCAGACCTTCAGGGTGGCAAGCACCCCGTCACGCATTTCCAGGGCAGCGATCATGGTATCCGGATCGCCAATGGCGGTGATGGTGTACGGTGGCGCCAGGCGCCGGTCCCGGTTTATCACAACGGCCGGGCCGATGCAGCGAATCTCACTGGTCGCCACCAGGCGCTCGCTGTTGATCGCGATTGCCTCCGCCCCGGACGCTCGTAATTCGTTCACCACCTTTAACAGGTCTTCGTCGTGCAAGACAAAGAGATTCGGGCTCTGTCCCGGCTGCGCCGGGGTGGGACTGTCGCTCAGCACGACCTCGATGCCCGGTCCGGTAACCGAGAGCAGGCCGGCCTGCATCCGCACGTGGTCCAGTTGGGACCGGAGTTCCCCCAGTTGCACTTCCTCGGCAGCCTGGTCCAACTCGTCCCGCAGTTCTTGCACCCGGGCCCGTAAGGCGTCCCGCTCCTGCCGGGCCGTTTCCACGTTCAGCGCCAACTGCTCTACTCGCTTCACGGTGGCGGCTTGTACCTTTTCCTGCTGCACACGGAACTGGGTGGACAACATCAAACCCAGCACCAAGCCGATCAAGATCAACGCCCAATGAAATCTAAACTTCGCCATTCCCGCCACCTCCGGTTCCGGTATACTTCACGACCGCTTTTTCCGGTTCCGAAAGATCAATGTAGGCGACCATCCGGCCCTCTTGACGGACCACGGACAGAATCTCCAACAGCAAGGCGCATTTGCGATCCAGCCTTTCCGCCTGGCCCAGACGCACCTCAATGCCTTCAAAGGTATACAGCATGAAACGCCGGTCCGGAGTGTAATGAATCTCGGACAGCTCCATCACCACCGGGGCGGGTAATTTGACCACCGTCTCCAGGACGTGGTTCAAGTCCGGATCGTCGAAACGGACACCGGTGATCACCGGCAGATCGCTCCAGCCCGGCGCCTTCGGGCGCACCGGGACCCCTTCCACGTCTACCTCCCAAAATTCTCCGGCAATACTGAGCAAAGCGACCGGCTGTCGCTCTTCCACAATGATGACCACTTCGGCCGGAAACCGGCGCTCCAACTGCGCCCGGCGCACCAGGGGCAGGGCTTCCAGGCGCGCTTGCGCTTCCCCAAGTTGCACCCGGAAGATGTTACTTCCGGGCACGATCCCGCTGGCCGCCCGGACCTCAGTCTCCGTCAAAAGGTGATTCCCCTCTACAGTGACCTTATCGATTTCGAACAGAGGGGAACAGACGAGAATGAAGGCGGCAATGAGAAACAACACGGAAAACAGAACGGTTTCCCACCAGTTGAGCCGCCCCGGCACAGATACACCCCCTGAGTATCTTACATTATAGCGCCGTAAGTAGGACTTGTCCAAGGACAAACCAAGGGACAGCGGGCTCTAAGCCCGCTCCCTGCTGATCCTTGCTCCCAACAACTGGTACTTTTCTTCCAGTCTCTCGTAACCCCGCTCCAGATACTCCGCCTTTTCCACCACCGTAGTATTCTCGGCCGCCAATCCGGCCAACACCAGGGCAGCTCCGGCCCGGAGGTCGGACGCCTCCACACTGGCCCCACTCAACGTCTCCCGTCCTTTAATAATCGCCGTGCGGCCCTCAACGCTGATGTCCGCGCCCAGGCGCCTCAGCTCCGGTACGTGCTTGAACCGGTTTTCAAAGATGGTCTCGGTAACGGTTGAGGTCCCCTCGGCCAGACTTGACAGTGCCATCATCTGGGGCTGCATATCGGTAGGGAAACCGGGATACGGCAAGGTCTTGACATCCACCGCCTTCGGTCTAACCGGCGCCCTGATCCGCACTGCATTCCCCTCGACCGCCAACTCCGCCCCGGTTTCCCGCAGTTTGGCCAGTACCGGCTCCACGAACTCCGCGATCACGTTTTCGACCGTAACGTCGCCCCCGGTGATCGCCGCCGCCACCAAATGGGTCCCCGCTTCAATCCGGTCAGGAATGACTTCGTGACGGCAGCCGTGCAGGCTATCTACGCCCTCAATGCGGATCACCCCCGTGCCGGCACCGCTGACCCGCGCCCCCATAGCGTTCAGGTAATGCTGCAAATCGATAATCTCCGGTTCCCGGGCGGCGTTGTGCAATGTAGTCCTGCCCCGGGCCACACAAGCGGCCATTATGATGTTTTCTGTGGCCCCCACACTGGGTACGTCCAGGTGGATATCGGCGCCAACAAGCCCGGAAGTGCGGGCCCAAACAAAACCCGCCTTTTCGTCAACCGTAGCGCCCAGGGCCCGCATCCCGCGAAGATGCAGGTCCATGGGTCTTGAACCGATGTTACAGCCGCCCGGCTGGGAGATGACCACGCGGCCGAAACGGCCCAGAAGCGGTCCCAATACCAGGTTGGACGCGCGCATCCGGCGCATCAGCTTTTCGCCGATCTCCCGTGGTTCAACGTAGGTGGTGTCAACCCGGAGTTGGTGGTCTTCCCGGTGAACACAAGCGCCGAGGTAGGTCAGCAGTTCAATCATCACCTCTACATCCCGTAACCTCGGCACATTGTAAATCGTGGATTCGCCCCCGCAAAGCAGGCTGGCGCCCAGAATCGGAAGCACGGCGTTTTTTGCGCCGCTTACTTTGATCGTTCCTTTAAGGCGGTTTCCTCCCTTGATGATAATCCGCTCCATATGTCACCCCGCCCTACAAATCGCCCATTAAGTTCACCTCGAGCCCTAATTCGGTTCCAAATTTGTCCTTTACCAACTGGCGAACCTGCTTGATCAGAGCCCAAACGTCCTGTGCGGTAGCCCCGCCCAAGTTAAGAATGAAGTTGGCGTGCTTGCGGGACACCTCCGCGTTGCCTACCCGCAAGCCCTTGCCGCCGGCGGCCTCGATCAGGCGCCCGGCCGAGTCCCCCGGCGGATTTTTAAAAACACAGCCAGCGCTGGGATGTTCCAACGGCTGGGTTTCCCGGCGTCGGCGCAAAATACGTTCGACTTCCCGCACGATTTCGGGCCGGTTCCGGGGCGTACACCGAAACACAACCGCGGCCACGATGGCGCCGTCCGCCTGCAGGTTGCTCCAACGATACTGGAACCCCAGCTCCGCTCCGGAACGGCGGTGAACCTTTCCCTCGCGGTCGACCAACGTGACTTCTACCACCCGGTCCCCCAGGCTCGCCCCGTTCACGCCGGCATTCATCACCACCGCACCCCCGACCGAAGCCGGGATGCCGGCCATAAATTCCAGGCCTCCCAAGTTGGCATCGGCGGCCGTGTTGATAATACGGGATATTTTCGTCCCGCCCTGAACCAAGAGGACATCTCCGTCAATGGCGATATGTTCCATGCCCCGGCCCATTTTGAGCAGGATACCCCGTAAGCCGGCATCGCTCACTAAAAGGTTAGATCCGTTGCCCATCACGGCAAGCGGCAGCCCCCGCTCGGCCGCAAAACGAACGACAAACTGCACGTCTTCCAGACCCGCGGGTTCCACAAAGTAGTCCGCCGGACCACCAATGCGCCAGGTGGTGTGTTTCGAAAGGGGTTCTCCGGTGCGCAACGAGCCCCGGATCCCCGCCTTTAAATCCAGATAAAGGCTCATGATTGCTCTCCAAGGACCCGGAGCAGCGCCCGACCGCTGCGCCAAATATCGCCCGCCCCCAGGGTAATGACCAGGTCGCCTTCGCGGACAATCGAAGCCAGGTGCGATACCAGGTCATCTTGATCGTCAAACAGGAGCGGTTCCACGTTTTTATGTTTCCTGATCTCGTCCCCGATCAACTTTGCGTTCACACCGTTGATCGGCGTCTCTCCTGCCGGGTAAATCTTGTTGAGCAGCACCTGGTCGGCACTCGCGAACGCCCTCCCAAACTCACGGTACAAGTACTTGGTGCGCGTGTACCGGTGCGGCTGAAACACAGCGATCACCCGGCCGGGCTTTGTCTGGCGCGCCGCTTCCAGAGTCGCCCTGATTTCGGTCGGATGGTGTGCATAATCGTCCACCACCCTAACCCCGCGGACCTCACCCAGGACTTCAAAACGCCGTTTGACCCCGCGGAAAGTCCGCAGTACCCTGGCGATTTCGCCAAACTCCAGCCCCAAGTACCGGCCTAGGGCCACCACCCCCAACGCGTTTAAGGTGTTGTGCCGGCCCGGAATGGACAATTCCAGCCGTCCCAACCGTTCACCTTTCCAGTACACCTCGGCACCCGCGGTCACACAGTTGGGTCCAAACGCCGAAAGGTAGTACTGGGCATCCGGAGTGGAACCGTAAGTAATTACCGGTACCGGCAGTTCCGCGGCCAAGCGCCGGAGAAAAGGATCATCCTGACACAGAATGGCCACACCGTCCCGCGGCACCTTGAGGATAAACCTCCGGAAAGCTTGCTGTATTGCTTCCACCGTGCGGTAATAGTCCAGGTGATCGTCCTCCACGTTGGTCACCAATACAATGGCCGGATCCAGCAGGGTAAAAGAACCGTCGCTTTCATCCGCCTCCGCCACCAGGTAGTCGCCGCCACCGGCCTTGGCGTTCCCAAGTTCGCTCGTTTCACCTCCAATGATCACGGTGGGATCAAATCCCGTCCGCTCCAATAGGACGGCCGCAAGCGCGGTAGTGGTGGTTTTGCCGTGGGCGCCGGCTATCGCGATTCCTTTCTGCTGTTTCATTAAGCGCCCTAGCATTTCCGCACGGGGGATCACCGGTAGACCGCGTTGGCGGGCGGTCGACAATTCCGGGTTATCAGCCGGTACCGCTGAAGAGTAAACCACCAGTTCCGCCGCACCCAGGTTGGCCGGAGAATGGCCGTAGTACACCTTGGCACCCAACATCTGCAGGCTATCGGTCACGCTGGACTTCTTCAGGTCTGAACCACTCACGGTATACCCCTGGCTCAAAAGCACCCTGGCGATTCCGCTCATCCCCGCGCCGCCAATACCTACGAAATGTACGTGCTGGGGTGTTAAAGGCACACAAACTCGCTCCTTCCTCTGCGCGCCTGTTCTTGCATACTATGCTCCCGGCGCTTTTAGCGTTACGTAGCCTGTCCAGCCACGAGACAAACAAAAAGGGATCTTATGTCCTGACATTATTCAATTATTTTCTTCTCGTTCCTGCAAGCTTCTCAAGAGTGTCCAGGATCCTGTCCAGCGCCCGTGGCTTGGCCAAAGACCGCGCCGCCCGGCTCATACCCGCCAAGCGCCGCGCGTCGCTTTGTAGACCGGTAATGATTGACAATAGCCCCTCCCCGGTCAATTCCCGATCCCGAATGAGCACCGCCGCCCCCCGCTCGGCCAGGGCCCGGGCATTGAACTCCTGATGGTTGTCGGTGGCGTAAGGATAAGGTACCAAAATACTCGGCCGGCCCAATACAGTGAGTTCGGCGATGGTCGAGGCCCCCGCGCGGCAGACCACCAGGTCGGCGGCCCCCAAAAGAGTGGCAATTTCGTAAAAGTAGGGCACGATGATGATGTTTTCCCCCTCGCAGGGCGCTGCCGCACCAAGGGCCGCCAAGAATTCCTCGTAGCCGGCCGTGCCCGCGGCGTGGTACAGTCGCCAAGCCGGGCGTCCGCGCAGGGCCTGTACCACCGGCACCATCGCCAGGTTTAAGCTGCGGGCGCCCCGGCTGCCCCCAAAAGAAACCACGACAAACTCGTCTCGGGCCAGTCCCAGCTTCCGGCGGCATTCCGTTCGGCTCACCGCCAGGATCTCCGGGCGCACGGGCAAACCGGTCAGGATAACCCTGGCTCGGCGCGGGAAGTACTTCACGGCGTCCACAAAACTGACCGCCGTACGGCTGACGTACCGGGAGAGAATCCGGTTGGTCAAACCGGGAACGGCGTTCTGTTCGTGGATCAGGGTAGGAAAACCCTGCAGCGCGGCGGCCAGCACCACCGGCCCGCAAACATAGCCGCCGGTACCCACCACCACGTGCGGACGAAAACGGCGCACCAACCCCCATGAAACACCGAAACCCCGCCAGGCGCGCATAACGGCCAGCAGGTTTCGGGCTGTCAGCCTGCGTTCGAGACCCGCCGCCGGAACGGCGTAAAAATCGTAGCCCGCCTGCGGCACGATGCTGGACTCCAGGCCCTGGTCGGTACCGACATACAGAATTGTGGCGTTCGGATAACGCTCCCTAATTCCTGCGGCAATGGCCAGTGCCGGGTAAATGTGCCCGCCGGTGCCGCCGCCGGTAATGATGACCCGCACATGCTTCAACCCCGTTTTCATTAGCATGGGAAAAGGCAAGTTTTGTAGAAAAACTGTGAATTCTAAATCCTGGCTCCTTCCCCAGTCACTTCCCCGTTGCGTACTTGGAAATATTTAAAAGAATGCCCACTCCGATCAGGGTGAAGATCAGCGAAGTACCGCCGAAACTAATCAAGGGCAAAGTGATGCCGGTAACCGGTAGCATCCCGGTGACTACACCCATATTAATGAATGCCTGCAAAGCAACGCCGACGGTGAGGCCGGTGGCTAAGAGGCTGCCGAAAGCATCGGGTGCGGCAACCGCCACCCGCAGTCCTCGCCACACAAAAACGGCAAACAGCACGATGACTAACGCCGCCCCGACAAACCCCAACTCCTCCCCAATCACCGCGAAGATGAAATCGGTATGTTGTTCCGGCAGGTAAAGGAACTTTTGCTTACCTTGTCCCAAACCCACCCCGAAGAGGCCGCCGGAACCCAGAGCGTACAGCGACTGGATGATGTGAAAACCGCTGCCCTGGGGATCCGCCCAAGGATCCAGAAAAGACAGGAACCGCTGCATACGGTACGGCTCGACGGCAATCGCCACCCCCACCGCCACCAGGCCCGCCCCGGCCAGTCCGGCCAGTACGCTCATCCTCGCCCCCGCTGCGAAAAACATGACCAGAATGGTACCGGCCAAGGTTACCGCCGTACCCAAATCGGGCTGCAGCAGAATCAGCCCGGAGGCCAGCCCCGACACGAGCAAAAACGGTAGGATTCCCTTGGTAAAACTCTGCACCCTTTCTCCTATTCGGGCTAAGCCGCAAGCGGTAAAAACCACCAGGGATAGCTTGACAAACTCGGATGGCTGGAAGGTCAGGGGTCCGAAAACAATCCACCGGCTGGAACCATACACTTCCCGGCCCAAACCGGGAACCAACACCATGATCAGCAAAAGAAAGGCCAGACCCAGCATAGGTGTCGCCCAGCGCCGCAAATGCCAGTAATCCCAGTTCATCACCAGGAACATCGCCGTAAGCCCGATCAGCGCCCAAAGCAACTGGCGCTTAAAAAAGTAGAAACTGTCTCCATACCTGACCAGGGTGCTGTATTCACTGGCGCTCAGAATCATCACCAGGCCGATGCTCAAAAGCATCAGCACGGTCAGGAACAGCAGAAAGTCCGGCGCTTTGCTGGCGGTCTTCCGCAATTAATCCGCCCCCTTCGCCATGTCCTGCACCAGTTGGCGAAACAGATCGCCCCGCTCCTCGTAATTCCGGAACATATCCCAACTGGCGCAAGCCGGAGACAGGAGGACCACCTCCCCAGGGCGCGCCTCACGCCGCGCCACAAAAACGGCCTCGGGCAAGTCCGCCGCCCGCAGCACCCGCTTGAGACCGGCCCGGCTCGCCGCCACCGCCATTTCGGGGGCGCACTCGCCGAACAGGATCAAAACCCGGACCTTTTCTCGTGCTTTAGACATAAAAGCGGTAAAATCGTTGCCCTTGTTTCGGCCGCCCGCGATCAGTACGATCGGCGCGGCATAGGCCTCCAGCGCCCGAGCGGCCGCATCCGGGTTGGTACCCTTGGAATCGTTGACGTACCTGACTCCGGCAATTTCACCCACCGGTTCAAGCCGGTGCGGTACCCCTTTAAAACCTGCCAGCGCGCGGGCCACCACCGCGGCGCCTACGTCGAACGCCCAGGCGGCCGCGACCGCCGCCAGCGCGTTTTCAAGGTTATGTGCCCCCGGAATGGCTACCGCTTCGGTGCGGCAAACGACCGTTTCCACTCCGTTGACTCTAACCAGAATCCTGTCTCTGTGGACAAACACACCTTCTTCTAAGCTATGTCGTCGGCTAAAAAATATGACTTTACCCGCCGTTCGCCCGGCCAGAGCGGCGGTGAGGGGGTCGTCGAAGTTTAAAACGGTCCAGTCGGACGGACGCTGATTGGCAAAAATCGCCGCCTTGGCCGCCACATAGTTTTCCATACTGCCGTGCCGGTCCAGGTGATCGGGGGTGATGTTCAGAATCACCGCCACCCGGGGACGGAGTGTACGCACAGTCTCCAGTTGGAAGCTCGAAACCTCGGCCACGATCAAATCATCCGGCCCGTAATGTTCCACCGCACTAATCAACGGTATCCCGATGTTTCCCGCCACCAGGGTGCGGAAGCCGGCCTGCCGGAAAACCTCGCCCAGCAGTGCCGTGGTGGTGGTCTTGCCGTTAGTACCGGTGACAGCCACCACCGGAGCACGCGCAAACTGCCAAGCCAATTCCAGTTCGCCAATCACCGGAATACCTTCCCGCCTGGCCTGCGCCAGCAGCGGAGCGTCACCGGGAACCCCAGGACTGACCACTACAAGGTTCCAGAGGCCGCTGGTCATATCGGGATGCTTGCCCAGGACCAGATTGACTTCCGGCAGCTCCGCCAACTGAAGATCATCCCGCCTCCGCACGTCGGTGAGGGTAACCGAAATACCCCGGGCCGCCAGGAACCGGGCGACCGCCTGGCCGCTCCGGGCGGCACCGACCACAAGCACCCTTTTGTCTTGCAGATCCACAACCGGCACCCCCACGCACAGCGCGCGACCCGAAAAACTCACTATCCGGAAACGCTGCGAACGTCGCCCGCTTAAAGGAGTCAGAGTTCAAGCATTCAGAACCAGTAATGAAAGCTTTTTCAGTGTTTGCCACAAACCAGCCATACTGCCCGCTACAAACGATACCTGGTCCTATGCCCCGGTGCTACTACCCGGCGTGCCGCGTACTCCCCTGACCGCCTTTAGCCCAAGCCGTAAATGCCGGCCAAGCCGGCGAGGGCAAAGATGAACCCCCACGCCCAGAACGTGTGCACCACCCGCGTTTCCGACCACCCCGCAAGTTCAAAATGGTGATGCAAAGGACTCATGCGGAGGATGCGCCGCCCGGTGAGTTGGTAGGAAATGACCTGCAGAATCACCGACAGCGTTTCGATCACAAACAACCCGCCAATGATCAGCAAAAACAATTCGCTCTGGGTAACCACGGACGCGGCGCCCAAACCGCCACCCAGCGCCAGGGAACCGGTGTCCCCCATGAACACCCTGGCCGGATAATAATTGAAAAACAGAAAGGCCACGCAACCCCCGGCCAGGGCACCCAGTACCACGGCCACCCAGGTTTTGTCCATCACCAGCGCAATCACGGCGAAGGCCAGGGCCGCAATGACAAACGCCCCCGACGCCAGACCGTCCAGACCGTCGGTGAGATTGACGGCGTTGGCCGTGCCCAAGAGGACGATTACGGTGAACCCCAGGAAAAGCCACCAGCCCAGTTCGAGAGTATAGCCTCCGGGGATCAGTAAGCCCGAAAAGGGCACGGACAAAGCAGTGCTGCGGTCGAATAAAAACACGGCCGCCAGCGCCAGAGCTGCGGCAATCAACACCTGTCCGGCCAGTTTCTCCCGGGCGCGCAGGCCCAGGGGGCGCTTGTAAACGACTTTCAGAAAGTCGTCTAAAAACCCGATCGCCCCAAAGCCCAGGGCAACCAGGAAAACGGCCAGACCTTCGGCGAAACCAACGCGGCTTACTCCCGGCAGGGCGGCCGTTACACCCAACGCCGCCGTCGCCCCAAGCAGAAACATCACGCCCCCCATGGTGGGTGTACCGGTCTTTTGTAGATGCCGGGCCGGCCCGTCGGCCCGGACCCGCTGTCCAAACTTGAACTGGTGCAAAAGAGGTATCACTACGGGACCCAAGGCCAGGGTCACGAGAAAAGCGATGCCCGTGGCAATCAGCACGAGGTTCATCTATCGCTTCCCCCCCGACCCGGTAGGCTGTCCGGCGGCTGTAACGGCCGGATCGTGTCTCTCCTGCCGGCGGCCGGTCCCGGTTAAACCTTCGACCACCTTTTCCATCCGGAAATACCGGGAACCCTTAACCAGGACGACGGCACCCGCCGGTGCCACCCGCCGAACAGCGGCCACCGCCTCCTCGGTGGTATGGCAGCAGTGGATTCGGTTTTCGGCCAGACCCGCCGCACGCGCGCCGTCGGCGATCCCTAAGGCCAGTTCGCCCACGGTAATCAGGTAATCCACCGCGGCCTGCACGCAGGCTTGGCCCACCTCCCGGTGTGCCGCAACCTCCCGCGGACCCAGTTCCAGCATGCCGCCCAGCACCGCCACCGTTGGCCGGCCGCCGGAGAAATCCCGCAGTACTTCCAGAGCCGCCCGAACGGAAGCCGGACTGGCATTATAGCTGTCGTTGATAATCGTCAGGGTACCGGTCTCGACAATCGCCTGCCGCAAGGAAGACAGGCGCACATTGGCCAGTCCGGCACGAATTTCTTCTTCGGTCAGGCCGAATTCAAGGCCCGTCCCCACCGCCGCCAGGGCGTTCACCGCCGTATGCCGGCCCAGGAGCGGCAAAGCGTACTCGGCCTCCCAACCTGGCAGACGTACCCGGAAAACCGAACCCCTCGCCGTAGCCCGGTAGCTTACCAGTCGGATTTGGGCCTGCTCCGTCTCTCCGAAATAAATGACCCGGCCCCGGCACCGCCCGGCCTGGGGTATGAGTTCCAGACTGTCCGCGTGCAACAGCGCAAATCCGGAATCCGGGATATGATCTAAAAGCTCTCCCTTCGCCCGGGCGATGTTTTCTACCGCACCTAAAAGCTCCAGGTGCGTTTCCCCGACATTAGTAATCACACCGCCCGTGGGACGGCAGATCTTGGCCAAAAGATCAATCTCTCCCGGACCGCGCATAGCGAGTTCAACCACTGCTACCTGATGGGCGGGGCCGATCTCCAGCAGAGTCAGGGGTAACCCGATATGGTTATTCAGGTTTTCACGGGTGGCCAGGACACGCAGGCGGGTGGCCAGCACCGCGGCTACCAAATCTTTGGTGGTGGTCTTACCGGTGCTGCCGGTAATGGCAATCACCGGTAAACCGCAACGCTGGACATTGGTACGGGCCAGATCCTGCAGCGCGCTCAGGGTGTCGTTCACCCGGAGGACCGGCACCTCCCGACGCACCGCAACTTCCCGGTGTACCACTACGCCCGCAGCACCGGCGGCTACCGCCTGCCGGACGTAGTCGTGCCCGTCAAAACGCGCACCGCGGAGCGCAAAAAAAAGCTCCCCACCCGTCATGGTCCTGGTATCGATGCTCACCCGATCGACCTGGACTCCTGGGTCACCCTGTACCAGTTCGGCCCCTATGACCTCTTTAATTTCCCCTAGGGTTATCGTGCGCATATCTGCTCCTACGGTTTAAGTTGTTCATACTATCCAAAATGGCGGCTACCTCGCGGCGGTCGTCGAATTCCAGCCGTTGGTTGCCGACCAGCTGGTAGTTCTCGTGCCCCTTGCCCGCAATCACCACAATGTCCCCCGGCCGAGCCGCTGCACAGGCGTGGCGGATGGCCTCCCGGCGATCCGGCACCACGACATAGCCATCCGGCCGCACCCGGCGATAACCCCGTTCTATGTCGGCGATGATCGAAAGCGGCTCCTCGCTACGCGGATTATCCGAAGTAAGCACGGTGTAATCGGCGTGGCGGGCACTGATCGCCCCCATCAGGGGACGTTTTTTCCGGTCCCGGTCACCGCCGCAACCGAACACCGCGATAACGCGCCCCGGAGCAACCTGTCGGGCAGCGCGCAGCACGTTTTCCAACCCGTCCGGCGTATGGGCGTAGTCTACAATCACCGTATAGTCTTGCCCCCGGTCTATCCGCTCAAAACGCCCCGGAACACCTGGCACCCGTGCCAGAACGTCGGCCACCACCTGCGGAGTAAGCCCCTTCTCTAATGCCACACATACGGCGGCCAAGGCGTTATAAACGTTAAAAAGCCCCGCAAGCGGCAAGGAAAGCGGAAAAACCCCCCACGGGCTCTCTACCGTAAATTGCACCCCGGTAGGACTAATCCTGATATCCACGGCACGCGCGTCTGCTGTTTCCCTGATTCCGTAGGTTATTGACCGGCCGGGAACCATTTGGATAAGACGCCGGCCGTACGGATTGTCCCCGTTAATTACCGCCACGCCGTCTTTGTCCAGTCTCTCGAATAGCATGGCCTTACTAGCGAAGTAGTCGTCCATGTCGGCATGGAAATCGAGGTGATCCTGGGTTAGATTGGTGAAGACGGCAGCATCAAAACGTAAACCCTCCACCCGGGCCAGCCGCAGGCCGTGCGAGGAAACCTCCAGCACCACGTCCCGTACCCCGGCGTCGGCCATACGCCGCAATAGGCGCTGCAAATCAAGGGACTCGGGAGTGGTGTGGGTCACCGGCAGGATTTCGTCCCCAATAGCATTGTAAATGGTACCCACCAGTCCCACCTTCGGATGACGCACCCGCATCAGGGCCGCAATCAGGTGGGTGGTAGTGGTCTTGCCGTTGGTGCCGGTCACCCCGATCAGGCTTAGTCCCCGGGCCGGTTCACCGTAAAACCGGCTGGAAACTATAGCCAAAGCCACGCGGGTATCCGGGACCACCGCCCAGGCCACCCCCTCGGGCACGGCAACGGTCTGCTCCAGCAAGAGGGCGGCGGCTCCCCGGGACACGGCGTCGTGCACAAACCGGTGTCCATCGCTAACCAGCCCCCTGATGGCCACAAACAAAAACCCCGGCCGCACCTGCCGCGAATCGTAGGCGATACCCCGGATGCCCACCTCAAGGTGCGGGCTATGGGCTTTTACGGACAAAGCGCTGATCAAATCCCTGAAATCCACGTTCAGTCTCCTCCGGTCATACCGTTAATCTTAAATACCCCATTTATTCCGGAATCTGCATTCTGACTCCGGAATCCTGAATAGGATTAATCTCTTCCGCTTTCTTCTGAATTCTTCCCCCCAAAGTATACACCACCTGCGTTCATTCTTCACGCCCGGGTCTGCTTCCTGCTGTGGGCGGCGCGAAGTGCACCCGGATGGCGGTACCCCGGTCAACCTTTTTCCCCGGCTTCACGGACTGCTCAACGGCCAGGCCGCTACCCCTGGGATCCAGCAACAGATCCAGGCTTTCCAGGAGGGTGCCGGCCTGCTTAATGGTCAACCCGGTAAGGTCCGGTACGGTCACCTGTCCGCCGCTTTCTACCGCGCCGACCCGCAAGTCCAGGATCACCGTGGTTCCCTCCTTCACGATCGCGCCCGCCTCGGGCACTTGTTCACGCACCACGTTGCCTTCGCCCCGGGTCACGAAGTTCAGGTTGCCCGCCCGCAGTTCGCGAACGGCCTCGTCTAGGGGGAGATTCACCACTTGGGGTACGGCCACTTCTTCCGGTTCTTCGGGTTCGGTCCAGGCCCACTGCCGCTCCGGTTTCGGCAGGTCATTCCTGGCCGGTAAACCCATATACCGCAGCACATCCTGCATCACGTTTTTAAAAGCCGGAGCCGCCACCTGACTACCGTAATAGACCCCGCCCTGCGGTTCCACCACCAAGACCAGCGTCACCGCCCGCGGATCCTCCACCGGTCCGAACCCGACAAAAGAGGAAACATAGCGGCCCGACACGTAACCGCCGGACTCGCCGACCACCTGTGCGGTGCCGGTCTTGCCAGCAACCCGGTAGCCTTCGACGTAAGCGTTGATACCGGTGCCTTTCAATACCACGGACTCCAGTAACAACTGCACCTCGCGCGCCGTCTCCTCGGAGATCACCCGGCGCACCTCCCGCGGCTTTAACTCCCGGACCGGATTGCCCTCGTGATCTTCTACCCGCTTTACCAACTGGGGCTGCAGCAGAACCCCACCGTTGGCTACCGCGGCGACCGCGGCCGTCAGTTGGATCGGCGTAACCGCCACCGACTGGCCGATGGACATGGCAGCCAAGTTTAGATTGGTGGCCTGTTTTTGGGGAATCAAGATGCCTCGCGCTTCCCCGGGGAGTTTAATGCCGGTGGGCGTACCAAATCCGAAGCCCCGCAGGTACTTATAAAAATTGTCCACACCGACCGCCAGCCCAATCTCGACGAAGCCCGGGTTACAGGAATGCTGAACCACTTCCTCAAAAGTCTGGCTTCCGTGCCCGCCCGCTTTCCAGCACTGAATGTTGCGGTCGGCAACCTTAATGTAACCGGGGTCATAGAAACGGCGCGTGCGGTCCACGGCATTTTCTTCGAGCGCCGCACAGAGGGTAAAGATCTTGAAGGTTGAGCCGGGTTCGTAATTATACCAGATGGCCGGATTGCGATCCCAGGCGGCCTGGGGATAGTCCGCCCATCGGTTCGGATCATAGCTCGGCCGATTGCCCATGGCCAAGATTTCCCCGGTTCGGGGATCCATGACGATGATCACCGCGTAACGGGGCTGATAGGTGTCCACCAGCCGGTCCAGTTCCCTTTCCACGAAATACTGGATGGTCTCATCCAACGTAAGAAAGAGGTTGTAGCCCGGTATGGGCGGATAGCGCTTGTGTTCAGCCGTAGGTATTTGCCGTCCCACGGCATCGTACTCCACTACGATCCGGCCCGGAACACCGCTCAGGTCGTGGTCATAAGTGTTTTCGATGCCGGCCAGTCCCTGGTTGTCGATCCCGACAAAACCCAGCACGTGCGCGGCCAACTGTTCCTTGGGGTAATGGCGTTTGCTCTCTTCCACAAATTCAATCCCCGGCAGTCTCAGGGACCGGAGTTCCTTCGCCACCTGAAAGTCCACCTTGCGTTTCAGCCAGACAAAGGATTCACGCTTGGTGAGCAGCTCGTAAACCCGGTCCGGGTCCATGTCCAGCACAAGGGCTACCTTTTGGGCGGTTTCGCTGGGGTTTTCAATCTGCGAAGGGATGGCGAACACCGAATCCACACTGATACTGGTCACCAGTTCGCTGCCGTTACGGTCATATATGGTGCCTCGCTTCGCTTCGACCGGAAAATCCCGCATCCGATTTTCCAGCGCCGCTTTCCGGAGGTGTTCGCCCATGAAGAATTGGATGTAGGCCAAGCGCACCAGCAACAGAAAAAGGGCTAACGCCCCCAAGAGCAGAAGGGCGACGATTCGTTTGCGCATAATAATCCGGGTCGACTGCATATCACTCCTCCTGCGAATGGCGCAGACCCTGCCGGTAAACCGCGGCCGGCTTTACCTGCTGGTGCACCGTGCCACGTTTCATTACCGTATGTAGTACACCTGAACGCTTCTGCTAGCGGACAACCAGATCCAACAAGGCCTGGAGTACCCCTGATTCCGGCCTTTTACTCCGGGTTTCGGACACCTGCTGGCCACCGTCCGCCGCCGCGTACTCATGGGTAGCCGGCGTTTCGGTTTGGTCCGCCGCCGCGGTCACACCCGATTCCGCTGCGCCAACGGCCACGAACATCACGTCACCGGGGGTGGGCCGCACCATGCCCAAACGGTGCACGGCCAAGGCTTCCACCCTGGGCAGTGAATCAAGTCTATCCAACTTAGCCTGCAAGTTCTGTTTTTCGGTGTTCAATCGCCCGATCTCTTGCCGCAACATCTCCGCCTGGTAGCCCACGGTTACCGTCAGGGCATTAACGTAACTGAAGGCTACCGCCAGCGCAAAGGTCGTCAGCAGCAGCGCCGTCAGGAAAAGGCGTGCCTGTCTTTCCCGAATAGGCCGGGTGACAGGCGTTTTCGCCTGTGGCGCCGCGTAATAATGGTCCGCCCTTTCCCGTGCTGCTATCAAGGCTATTCGTCCTCCTCTTTCCTTAGAACACCGGACAGCTTACGCGCCGCCCGCAACTTAGCGCTGCGGGCCCGCGGGTTGTCCGCCACCTCGGCCGCGCACGGCACCCGCGGCCGTGAGGTCAGGATCTCCAACCGCGGAACAGTGTTACACCGGCAGACCGGTAGCCCGGGCGGGCACTTGCAGTGCACGGCGTATTCCCGGAAAAGGTCTTTGACCACGCGGTCCTCCAACGAATGGTAGCTCAGCACCACCAGCCGGCCCCCAGGGGCCAGTAGGTCCACCGCCTGTCTCAGGGACAGTTCCAACGCGCCCAGTTCGTCGTTCACCGCGATGCGCAGCGCCTGAAAGGTGCGGCGTGCCGGATGCCGTCCGGTACGCCGCGCCCGGGCCGGAATGGCATCCTTAATCACGGTGGCCAGGTGCCCGGTGGTCAAAATGGGTGCTTTGGCTCGTTCCCGTCCGATGAACCGGGCGATACGCGCGGCCCATCGTTCCTCGCCATATTTGCGGATCACGTCCGCCAGCTCTTTTTCGGGCAGTTCATTCACCAGGTCGGCGGCGGTGATACCGCCTTCCGGACTCATCCGCATGTCCAAGGGCGCATCATGCTGGTAGCTGAAACCGCGGTCCGGTGTGTCCAGTTGGTAAGACGACACCCCGAGATCGTAAAGCACTCCGTCCACCCGGCTGATGCCCAGGTTTGCCAACACCACACCCAGTTCCCGGAAGTTCGCCCGCGTCAAATGCACCTTTTCGCCATAAGCCGCCAACCGCACCGCGGCGACGTTCAAAGCATCCGCGTCCTGATCCAGGCCCACCAGCAGGCATTGCCCCCCGGTATGCTCCAAGATGCCGACACTGTGTCCGGCACCCCCCAGCGTACAATCCACGTAAATGCCTCCTGGCCGCGGGTCAAGAAGCTCCAGGACTTCCGCCAGCATTACCGGTCGGTGGTAAAAACCTGTCACGGGCTACCCCACTTCCACCGCTATAAATCCAAATCGTAGTCCACCAGTTTCGCGGCAATCTCCTCATAGGCCTCGCCCGCCTCGCCGCTGTACCGCTCCCACTCGGCACGGGCCCAGACCTCCACCCGGGACGAAACGCCAATGACCATTACTTCTCTTTCCAGCCGGGCGTAATCACGCAGGTGAGCCGGAAGTAATACTCGGCCCTGTTTGTCGGCCTCCAGTACGGCCGCCCCCGAAAAAAACAACCGCGCAAAGGCCCGGGCCTCTGCCCGCGCAAACGGCAGCTTCCTCAGCTTTTGTTCCAGCTGTTCCCACTCGCTATTGGCGTATAAAAAAAGGCAGCGATCCAACCCCTTAGTCGCGACAAAACTAGGCCCCAAGCCCTCACGGAAACGGGCCGGAATAAACAACCTTCCCTTGGGATCCAAGGTGTGCTGAAATGCGCCGATGAACACTGCCTTCTGCACCCCACCGCGGGCTGATCCACCACTTTACACCACTTTAAACCACCTTCTCTCCACATGCAAGGGCTATCCTGCAAATTTATTCCTAAATCAGAAAACATTATGGGGCACAAAAAGAGCGCCTCCCCACCAAGGGGAGGCGCTGTTCCTCAAAAATGCGGGGCACGACTAGGCGGGAGGTGTATCTTTGTCCGCCAAGTCCAGCACCGGCACCCCAGCCGGCAGGTGAAAGACGTCTTCCGGCAAGAGGCCGACCTCCATCTCCCGAAACTCGGTTACGGTAGTATACCCGTTCACCGTGGATTCGACCCGCAGCGGCAGACCGAACTCCTCCCAAAGGTACAGGACCGTTTGTCCGTCGGCCTCCTCCCGGATAAACTGGCGACAGCGACGTCCGTCCAAAAAGGCCACCTCGCCTTGGACCCACTCCGCCGGATCCAGGTTCCGCACGTACTCCAGCGGCGATTCCACGGCGGCATAACCCTCGCCCAGACTCATCCTTGTGACCGTGTTTTCGGCGCCATCATAAGATAATAGCTCGCCGTTTTGGCTGTCTACCACCAAAATCAGGGTCTCCCCGTCGACCACCGTTTCGGTCCGGATCAGGTTTCCCTGAAGCCAAACGCGGGACTCGTGCGACCACATGGGATATTTGGTCACCACCAGGTAACTCAACCCCTCGACACCACTGCTCCGGGCGATCAGATCCTTCTGGACACCGGCATCCACAGCGCAGGTTTCGGAGTCGTCCACCGCATTGTTGTCACGCGCGTCTTCCCTGGAGGCGTTATACCCGACCACCAACAGTGCCAATAGTCCCACTACAACAAACGCCGCCACCGCCCAGTTCCTTAAGACGGCCCGGACTTTTCCCTTCATCATCTCCACCCGCCTTTACCGGTTTACGAACAATATACGAGTCTGAAAACGGCAATATGCTACTTTGCACACGACGCTGATGACGGCCAAACCAAGGATCTATTTTTTGTCACTATGCCCCGCTCGCGATCGCCGTTATACGGCATTAATGGCGCAAAACAGCAAAAACCCCGTGGTAAGAACGGGGCTTGAACGGCAAAACACCCAGAAACTACGGCATTTTCGGGTCATTCGGTGCAATTGCCCACGGAATGAATACTATCCCGCAGGTCATAACCGCAGATCACTCCAGTGGTATCGCGCCGCGGCGACGGCCGCTGAAGGTAGCCACTTCACGATACCCCGCCCTCTTCAAGAGCGTCATCGCCTCGGCAAAGCCGCTGCCCACCTGTTCCGGCGCGTGGGCGTCGGAACCCAGGGTAACCGGGACGCCGAACTCCCGGCAAAACTGGAGGAAGGTCGGATGGGGATAGATCTCCCCCACCGGCGCGCGCAGGCCGGCGGTGTTAACCTCGATGCAAACGCCCGCACTTGCGATCACCGCCGCGGTTTCCCGGTAAAGCGGCGCAAGATCGCCGCGGGGGTGGTAATCAAACTTCTTCAGTAGATCCGGGTGGGCCAAGCTGTCGAACAGCCCTGAACGTGCCGCGGCCTGCACCAGCGCAAAATAACGACGGTACAACTGGTCGGGGTCCCGGTCCCGGTAGCCGTGCTTGAAGTCCGGGTGGTCAAATCCCCACCCGTCCAGGTAGTGAACCGAGCCCAAGACGTAGTCGAAGGGATAGCGTGCCAGGATGGCGTTCAGCTCCGCCTCCCGGCCGGGGATGTAATCCGCCTCGATACCGAGTCTGATGGGCAGATCAGGGTTGGCCTCCCGCAGGACCAGCACCTCGGCCACGTACTCCGGCAGTTGGCCGTCGGTCATGGCCAGCCCGGGTAACCGCCGTGCAGGCGGGCAAAAATACTGGGGAAGGTGGTCGGCAAAGCCAATCTCACGCAAGCCGCGCTCCCGCGCCACGCGGACGTAGTCGGCCATAGCACCCCGGGCGTGTCCGCAGCGGTACGTATGCAGGTGATAGTCTACCGGCATTCCCTCTCCTCCGCCTAACCCTAACGTTCAAAAAACCACTATCTCGGTCTCCTGATCTTCTTCTCTAGTTTTTCTCTAGCCGGCGCGCAGGGCCTCGGAAACGCCGGCGGTAAGGTTGTAGATCCGTTCCGCCAGTTCCACGCTCAGAGTGCCAGTGCCGCAGCTTGGGGTCACTAACGCCTGGCGGCACAATTGTTCCCGGGTGATCCCCCGGTCGCACAACTGTGCCCAGTACCGCTCCAGCCTCTCTACCAGGCTCTCCACACTTTCTTCCGCCGCCCGTTCCGAGGTAGGCACTATCCCCCAGGCAACCACCCTGCCCCGGGCGAGGAATTCGGCCAGTTCGGCCCGGAACGGCAGCAACGAATCAAAGTAATCGTAGGCATCGAGGCTCAATACCTCCGCGCGGGTCTCCATCAGAATGCTCCAGTCCACGGCCGCGCAGGAGTGGATACCAGCCAAGGCGCCTGCCGCATGGATCCCGTCCACCACGGCGTCCAGGTCCTCGCGGATCATTTCCCGGGTCACCGTAATGTAGGTGGACTGCCCGTAAATGCTCACCCCGGGCTCATCCACAAAGATCACCGTCTTAAGACCCGGGCGGCGCAAAGCCTCTCCCTGCCAGCGTCCTTGCAGCGCCAGGCTTTTCACCACTACGTCGCGCAGTTGTTCATCGTAGTAAGCTGGCCGGCCGGCCGCGTCGGTCAGCTGAAAGGCGGCCGTCAGGGGGCCTACCACCTGCCCTTTCAAGTAGCGGGCTTTCCCCATGCCGGCCGCCGTCCTTTCCAGGAAAGCGTAGAACCCGGAGGCCGCCTCCGGCGGAATGGCAAACTGTTGAAGCGCGTCGTCATCGCCCTCCTCCACCGCCAGGTAAAGCGCGTAAAAGGCGGCCAACCGGTCGGGCCAGTCGTCCGCGCCGGTAGCAAAACGGATCTTCTCCCCTTCCCATTCCAGGAGCCCGGTCTGCAAAAGTGGGTACAGATACTGTCTCACGAACCCCTCCTGCGGGCCCCGCAGAGGCAACTGCGGCCAATGCGGTATTAGGTCCAGATTCTGTTCGATCAGATCCAAAGCCGGTTTGGGCTCACGGTGCGGCAGACTGCCGATAGCCGTCGCCAGAGCTTCTGGTACCCACATTTTTAAACCCCCCTCCGAAAAACAAAAACCAGCCCTTTTGAGGCTGGCTGGCTGCAATAAGCATTAAAGCATCGCAGCCGGAACCACGTTGACCACCTTGCGATCCCTGCCCTTGCGCTGGAAGTTCACTACGCCGTCCACCTTGGCAAACAAGGTGTCGTCGCCGCCGATGCCGACGTTGCGCCCGGGATGTATCCTGGTTCCCCGCTGCCTCACGATAATGCTCCCGGCCGTCACGAATTGCCCGTCGCCCCGCTTGAGCCCCAAGCGCTTGGACCGGGAATCACGACCGTTGCGTGAACTGCCTACACCTTTCTTGTGTGCCATGCAATCTCACCTCCCGATACGGATCAAACCTCAATCTTTTCGACCAACACCCGCGTGTAGGGCTGACGGTGCCCCTGTTTACGCCGGTAATTCTTTTTGGGTTTGTATTTGAAGACGATGATCTTTTTGCCGCGGCCCTGACTTAAGACCCGGCCCACGACCCTGGCTCCCGGAACAACGGGCTGACCGACTTTGACCCCGTCCGCCGTCCCGACCAGGAGCACCCGGTCGAACACAACCTCCGCGCCCGCTTCGCCCGCCAGTTTCTCAACGTTGAGGGCATCCCCCTCACGGACGCAGTACTGCTTGCCACCGGTTTCGATAATCGCGTACATTGCGACCTCCCCTTGCAAAGACTCGCCGGAACCGGGTGGGTCGACGAAAAACCCTTCGGGAACCCGTTCCGTGCGGTTTAGCACGAATTATATTGTATCATCTGCCGGACCGATAAATCAAGCCCATTCTGGCTCTAGGTCAAGAAGTGTGGA
>DFNH01000005.1 GCA_002375985.1 Firmicutes bacterium UBA3572 | reverse complement strand
CGGCGCGGTTGGCGGCCTTGGCCGGCCGCTGGCGCCACGCCCTGGCGGCCGCGGCGGCCGTGCTGTTGGTGGCGACCGCGGCCCTGGGCCACGGAATGCAGCAGTGGCTGGTCCGGACGCCGGTGGTGGCGGTGAACCCGGCGGACAGTGGCGGACAGGCGGCCCCCATCCGGGAGCTGGAGCCGGACCGGCCGGCGAAACCGCCGGAACCGCCGGTGGGCGATAAGGTAACCGCGGCACCGGACGAAAGGCCCGCACCCGGGAGCACCGGTTCCGAACCCGGCGCGGTGCCGGACGAAGACGGGCCGGATAAGGTGGAAGCAGCGGAAAACGGGGCGCAACCGGAAGCGGAGCGCGCAACCGTGACGGTCGCGCTTGATCCGGAACCGGAACCGAAGGTGTTTCTGAACAAACCGCGAACCATCAGCACCACCTTCGTGAAGCTGAGCGTGCCGGAACTGGGAGAGGCGCGGGAAAAGGCGCTCGCGGTGGCCGAGAGCTACGGGGCGTCCTGCCGGCCGCAGGACGCACAGGCGGGTACGCCCGGCGAGCTGGAATTAAGATTCAGCGTGGACCCGGCGCGGGCGGGCGATTTTGTAGACCGGCTGAGCGAACTGGGGGTGGTGGTTCACCGCCAGAGCGACCGGCGGGAGATTACCGGAAGCTTTGCGGCGGTCCTGGAGCAGTACCAGGTGCTGCTGGCCCGGCGGGCACGGGTGGAAAACCCTGACGAACAGGCAGCATTGGACGAACAGATCGCTTCTCTGGAGCAGAAGCTGACCGAATGGAACCAGGACGCAGAGCGCCACACTGTAGTGCTGATGCTGCTGCAGGAAAACTAAAATCTCCCCCGCCGCAAAACCGGAAACCATAGCGATACCAAGGCACGGTGTGCCCCGGGGTATACCCCGGGGCATATCAGTGAAACCGGGGCTAGATCAGGGGATAAGTATTCAGCTCGCTCGATTCGCCATAGCCCCCGCCGGGTATCTGCAATTCCTGACCACCCGCACCACCTTCCAACTCCTTCCCTCCCCGGAGTGTTTGTGATAACATAAGCCCGTAGACCACCTCCAAGGAGGACCTCCCATGGATGAGATTCTAAGGCAGATTCTTAACGAACTGAAAGAACTGCGCCAGGGTCAGGAAAATTTGCAGCATGGCCAGGAAGCACAGGGTAAACGCCTGGAACGCCTCGAAAAAGGCCTAGAAACACAGGGTAAACGCCTGGAACGCCTCGAAAAAGGCCTAGAAACACAGGGCAAACGCCTGGAACGCCTCGAAAAAGGCCAGGAAACCCTGATCGGCCGCGTCAGCAACCTCGAAAATGGCCAGGAAGCACAGGGCAAACGCCTGGAACGCCTCGAAAAAGGCCAGGAAACACAGGGCAAACGCCTGGAACGCCTCGGAAAAGGCCAGGAAACACAGGCCCAGCGGATCGAAGAACTGCACTCCGGGCTGATCAAGCTCGCCGCCCACGTCGAAGGCGAAATCACCGAAAAGATCCGGGGCCTTTATGACGCCCGCGGCCAGATTCTGGACAGCTTGAGGCGCATCGAAGAAAGGCAGGACCGCCAGGACGAACGGTTGGATCTTCACTGGCAGGAGATCCAGGTCCTGCGCACCAAGAGACGGTAACCCGTCTGCGCGCCGGCGGCGGGCGACGGCGACCGGTTCCAGGTGTTCCGCCCGGCAACGAAAACCCAACCCAGGATGCCCAGGTTTTCCTCGCCTTGGCCGCGCCGGCGCGGTTTTCCGGTCAGACTGCCGCCCGGTATAAGAATTAAGAATTGGAGAAGCCCCGGGGCTAGAAGTCCCGGGGCTTGCAGATGATCTCGCGGATTTTCAGGTCGAAGAAGTGCTGCGAGTGGGCCGGGCTGACCACGCAAGCGGTGTCGGCGCCGGTGGCGCTTCCGGCGACGCAGATCACGTCCTCCCCGGGCGGGGCGAGCCCGGCGTCGCACGCCATGCCGGCGATCTCGGCGCAGACCTTCACCCCCTGGCCGAGCATGCGCAAAGTGGTAGCCACGATCTCGGACGGGTAAACGCCCTGGAATTTGAAACGCAGCGCCCGGTCGATGCCGGCCAGCAGGTGGGTGGTGGTTAGAAGCTTCACCCCGGCGGCGACGAGTTTCGCCCGCATTTCGGGAGACATCTCGTCCTCCCCGGGGCGGGCAAAGCCCACCTGGTGGGTGACGCAAATGATCTCCAGGCCGTCCGGGCCGTCCTCGGCCGCCCGCGCGGCCAGTTTGGCCGCGGTGTGGCCGCGGTGCGAGGCGACGATGAGGCGCCGGATATCCAGTTCACGGGCGCGGGCGAGGGCGGCCTCGATGGTGGCGCCGGTGTTTTGGGGTCCTTTTGCGGGCCAGTGCATGTTATGCCTCCTTTTCTTCTAAGGAATCGGGTACAGGCAGTCCCCAATTCCCGTGCCATGGAAAAAGGGTCCCGATTTTCTTTACATCACGCGGTTTTCTTTGCGCGGGCGGGGCAGGTAGTTGAGCATGGAAAGGGCGCGGCCGGTGCCGATGGCCACGCAGGAAATCGGATCGTCGGCCAGAATGGCCGGCAGCCCGGTCTCCTGGGTGATCAGGTGGTCCAGACCGTGCAGCAGGGCGCCGCCGCCGGTGAGGATGATCCCTTTGTCCACCAGGTCGGCCGCCAGTTCGGCGGGGGTGCGCTCCAGCACATTCTTGACCACGTCCAGCACCGCCTGCAAAGGCTCCTGGATGGCCTCCCAGATTTGGATGGTGGACACCTCCACGGCTCTGGGCAGACCGGTCATCACGTCGCGGCCGCGGATGGAAACCGAGCGTTCTTGGGCGCGGCGCGGGTAGGCGGTACCCACCTCGAGCTTCACTTCTTCGGCGGTCCGCTCGCCAATGAGCAGGTTGAACTCGCGGCGGACATAGCGGACGATGGCCTCGTCAAACTTGTCCCCGCCTACCTTGACCGAGTTGGCGCAGACAATGCCCCCCAGCGAAAGCACGGCCACGTCGGTGGTGCCGCCACCGATATCCACCACCATGGAGCCGGAGGCCTGGGAGACGTCCAGCCCAGCTCCGAGGGCGGCGGCCATGGGCTCTTCGATCACGTAGGCCTGGCGCGCCCCGGCCTGGATGGCGGCCTGGCGCACCGCCCGTTCCTCGACGCCGGTCACGTCGGCGGGGATGCAGACCATAATCCGGGGACGGAAGAGGTAGCGCCGCGCCCCGACCTTGGTGATGAAGTAGCGGAGCATCTTCTCGGTGACGTCGAAATCTGCGATCACGCCCTCGCGCAAGGGGCGCGTGGCCACGATATTGCCGGGGGTGCGGCCCAGCATGCGCCGTGCTTCGGTGCCCACGGCGATGATCCGCCCGGTGTCCTTGTTGATGGCCACCACCGAAGGCTCGCGCAGGACGATACCCCTGCCCCGGACGTACACCAGCACGGAAGCCGTCCCCAGGTCGATGCCGATGTCAGGTGCAAAGTTGAACACGCCTCTGTATGCCTCCCGTTCTACTTCTCCCCCGCCGGCCTGTCCAAACGGCAATCGAAAAAAGAAATGTGGAGAAACTCACCACACCACAGGAGCGCCCCGCCCGATCGGCCGGGCGCACAACCGCCGGAGGTAAGGACCTTTTCGCCTTGGAGTTAAGTTCTACATAATTTAGCGGACTTCCTTTTATTATGCTAAAAAGTTACCCCATTTCTTTATATTTCTTGCGGGTGGCCTCCCCACCCCGCAGGTGTCGTTCGGCTTTATTCAGTTCGAGCACTACGCGCACCTGGCGCGCCAGCTTCTTGTCCAGGGCCGGCAGTCTTTCGGTGAGATCCTTGTGGATGGTACTTTTGCTGACCTCGAAAACGGTGGCTGCCCGGCGCACCGTGGCCTTGGTCTCCAAGATGTAGGTTGAGACCTCAAGCACCCGCCGTTGAATGTACTCCTGCATCACCTTACCTCCCGGTCAGGCTGGTTAGCTGATGTATATGCGCGAAAAACTGAGAAATGCTTGGCCGCCCAAAGGAAATTAAAGGGGACAGGCATGTTTTGTGGATAAGTGCCACTTTCTGTGGACAGACGCAAGAAGGGGACAGGTATGTTTTTTTGGGGGATAACTTGCAATGAAAAAGTAAATGAAAAAATTAAAAGGGTTCGATTTTGGCGCCGCTGTAGTAGTGCTGCAGAATGTCCTCGAAACTGTAACCGGCCTCGGCCAAACCGCGGGCGCCATACTGGCACAAACCCACGCCATGGCCGTGGCCACAGGTCTCAAAAACCAGCCGGTCACCCTCCAGCGCAACGGCGAAGTTGGTGGACCGCAGACCCAGGAGGTCCCGGACGGTAGTGGCCGAGATCTCCCGCCCGTTAAAGGACAGCAGTTTAGGCCGGCCGGTGGACGTGTAAGCCAGCACCTCGATTTCCGGGCCCGGGCCGGTACCGGTAGCGACCGCCGTCGCAGCCAGGGAGGTGCCCAGGGCGGCGTCGATCCTCTCAAGGGCAAACGCCTTGCGTTCTCCCGGGTACGGATCGGTGCAGTACGGGCAGATGACGCTCCGCAGGTACGGTACCTTAAACCGCCACACGTCTTCGGAATTCTCGGTGGCGCCGCCGCAGGAGGCGTGGTACAACGGGTCAATTAGCCGGCCTTCGAAGGTGAGCACCAGCCCCTCGGTGGCGTCCACCGCCCGCTTAATCTTGTAGTAGTGCCGGTAATAGTCCCAGGTGCCCCACCGTTCCCGGAGTGCCTCCCGGGATAGCCAGCCCTGGCCCTGACGCGGATCGTCGCAAGCGTCCGCGCCCGGGTGCGGGTTGTTTAACACGCCCCCCGCAGCCAGACGCTTCAAGATGTAGGTGCGTGCGGCCACCGCCTGGGCCTTCAGGGCCTCGGCCGGAAAATGGGCCGGCATTTCGGCCGCCACCACGCCGGTGACGTAGTCCTCCAGGGACAGGTTGACGATTTCCCCGCTTTCGTGCCGGTACAGCCGCACGTCGGTCCGGATCTGGGGTTCCCCAGGGTCCAGCAGCCGTGCGGCGTACTCCCGGGCGGCGTCCGGAAAGGCGGCGGTGAACGCCACGGCCAGGAGTACCAGGCCCGCGAACAGTCGCTTCACTTTAAAAATCCCTCCGCTTTTTCGGGACTTCGGCCGGGCCTCTAATCCCATTAATTGGTTTCGTTACCAAGAGGATACGCCATTTGGCCCCGATTTATACGGAGGAAACAAAAAGGCCGAGGTGCGTAAGCTCCTCGGCCTTGGTAAGC
Source organism: Firmicutes bacterium UBA3572 (assembly GCA_002375985.1). Lineage (GTDB taxonomy): Bacteria > Bacillota > Desulfotomaculia > Desulfotomaculales > Desulforudaceae > Desulfopertinax. Next base: position 33,186 of record DFNH01000005.1, on the reverse strand, counting down.
ACGCGGCGGGGTCTTTTTACCCGACTAGTGCTTGGCAAACTCCTGAGCCGCGTTCAGACGCGCCAGGGCGCGCATAAGCGCCGCCTTGGCCCGGACCACATCAACCTCGGGATCTCCGGAGGCCAGGCGTTTTTCGGCCCGCTCCTTGGCTCGCTTGGCCCGCTCCACGTCGATTTCCTCGGGTCGCTCGGCGGCGTTCGCCAGAACGACCACCCGGTTGTCACGAACCTCCATGAAGCCGCCGGCCACCACGAACACGGTCCACTGGCCTTCTTTTTGGACGCGCAGCACTCCGGGTTCGAGACTGGTGATCAGCGGGGTGTGCTGGGGCAGGATGCCCAGCTCACCCATGGTGCCCCGGGCCTGGACGAAACGGGCTTCGTCGCCGTAGATCACCCGCTCCGGCGTGACGATGGCCACCTTTTGGGTTTGTTCCGCCATACCTATGCACTTCCTTTTAGGCGTTTAAGATCTGCTGACCCTTCTCCACGGCCTCTTCGATCGTACCCACCATGTAGAAGGCGTCCTCCGGCAGGTTGTCGTGTTTGCCTTCCAGGATTTCTTTGAAGCCCCGAATGTTGTCCTTCAGAGATACGTACCGACCGGGCCGACCGGTGAAGGCCTCGGCCACGTGGAAGGGCTGCGACAGGAACCGCTGCAGCTTCCGGGCCCGGGCTACGATCAGTTTGTCCTCTTCTGAAAGTTCTTCCATGCCGAGGATGGCGATGATGTCCTGCAGTTCCTTGTAGCGCTGCAGCACCTTCTGCACGCCGCGCGCCACCTGGTAGTGTTCCTGTCCGACAACGTTCGGGTCCAGAATCCGGGATACCGAGTCCAGCGGGTCCACGGCCGGGTAGATACCCAGCTCGGAGAGCTGCCGCGACAGCACCACGGTGCCGTCGAGGTGGGCGAAGGTGTTCGCCGGAGCCGGGTCGGTCAGGTCGTCGGCCGGCACGTACACGGCCTGCACCGAGGTGATCGAACCCTTGGTGGTCGAGGTGATCCGCTCCTGGAGCTGGCCCATCTCGGTCGCCAGGGTGGGCTGGTAACCCACGGCCGACGGCATGCGGCCCAGCAGCGCCGAGACCTCGGTACCGGCCTGCGCGAAGCGGAAGATGTTGTCGATGAAGATCAGCACGTCGGCGCCTTCCTCATCGCGGAAGTATTCGGCCAGGCACAGCCCCGTCAGGCCCACCCGCAGGCGGCAGCCCGGCGGCTCGTTCATCTGGCCGAACACCATCATGGTCTTGTCCAACACGCCGGCTTCGGTCATCTCCAGCAGCAGCTCGTTACCCTCACGGGTCCGCTCGCCCACGCCGGCGAACACCGAAATGCCGCCGTGCTGCTTGGCGATGTTGTTAATTAACTCCATCACGATAACGGTCTTGCCCACGCCGGCGCCGCCGAACATCCCGATCTTGCCGCCCTTCATGAAGGGCACCAGAAGGTCGATAACCTTCAGCCCGGTCTCCAGCTGCTCCACCTGGGTGGACTGGTCAAGCAGGGCGGGCGCCGGACGGTGAATCGGGTAGTAGGTATCGGTCTTGATTTCGCCCTTGCCGTCGATGGGCTGGCCCAAGACGTCGATCAGCCGGCCCAGCACGGGACGGCCCACCGGCACTTTGATCGGCGCGCCGGTGTCGACGACCTTGGTGCCGCGGGTGAGACCGTCGGTGGTGGACATGGCCACGGTGCGCACCACGTTGTTCCCCAAGTGCTGCGCCACTTCAAGGGTCAGTACGAACTTGCGCCCGAAGGCGTCCACCTTGTCGGTCTCCACATGCAAAGCGTTGTAAATCTCGGGGACCTGGCCCGGCGGGAACCGGACGTCCACCACAACGCCGATAATCTGGACAATTTCGCCTACATTAGCCATTGCGTTCCCCGAACCTCCTCCGATACGTTATTCAAGAGCCGCCGCGCCACCGACGATATCCAGCAGTTCCTTGGTGATACCTTCCTGGCGCAGCCGGTTCATCTGGAGCGTCAGCCGTTCGATCATCTCGCCCGCATTCTTGGTAGCCGCGTCCATCGCCATCATGCGGGCGCTCTGCTCGCTGGCCTTGGACTCGAGCAAACCGTGGTAGACACTGTTTTCCACGTACTTGGGCAACAGGTAGTTCAGCACAGCTTCGGCGGAAGGCTCGAAAATGTACTCGACCGATGCTTTCTTCGGTGCGGCTTCTTCGGCCTGTTCCGCCCCTTCCTCGTCGGAAGGCGGCTCCACCGGAAGCAGCTTGGTCACGGTCGGCTGCTGCACCAGAACGCTCACAAACTTGCTGTAGATCAGGTACACCGCGTCGTACTCGCCGGTGATGTACTTCTCGATTACGAACCGCGCGATTTCCTGACCCTGTTCAAAACGGATATTCTCGCCCAGACCAATGAACTCCGCGTCCATATTCCAGCCCCGGAAGCGGAAGAAGTTCCGCGCCTTGCGGCCCACAGCCACCAGGCTGACGTCATCCCACTTCTGCACCTCGCGGGTGGCCGTGCGTAAAAGGTTGCTGTTGAAGCCGCCGCAAAGACCGCGGTCGGCCGTGATCACGATGTAGCAAACCTTCTTGGGCTCACGCACCGTCAGGAGGGGGTTTCCCACGTCCCGGGTCGCCGCGCCTACCCGGCCCAGCACTTCGTGCAACTGCCGGGCGTACGGCCGGGCGGCGACCACGGCCGCCTGGGCCCGGGCCATCTTCGCGGTGGCCACGGCCTTCATGGCCTTGCAGATCTTCTGGGTACTCTTTACGCTCTTAATGCGCCGCCGAAAGTCGCGTAGCGCAGGCATCCTAACACCTCACCTTCCGCGCCTAGCTTTCCAGTCCGTGCTGCGTGACAAACATCTGTTTGAATTCCTCGACGGCGGCCTTCAGCTCGGCTTCAATTTCGTTAGTAATCTCCAGCTTTTCCCGGATCGCCTCCAGGACGCCGGCCTTTTCGGTCCGCATGAATTTTAGGAACTCGGCCTCAAAGTCCCGGACCTTGTCGACCGGGAGGCTGTCCAGGTAACCCCGGACACCCGCGTAGATGGACACCACCTGCTCTTCCAGCGGCATCGATACGTACTGGTCCTGCTTCAGGAGCTCGACCATACGCTCGCCGCGGGTCAGCCGCGCCCGGGTCGCCTTGTCGAGGTCGGAGCCGAACTGGGCGAAGGCCGCGAGCTCACGGTACTGGGCCAGGTCGAGTTTGAGCTGGCCGGCCACCTGACGCATGCAGCGGCGCTGAGCGTTACCGCCGACGCGGGACACCGACAGACCGACGTTGATGGCCGGGCGGACACCGGCGTAGAACAGGTCGGGCTCCAGGTAGATCTGGCCGTCGGTGATCGAGATCACGTTGGTCGGAATGTAGGCCGACACGTCACCCTGCTGGGTTTCAATAATCGGCAGCGCGGTCATGGAACCGCCGCCCGCCTTCTCGTTCAGCCTGGCGGCCCGCTCCAGGAGCCGGGAGTGCAGGTTGAACACGTCGCCCGGGTAGGCCTCGCGGCCGGGCGGGCGCCGCAGCAGGAGCGACAGCTCGCGGTAGGCGGCCGCCTGCTTGGAAAGGTCGTCGTATACGATCAGCACGTCCTTGCCGGATTCCATAAACTCCTCGCCCATCGCCGCGCCGGCGAAGGGAGCAATGTAGAGCAGCGGGGCGGGGTCGGAAGCGCTGGCTACGACCACGATGGTGTGGTCCATAGCGCCGTACTCGTGGAACTTCTGAATCACGTTGGCCACGGTGGAAGCCTTCTGCCCGATGGCCACGTAGATACAGATGCAGTCCTGTCCCTTCTGGTTGATGATGGCGTCTACGGCGATCGCCGTCTTGCCGGTCTGGCGGTCGCCCAGGATCAACTCGCGCTGGCCGCGGCCGATCGGGATCATCGCGTCGATGGCCTTGATGCCGGTCTGCAGCGGGACGTTCACCGGGGTCCGGAATACGACGCCGTGGGCGATCCTTTCAATGGGACGAAACTTGTCGGACTTGATCGGCCCCTTGCCGTCCAGCGGCTCGCCGACCGGGTTCACCACGCGGCCGATCAGGGCGTCGCCCACCGGCACCGAAGCGATACGACCGGTGCGCTTGACCACGTCACCCTCTTTGATGTGCAGGTAAGGCCCCAGAATAACGCAACCGATGTTATCCTCTTCCAGGTTGAGCGCCATTCCCAGGGTGCCGCCCGGGAATTCCAGCAACTCGGAATACATACAATCTTCCAGCCCATACACCCGCGCCACACCGTCGCCGATCTGGATGACCGTCCCGACGTCCGTTACTTCGACCTGGACCTCGTATTTTTCGATCTGCTGCCGGATGATGGAACTGATTTCTTCAGGCCTCAGGTTCATACTCCTCTGTCACCCCTATCCAACTTTAGTTTCGCGGATGCTGTCCCTCAACCGCTCCAACTGTCTCTTGATGCTGGCGTCGATAATCCGGTCTCCCAACCGCACAACCAGGCCGCCAACGATCTCAGGGTCCACATGGTAGCTGATGCGGATCTCTTTGCCGGTCATCCGGGAAAGGATCGACATAAGATCCTCCTTGTGCGCGGTCGGTAGTTCCACCGCCGAGGTCACCTCGGCCTGGATCACATTGCGGGTTTCGTCCGCCAGGGCGATGTAGTGCGCAACAATGTCCTTCAGGTAGACTTCGCGGCGGCGGTCCAGGATCACGCAGAGGAAATTCAAGGTTTTCTTGGAGACGTGCGCCCCGAAAACCTCTTTGATGACTTCCTTCTTCAGGTCCACCGGAACCTGAGGATTGTACAGCACCTGCTGCAGTTCACGGGAATCTTTTACGGTCTGCAGGACACCCCGCAGTTCGTTCTCGGTCTCCGTGATTGTATTCGTGTCCCGCGCTACGTCAAACAACGCCTGGGCGTAGCGCGCGGCAACCGCACCTTTTAACATGGCAGATGACCCACCTCTTTAACGTTAATGCAGCTGACCCACCTCTTTAATGGCCTCCTGCACCAGGTTGTGCTGCTCGTCGATGGTCAGCCCTTTCTTGACCACCTTGGAAGCAACCAGCACCGCCAGGGACGCTACTTCGTTCCGCAACTGGGCGACCGCCTTTTCCCTCTCCCGCTGAATGTCGGCCAGGGCCTCTTCCTTCAGCCGCTGGGCGTCCGCGCGGGCCTGCTCCATAATCTCCTGGGCCTGCTCCTCACTGGCCTTGGTGGCTCGGTCGATGATGGCCTTGGCCTCGTCGCGCGCCTTCTGCAAGTCGGCTTCCATCTGGGCCCTGAGTTCCGCGGCCTGTGCCCTTTGGTTTTCGGCCTGGGCAATTTCGCTGGCGACGTATTCCTGCCGCTTTTCGATGATATTCATCAGCGGCCGGTAGACGACCAGGCGCAGTAACACCAGCATGAGAAGGAAGTGGAACATCTGCATGAATACTGTGGCGTTAAAATCAAGCGATACCACCTGGCTGTTCTCCTCCTTCCTTAGTGACTTTGGTAACAAAATAAGGGTTAAGCAGGTTTTAGCCGTCCGCACTAAAACCTGCCAAAGACCCTAAACTAATTGGTTAACCCGAAAACAAAACAAACCACACCAATGCGCGCCTGACTTACAGCTGACCCATCAGGATAAACGCGATAACGATACCAATAATGGGAATGGACTCAATCAAACCGACGGAGATGAACATCAGGGTCATGATGTTCCCCCGGGCCTCCGGCTGACGAGCAACACCCTCGATCGCCTTACCGCAAGCAATAGCGTCACCAATCGCCGACCCAAGCGCCGAAAGACCGGCCACAAAAGCCATACCCAGCGCAGCAGCAGCTTGTACCTCCATTACTTTCCCCTCCTTTCGTTAAATGCTGTTTGGTCTTATGGTTTTTTTGAGCCACCTTCCCCGGTGAGGAGAAGGTTTTCTAACACCACTTGCGCGTACCGTGCTTTCCATTCCCCCGCACGCCCCAAACGGGCGCCCCGGGGCCACCCTACCGCCCACTTCTCGCTAGTGATCCTCACTGACCGCGCCGCCCACGAAGGCAATGGTCAGCATCGTAAAGACGAAAGCCTGGATCAGCGAGATGAAGATACAGAACAACAGCCAGATTGTGCCGGCCAAGAATCCGCCAGCCAGCCACCCCGTCCCGGTAATCAGGGCCAGCAAAGAAAGGATCATGATCTCCTTACCCTTCATGTTGCCGAAAAGTCGGAAGGCCATGGTGACCGGTTTGGCGATGTCTTCGATGATGGTAATCGGCAGAAAGATCGGGTTCGGCGAGACGTAGTGCTTAAAGTATTTCGCACCCTTGTACTTGATACCCCAGATATAGATCAGGCAGAGGGTGATCAAGGCAAAACCGAAAGTGGTCTGGATGTCGGCCGTGGGTTTGACGTAGGTGGGCACGACCCCCAGCACGTTCATCACCGAGATGAACAGGAAAAAGGTGACCACGATGGAAAACAGACCGGCACCCTTCTTGGGGTCCATGCTCTGGTTGATCAGGCCCCGTAGGAAATCGAACAACATCTCAAAACAGGCCTGCATTTTCGTCGGCCGGCGCATGTCGGCCCCACGCACCGCCACCCAACCGAGAAGCAGGCAGACGGCCATGGCCACCCAGGTGAAAACGATGGTTTCCGCATTCAATTGGATCGGGTAACCCATAAACTCACCCAGATCCCAGTGACGCGGAATGCCGTAGATATTGAGTTCACTGTGCATTTGCTCCAAGAAGGTCTTTTCTTTTCCCGCATATTCGGCTGCCACCGCGCATACTCACCTCCTTCCGTACGAAAGTTTAATATGCAAAAGCTTATGACACCTTTTCGCCCTGCCCCCGCAAAACCAACAGGTCCCTGATCCCTACGCCCGTACTCAGGACGGTAGGTACCAGGAACCCGCACATCAACCCGATCAGGGAAAACCACCCGGTTTTAACGGCCAAGAAGCACGCCAACATAATCAGGCCCCAGCGCGTGCCGAAACCCATGAACATGAAGGCGTTGGCGTGCGCCGGGCTTTGCACGGCAAATAAGGTAACCTTATCGATGCGCAGGGCCAGGAAGAACGCATTGATGATCCCAACCAACACGCCGGCGGCGAAACCCCAAAAGAACAGGCTATCCCGCGCCACAAACAGAACGCCCAGCGTGACGATCAGAACAACGAGGGACTGCTTCAGGGTTCTTTCTACATGACTGTGGTACTCTTTCTCGGTCAACAACTACACTCCTCCGCGCCGGTCGGACTCCTTATCCGCTTGCTCCTTGGGCAGGAAGCTGGATGCCGTCCGGTAGATGGCCATCGTGCCGGCAGCCAGTCCGAGCAGCAACCCGAGGAACATCATCCACGGAGCGGTCCCCCAGACCTGATCGAGATACCGTCCGCCCAGGATGCCCAGCACCACCGAAACGGCGAACTGAAAAGCCAACGTGGAACCCAACGCGAAAGCCCGCAAGACCTTGTAGGGGCTGCCCTCACCACGCATTCGGCTCGCCTCCCCTGAGCGACCGCCGGTTCCCGAGAAAACGATATGGGAAGGCCTGAGGAATGGCCCAAGCCAATCGCATGAATCTATTTCTACGGTTCGGAGTTTATTCCTTCCGGGTGACCAACTTTTTGTGCCGTTTGTGACAAAAATTTTTTAGGTAAATTCGTCGGGAGGATGTGCGAGCCCGAAATATGCGGCCAGGAACCCTATTATTCGACGGGCAGCCCGGCCGTCACCGTAGGGGTTAACCGCCCCGGCCATGCGGCGGTAGGTCTCCGTGTCGGCCAGCAGTCGGGCTGTTGTCTGGTAGACGACATCCTCCCGAAGCCCCACCAGCTTTGCGGTCCCCGCCTCGACCGCTTCCGGGCGCTCGGTTGTATCCCGAAGCACAAGCACGGGTTTACCCAGGGCCGGGGCTTCTTCCTGCAGGCCGCCGGAGTCGGTAAGCACGAGGTGTGCCGCCTGCATCAGTTTTACGAAGGGCAGGTAAGCAAGCGGCGCGGTGAGGATCACCCGTTCCCGGTCCGCAAGTTCGGCCCGCACCCCCTCCCACACCGCGGGGTTGGGGTGCACCGGAAACACCAGCAGGGTATCGGGGAAATCGTCCAGGATCCGGCAGAGTGCCCGGTAAACGCCGCGCAGGGGGGCGCCCAGGTTCTCGCGGCGGTGGGTGGTCACCAGCAGGATCCGGTACCGTGAGAGATCGAGGCCGGCCAACCCCGGTTCGGTGAAGCGGTAGTCACGGCGCGCGGTGGCCAGCAGGGCGTCGACTACCGTATTGCCGGTGACCACGATGCGCTCCCGCGGCACGTTTTCGGCCAGGAGGTTTTCCCGGGCGCGCGCCGTGGGGGCAAAGTGCAGGTCGGCCAATACGCCGGTGAGGTGCCGGTTCAGTTCTTCGGGGAAAGGCGCGAACTTGTTGCCTGTGCGCAGGCCGGCCTCCACGTGCCCTACCGGGATTTGCAGGTAGTAGGCGGCCAGCGCCCCGGCGAAGGTGGTGGTGGTGTCCCCGTGGACCAGGACGCAATCGGGAACTTCCTGCCGAAGAATATCCTCCAGGCCGCGCAGGGCCCGCACGGTGATGTCAAAAAGGGATTGACCAGGGCACATAATGTCCAGGTCGTGGGCCGGTACGATGCCAAAAAGGTCGAGCACCTGGTCCAACATCTCGCGGTGCTGGGCGGTTACCGCCACCCGGCATTCGAACCAGGGGGAATGGTTGAGCGCCTGCACCACGGGGGCCATCTTGATGGCCTCGGGGCGGGTGCCGAAAACAGTGAGTACCTTCTTCATAGCTCTCCTTTTTCAAGGCAAAGTAGGCCGGCTTCAAGCACAAAACATCTGAGAATCACCAGTTCAGGTTAAGAGCCAAGGTATCGTCGGAAAAGTTGCCTTTTCCGCCAAGCGGAACGTCAGTTGCCCTGTGGATAAACTGCTGGTTATCCACAAAACATGCCTGTCCCCTTTTCTCAGACTTACAGCGGATACGCCGCGCACAGGGCGGCCACCCTGGCCCGCGCCTCCTCGTGCGCCCTGGTGTCGTTCGGGTTTTCCAGGGTGAGGCGCATGACCTCGGCGATCTCGGCCATGGCCGCTTCCGTCATTCCCCGGGTGGTGACCGCCGGGGTGCCGATACGGATGCCGCTGGTCACCCGCGGGGGCTGGGGATCAAAGGGGATCATGTTCTTGTTCACGGTGATGTTCACCCGGTCGAGCAGGTCCTCGGCTTCGGCGCCGGTGAGACCTTTGTTGCGCAGGTCCACCAGCAACAGGTGGTTGTCAGTGCCGCCCGACACCAGGTCGAAGCCGCGTTCCTGCAAGGCGGCCGCCAGGGCGCGGGCATTGCTGACGATGCGCTCCTGGTACCGCTTGAATTCGGGACGCTGCGCCTCACCCAGGGCCACCGCCTTGGCGGCGATCACGTGCATCAGGGGACCGCCCTGAATGCCCGGGAACACGGCCTTGTCGATGGCGGCGGCGTAGGCGGCCTTGCAAAGGATCATTCCGCCGCGCGGTCCGCGGAGGGTCTTGTGGGTGGTGGTGGTGACCACGTCCGCGTAAGGTACGGGGTTCATGTGCAGCCCGGCGGCGACCAGCCCGGCAATGTGGGCCATGTCGACCATCAACAGCGCCCCCACCGCGTCGGCGATCTCCCTCATCCTGGCGAAGTCGATCTGGCGCGGGTAAGCGCTGGCCCCGCCGACGATCAGTTTGGGCCGGTGCTCGCGGGCGATCGCCAGCATCCGGCCGTAGTCGATCTGGCCGGTGTCCTCTTCGACTCCGTAGGGCACGTAGCGGAAATAGCGACCCGAAAAATTGATCTTGGCGCCGTGGGTGAGATGCCCGCCGTGGGCCAGGCGCATGCCCATGATCACGTCGCCCGGTTCGAGCAGCGCAAAATAGACGGCCATATTGGCCTGGGCGCCCGAATGAGGCTGCACGTTGGCGTGCTCGGCGCCAAAAAGCGCTTTGGCGCGCTCAATGGCCAAGTTTTCGGCAATGTCCACGTATTCACAGCCGCCGTAGTAGCGTTTGCCCGGGTAACCCTCGGCGTACTTGTTGGTCAAGACCGAACCCTGGGCTTCGAGTACGGCCCGGCTTACAAAGTTCTCCGAAGCGATCAGCTCCAGCTTGGTGCGCTGCCGCTCGGTCTCCAGGGCGATCGCCCGGCCGATCTCCGGGTCGGTTTCGGCCAGCGGACGGTTCCAGTCCATGTTTCCTAACTCCTCCTTGGGGCATATTTTTCTTCGATGGCGGTGATTTTACCGACCCGGCGGGCGTGCCGGCCGCCTTCAAAACCGGTTTCCAGCCAAACGGTCACGATGTCCAGGGCCAGGCCGGGCCCGACCACGCGCCCGCCCAGCGCCAGCACGTTGGCGTCGTTGTGCAGCCGGGAATGGCGGGCCGAGTAGGTGTCGTGACAGAGGGCGGCGCGCACCCCCGGCACCTTGTTGGCGACGATGGACACCCCCAGCCCGGTGCCGCACAAGAGGATGGCCCGGTCGCACGCACCCCGGGCGATGGCCTCGGCCACCGGCAGGACGACGTCCGGGTAGTCCACCGACTCCTCGGAGAACACGCCGTAGTCCTGGAACGAATGACCCGCAGACCGCAGGTAGGCCAACAGCTGCTGTTTTAACTGGAATCCGCCGTGGTCACACGCTATGGCCACGCGCAAAGTCTTTAAACCCCTTTCCGTAACAACATCAATATCAACAACCTGGGTTTTTTCTACAAGCTGCGCCCGAATTCCTGCCTTTACGCCTTATTTCTTATTATTTTATTTCTTAGATTTATCCCCGCGGGCATCGCGGCCCGCGAAGCGCGCAAGCGCCGCCGCCACGAGGGTGTGCAACCGGGAAGCGCATTCCCGGTACGCCGACAACGGGCGGCCGAGCGGGTCTTCCAGGTCGCCGCCTATCCCGGTGTATTCGCCGAGGGTGTACACTTTGCCCTGGGCCTCGGGCACCAGGTCGAGTACCTGGCGGCGGTGCGCGGCGGTCATGGTCAGCACCAGGTCGGCGTCCTGCACGGCCGCCGGATCAAGGACGGCAGCCCGGTGCTCCCGGAGGTCGATCCCGGATGCGGCCAAGGCGGCGACGGCCTCGGAGGCGGCCGGCGAACCGGGAAGGGCAAACAGCCCGGCCGAAGCCACCCGCATGTTCCCCCCGTACTTCTGATCGACGAGATGACGGGCAATGGCCGCGGCCATCGGGGAACGGCAGGTGTTTCCGGTACAGACGAAAAGAATCTTTTTCACTTTATTCTCCTCCCGGGTCTACAGTAACAGGTGGATACCGACGCTGATGAGGATCACCCCGCCGGGGAGTAGCGCCCGGCGCCCTACCCACCCCTGGACGAAATGGGCCAGCAAAAACGCGGCCGCCGACATCAGTCCGGCCACCAGGCCGATCGCGCCCGCGGTCAGGAGCAGGGCGGCCCCGGCCGTACCCAGGGTGAAACCCACACTCAGGGCGTCCATGCTGACGCTGCCCGCCAGCACCGCCAGGCCGGCAAAACTGCCGGCCCGGCTTCCGTTGGCGCCGACCGGACCATCCCGGAACGACTCCCAGATCATACGGACACCCAGGTAAAACAGCACGGCGGCTCCCACGTATCCGGCCCACTGACCGGCCACCCGGCCCAGCAACTCCCCGGCCCACCAGCCGACAATCGGCAGGATCACGTGGAACACCACGATCAGGCCGACCAGCGTGGCCGCCAAGCGCCGGCGCATACCCCCGAGGCCGAGCCCCAGACTGAGCGAAAAGGCGTCGGTGCCCAGGGCGCCCGCCAGCAAAAGCACGGTCCCGGTACTCACGTCTGCACTCCGTTAACGAAGGTTTTGGTGGCCGCCTTGCGCAGGCGGTTCATTACGGCACGGCCCAGGCCGGTGGGGGGCAGCCCCTCGGCCAGGATCAGGTCAGCGCCCAGGAGGTCGCACTCCCGGAGAGCGGTGTACAATCCGGCAGCCACGCCGGCCGGATCGGTGCTTTCGCCGCAGACCACCACCCGGTCTTCCGGGAAACGGTCCCGGTGGTCGCGGCGGGTCAGGATGACCACGCTTTTCCCGGCGGCGCGGGCTTCGGCCGCCAGCGCACCAAGACGCGCGGCAGCGGCCTCCGGCGGGGCATCCACCAGCCAAAGCGGTGTCCGGGGCGCGTAGTGCCGGTATTTCATCCCGGGCGCCTGGGGCCGCCCGGGGGTATGCTCCGGGTGGTGCGCGATGCCGTCCAAAACCGCGGACAGCTGTTCGGCGGTGATCCCGCCGGGGCGCAGAATAACCGGCGGGGTTACGGTCAGGTCCAAAACGGTCGATTCCACCCCCACCGGCGCCGGTCCGCCGTCCAGGACGGCCTCGATACGCCCGTCAAGATCCTCCAGCACGTGGGCGGCCATGGTCGGGCTGGGGCGGCCCGAGTAATTGGCGCTCGGGGCGGCCACCGGCACCCCGGCGGCCCGGATCAGGGCCAGCGCCACCGGGTGCGCCGGCATGCGCACCGCCACCTTGTCCAGGCCGGCGGTCACCACCGGAGGCACGGCGCGCGACCGGGGCAGCACCAGGGTAAGCGGCCCGGGCCAGAAGACCCCGACCAAGTCCTTGGCGACCGCCGGTACCTCCCGCACCAGGTCCGCCAACTCGTTCTTGGCGGCCACATGCACGATCAGGGGGTTGTCCACCGGACGCCCCTTGGCCGCGAAAAGACGCCGGACGGCCTCTTGATCAAAGGCGTTGGCCCCCAAACCGTACACCGTCTCGGTCGGAAAGGCCACCAGGCCGCCCGCGCGGAGCAGCGCGGCCGCCCGCGCGACGATTTCGGGATCGGGCAATACGGGATCCACGCGCCAGTAGGCGGTGCGCAGGCCCCTTGGAGTTTCTACTTCAGTCACCATATCCGTCCCTCATCTTGTACCCCGGTGGTAGTATACCACAAATGAGGGAGAATCCAGAATCCAGGAGTCGGAAGTACAGAATGGGCACCTATTTGCTCTTTTTTGCCGTGATCACGCGCTCACGGCCGGCCAGATCGTAGAGAAGATTACTCTGCCAGGCGGAGGGAGCAACCAGGGCCAGCGCGCCCGGACCTTGTCCCGGACCGATCTCGAAGGCCAGATGCCCGCCGGGGCGCAGCATGCGGTGGGCCTGAGGGACCAGCCGCCGATACAGGTCCAGTCCGTCCGGCCCGCCGTCCAAGGCCAGGCGCGGCTCGGCACGCACCTCGGGCGGGAGGGTGCCCAACAGGGAAGTAGGGACATAGGGCAGGTTGGCGAGCACCAGGTCCACCCGACGGGCAAGCGAGGCCGGCAGCGGCTCGAGGAGGTCGCCGTGGAAAAACTCCACGGCCGCGCCGTGGCGGCGGGCATTCTCCCGGGCCAGGGCCAGCGCCTGCGCCGCCACGTCGGTGGCCAGTACCCGGGCGGCCGGTACGCCCCGGGCCAGACTCACCGCGACCGCCCCGCAGCCGGTGCCCACGTCGACCACCAGCGGCTCCGGAAGGCCGGCCAAGAGCGCAAGTCCCGCCTCCACCAGGAGTTCGGTCTCGGGCCGCGGCACCAGCACACCGGGCGCCACCAGAAACTCCAGCCCCATGAATTCCCGGCGCCCGGTCAGGTAGGCCACCGGCTGCCGCTCCCGGCGGGCCGCCACCAACCGCCGAAAGCGGTCCCGCGCGGCGGGCGTCACGACGCGCTCCGGCTCCCGGTACAGGTCCGCCCGGTCGCACCCCAGCACCCAGGCCAGGAGCACCGCTGCGTCCAGCCCCGGCGTTTCCACCCCGGCGTCCCGCAACTCGGCCCGCGCCCACGCCAGCATCTCCCCCACTAAAAAGGGGACAGGCATGTTTTTACCTTTCCTGACTTTAGTCATCCCGTCTTTTCGGCCGGCCGCGCATGCGCAACGTGGACTCGATGCCCAGCTCCCGCGCCGTTTTCGCCTGCCAGTCCGGCGTGCCAAAAGGTGCCTGGCGGACCACGCTGGTACGTATTCTATCCAGTTCCCCCGCGGTCAACCGGTGATCAACAAACTCGGTCCAATTGTCCGGCAGTTTTAGCGGCGGACTGTCCGGTGGGAGAAAGCCGCCCCCGACGGTCCTTTCCCGGTGTGAAGACCAGGGCCAGTCCACAGCCGAAAAGACCAAACCGGACCGGACCGGGTTACCCTCCACATAGCGCATTACGGTCAGGAGGTGATCGTCGTCCTGGATGACAAAGCTCTTATACCGCCCCTGCCAGACGTGGCCGGCGGTTCCGTAATGCTGATGGTAACGGCGGACATGTGCGGTCATCAGCACCTGCATCCACCTGCTCAAATCTTCCCCCTGCTCCGGCCACAGGATAAAGTGAAAATGGTTGGGCATAAGACAGTACGCGACCAGCCTGACACCAGGATATTTTTCCCGGGCCGCCCCCATCAACTCCAAAAACACCTGGTAATCCTGATCCTTATGAAACACGGTCTGCTTACCGTTGCCACGGTTCAGGACATGGTAGAACATCCCGCCGGCCAATCCTCTTGCGATCCTGGGCATCCCGCAAAACCTCGCGTTCCGGTTTTTCAAAGCCCCACTCTGACGTCTTTATTACGTTTTCTTCCCCGTTCCGGTCCTTCTCAACTTAGTTTTCTACGTTTTCTACCCTTTTTAGTTTTTCGGCCTGGTCATTGGTGATCAGGGCGTCGATCAGTTCGTGCAGGTCCCCCTGGAGCACCTCCTCCAGGCGGTACAGGGTAAGGTTCAGCCGGTGATCGGTCACCCGGTTCTGAGGAAAGTTGTAGGTGCGGATACGCTCGCTCCGGTCACCGCTGCCCACCTGGGTTTTGCGGGCGGAGGCGATTTGCGCCTGTTGTTCCTGCACCGCCTTGTCCAGCAGCCGCGCCCGCAGCACTTTCATGGCCTTGTCCCGGTTTTTGTGCTGGGACTTCTCGTCCTGGCAGCTGACCACAATCCCGGTGGGCAGGTGGGTGATCCGCACCGCCGATTGCGTAGTGTTCACCGACTGCCCCCCTGGGCCGGTAGCACAAAACACGTCGATCCGCAATTCCTCCGGCTTGATTTCCACGTCCACCTCTTCGGCCTCGGGGAGCACGGCCACCGTGGCGGCCGAGGTGTGAATCCGCCCGCCGGACTCGGTGGCGGGCACCCGCTGCACCCGGTGGACACCGCTCTCGAACTTCAGCTCGCTGTACGCGCCCCGTCCTTCCAGCAGGACGATCACTTCTTTAAAGCCGCCCAGGTCGGTCTCGCTGGCGCTCAGAATTTCGGCCCGCCAGCCCCGGCGCTCGGCGTACCGCAGGTACATCCGCAACAGATCCCCGGCAAACAGGGCCGCCTCTTCCCCACCCGTGCCGGCCCGGATCTCAATGATCACGTTCTTCTCGTCGTTGGGATCCTTGGGCAAGAGCAACACCCGCAGCCGCTGCTCAAGCTGCTTGGCCCGCGCCGTCAGCTCTTCCAGCTCGGTCTCCGCCAGTTCCCGGAACTCGGGGTCCTTCTCCTCCCGGAGCAGCTCCCGGGTGGCCTCCACCTCTGCGGTCACCTGCTTGTACTCCCGGTAGGTGGCGACCACGTCCTCCAGTTCGGCGTGACGCTTTACGTAGGCCCGCCAGCGTTCATGGTCGGCGATGACCGCCGGATCACTGAGCAGGCGGGTCAATTCCTCGTATTTTTCTTCAAGATGCGCCAACTTTTCGAACATCGCCTTCTCCCTCTTCCGCTTCCGCTTCCCGCTCTTCTTGGTTTACCGTTCCCTTTTCCGCCTCTTCGGCCACCCGCACGGCCTCGAAGGCGCTGATCGCCACTTCCACCTGTCCGTCGTCCGGCTCCCGGGTGGTCAATCTTTGCACCGCCAGCCCCGGCGCCAACAGCAACCGGCTCAAGGGGAACCGCGCGTGGCGGGCGGTAAACTTGATGACCTCGTAGGCCACTCCGGCCACCACCGGCAAAAGCAGCACCCGCGAGGTTATCCGCCACCACAGGGGATCGGTGGCCAGAAAACTAAAGATAAATACTTTCAGGATGATCACCAGCAGGATAAAACTGGTGCCGCAGCGCGGGTGCAGGGCGGAATGGCGCTGCACCGCCGCCGGCTCCAGGCGTGTACCCGCCTCATAGGCGTTGATCACCTTGTGTTCGGCCCCATGGTACTGAAACACCCGCCGGATGTCGGGCATCAGGCCCACGCCGGCCACGTAGGCCAGAAAGGCACCCACACGGATCAGCCCTTCGAGCACGTTTTGCCCGACGGTGCCGGGCACCAGCGGCGTCAACAGGTGGGCCAAAAACACGGGCAGGACGATAAAGAGGACGATGGCCAACCCGAGGGCGAGCGCCACGGTAGCCGCCATCTCCAGCGGCGAAATCGGTTTTTCTTCCTCTTCGGTGGCCTTGGACGCGGAGAAACTCAGCGCCTTGATGCCGATAACCATGGATTCCACCAGGACCACCGTGCCCCGTATAAGAGGCCACTTCAGGAACGGGTAGCGCGCGGTGACGGTCTCCACCGGACGCGTCTCGACCTCAATCCTTTGGTCGGGACAGCGGACGGCCACCGCCCAGGCCGACGGCCCGCGCATCATAACCCCTTCAATCACCGCTTGGCCGCCGTAGTTAAACTTTTTGCCCATCACATTCTCCTTCACACCAGGCTAAAAAGATAGCAGAGCGTCGCTCTGCTATCTCTTGTGCGCCTATACTCGGTCTTACTTGCCCAGGCCGTACTTCTTGCGGAACCGGTCGGCCCGGCCGTGGGTTTCCACCGTCCGCTGCGTCCCCGTATAAAAGGGGTGGCACTTGGCGCAGATGTCCACGCGCATTTCTTTCTTGGTCGAACCGACTTCAAACTGCGCCCCGCAAACGCAAACGATCCTGGCCTTTTGATAAGGGGGATGAATGTTTGCTTTCATTTCGTGTTGTCACCTCTTTCCGTCCCGGAGCATAAAAATCGCATTTTTAATCTTAGCACACCCGGCGGTGGAGAGGCAAGACCGGCAAAAACAAAAAGGGCCGCCGGCCACCAACGTAGCCCGGCCGCCCCCCTCATTAATCTTGACTACAGGTTGGTATAAAGCACCAACAGCATCGCGCCCATAAACAGCGCCGTGAAGAACACGTTCAACTGGGTGGAGACACGGTGCCGGTGCTCGTCGTAGACCGTCTTCTCGGTCCACCCCCCCTGCTCCAGGCTGCGGGCGGCTTTGTAGCTGACGTTCCGCAAGAAGCCTACCCCTACCAGCAGCGGGTTATGCACGTAGGGCACCGCGGCCTGGAAGAGTACCCCGCCCCAGGCCTCCACCGTACCCTTAACCCCGCGCAGGGCATCCAGAATCCAGTTCAGCTTAGCGGCCGGTTTGCGGTAGAACCAGTCGGTATCCAGGGAAATGGTGGGCTCACCGCCGAGTTTTTTCAGGTAGAGCCAGAAGCCGGCCGCGGTGGCCGTCAGGAGCTGCAGGGTAGCCACCACCTTGAGCGTGGTGAACGGCTCATAGGCCAAAGGATAGGGCAACTCGGCGTACAGGAGCCACGGCACAATCCCGTATAGGGTGCACAGAAGCGCGCCCCCGGCCATGGCCACGTACATGTTGGCGGGGATCTTTCGGACCGTAATGGGCGGTAGGCCGCGGTCCTTACCGTCGCCGACGAACATGAAGTACGGCAGCTTCAGGCCGGTGTGCAGGAAGGTACCGACACTGGCCAGGTGCAGCAGGATTTCGACCAATCCCATATGGCTCACCCCGGCCGCATACACAATGATTGATTTGCTGATAAAGCCGTTAAACAGCGGAACGCCGGAAATGGAAAAGCCGCCGATCATGTAGAGGACAACCACCCAGGGCATCAACTTCGCGATACCGCCCAGTTCGGTGAGTTTGCTACGTCCGGTGGCGTAGATCACCGCCCCGGCCCCCATGAACAGCAGGGACTTATAAAGAATATGGCTGAAAGCGTGGGCAACGGTTCCGTTTAGCGCCAGTTCGGTCCCAATTCCGACCCCCGCGACCATGTAACCCACCTGACTGATGATGTGGTAGGCCAACAGGCGCCGGGCGTCGTTTTCCAGCACCGCGTAGACTACCCCGTACAGGGCCATGATCACCCCGGCCCAGATCAGCAGTTCGGTGCCCGGGAAAACCCGGACCAGCACGTAGACGGCTACCTTGGTGGTAAAGGCGCTCAAGAACACACTGCCGGTCACGGTCCCTTCCGGATAAGCATCGGTAAGCCAAGCGTGCAGGGGCACAATCGCCGCGTTGATGCCCACCCCGATCAGCACCAGCCAGAAGGCCGGCCCCTCGGCCCCGGTCAGGGCGGACACCGCCACGTTGCCCTGACTCATCAGCAGCAGGATACCGCCGAGCAGCAGGTTGCCGCCGACAAAGTGCACCATAAGGTAGCGGAAACCAGCGGCCAGGGACTCCCGGCGGCGGCGGTACCAGATCAGGAACACCGAAGAGGCAGCCATAACCTCCCAGCAGAAGAACAGTGTGAGCCAGTCGCCGGCAAAAACCACACCCAGGGAACCCGCCGCGTACAGCAGGGCGGCGACGTGCTCGCCGCGGTTCAGGACGTGCAGGGCGTACGTCGCTCCCAGCAGGGCCATGATAGAGAAGATGATCCCGAAGACCCGGGACAAAGCATCCACTTTCAGGACCTGCAGCTCATAGGTCAGGAACGGGTGGGTCCACGTCGTGCCCACCTGAAGGCTGAACACCGCCAGCAGCGCCAGCAGCGGGCCGCCCAGCAGGCCGATGTACCGCAATCGGGCGGGCAGCAGGATCACGGCCAGCGCGCCCGCGGCTAGGAAAAGCGAAGGATGCATAGTAAACTCAGTCATAGCCGGCGATCACCTTTTGTCGTAGTAGTCTTCATCGCGCTGCGCAAAAACCTTGCCGAACCACTTGGACACTATGACGATGGCAATACAGCCGATGAAGCCGAAGATGATGTCAAAACCGTAGATTTTCTCCCACCAGAAATGCGCTTGGGCGGGATCCCGGACCATCAGGTCGATTACAAACGTGACCGCGAAAATGGCGAACATCAGGATCAATAACCAGCGCTTCAAGAAGCTTACCCCCTTCCGGCCAGCCATAGGCCGCCCTTGACCACTTCATCGACCGCCATGTTGGCCAGGTCCCAGAAATGCAAGCCCAGGTTGGGCAGGATGCCCAGCAGGAAGGCCATCGTCGCCGTGATCAGAAGCGGGTAGAGCATAGCGGGCCTAGCCTCGCCGTGATCGGCGTAGTGGCCGTGGTGATCGTGGGCCGCCTGCTGCCCCGCGTGCGCCGCCTCTTCCTGGGGTTTCCCGAAATAGGCCCGGTAGACGATCGGGAAAAAGTAGGCGGTGTTCAGGATGGCACTACCCACCAGCACGGCGATGAATACCGGCTGTCCGGCCTCCACCGCCCCCACCCCCAGGTTCCACTTACTGATGAACCCGATCATCAGCGGCATCCCGGTGATGGCCAGAGAAGCGACGGTAAAGGCCCCAAAGGTAAAGGGCATTTTGCGTCCCAAGCCGTCCAACTGACTGATGTATTCCTTGTGACTCGTAGCGTAAATCGCCCCGGCGCAGAAAAAGAGGGTGATCTTCATAAAGGCGTGGGCCACGATATGGAACATGGCGCCCAAGATGGCCGCCGGCGTGGCCAAGGCAGCGCCCAACACCACGTAGGACAGCTGGCTGACGGTGGAATAGGCCAGCCGCCGTTTCAGGTGATCCTCGGAAAGCGCCCGCAGGGAGGCAAAAATGATGGTCACGGCGGCAAACCAGGCCAGAATGGTACCCACCTGCAACTCGGCCATCAGTTCCGGGCCGAACACAAAGCCGGTCACCCGAACCACCGCAAAGGCACCGGCCTTAACGACGGCCACCGCGTGCAAGAGCGCGCTGACCGGCGTCGGCGCCACCATCGCGGTCGGCAGCCAGCCGTGCAGCGGAATGATGGCCGCCTTGACTCCCACGCCAATGATAAATAAAACAAACAAAATCTGCAGGGCCAGCAAAGAAGCGCCGGTGTCCGCCAGGAAACCGCCCGGTGTGAAGCCGACCCCCGGCGCCAGGTAGTGCGCCCAGGCCACGGCGATCAGCAGGACCTGGCCGGCCACCAGCAGGTAGACCATATACTCCCGGCCACCGATAACAGCCTCGGAGTTCCGCCGGTGGATGACCAGCGGGTAGGTAGCGATGGTCAGGATCTCGTAAAAGATGAAGAAGGTCAGGAGGTTCCCGGACATGGCGATGCCCATGGCCGCCGAGAGACAGACCGCGAAGCTGGCGAAGTAACCGGTCTCGTGCCCGTAGTTCAGCGACCGCATATAGCCGATGGAATAGACCGAGGTGACGATCCACAGTCCGGAGGCCAGCAGGGCGAACAGGAGCCCGAAGGCGTCCACCCGGAACTGTAGGGCGATGTCCTTGGCGATATAGAGCGGCGTCGCCTCCACGACCCCACCGGCCAGTACGGTGGGCAGCATGCTCAACACCAGCGTGAATTTGATCACCGCGGCCACCATGGTGACCGCCTCGCGGATATTGGGCTGTTTGTCCAGCAGCAGGATTAACCCGGCGGCTACCAGGGAGACCAGTACCGCCCAGAGGGGTACGTTGGACAGGACAAGCTCGTTCATCTAGGGCAACCTCCACGGAAGCGCGTATTGAATGACGTTTTGAATCAACGGTTCGTTCAGGATGCCCAGCACCACCGCCCCGACGCTCAGGACCAGAATCGGCACCAGCATCCGGGCGGGCAGCTCCGGCCCGGTCTTGGGCGGCAGCACCGCCGCTTCCGGCACGTCCTCCGGACGCTTACCCTTCAGGTAGGCGAACTCGATCACCCGGAAGAAGTACACCGCCGTCAGCAGGCTGGAAATGATGAGCACCGCGACAAACACCCAGCGCCCGGCCTCCACGGCCCCCAGCACCAGATACCACTTGCTGAAGAAACCGATGGCGGGCGGCAGCCCGATCATGGACATGGCGGCCACGAGGAAGGCCCCCATAGTCAGCGGCATGTGCCGCGCCATCCCGATGAACTCGGGAATGGTGCGGATACCGGTCTGCCATTTCACGCTGCCGGCGATGAAGAACAATAGCCCCTTCACCACGGCGTGGCTGATGATGTGCAGCACCGCGCCGATTAAGGCGAGGCTATTGCCGATGGCCAGGCCGAGCACGATGTAGGCCACCTGGCCCACGCTGGAGTAAGCCAGCATCCGCCAAAAGTCGCGCTGGGCGATGGCCATCAGCGAGCCGAACAGGATACCGGCTGCGGCCAGCCAGCCCAACACCTCCAGGGTGGCCGAAACCGGTCCGGCCGTCTCGGCCACGAAGTAGAAGATGCGGTACAGCGCGTACGCGCTCACCTTGGTCGTAATGGCGGCGATGAAAGCCAGCACCGGGGCCGGGGTGTAGCTGTAAGTGTCCGGTAACCATCCATGCAGCGGGAAAAGGGCGGTTTTGATGGCCAACCCGGTGGCGATCAGGACCACGGCCAGAATTCCCGCCGGAGAATCAAGGAGCGGCGGCAGCAGGATGGTCAAGTCGCCCATATTCAGCGAGCCGGTCATCACGTAAACGTATCCTATCCCCAGAAGGTACATACAAGCGGCCACCGAACCGATGATCAGGTAGCGCAGGGCGGCCACCACCGACCGCCGGCCCCCAGCCGCGATCAGGGCGTAAGCCGCCAGCGAGCAGATCTCCAGAAACACGAACAGGTTAAATAAGTCCCCGGTGGCACACATCCCCAGCAAGCCGCCCGCGGTGAGCATGAACAGAGCATAAAAGGCACCCTTCTCCCGCGCGGACCGCCCGGCCAGGTAAGGCCCGGCGAAATCCAGCGCCAGCACGGCGAAGAAGGAAACCAGCGTGACCATCACCCCGGACAAGGGGTCGATCACGTATTCAATCCCCCATGGCGGCGGCCAGCCGGCCAGGTAATAGGACCAGGGATGCCCCATTTCCAGCACTCGCAGCAGGGCGGCCACGCTCCCGGCGAACACCGCCAGCGCAGAAGCCAGCACCACCCCGCGCGCCATCGGCGCCGAAAAAAACGCCAGCAGGGGCGCCAGCATTCCCGCCACCAGGGGAATCACAATGATCAGAATGGGCAGATGGGCGTTCATTGTTGCTGCATCCTCCTAAACACCTCTGGTTCCTCCAAGGTGCCGTAAGCGCGGTAAACCTTTAACAACAAAGCCAGGGCCACCCCCGTAATGGCCAACGCCACCACAATGGCGGTCAGCATCAGCGCGTGCGGCAGGGGGTTGACGTAGGCCGCCACATCGCCCACTTTTTCGCCGGCCCGCAACACCCCCAACGTGGTGCCGGACTTCTGCGCCGCGTTTAGGTAGTACAGGATCACGGCCACCTGCATGACGTTCAAAGCCATGACCTTTTTCAAGAGGTTGTGCTGAGCCACTATTCCCCAGAGCCCGATCAACAACAGGATCCCGATCAGCCACCAGTTCCCGTAACCGGTGAGGTAGTAGGCGATTACTCCTTCGGCCACTTACTCTTCACGCTCCCCGTTATCGCGGGTCAGTAGATCGAACATGACGATGATCACACCCATTACACCCATGGTTACACCGGTCTCGATGCCCAGAATGCCCAAGGCGCGGGCTTCGGCCGGCGTCGCGGCGATGGGGAGGACCCCGTAGTCCAGGAAGTTACCACCCCAGATGAAAGGCGCCAACCCGATCGCCAGGTAAATCAGGGCACCGAGACAGGCCAGAATAATGCCGCCGGAGACACCAATGCGCCATTCCGCCCTAGTCCCCTGCACCATCTGCACCAGGACCACGGCCAGACCAAGGAGCGCCCCGGCCTGGAAGCCGCCGCCCGGGCCGTAGTGGCCGTGAACCAGCACGTACACGCCGTACAGCATCAGAAAAGGCGTCAGGTGCCGGAAAGCCACGTTCAGGATGATACTGCCGAAACTTTTACGCATAGCGCTCTCCTCTCCCCGCAAAGCGGCTGATCCCCAGGTCGGATTTTGCACGCCCGCGCCCGGGGCACCTCAAATTTCATCCGCCGGCCGGCTGATTCCGACAATGTACACGATGGCGATCCCGGCGATCACGATCACGAGTATCTCGCCCAGGGTATCAAAACTACGGTAGTCGGCCAATACGGCGCAGACCATGTTCCGCGTGGCCGTCTCCTGGTAAGCCATTTCGATATACCGCGGGGAAACATGCTGCGCGGCGGGCGCCTGGTGATCCCCCGCCGGCGGCAGGTCCAAAGCCGCGCAAATGAATGCGATGGCGATTAATGCCAGGACCAGCGCGGACGCGATCCTGATATTCATGCGGAGGACCTCCTCTCGACCCGGTAGATCACGGCGACGTAGAACAAGGTAGTCGCCGTGCCGATGATCGCCTCGGTGAACCCGACGTCCACGGCGCCCATCATGGCAAAAAGCAGCGCCGAACAGAAACTGAACGCGGCAAACAAAATGACCGCCACCATCAAGTCACGACTCGTTAAGGCGAGGACCGCACAAACCATCTGGACCAGGAGCAGCGCGATCTGTACAAATTCCATCAGCCCTGTCCCTCCATTCGCGTCCACGGCTTCAGGCCGCACTTCAGCGCCGCCCGGCAGAAGACATGGGTCGCCGTGGGGTTGGCCATCAGCAGGAACACCCAGATGTAAAGGAGTTTCAGACTGACCAGGCTGGCCCCCTCGTAAATCATCAGCCCGATCAGGCAAAGCAACATCCCCAGGGTATCGCACTTACCCACGGCGTGCATGCGCGTAAAGAAATCGGGCAGGCGCAGCACGCCCACCGTGCCCACCAGGATAAAGAAAAACCCCGCCACCAGGAAAAACACGGCCAAGTAGGTCACCGGTCCACGTCTCCTTTGCGCTCGAAGTATTTACCCAGCACCAGCAAGGTAATAAAACCGATGGCCGCGTAAGCCATGGACATATCCACATACATACCCAAACGCTCGTCCATAGCCCCCAACAGCAACAAAAAAATAATGGCGTTGGTGCCGATAACCAGAATGCCCGTGAGCCGATCAAACACGGACGGCCCCGGGATAACACGACCGAAAAACACAATGACACTCAGAATGACAAGGCCTACCGCCAGAGCCAAAAAAACATAGTACACGGCTACAACCCCTTGTCGCTAATCTTGCCGCGTGGTGGAAACCGGTTCAACACCGAACACCGCCCCCACCTTGGCGGGCATAACCCCCTCACCATCTTCGGCAACCACGCCACCGGCAAACCCACCTTGTAAGCAATGGATCGTGTACCCGTCTTCCTCTAAATCCAGAGTGATGGTTCCGGGAGTGAGGGTGATGGAATTGGCCAGCGCCAAACGCCCCACCGGGTGGGAAATGTGTTTTCGGAATTGCACCACTTTAGGATCAACAGGCAGTTTGGGATGGAGGATGATCATCGCCATCTGGATGTTGGCCACGATGATCTGCCAGATCAGCCACGGGATGTAGAGCGCCACCCGCGGCCAAGGCAGGTCCCAGAGGGATAACCAGTACGGACGCCCCTGGTCCGGGGGCAGGATCAACAGCGGCCGCGCCGCCACGGTGATCGCCAAAGCGGTGACAAAGCCGATGATCAGGTAGCGGGCCTCAGTCTTTCCCGACAGGATAAACCAAAAGACAAACAGTGCCGACGTCAGAAAAACAAAATGAACAATTTCCGCTCTTTTCCGGCTGTGTGTAGAGGGCGCTGTGGTCTTTGCAGCCATGTCTGCTACCGAACCTCCACTCACAAAGGACACCGTTTTTACGACACAACCAAAGCTTATTTTATAGACAGTATCGATGTTCGTCAACTAAAACTATTTTGCGCAAGCAAATCAATAGGTCCCGGGCGGTTTTCCTTCCCAGAAGTGGTGCTGGCTGGTAGGTTGTGGAGAAAACGAGATCTTTTTAAAGACCTGAAACAAGCAGGCCCGCGCCGGCCCTTTGAAGAACCAGCACGTTTTCTGGCAATTTCTGCCGGTACGGCTCCTACTCCCGGTCGTCATTAACCGCCGGTCGGAGAGTGCGCGCGCTCCGGGGCTGGAGCTGCAGGCGCAGGTCGATCAGTACGTCCCGCAGTTCGGCCGCCCGCTCGAATTCCAGGTGCCGGGCCGCCTGTTTCATCTCCTTTTCCAGCTTGGCGATCAGTTTTTTCAGTTCGGTCTTGGACAGCCGCTTGCCGGCCCCCGCGTAGTACGGTTCCGGAGTCTCGGCCGCCCTCGTGGCCTCGATCACGCTGCGCACCGCCTTTTCCACGGTCTGCGGGGTAATGCCGTGCTTCCGGTTGAAGGCAATCTGCTTCTCGCGCCGCCGTGCGGTCTCGTCCAGCGCCCGCCGCATGGAACCGGTGATCCGGTCGGCGTACATGATTACCTTGCCGTTCAGGTTGCGGGCCGCCCGACCCGCGGTCTGGATCAGGGAGCGCTCAGACCGGAGGTAACCTTCCTTGTCGGCATCCAGGATGGCCACCAGACTCACCTCGGGCAGGTCCAGCCCTTCCCGCAGCAGATTGATCCCCACCAGAACGTCGAAGGTCCCCAGGCGTAAGTTCCGCAGGATCTCCATTCGTTCGAGCGTGTTGATCTCGGAGTGCAGGTAGCGGACCTTGAGTCCGGCTTCCTTGAAGTAGTCGCAGAGGTCCTCGGCCATGCGCTTGGTGAGCGTGGTCACCAGCACCCGTTCCCTGCGGGCGACCCGCTCCCGGATTTCGCCCAGCAGGTCGTCGATCTGGCCCCGCGTGGGCCGGACCACCATTTCCGGGTCCACCAGTCCGGTTGGGCGGACGATTTGTTCCACCACGGCCGCGCTGTGTTTGAGTTCCCAGGGGCCGGGCGTGGCCGAGACGTAGACCGCCTGCCGCACCCGGGACACGAATTCCTGAAAGGTCAGGGGCCGGTTGTCGAAGGCCGACGGCAGCCGGAACCCGTGTTCGACCAGCGTCTGCTTCCGGGACCGGTCGCCCTCGTACATCCCCCCGATCTGGGGCACGGTGATGTGAGACTCGTCCACGATGATCAGGAAGTCGTCGGGGAAGTAGTCCAGCAGGGTAAAGGGCGGCTCTCCCGGCGCCCGCCCGGTGAGATGACGCGAGTAGTTCTCGATGCCCTTGCAGTAACCCATCTCCCGCAGCATTTCCAAATCGTAGTTGGTCCGCTGCTCCAGCCGCTGGGCCTCCAGGAGTTTGTCCTGGGCCCGCAGCTCGGCCAGGCGTTCGGCCAGTTCCGCCTCAATGGACTGAATCGCCTTCTCCAGACGGTCCCGCGAAGTGGCGTAGTGGCTGGCCGGGAGGATCGACACGTGCTGGCGCTCCCCGAGCACCTCCCCGGTGAGCGGATCGAATTCCAGGATGCGCTCCACCTCGTCGCCGAAGAACTCGATACGCAGCGCCCGTTCGCCGGAAGCTGCCGGGAAAACCTCCAGCACGTCGCCGCGCACCCGGAACCGCCCGCGGGTAAAGTTGATGTCGTTTCGCTCGTACTGGATGCTGACCAGTTTGCGAAGCACCGCATCCCGATCGTAGACACGGCCGCGCCGCAGGGAAACCACCAGGTTCCGGTATTCCGCAGGATCACCCAAGCCGTAAATGCAGGACACCGACGCCACAATGATCACGTCCCGCCGCTCGAACAGCGCCGCGGTCGCCGAATGCCGCAGCTTGTCTATTTCCTCGTTGATTGACGCGTCCTTTTCGATATAGGTATCGGTGGCCGGAAGGTAGGCTTCCGGCTGGTAGTAGTCGTAATAGCTGACAAAGTACTCTACCGCGTTCTCCGGAAAGAACTCCTTGAACTCGCTACAGAGCTGCGCGGCCAGGGTCTTGTTGGGCGCTATGACCAGTGTAGGACGCTGGACCTGCTGGATAACGTTGGCCATAGTAAAGGTCTTGCCGGAACCGGTTACGCCCAACAACACCTGGTGCCGTAAGCCTTGCTCCAGGCCGCGGACCAGCGCCTCGATGGCCTCGGGCTGGTCACCCCGCGGTTCGAATTCGGAAACCAGTTTAAAAGGAGGAATCGCGCCTCACCTCCTACCTCAAGATATTATACCCCTTTCCCAAAGCGCCCCAAAAAGGCGAAAGAGACACCTCTCCCGTTCCCGCCCTCTTACCGCGTTGATTGCTTCTATTGGCCGGTTACGGGGACAAAACGACGGTTCACTTCAGCCACCAAACCGTCAAAATCGTCCGGGGCCAACAGCAGGTATTTATCTTCAAGTTCAATAACTAAAACCTTTGTGCCGGAAGCCATGATCACGGCGGGGCTCCCGTTTTCCAGCTTGAAGCGGCCGACCCGGTAGCCGCCGAACGCAACACCACCTGTTCTCCATTTCGGCCGGAAGCTTCGCTCGTCCCGCCAGTCAACCACGAACGCCCCGAGGATTTCGGCCGGCGCTGCGGTTACCCGCGCATAAGGGGGTGTATGCACCTCCAGCACCTCCCCGACCACCACCCGGGGTTGGGCCGGGATGAAGGACAAATAGACCCATCCCGCCATTACGGCCCCGGTGATGACCAATCCCAGAAGCCTTTGAATGCCCTTGGACCTAAATGCCAGCACCAGTATCGTCACCACCAGGAAACCAAGGACGCCCCAGTCAAGCAACACCAGGCCGAGCGGCGGCGTCAAGTAAAACTCGGCCAATAGCCTCTCTCCTCTCCCCGTTAACGGTAAGCCCCGGACACGCTTCGTCGGGGCGCTTCGCTTTCCAGCATTCGCCACGCGGCTTTGAATTCCCTGCCCGGTTTCCGGGGACTAAGCACGTACCCCCATCAGGGGCATGTTGCTCCCTCTGACGGCAGATTACTGACCGCCTTGACCGCCGCCCCGCTGGCCGCCCTGTTCGCCACCACCCGGTTGCCCTCCCTGCGCCCCGGCCTGGCCTTGCTGCCGGGTTTCGATACTCTGGATTTCTCCGGGAACGTCGATTTCCATCGTCCGGCCGTCACGGGTGGTGATGGTTAGCCTGGTCACGGGCTGCTGTTGTTCTGGAGGCTGTCCGCCGCCCCGTCCCTGTTCTTGTCCCTGTTCCTGCTGCTGTTCCTGCCGGCCCCTGGTCGCACCCCCGCCCCGGGTCAAATCGTCGTAATAGGCCTCGAGCAAAAAGGCGTTGTTGCCCTGCACCAGACGCACCGGGATCACCCGGGCCGGTACGGTGTAGTCTCCGCTTTCCACCTGGGTATCGTAGGACCAGTACCCGTCACGGGCCAGACCCCGAGCAGCATCGTAGCTGAACTGGGCCAGCAGGTCCGGCCGCACGTCAACTTCGGCGTCGTGTTCACCGGCCACCAGCGCTTCCGCGGCCGTGCGGTCCGCCCCCACGCCCACGGTAAGGACAGCGTCGGTCAAACCCTCGCGCCGCAGCACCTCCACCGCCGCCACCGCCATCCGGCTGTCCACCGCCAACACGGCTCCCAAGCGACCCGCGGCCAAAGCTTCATCCACACTGGCCGCCGCCCGGCCGGGATCAGCCATGGGATGCTCCTGTAACTCTAGAGAAAACCCAGGTTGCTGATCCATAAACCCGGTGATCCCCCGGACAATGTTTTGCGATACCGGGTCGTTGGGATCCCCCGCCAAGATCAACACCCGCCCCGGCGCCCCCGGAGGCAGGTTGTGTACCACGTAACGGGCCATCAGCTCTCCGGAGCGTTGCTGCTCCGAAGCAACATAGGCGTCCAGTGGCGCATTGGGCGCCGGTGTTTCCAGTGCCACGACCTTTATCTGGTTCATCGCCAGGCGCCGCACAATGCCCGGACCCATTTGGGGTTCGACGAATTGAATCACCACCACGTCCACTTTCTGTTCGATGAACCGCTCGATATCCCGTTCTTGGCGGCGGGCATCACCGCCGGCGTCACGCCAGCTGATCCGCACACGTTCGTCCGCCTGTGCCCGGCTCTCCACGATTCGCTTGATCACTTGGTTTCCGCCACGGTTTTCGTCCGCCACACTATAGCCGATGGTCGTCGGCGGTTCTTCGGGACGCGCGACGCCCGTGCGGTTGAAGAGGGCACAGCCCGAGAAAAACAGGATGGCCGGCACCAGGAAACTGATGATAATGAGTTTCACCCGCATGGTACCTCCCCCTCGGTTATATAATCCCTCGAATCAAATCGTTGATTCTAAACGCACCGGGGCTGGCATAAATTGTACCGAGGGGGTAATGGTAGTGATTTCCTTTTTGCGGGGTAATAAAGTGCACCCGTTAATGGAAGAAATCAACAAGGCCCGCCGGGAATACGGCGAGGCGGAAAGGATGCTGGACTACGCCGATCCGGACTTTATCGATCACGCCATACACCGGTTGAACACGGCGCTAAGCCAACTGAACACCTTGATCCGGGCGGCCAAGAAACAGGGACTTCAGGCCTGGACCGAGCCCCTGCAACCGGTAGTGACCACCCGAGCTGAAAATGGGAGCGTAGAAAACTGCACGGCCACGAACAAGCCGGCCGAATAAAAAAACCCACGCTCGTGGGTTGTTATTCTTTCCCAAGGGGTACAAGCGCGCGGTAGGCGTCGCGCACTAACTGAAAATCATGCCAAACATCACGCTTTTTCCTGGGGTCACGGAGCAAAGCCGCGGGATGGTACGTGGGCATCAACCGCACCCGTCCCCGGGTGATCCACCGTCCCCGCCAGGACGTGATGGCCGCCTGCGGGTCAATGAGGCTTTTCAGGGCGGTGCTGCCCAAGATCACCACCAGTGGCGGGCCAATCAAGGCAAACTGCTTTCGCAGCCACGGCAGGCAAGCAGAAACCTCCTCCCGGTTGGGTACCCGGTTCCCCGGCGGGCGACACTTAACAATGTTGGCGATGTAGACCTCTTCGCGGGTAATACCCACGGCCGCCAGAATTTTATCCAGCAACTGACCGGCCGGGCCGACAAAAGGCCGCCCCAGGCGGTCCTCCTCGGCACCGGGCCCCTCGCCGATCAACATCAGCCGCGCCCGGGGGTTGCCTTCCCCGAACACCAGGTTCGTCCGGCCCGCGGCCAGACCGCACGCCCGGCAGCCGGCCATACTTTCGCGTAGCTCATCCAGTGTCCGAGGGCCGTATAAATCGTCCAGCTTTAATTGGCCAGTACGAAACTCCACTATCCGCCGACACTCCCACCGTACCCGGAAGGCCTTCCGTATCCGCTAAACGCGCTCAAGGATGATTTTGTGCTCCACCAGCGCCAGTTCGCTGATTCGGGCTTTAATGATCTTGCGCCGGCCAAAGATATCTTCCAAAAGCAGACCTTCCTCGTGGGGGAGCACCCGGTCCACCGCTTCCAGAACCAGTTCCTCGCCATCGTCCGTACGCAGATAGGCATTCGCTTCACACATGGGGTTAAAACCGCCTCCCCGCCCGTGCGGGCGAACCGTTTAATCTAAATTAAATTATATTTTTCGGCCTTCCCCACTGTCAATCCGCGCCGCCAAAGAGCACCCCCTACCCCCGCCGGTTTACCGGTCGGCGTCCGCGCGTCAGCCAGCGTACCAGCGGGGGTGTGCCCTGCAGTTCCAGGTACATCTGCTCGTTACCCTCCGGCACCGGCATCACCCCGAACGGCTGACCCGCTTCCAGGTGCACCGTTTCCCGCCGGTAGTGTTTCTCCCGCTGCAGGTAGCTAATCTCTTTGAGTCCGGGCTGAGAGACGAGCAAAAGCAGATCCCCGCGGCTCAGTGCCGGGTAATGATTAATTTCTAAGATCACATCCCCCGACCGGAGTCCCGCGCGCCAGGCCGGCGAACCGACCACCACGTCCAGCACCCTCACCCCCGCCGGATGCGGCACAAACAACGGCTGGCCGTTCAGTTCCATCATCTTGCTGGCCTGGATGACCAGTTCGTGCCCAAGCGGCGCAAAAAGCGCTGCGGCCCACAACCAGGCACCACCGTGCGCGCCCGCCAGCACGGCCAGGACGAAAAGGACCGCGCTGTAAGTGGCCAGATAAACCGCACTGGTCCGGCTCTTGTCCGAAGGTGTGCGGGTGGTGGCGACATCGGCGTATCCCAGTCCGGCCACCAGCGTAAACATGGCAAAAACCATGGTTGCCGGTTCGGCGACCACCTCGGGCTTGATCAGCGGCCACCACTCAGGCATAGGCATCACGGAGGCCCCGGCCGCTGCCGTTCCCGGCACCAGGACCAGAGCAACAATGGGAATCGGCCAAAACTTCTGCAAAGTGAACCCGCCCACGATCTGCCCGCGGGGCAGGCGGACAAAGGACGGGATCGCCCCCAGGTGTCCGCTGAGCAGGATCAGCACGCTCTCCACGAAATGCAAAACGGCCACCAGGGCCATTACCTGCGGGATAATCATCTCCGGAAAACCGACCAGTAGGTGGGTAAAGGCCAACAGACCGCCAGCATAAGCAAAACACAAAAACCGCGGGTTGATCAACATCAGCAGTATGGCCGCCGTGAGCAGGGGGATAATCGGAAACTTGTCCAAGGAAAGCGTTACGCCGGCGAACACAATCAGGTATCCGCCGATCAGCCCCCCCAGAAGGCCGTAGGCGGTAGCCGTAAGGGTATCGGCCACGATCGAATTGCGGCCGCTGCCCAAAAAGCTCCGGCGCATCTGGGCAATCCGCCGGTACTGCAGGGCCACTAGGACCATTACCGCCCAGAAAATCGGATTGAACAGGGCGTTGAACACCGCCACGAACACGGTGCCCAACACCCATTCGAAAGGAAAACCGGTTTGCGGCACTTTTACCTGTTCCCCGCCTTCAGAATCTCCAGCGCTTTATCCAACTGCGGATCGGTTTCAAAATCCCCCGGATCCTCAACTACCACGTGGGGGGTAACGCCCTTCTTGTGCAGGTCGTGGCCGGACGGCGTCAGGTACCGCGCCGTAGTCAGTTTCAGACCCGCTCCGTTACCCAACTCGAAAACGCTTTGCACCACGCCCTTGCCGAAGGTCTTGGTCCCGACCAAAATGCCCACCCCGGCATCTTTGACTGCGCCCGCCACGATTTCCGAAGCGCTGGCTGAGTTCTGGTTGATCAGCACCACCAGCGGCAGATCCAGCCGCCGCGAATCAGCCGAATAGGTCTGGTCCTGGTTGGTACGGTACTTGATGTGCACGATCGGCCCCCCGCCAATGAACTGATCGGCCACTTCCACCGCGGCCGTCAAGTCGCCCCCGGGGTTGTCGCGCAGGTCCAGAATCAAGCCTCGCAGTTCGCGCTCAAAACTGTTCAAAGCATATATCAGTTCCCTGCCGGTGTGCTCAGTAAACTGGCTGATGACCACGTAACCGATGTCTCCGTCCAGGAGTGTGCTCTCCACGGTAGGCACCTGGATCTGCCGCCGCTCCACTTCGAACTCCAGCGGCTGGGCATACCCTTCCCGCTGGACGGTCAATCTCACCTTGGAGCCGACTTCGCCCCGGATCAGCAATACGGCCGTCTCCAGGTCCATTTCGCTGGTGTCTTTGCCGTCCACGGCCAGAATCACGTCCCCGGCCTGAATCCCGGCCTCGGCCGCCGGCGTACCCTCAAAAGGCCGCACCACCGTGAGGCTATCGTTGCGGTACCCCACCAGGATGCCGATGCCCCCGAAAGAACCCTTCACCTGTTCCATGAACCGCCCGAAAGTCTCCGGCTCCAGGTAAACGGAATAGGGATCTTCCAGGGACTCCACGATACCCTTAGTCGCACCCTCAATCAACCGGCCGGTGTCGACGGTATCCACGTACTCGGCATGTACCAGGCGAATAACTTGAACCAGGTTGCCCAACTGCTTGTAGTTGGTGCCCACGAACACAGACGAAATGACAAGCAGCCCGGCGAGGACGGCTCCCACCCCGAGGAAAAACCACCTCTGATTGCGGCGCAAACCAAACACCACCGGAATCTCAATTTTTACATGTGGCTATATACTATCTGAAACCTAGCGAAATTACAAATGGGAAAAGCCCGTCGGGGCCGCCGGCAACGGTGCCCCCCGGCCTCTCGCCTTTCCCGGTGCTAATGAAGGTAGTTCCGGGGGTTTACCACATTTCCGTGTTCCCGCACCTCAAAGTGGAGGTGCGGTCCAGTGGACAGGCCGGTGCTGCCGATGCGGGCGATGGTCTCGCCCTGCACCACCACTTGCCCCTCCCGCACGTGCATGGCAGAAAGGTGGGCGTAAAGGGTG
Source organism: Firmicutes bacterium UBA3572 (assembly GCA_002375985.1). Classification (GTDB taxonomy): domain Bacteria; phylum Bacillota; class Desulfotomaculia; order Desulfotomaculales; family Desulforudaceae; genus Desulfopertinax. The sequence continues at coordinate 113 of DFNH01000005.1, read as the reverse complement.
GTGATCCCGTTCCCGTGGTCCAGTACCACGGTGTTGCCGTAACCCTGGAGCGTACCTACATACAGCACCCGCCCGGTACCGGCGGCTACCACCGGCACGCCGTGGGGTGCCGC
>DFNH01000022.1 GCA_002375985.1 Firmicutes bacterium UBA3572 | reverse complement strand
ACCTTCCTGGTGGATACGCTCAAGAGACGACCATCTCAACCATCGCAAGCAACCGAGCCTGCTCGCTCCGCTGGTACCGCTCGAAAAGCTCCGTGGAAAAGTACCGGCTTCGCAGCCGGGGAACCATAAGCGTAAGTTCTCCTACGCGCGACTTGAGTAGCTTATCCCGGTACCCGTTGCGGTACCTTATGAGCGCTCTTCGGTGCGTTCGTAGGGCTTGGCCTCCAGCTGCTCGGTGGCCTGGGCATCGGGTATTTGGCTCACTACGTCCTCCACCAACCGGGCCAAGCCATCATCCCGGGACTAATGGAGACCTTGACCGTAGGCACCCTGCGTGCTAAAATTGGCTTGCGGTCTGCCTTGATACAGATTACGGGATGTGGCGCAGCTTGGTCAGCGCGCCTGCCTTGGGAGCAGGAGGCCGGGAGTTCAAATCTCCCCATCCCGACCAGTAATATCAAGGCTTTGCGGGATCGGGAGTTACTGCTGAAACCGGGTTTACTGCTAAATTACTGCTTAGGGAGCCGGAAAAAGAGAAACCCCAGGGGTTACCTGGGGATGTGTGGGTGGAGCTACCGGGCCGCGCTGCTGGCCCGGGCTTCTTTTATGATGCCGTCCACCGTGGCCGCCGCTCGCTCCTTCAGGCCCGGCACAAGGTGGGAGTAAGTATCAAGTGTCATACTTACAGTACTATGACCCAGGAGTTCCTGCACCACCTTGGGATGCTCGCCGCCCTCGAGGAGCAGGGTCGCAAAAGTATGTCTCAGGTTGTGGAAGCGGGTATGCGGGATGCCTGCTCTCTTGAGGATTCGCGCCCAGAGCCGCAAAAAGCTCCGGGGGCAGACCGGCGTGCCCAGAGTGGTGGCAAATACCAGGTCGGCCTCCTTGTATGCTTCCCCAAGAGCCAGCTTCTCCTGGGCCTGTCGTGCTTTGTGCGCCTTGAGTACCCGGATCACCTCTCCGGCCAACGGAATGAGTCGCCGGGATTTCGGCGTTTTCACGTCCGTGAATTCCAGCCTGGTGGTGCCGTCATCCTGCACCACGCGGTCCAGCGCCCGCCGCACTTGCAGGGTTGCCTTGTCCAGGTCTATGTCAGACCAGCGCAAGGCCAGGAGTTCGCCCCTCCGGAGGCCCGTTGCAAGGCCGAGGATGAAGGCCGCGCCCAGGCGCTCACCCTCCAGGGCAGAGAGTAGCCTGCCGACTTCCTCACGGGTGAGTGGCCGCATTTCGTTCTGGCGCACCACTTTAGGCGGAGAGGTAGCCTGCACCGGGTTGCGGGGAATCAGGCCCTCGCGCTCGGCCTGCTTCAACGCCTTGTTCAGTATGTTATGGATGTGACGGACGGTCTGGCTGGACAGGCTCTCCAGCTTGCTTGCGTACAGGTGCTGGATTGTATTGGGCTTCAACTTGAGCAAAGGGATGTGCCCCAGGTCGGGAATGATGTGCCGCCGGACAAGCATCCGCTGTAAAGCATACGTTTTCTTGCTCACCGCCGGCCGCTGGTAAACGCTAAGCCACCGCTCCAACCATTCGCTCAGGGTGATCTTGTGGTTTTCGACCAGGGTTCCGGTGCGCCGCGCCAGCCGTAATTGGTCCAGCTTCTCCACCACCTCGGCGCGGGTCTTTCCGTAAACAGTGGCCCGTTTTTGCCGTCCCTCTGCGTCATATCCGACAGTCACTTGAGCCGCCCAGCGCCCGTCCTTCCGCTGGTAGATTGTCCCCTCACTAGCGCCCCGCCTGCGTTTTTTAGCCATCGGCATCAGTCTCCTTTTGATCTTGAATCGTCAACCGTCCTTTTGGCGGCCTCTCGCCTTAGCAGGGCCTGCTCGGCTGCTTCAATCGCTTCCTGCAGCAGCTTCTCATCTTCTCCCACTTTCCGGGAGACGTACAGCGTAACCTCCCCGGTTTCTAGGTCCAGAGCAAGCTTTCGTTCTGGGAAATCTTCTCCCATTACCACAATTGCATGTATGCCGTCCACGTAACTGCCTCCTTCCCGTTTTTGGGGCCTAGTCCTGCCCACCGTCCTTCTCCGTGGATTTCTTCAAGAACCGCTCCAGCGCGTCCTCGGGAATACGCCACAAGTCGCCCACCTTAACGCCTTTCAGCCTTCCCTGTCTCAACCACAGGTAAACCGTCCTGCGGGATATTTTCAGCTTTTTGGCTACCTCGTCCGGTGTTAGCATCTCTTGCATATTCATCCCCTCCTTATGCCTCAGTATACCATACATAGCACCTGCTGGCAATAAATTACCCCCATAGGTATTGACAACTAGGTTTACCTATGGTAATTTAGTAATACCTAGTGACACCAAGTAACGAAAGGAGGGGAGAAACAATGCGCTACCTGCTCGCCGCCTTCGCCGGCACAAACCGGGCCTTCAGGGACTACCTTAAGTGCTTACTACACTAAGAAGGGACTGGAAGGAGGTGATACCGTGCAATCCCGCGTCCGTCCGTCCCGCGTCCCGGAAAAACACGCCAGGAACAACCCAATGGACACCTTTTTGCGTAACCTCACCGGTCGCCCGGTGCCCACTCGCAACGACTGCGGGTATCCCGGTCGCTTTGAACACGAAGACACCTCCCGGATGCACGGCTGGGCCGAAGAAGGCACCGGGATGTGTGATTACCCCAGCGGATGTGCCTGGTTCCGGGAGGGGAAATGTCCGCTACAAAGAGGTGATACCGGGAAGCGGGAATAATGAGGCCGTCCCCGCTGCCACGGGAAACGGCCCACCGCGCGGAAGAGTCCAGAACCGCCCGGTTAATTTTAGTATAGCCGGGCGCAGCACACAAGGAAAGGAGAATGCTCGTGGTTACCATCAACGTTAAGGAGCTATACGGCGACCAGGCCAAGCTGAACAAGCTGCCGGAGTACATCAAGCAGGCCCAGGAATTAGCCGGCCAGGGCCAAGACATCACCCTAACCGGCCCCGGCCCCGTCTGGCTGTACCTGGCCGTCGCCCACGCGCTTCACGGCAAGGCCAGGTCTTTGCGCTACGACAGCCCGGTTACCGGGCCGGTGGTCATTTTTGACCATAATCCCTATTAATAATAAGGAGGGTGCCATCTTGAAAGACGTTCTGTCGGAATTGAAAGAGGTCCTGGAACACGCATCCGTACTCGCGGATGAAGTCGCCCGGAAACAAGAAGCGGTTACTACCCAGGAAGCGGAAACCCTAACTAGGCTCATCGAGCTAGTCCAGCCAATCCTGCCGGCGGTCGGTGAGAAAATCCCAGTCGCCGCCCACCACAGCGGGCACCAGCTGCACAATTGGCGGTATGAATACCTGAAGCGCCCCGGGCTGGTGCTGGTGGACGGCTTCGACAGGGAATATACAGATCGGGATTGGCGTGGTGAGTATACAGGGTCGCGCCTGGTGCTTACCGCCGACGGCCTGCTGGACATTCTGCGCTATGGCCGGTGGTCGGCTGTTCAAGGAGAAGTTTCGTTCTGGAATTCGGATGAAAAGCCACTCACGCCGCGCCAGGCCGTTGAAACCTATGACTTCGCCGACATTGTGTCCGGCCTCGCCCGTGAGATCAAGGCCAGCGCGGAAAAGCAGGAACGACGGGCACAGGAGTTAGAAGAACGACTGAAGGTCTTGCAGCAGGTGCAAGCCGCACTCAAAGGGTCGGGTTAACCCGACCCTTCTTTTTCGCCCCCTGGTAGGGTTTTGTTCTGTGGTTTTGTTCTGTTCCGTGGTTTTGTTTCGTTGCCACGGCCACCGGTTACAAAAGCCTTAGGCACACACAACTTTATTCTGCATCACTTTGCCAAGTTCTTTTGCTATTCTTTGCGCTACCTCGTTAGCTATGTTATTCGCATCGGCTTGAGTATTAACTGTCACGTCCACGTTTTGAGCATTTCCCCGCGTTTCTTAGTATGCTCAATGAATTTGTCCATGGCCTTTAGCTTAGATTTTGTTTGTTCGTCGCCAGTCGTATTGATCACTAAATCCAAGCGGTAATACTCTTGTTCAGCCATAATTAATCCCTCCATCAGCTTTTCCCAAGGTACATGGGGTTAATTCGCTATCGCGCTGCACGCTTCCTTTTCAGTTTTTCCCGCCCGGGCCAGTACCACGGGCACTTGATGATTCGTACCAACGTTTGCCCGGTTTCCGGGTTGGTTAGGGTGACGGTTTCAGCGCCCGGCGGTGGGTTCTGGGGAGCATTTTCAGGGCACAAGACACTCTTCCACGTCACCCGCAAGCAGTTCCAGCACAAAGACTCTGGCTCTTTAACTCTCTTGCCGCCCTTTTTACCAGCCTTTGCCAGCGGTTCTTCACCTCCGCCTGGGAAACGTTTAACATCCGGGAGGCGAGCCAAAAGTCTCCTCGGGCACGCCACATCATTAATAGGGTTTCGCGCTCCGTCCGCCGCTTCAGCCGGTCGATAACCCGCCGCACCGCCGCCAGTTCCCGCTCAAGCGCACCTAACTCGGCAAGCTCACAGCCCCGGTCGCCGGTGCGGTCGCTCGGCCATCCGCCAGCAACCGGCTCAATTACCGCGCCTTGCCGCATTTTTTCGAGAAGGTCGCGCCGCCGGCCGGCCAGCTGGCGCACCAAAATCGGGAATCTCAAAAGCAAAATCTCCGCTCGTTCCACCCTTTCCGTTACCCCTCCCTGCGAAAGAGTACAGTATGCCGCGCCAGCTCGTCATAAATGGCTCGATAGGCCACATCGTAAGCCCGGCTTGTGCGGAGCAAATCCGGCCCGCTCCGCCGTAACCACCCCACCAGACGAACCAACTCAGGTTTGAATTGGGTGTACCATACCTGATTAACGCAAAACCTTGAACCACGCATCCGCCGCGCTCTGGCCCGCAGGTCGGCCAACCGTGGCTCCAATGCGGCCAATTGCTCCCAGGTCACGGGGTCAAGCGGTTCCGGCGCCGGCTGCAACGGCCCCGCTTTGCCGGGCAGGTCGGCTAGGCTAATGACAATTGGTTTAAGCATTTTCATCACCCCCTTTTTTTACTCACGCTGCGGTGGTGACTTCGGAGTCCGCCGGGCCAGGGCGTCCGCCCGGCGCTGGTGTTTGCCCCGGCGCAAGGCTCGTGCCCAGATGTCAGGATGATTCCGCAGCATGGTCATCACCTCGCCCGGTGTCAGGACCACCAGGCACTTTGGCAGTCTGATGTGAATCATTAGTGTAACCGCCTCCCTGGAATGCTCCGCCACCAGCCGGGCCGGTAAACCCACTCCCGCCGCTCGTTGTCCCAGGCATAGTCCAGCGGGTCCTCCGTGCCCAGGTCGTGAGTCACCGGCAACGGGTAAGAAAATAGCTGTTGCTTCCAGCGCAGGTACTCCAGTACTTCCGGTTTGTGCTGCCGCAGCCGCTCCAGAAGCTCCGGCGTCATTGCACCCTTCGGACCACGCCAGCGCAGCTTGTCCCCGGCAGGTTCCAGGGTGATCCCGCGCCGGCGGAGGTCGTTAACAAGCTGCTGAACATTCATAGCTCCCCAACCTCCCGCGCCGCGCGGTGCGCTTCAGCCAGCGCCCGCGCCGCTTGTATTTGCTCTTTCACCGCCGCGCGCAGCTTGGCCAAGTCTCGCTGCTCGTGCGCGTCTCTGATTTTTTGCTCTGCTTCGTCTAGCTTGCGCTTGTACTCTGCAGCGCTAGAAGTGTGCATCCACCTGTGCACCTCCCCGGACAGAATCTCGATAAGCCGGTCCACAAGTTTGCTGGTGATTCGTGTAGCTTCGTCTTCGTTCCAGGCCGTTTCATCCGGAACCAATTTGTTACCCGCAGTAGCGTCCCTAGCGGTCCTAGCGTCCCTATCGTTGGTATTACTGGCTTCGCGCAGGGACGCTTTAGGGACGCTTTTGCGTTCGCGGTCAAGTAGCGTTCCCCCAAGCGTCCCTACCGGAACCCGCGCCGTTTCTGGATTAGGGACGCTAGGGTCAGTAGGGACGCTTTTTTGAGTACCCTTTTGGATGGTTATTATACGAGTACGCGCCCCTGTCTTTCCCCCCGGCTCCCGCTGGCACTCAAAGAGGATACCCGCGTCCTGCAAGTTACTTTTAACTTCTTTCAGCCGCCTGGTCAGCACGTGCGCCGCCTTCGGCCAGGCTTTGCTGCTAACATTGATTTTCTCCCGCTCGGCTATTTCAGTAAGTTCCTCTAATAGCCGCGCCGGCGTTCCGGTCCAGCTTTCGCGCTCATCTAAAAACGCTACCACCGCCGCCGCCACGGGATGGTTTTCCAAAGCCGCCTCATTCGCCTGGTTGATTTTCCGGTAGTAGGCCGCCAAGAATTCTTCACCCCCCGCTCCTATGGCTTCGGCCACGGCATACCCCCACCGCGTAAAGTCGGCCATACGCGGCAGGCGCTTCAGGTCCACTTTAGGGTAAATCTCCATAGCCCCGGCCAGCGCGTCAAACAGGCCAGCCAGGATTACCTGCTTCGCCTCGTTGAAGGTCTGCCAAAAGTCCTTCTCTTCCCTTCGCTGCTCTTCTGGGACCCGCTCCAGATTAAAAATAATGGCCCGGTCCAGCAGGTCCGCTCTGGTTACGCCCGGGTTAATGCCGTTGAGGATTACAGCAGCGTGCTGGAACCTCAAAATAACTTCATCCTCATCGCTGTATAACTCCCGCTTTGTCCACCCGCCGCCCGTAACGGCCCTACAAAGTAAATCACTCTGCCAAGGTCGTAAACCGTCCAAGTTATCGAAACTCGCGCAGTAGTTTTTAGCTAAGGTCAAAGCTAATTCATCCTGCTTGTCCTGCAAAGCTAAGGCCGGCTCAACCGCCGGGTCAATCAATTCCCGCAGCACCCGCATGGTCGTGCTCTTGCAAGCGCCCTTTTCGCCGGCCAGCACCGGGACCGTGTGCGGGATACCGGGAATTAAGGCCGTAACGGTCCACACCAACATCAAAAGCTGGTCGTCTGGATCGGTTACGTTGACAAACTCCAACAGTTTAAACAGATCCCCCTTTCCGGCAGGCAGTACTTGCGCCGCCGTGTTTCTTTCCCGTTTGAACAGGATGGGCGCTGGCACCACTTCCCACTTTCCCGGCTCGATCCGGACCGCTCGCCAGTCCTTGCGGCCAAGGTCGTACCAAAACGCCCCGCTGTGCTCAGCCACCCGCAAGAAAAGCCGCCGCTTGGGGCCGTTAAACACGGCTTCGGCTTCCAGGGTATTCCGTGCCTGCGTCATCGCGTCAGATTTAGGAACCCGATCTTCCGCTAAATACATCCTACGGACCAACCACCGCCGGAAGGCCTTGGATTTCACTTTCATTACCGCCTTGCCGCCGCCTACATTAGGAACAGCGGCCCAGGCCTCCTGCTCCTCATCGTGAAACAACGTACAGCCTGCTAGCGCTAACTCAACTAATCGCGTCGCCTGGTTCTTTTTCTGCTCATCCTCTGCCGTGATCTCCGCAAGGGCCGCTTTCTCTTCGTCGGTCAACGCGTCAACTAGCTTAGACACTTGCACCACTCCTTCAAAACTGCTAACTGCTGCTCTGCTGCACTGAATTGCAACACGTCAAGCAAGTGCTCAACATAAACTTCCAACATCGCCGCCGCCTCCCGGCCCGGCGCGTCCGGGCCGGCGGCTACAACGCGGCTGCTCGCTTGATAAATCAAGCAAAGTTTGCAGTAAACACGGTTTTTTAGTCGCTGTAACGCTGCTTCAAGCTCTCGCTCGCGCTGCATCTTCTTTAGCGCCTGCCGCGCCCGGCGCCGCGCCGCCGGGGTCGCCGGCTCGTCCGCTGCCAGGCCGAACGCGCGGCAAATTTCACGCGCCGCGTCCACCGGGCGCAGGCCCAGCAAACGCCCCACGAGGTCTATGCCATCGCCCCGTGCGCCACAGCCGAAACAATAGAAACCGTCTTTGAAAATGACAAAACTTGGGTTTTTATCTGCGTGAAATGGACACTTCGCAACGAAACGCCGCCCGGCCCGGCGCAGCTCAGTCGGCATGAATCGCTGCGCTACTTCGTAAACAGAAATTTCTTTTACTCGTTGAAAGATGTTTGTGTGCTGTGCTAAACTAAAAGCAGACATTGAAATCACCTGCGCCCCCGGCCAGCGCGCCGGGGGTCGTTTTTTTAGCGCTTCTCGCCGAAGAGCCACGCGCGGAAAGCATCTCGCGCTACATAAAACCGCTTGCCGTGGCGCACCGCAGGAAAATCAGGACGCTTGAACAGCTTGTAAATCTGATTGATCCCCGCTCCGGGGAGCAGGTTTTGCTCGTGCACCGCCTGCGGCGTCAACAGCAATGGCAATTCTTCCCAGTTAGTCGCGGCTCTTTTGCGCTTCATTGTCAAACCCCCTGTTCGTTTTCAGCTTTCGCTGCTATCTTCCGCTTTTTCACGCGCATACGGCGCATGATACATTGAAAAACAAAAACGGCGAACAAGGCTTTCGGCCTTGCCCGCCGTCGCGGTGCATCGTCGGGGGATTTCGCGCATCCCCTGGCGCATTTTTATTTTTACCAAGTTATTTATAACCACCGTTGGCTTGCGTTGTCAACTCCTGTTTGGCTGAAGCGTGCCAATTAGGAAACCAACTTTACTGCTTAATTACTGCTAAGACACGGTTAAAAGCGGTTAAAAGGAGTGTTTTTCCTCTTTCTCCCAGCCCGCAAACCCTTGAAAATAGTGACTTTCGGTGGTTTGGGGTGGGTAGGAGTATGGTACTTCTTGAACCTTGGGAGCAGGAGGCCGGGAGTTCAAATCTCCCCATCCCGACCAGGAACGTCAGGGGCTTTTGGCAGGCAAACCCATAACAGTTTTATTAGCTTGGCGCTTAGGGCGCAAAGGATCAGGAGCATTGCTCCTGGTCCTTTGGTTTACGGTCGTAATAACCGCTTGAGCAGTTGGAGCAATTGACGACGTTCGTTCTGGGATAGCGGCGCCAGGTACTGTTCCTGCACGCTGTCCGCCATACGGCCGGCTTCGGCCACTACCTTTCGGGCCGGTTCGGTGATGCTAACGGCGTGCTTACGCCGGTCGGCGGTATTTTTGGCCCGGACCGCCAAGCCGCGTTTCTCCAGGTCGTCAACAATGTGGACCATGGTGGTTCGGTCAATGTACAGCCTCTGCCCTATGGCCTGTTGGGACAGAGGGCTAGACGCGTCCAGCAGCACCAGCACGGCATAGTGCTGGGGTTTAATTCCCAACGGCTCAAGACTTTCCGTGAACATGGCGTGCAGCTGACGTGCAACCTTGTTGAGAACAAAGCCGATCTGGCCACCGAGACGATCCGGAAGTTCGAAAAGACCAAGATCCCCCTGCGCCGTCCCGTTTGGCTGTCCTTTTCCCAGCACCATCCTTTTCCCCCCGATGTCGTTCAGCGTCTTCGCTCCCTTCTGATGTCCAGCAGCAGGCGTAAGCCCAGGATTCCTGAAAAGGCGAAACCGGCCATGCCCAAGGCGGAATGGCCGAAGAGCAACGGCGGTATCGCGGCGGTGGTCATCACCGATGACCCCAAAATCATCGAGCCCAGTATGATCCCGGTGGTCAGGCGGTTGGAGGACTTAACCAGCGCCTCTTCCAACTTTTGCGTGCCCTCGAACCGGACCGCTATCTCACCTTTTTCCAGGCGACGAAAGATTCGGTCGGCTCTCTCGGGCAGGTTCTCCACCAACCGGGCCGCAGCGGCACCTTGGTTGCGGATTCTCCGGGCAACCTCCGCGGGGTGAGTGCGTTCCGTGACCAACCGTTGTAAATGCGGCTTAACGGACGCCGGAATGTCCAGCTCCGGATAAATCTGCTGACCCAAGCCTTCCATGGTGAATAACGCCTTGGACATAAAGGCGTACTGCGCCGGTATGGCCACCCTGTGCTTTTGAAAAACGGCCAGAAAATCGATCAGCAGGTGCCCCACGCTGCGGTGGCGGCGGTCGGTAGCAAAAAAGGTGTCCAGGAGTTCTCGGATATCCCGCTGCAAGGGTAGCGGGTTTCCAACCTCTTCAACATCGAAAGCGCGCCTTGCCGTAGCGGTAACTCTTTCTTCGTCACGGTCTAGTATGGCCAACAGCAGGTCGATGATGTCCCGGCGCATGGTATGTGTTAGCCGTCCGACCATACCCCAGTCCAAAAGACAAATCCGGCCTTCCGGCGTGATCAACACGTTTCCGGCGTGGGGGTCGGCGTGGAAAAAACCCTGCCGGAGAATCTGGTTGATTTGCACTTCAAGCCCGGCCTCCGCCAGTTTCCGCCGTTGCTCCCGACCAAGGTCAATCTTAGAAACCCGCACTCCCTCCACGAATCCCATGGTCAGTACCTTGCGGGTGGTGTAAGCATCGTATACTTTGGGGGCTGTAACCAGGGAGTTTTCATCGATAGCCGCGCGGAAAACCTTGATGTTGGCCGCTTCCTTCAAGAAGTCCAGTTCGTTGTTGATGCTGTACCGCAGCTCTTCGACCAACGCGGGTAGGTTGTACACCTGCAACTCAGGATAACGGTCATGAAGCCGGCTCGCCAAGCAAGCCAGAACGTTCAGGTCGGCTTGAACGGTGGTGAAGACTTTCGGCCGCCGCACCTTGACGGCCACCACTTCGCCGGTGTCCCGCAACACCGCCCGGTGCACCTGCGAAAGAGAGGCCGCCGCCACGGGTTCCGTATCAAACTCCTTGAAAATGGCTTCCAGCGGACCGAGTTCGGCCTCCAGCTTTTGTTCTACATCGGCAAAGGGTTCGGGGGGCACCGAATCCTGCAGTTTTTCGAGTTCGGACAGGAGTTCCGGGGGTACCAAGTCGGGACGCATGCTCGCTAACTGACCGAACTTGATGAAAGTAGGCCCGAGTTCTTCCAGCACCATCCGTATGCGGGCGTAGACCGGCAAACCCTTCTCGATCCCGGTGATCCGGTGGGCGAGGCCCAAATCCGGGATGCGGCAGCGGTCCACGAAATCACGTAACCCGTATTTAATGATAATGCCCGCGATATCCTTGGACCGTACAAGACCCGCCAGTGACCGATACGCGGGGCTGGGCGATTCCTTGTGCAGAATCTCTTTCCATCCCAATCTTGCTTACCGCCCTTCCGAACCATAATAAAGCCGTCCCGGAAATCGGATAAGATTGTTGTGATGTGTGATGTTCAGTATAACTGACCAACCATCCACTGTCAATTTTGACGGCAGCGTCGGTTTCAACAGCCCTCGGCAGTGTTCTGTACGCGTATCATTTTCCCCCGGAAGGGTCCCACAACTCCGTCAGCCTTGCGGCCTGTTCGTCAACAACGCCACCAGAAAACGCTTGAACACCGCGGCCAGTGAAAGGGCCTTTCGGGACGGATGGGCTTGATCCACGGCAGCCAGCCCGGCACCGGCCCGCACCTGGTCACCGCTGAGGATATTTAGCCATTGGTCCGGGGCCTCTGCGGGCAGGAACAGGCTGCTGTTTCCCCAAACCGCTTCGCCCAGCGGGAAACCAGCCGGCAGCAGTTCGACACCAGCAGTCTTTCCCGGTGTCTGCCGCATGGCATCCAGGAGGCGAACCAACAACCGGGGCACCACCGCCACCGACCAGGTTTGGCCCAGGCGCCGGGCGAAGGCGCAAACGTTCTCTTTCGCGTGCCCGCTGACTTTAAGGGGAATATACTCCCCGAAAGCGAACAGCTCCCGGTGGGCACGGCGGTGGTTCAAGGCCTTGTAAGTCAGGTAAAGCTTGATCCGCCCGTCATCCCAGGCGGTCAGCAGCTGCCGCAGCAAGGCCGACCGGTCTTTAGCCTCCCGCTGTCGGAGGTCGTCCAGCAACGCCGCCCGTAGCCCGAAGTCCACCGGACGTCGGTTGTCCGGATCGACAAGGCTGAAGTCCCATAGCTCCGTTCCCTGGTAGAAGTCGGGCACCCCCGGCGCAGCCGCTTTCAGTAACACCTGGGCCAGAGAATTGATCGCCCCGTAGTGGGCAATTGTCCGCTGAAACCGCAGAAAGTCCGGTAGAAAATGGTTTTCGGGCCCGGATTCTAGAATCCTACCGATAAAGTCTACCAAACCGTTCTCGTACTCACGGTCGATGTTCCGCCAGCTGGTGTGGATCTTGGCTTCCCGGGCCGCCTTGATCATGTAATCCTGCAACCGCTCCCGAAAGTCGGGCACTTCCTCAGCCCGCAGGGGCCAGGCGCCCACCAGCGTCTGGTAAAGCAGGTGTTCGGTGTTTTCATCGGGTACGGGCTGCCCGCGCACCACCGGCTTTCGCGGCTGGTTCCAGCGGCGCCACTGGTCCAGCCGCCCGGCCCACAGTTTCGGGATCTCCGAGAGTACGTTGATCCGGGCCCGCACGTCCTCACTGCGTTTGTTGTCGTGCGTGGACGTGGCGTTCAAGGTGTGAGGCCACCGTTCGCGCCGCGCCCGCAGGCGCTGGTGAAACTCGGCCACGCCTACCCCCAGGGGCTGGGGTTCGCCGCCCACCTCGTTCAGGGACACCAAGCGGTTGTATACGTAGAGAGCGGTATCCTCAAACCCTTTGGCCATAATCGGCCCGCTGTACTGCTGCCAGCGCATTACGAAGAAAAGCCAAGCTTCTTTCTCCTCCGGGCCCAGACCGTCCGGGAAGTCCAGCAGCAGGACCCGCCGCAAAAACTCCAGGGCCGGGTCCAGATCGGGTTCTCGCTTCTTGGCGGCGCACACGGCCGCCTCAATATAGCCCCGGTCGCGTCCGGCCACCCGGAAACCGCGGGTGTAGGTCCGGTACACGGGCAGGTGCACGGTGACTTCCACCAAAGCCCCCTCCAGTTCGTTGATGGTCAGGTCGCGACCGTGGCGGTCTCCTTCCGCCAGCCGTCCCAGCATCCGCGCCAAACCGTTCATTTCCCCGGGGAAAAACACCCGTGCCATCCGCCGCTTCCGAGACTCCACCAACGCGGTAAAATCGGTTTTGGCCCCGTCTAGTTCGGAGTAAACGGCGTCCAGTTCCTCTTCCGCCCGCCGGTTCACAAACAGCCCGTTCACGAGGTTGAGAAAATCGTAGCCTGTGGTCCCACAGCACGGCCAATCGGGCAGTTCCTCATCTTCGCCCAGAATTTTTTCCACCACCACGTAAAAACTCCCGTCCGGCCCGGAAAGGTGTTCCTGGAGCTTTTCCAGGTATCCGTGCGGATCGTGCAGCCCGTCAATATGATCAACACGCAATCCGGTGATTTGGCCCGCCCGGGCCATCTCCAGGATCAGGCCGTGGGTAGCGTTGAAAACCTCTTCGTTCTCCACCCTGATCGAGACCAAATCGCTGATGTTGAAGAAACGCCGGTAGTTGAGTTCCTGGTTCGCCGTCCGCCAAAAGGAAAGCCGGTAAGCCTGTTCGTTCAGTAACCGATCTAGCCGATCAAGGGCGGCCGCTTCACCTTCTTCCCCGTTGAAGATCTGCAGGTTCTCGTCGATGAACGCCTTGGCCTCCGGATACTCTGTGTACAGATGCGCAAGCTTGGCAATCACCCGCCGGAACGCCGGCGTCGGCCGCACCGGAAGGCGGGCGGCCGTGTTGGCCAGTTCCACCAATTGGGGCACCACCGGGTGTTCCGGCCCGAGAACAGCGGCCAAGGCCTCCAGCCGGTGCCCCAAGATCTTGCCGTAGCAGTGCGGGCCGACCGGCAGTTCCTGGTCGTAGTAGCGAATTACAAAACCATTGTCGGACAGCGCTAAGGCCAGTTCCCGGTTCTCCAGTACCCGGCCGTACCGGTCGCCCAGAATCGGGAGCAGCACTTTGCCCGCCAATCCCGGCCTGGGCGGCCGCCAGTCGATGTCGAAGTAACCCGCGTACGGCGAGTCCGGACCGTGCCACAGAACATCCCGCCACCAGGGGTTCTCCGTGCTGGCGGCCATGTGGTTGGGCACGATGTCCAGTACAAGCCCCATCTCGCGTTGTCGCAGCGCATCGGCCAGGGCGGCAATCCCGTCTTCACCCCCCAGCGCCGGGTTGATGCGGGTTGGATCGGTGACGTCATATCCGTGTGAGCTCCGGCGCCTGGCTTGGAGCAAGGGCGAGGCATAAAGGTCGGTGACGCCCAGCGCTTCCAGGTAGGGCACCAGTTGCCGGGCATTATCCAGACGAAAAGCGGCGTTGAACTGCAACCGGTAGGTAGCCGCTGGAATTCGTCCCGGGGGTTTCATCTCAGGTGCCCCTCCGCATGCGCAGTTTTTCGCCCAGGACCTCGAACCTTTCCACCCATCGCCGGCTGTCTTCATCCCCGTGCGCTGCATCGCCCCGGAGCATGGGATAAACCGTATTGAGCAGCTTGTAGTAAATGTTCTGCACCTTCCAAAGGTCCACTTCGAACGGCAAGGTGTGGGTCAGGTCGATTACCGCTTCCAGGTTTTGGAGCAGCCCAAGATTACCAGGTTTGTCCGCAAGCTGCCGCGCCATCCTTTCGACGGTCCGCTCCAGGGCGTAGCTCAGCTCGCCGGCGTGGAGCTTGACGTCCAGTGTTTCGGCCTCGCGCAGCAGGGCGGCGATGCGCTCCAGATCAGGCTTCTCATCCAGAAAGGCACCTCGGAGGCGGATGTTAATCACGAACTCGGCGGCGGTATGCAGGGTTTTCGGCCGGGAAAAGCCCAACTGTTTCAGAAGCCGCATCAGGGAAACGTGCCGTTCGTAGAACCGGTGACAGTCGGACTCCACCTCGGCGAGCGCTTCATCCAGAATCAACCCCACGACTTCCCGCTGCTTATCCCGGAAAAGCTGTTTGAGAGAATAGGTCATACCGGAAAAGTAACGATCCAGCAACCGGATTACCTCGGGCAGATCCCCACGGTCAAACGTTTCCGTAACGCCCCGCACCATTTCCTGATAGGCTTCCTCGCCGCGATACACCCGGACACCGGCGTTTAAGTGGTGACCGCCAAAATAGAGCGCTCCGTAGCTGAGGGTCTCCGACTCCCGCGTGATCCTGGATGTAAACCGCGCCCTCCCCACCGCCAGTTTGGTCTTACCCGAAACCATGTCCAGACGGTCCTCCTGGTGCACGGTATAACAATAAATGCGCGACCGGTCTTGGTACTTGTCAAACAGTGAAGTAATGGCGTAGTGGGCACCCACCTTCGCCAGGTCTACCATGGCCGGCTTGACGTACTTCTCGTAAACGTGCGCGCCGTCCCGGTGCGCCGGAATATTGCTTTTGGCCTCGGCCAGCCGCTCCAGGAACGGTGTTTCTATTCTCGCGGCAAACAGTTCCTCCGCCAACTGGATGACCCGGCCCGCATACCGAAGCACCTGCGTAGTCTCGAGGCCCGAAATGTCGTCGAAAAACCAGCCGCAACTTGTGTACATCAGCATGGCGTGCCGCTGCATCTCCAGTAGCTTAAGCGCCGTGACCGCTTCCTCTGGCTCAAGTCTTCTTCCGGCCTCGGCTTTTAAAAACTGCGCTACGTTTTCCGGCGACCGATCCAAAATCACCGCGATGTAACCGTCCCGCGCTGCCCACGGTTCCTTGAAGAAACGCCCGGCCTGCTCTTCGTACCGGGGAGCCAGCGTGTCCCGGAGCCAGTCGAAGGCCTCCCGCAACGGTGCCCGCCAACCCTGATGCCACCCCGGGTACCGGCCAGAGTTGCAGCCGCAGTCACTTCGCCACCGCTCCACCCCGTGGGCACAGCTCCAGGCCGTGTTCTCGACGATTTCTACCGCGTGCGTAGGCGGGTGCAGCGCAAGGTACTCACCGTAGTTGGTGATCCGAGCCCGGCTGTGGGCCTCGATACGGTGCAGCGCGTAAGCCAGGGCCATGTCACCATGCCGGTGGTGGTGTCCGTAAGTCTCCCCGTCAGTGGCAATGTGCACCAGCTGAGGCCGGTTTCGGTCGCGGTCAAAACGGCCCTCTAACCGCTGAACCAAAAACTCGCCATTCGCAAGCAGCCCTTCGAAAGCGACCGCCTGCGAGACGGAACCATCGTAGAAAAAGAGGTCAATGTACCGATCGGAACCGGGCAGATACAGCCGGTACGGCATGGTGGGATCCACACCCCTGGTCTGCACCTCCTGCCACTGGTCGGTCCCCAGCCGGCGTACCCGCCGGGCCTGGTGCGGTGCCAGGAGGGTGAAACGGATGCCGTGCTCTGCCAAAACCGCCAGCGTTTCCAGGTCTACCGCCGTTTCCGGCAAAAACATTCCCTCGGGTCGCCGCCCGAAACGGTATTCAAAGTCCCGAATTCCCCAGATCACTTGGGTATGCTTGTCACGCCGGTTGGCCAGGGGCATGATCATGTGGCTGTACACCAGGGCCATAGCCGAACCGTGCCCGGAAAAACGCCGCTGGCTTTCCTGGTCGGCCTGAATTATGGCGCAGTACACCTCCGGCGCCTTGGCCTCCATCCAAGAAAGCAAGGTAGGGCCAAAATCAAAGCTGATCCGGGTGTAATTGTTCACGATTCTCTCGATCCGCCCCTCACCGTCCAGAATGCGAGAGGCGGTATTCGGCTCATAGCACTCGGCGGTGATCCGCTCGTTCCAATCATGGTACGGATAAGCGGACTCCTGGAATTCGATGTCTTCCAGCCACGGGTTTTCCCGCGGTGGCTGGTAGAAGTGGCCATGAATGCAGATATAGCGCTTCACCCGGTTACGCCTCCTTCGTCCGTGCTAGCAGAATGCAACTCTCGGGATTGAGGGTCACCTGGACCTCCCCGGCGGATGCTATCTCCGCCGGCACCGTGCTCCCCTCACCCAGCCACCGGCTCTCAGCCGTGTCCAGCAATTTCCGCCAGCGCCCCTGCGGCAGAGGCAGGGTAATGGTCAACCCGGCAGTGCCGAAAAAGAACACCAGCCAGGTCTCTTCAGCGCCGCTGCCGCATCGCACCAGCAGCAGCTTTTCTCGTTCGTAAACGTCCGCCTCGAGGTTTTCCCGATCCATTACAGCCAAAGCCGGCAATTCCCGACGCAGACGGATCAACTCGCGGTAGAGTTCCTCAAGCGCCCGGTGCCGCCCCTGCCGGCGCAATTCGCGCTGGAGCTTGCAACGGTGAAAGGTCACCTCGTCCTGTGGATCTGGAACCTCCGCCTCCCACCCGAAATCCGCGAATTCTTCCCGGCGTCCTTTCCGCACCGTCGCCACCAGTTCCGGATCGGAATGGCTGGTGAAATACTGGAAAGGAGCGGTCTCGCCGTATTCCTCACCCATAAACAGGAGGGGCGTGAAGGGTGAAAACATCACCGCACAAGCCGCCAGTTTCAGCCCGGCATAGGAGGTGAGCGTGCTCAGCCTTTCACCCCGGGCCCGATTGCCCACCTGATCGTGGTTTTGGGCAAAGACGATAAACTGCTCGCCGGAACACTGGTACGTCGGGCTGCCGTGGCGACGGCGGCGGTACGCCGAGTACTGGCCGGTAAAAACAAACCCTTCACGGAAAGCCCGGGCCAGTTGTGAGAGCTTCCCGAAATCACGGTAATACCCGTCCCGTTCCCCGGTCAGCAAAACGTGTAGGGCGTGGTGAAAATCGTCGGCCCACTGGGCATCCAGGCCGTAGCCGCCCACCGCCCGCGGCCTGATCACCCTGGCGTCGTTCAGGTCACTTTCGGCGATCACCAGGACCCGCCGGCCCAGGCGTTCCGCGTGCCGGTGCACCGTAGCGGTCAGTTCGTCCAGAAAGGGCAGCGCCGCCTGGTCAACGATGGCGTGGACGGCGTCCAGCCGAAAGCCGTCGATATGAAAGTCGGTCATCCAGTACAGCGCGTTTTCAATGAAGAAACGCCGCACCTCGTCGCTGTCCGGTCCGTCAAAATTGAGCGCCGCGCCCCACGGAGTGAGGTAGCGATCGGTGAAGTAAGGCGCGAATTCACCGAAATAATTGCCCTCCGGACCCAAATGGTTGTAGACCACATCCAGGATCACGGCCATTCTGTGTCCGTGACAGGCATCCACCAGGCGCCGCAAACCCTCCGGACCGCCGTAGGAATTCTGGACCGCAAAAGGGTAAACCCCGTCATAGCCCCAGTTACGATCACCCGGAAACTGGGCAACGGGCATCAACTCGATGGCCGTGACGCCCAGTTCCCGAAGCTCCTCCAGGTGCGGGATGACCGCTTCAAAAGTGCCCGTTTCGGTAAACGTGCCCACGTGCAGTTCGTATAAAACCAGCGCCTGCCGGTCCGGACCGAACCAACGGTGGTCCGACCAGGCAAAGGTGAGGGCATCCACCACCTGCGACGGGCCGTGCACACCGTGGGGCTGGGCGCGGGATGCGGGATCGGGCCTGCCATCCCGTCCGTCCAGCCGGTATAGGTACAGACTGCCGGGTTCGACCCCCGCAGCCACCCCGGAGTGGTAACCCCGTTCCCGGCGCACCAGGGGCACTATTTGCTCCCGCGAGGCAACCAGATGCACGGCCACCGATTCGGCCCGCGGCGCCCACACGTTGAAAGCACACCGACCGTCTCCCAGGTAAGTGGCCCCCAGATTCAACTCCATCGTGCTCATCCCTCGCCCTCACTGCCCCACATCACGGGAAGGGCACCATCCCGACCGGAAGAGCCGCCCAAACGGCGAAGTAGACCCCGTGTTCCCCTCAACGGACAGGAAGTAATACCCGCGCTTTTCGTAAAAACGGCAGTCGCTGCCCTCATCGAAAAGATAAAGATCATCCCCGGTCAGGAGGGTCACGTTGTTCCTGACCATGCGCCATGCCCCCCCTCAAACCGTTGATTTCCCCGAGCGTCTCCAATATATGCGGCATCACGCTAAAGTCCTCGAAAGCATACTTTGCCTTGCGCCGCCAGTTGGGACGTTCGTGACCTGTCCCAGGCTCATTCTGGGGCTTTGTCTCCAGCCATAGATCCTCCAGGTTGACCAGCACGGTGCGCGCCCGGCTGGCGGCCAAGTGCGCCAGGCAAGCCCGTAAAACGGTACCGGTTTCATCCGGCGGCAGCTCCGGCCAACCCTGACGGTGCAGAAAAAACCGCAGGGCCGCACGGTCCGTGACGCTTTGTCCTTCCCAAAAAGCGGCAAAGGGCGGGGTGTCATGGGTGTTTAGCGCCGCCAGGGCATCGGATGGTATGCTTCTAAGCGTCCTGACGGGATCGGCCTGGCGTTCGAAGGGCAGGATATACATCCGCTGCACCTTGTGCCGGGCCATGGTTTGCCGGACATAACCGGGCACCGTGCCCAGATCCTCGCCGATGATTAGTGTGCGGTAGCGGTGCGATTCCAAGGCCAAAATGGCATAAAACTCCGTGGCCGGATAGCGCACGTAAACCCCGGCGCGCGCTTCCATGCCTCTGGGAATCCAAAAGAAACGGTGCAACCCCATCACGTGGTCAAGACGCAGGGCGGCCGCGTGCCGAAGGTGGTGGCGCAGGCCGGCGATGTAATAGCGGTAGCCCTGTTCCCGTAACCGCTCCGGGTGCAGAGGCGGAAATCCCCAGTCCTGCCCCTGGTCAAAAAACGGGTCCGGTGGTGCACCGACACTAATGTCCAGCGCGAAATTGGCCCGCTCGCGCCATGTATCGTAACCGTCGGAGTGCACCCCCAGCGGCAGGTCCAGGTACAACCCCGGACCCGGATCGCGGGCCTGGGCCGAAAGCGCTTCCAACCGTTCGTGCAGCAGCCACTGCACATACAGGTGGTAGCGTTCCACGGCGGGGTCGTAGTCGCCCTCATCGATAACACCGTTTCGCAACCGTTCTGGCCACACCGGCCAACCGACCCGCTGCCGCTCCGCAACCGCGCGAAAACGGGCATAGTCGCACGCCGCCGGATGTGTCCTGGCCCACCGCATCAGGCTGCGCAAACGTCCCGAATCCCCGTCGAAGCAGCATTTCGCCAGCGGTTCCAACACCGCTCGCTTAAGCGCCATCCCCCGGCGGTAATCCACCAACGGCAGCGACCGGAGGGAGGCGACTTCGTCCCTGAACCCTGGCGCATTCAGAATCTCCAGGGCCGCCGCGCACTGTCCGAGTTCGGGAATGGCAGTAACGTCCAGATAGAATTCGTTCCAAAACAGCCGGCTGACCGGCACATATGGACTCGGTTCAAAAGGTTCGTCCAGAAAAACGGCCAACAGCGGCAAGGTGCCAACCAAATGCCCCCCCAGTTCCCGGACCCACCGCATCAAGGTTCCCAAATCGCTAAGGTCACCGGCTCCCCAACTGCGCCCGGCGTGCAGCGCATAAAGCGGCAAGAAGACACCCCACAACCGGCCGTCCGCTTCACCGATGGACACATAGGTCTCACGGGGTGCAACGATCAGGAGCGTCTCCCATGTGCCGGCCGCCAACGTCAGCGTCAGCCGGTGATAACCCCACGGCAGCCCCGGAGGCAACACCAACCGTCGGACTTCGTAAAGCACCCCCTCGACCACCGCCGTACGTACCAAGGTCAGGCAGGTCAGCGCGCTGGACCAGCACTGCACCTCCCCGTTCTCCAATTCAAGCCGGCAAAGGACCGTACGCCCCGGCCGGCCGGCCGGCAGGCGCAGTTTTACGGAGACGTGCTCCCCAGACCACCCCACCACTACCGGTTCACAGACGCACTGCCACCGGACCTGTTTTTGTTCCCGCAAAGCCTGCCGCACGTCCGCCATTTTCGCCACCGGTGCCCCCAGACTCTTCAGTACGGCCAGCAACGCTTCCGGTTCGGCCACCTGCCGCCGGCCGGTAGCGTCCCGATACGAGACTTGCACACCGCAAAGGCGCGCCAGGTTATGTAAAAACTGGATCGGATCCGCCATTAAACTCAACCTGCCTGCTCCAAACTGCCAAGATGTGCAATTATTAGTCTGTCCGCTGCGCTCCAACTTATCCGCCGGGGTAAAAACGCCCGGACGCTGCAAACACGGACAAAACGGGTAAAACCCATTTCGCGACTATCCGGGTCCAGTCTTATTGACACCAATTGCCCACCGTGTTACAATGAGTTTCGGCAACAAGACCGAGGAGGGATACCCGAGTGGCCAAAGGGGGCGGACTGTAAATCCGCTGGCGACGCCTTCGGAGGTTCGAATCCTCCTCCCTCCACCATAGTGTGGGCCATTAGCTCAATTGGCTAGAGCAGGCGACTCTTAATCGTCAGGTTCGGGGTTCGAGTCCCTGATGGCCCACCAAAAACAGAAAAAATGGCAGGTTCCCGCAGCTGGGATCCTGCCATTTGTTTTTGGTATCCGTTACGAACCGGGTCTGTTCTAGTACTAGTAATTAATGGCCTGACTACCGTTCCCGTTTATCAGCACCTCATGCCCAATAACCTCGTACATGGTGAGCAGGGCAATCAACCACGACAGGGTGGACTCCGCACCCTGGTTGGCATTTACCCCGTGGGGTGTTAAACCGTCGCAGCAGCCACCGGTGGTAAAATCGTAAAGCGGCAGGTTAAGGTCGTTATAGCCCAAGAACCAGTTCAAACAGCGCTGGGCTTCCTCCACCCACATAAACTCGCCGGTACCGCGAAAAGCCTCGAGACAGGCATCCACCAGGGCCATCGCGTCTACGGGCTGTTGGTCAAACCGCGCACGGTACCCTGTACGGGTCATCCAGCCATCATTTCCGACAATGGTCAGGTGCCCTTCGGGGGCCGTTTGCTGTTTGAGCAGCCAGTTCAGCGCCGCCAAACCGGTGTCAAATATTTGCGGGTCGGACAGGTGCCGCCCGGCCAGCAACAGGGCGTGCGGCAACTTGGCGTTGTCGTAGGTCACCACATCTTCGGGCCAGAACCAATCCGGACGGCAGTGTTTGAAGGACTGGTAAAGCTTTTCTGTCAGTTGTCTTCTCACCCGGCGCACCTCGGCGTCACCATGATAGACTTCCAAATAAGCGTGAATGCCCACCAGCGCAAAAGCCCAGCTCCGCAGGAAAGTAAAATCCTCTAGCGCCGGCAGCCCATCCTTAAACAACCGCGTCGCCATGGCGCGGATGGAATCGGTGGGCGCTTCGCGCACCGCCACCCCCAATCCCCAGAGCGCACGGCCATGGGCGTCCTCACTACCGGCCTCCTCGAGCCATTTGCGGTCGTAAGACATAAAATTCCGAAACCGTCCGTTTTCTCGGTTGAAAGCGTGAAGCAGAAAGGCAAGGTATCTTTGGGTTAACGGAATGACTTGCTTGTCCCGGTAAAGGGCGTAGTACAGACTGGTCACGATCAGCGCTCGGGCCTGGTCGTCCACACAGTACCCGTGGTCTCGGTTGGGAATCGTACAGGTGCAGTGCTGCAGAATGCCGGTGTCGTCTGTCATTACCCGCAAATGCTGCAGGTTGGGTACCGGGAGGGCCTCCACAATCCTTGCCGGAGATCGCTGCCTGCTGGTCGCTTTAACCCTGCTTCTGGGCCTTTCCAATACACGGCTGCACAGGTCGAGGTAGCGACGGGCCACCTCCTTCCAGGTCATCCGGCGGCCATACTCATAGGCACGCTTACGCATCGCGTTGCGTTCTTGAACATTGTCTAAAAGATTATTGATGGCCCGCGCCATAGCTTTTACATCGCCGAAAGGCACTAACACGCCGCGTCCTTCAGCCAGCAACTCCTCGGCGTACCAGTAGGGAGTGGAAATCACGGCTTTTCCTGCTCCTACCGCGTACGAGAGGGTGCCGGAAGAAATCTGCACCGGAGAAACATAAGGGGTGATAAATATATCGGCGGCGCTGATGTATTGGCACAGTTCGGGCAGATCAACGAACTTATTATCGAAGCGCACAAAAGATTCTAATCCCAACCGGTGCACCAGTTGGTGCAGGCTGTGCCGGTAAACATCGCCGCTACCTCTGATTATGTGGGGATGGGTTACGCCCAAGATAATGTAGATCACTTCCGGATGAGACTGGATAACCTCCGGCAAAGCCTGGATCACCACTTCGTAACCCTTACCGGGATGTACCAACCCAAAACTCAGAAGAAGCGTACGGTTCTCAACACCGAAAAGGTCTTTATAGTAACTTGGGTCCTCAAAGGCAAAATCCGGTATGCCGTGGGGGATATAAGTTACTTTCTTCTCCGGAATGCCGTAAGTATCACGGAGTATCTGCACGGCTTTCTTACTCATCACGGCCAACTGTTCCGAGTAGTCGGCCAATTCCAGCAGAATTGCGCGCTGTTCATCGGACGGTTCAGTAAGTACCGTGTGTAGCGTAGTGATCAACGGCATCTTCAAATTCTTAACCAGGTGCAGGATGTGACAGCCGATTTTGCCGCCAAAAATCCCGTATTCGTGCTGCAGAATCACAATATTGGTCTGGTTGGTATTTAAAAACTCCGCCGCCCGAAGGTAATCCGTCAGGCTGTTGTCCCGGATCTGAAACTTCACCCGCGGCGGATAGGCGTAACCACCATCGATATCGTCCATGGCCACCACGTCTATCCGGCAGTCTCCGGCGCATTCCTCTTCCAGGGCCCTGGAGAGGTCGTCGGTAAAGGTGGCGATCCCACATTTCCGGGGTACACAGGTCCCGATCAGGGCGATCGACTTTACTTTTCTTGGAATCCGGCCATACATGTGCTTTATTATCCTCCTTTCCTTTTCTTTTTCGCCTGCCAAGCGAGACAGTTGGCCAACAGCTCCTTCACCGGCACGGTGGCAATACCAGACTCCCAATCGGACATGGCGTAAGTAATGATCAATTTGTCGTGGTGGATCACCGCGCCGCAGGAATAGACTACGTTCGGTACATAACCTTCTCTTTCATACTCGTTCGGACAGAGAATCGGTTCTTCCAGCCGCCCGATCAACTTGGCAGGGTTATCTAAGTCAAGAAGGGCCACTCCGATACAGTACTTACGCATGGCTCCCACCCCGTGGGTCAGTACCAACCAACCCGCCTCGGTTTCGATAGGGGAACCGCAGTTGCCAATCTGCACGAACTCCCAGGGATAGGACGGTCCCTGAATCGGTTCCGCTCTGTCCCAGTGGTAAATATCATCGGAAAAAGCTACATAGTTGTTCTCATTATCCAGCCGGGCTAACATGGCGTACTTCCCGCGAATGCGCCGCGGAAAAAGAGCTAGGCCTTTATTGTGCGTTGCTTTACCCGTTAGTGTGGTGGACTTGAAATAAAGAAAATCGCGGGTTTCCAACAGTTTGGAAACGATCGCATGCCCACTATATCCGGTATAAGTGGCATAATAGGTAACCTCGCCGTCGTCATCCGTAAATCGCACCAAGCGAACATCTTCAATCCCTTCTCTTTCATTTTCCAAAACCGGAAAAAGCACGCGTCCCGAGATGCGGGTGTCGGGAGCAAAGCGGACCCGGTAGACGTTCTTGTCCATCCATTGGAGGATCGCGCGCATCTCCGATTGGGCACGTTTGGGTAAGGTGCGTTGGCCTTCGCCTTCTCTAAGCCGCGCTTCCAAGTCCGCGGCGGTAAACTCCGGTGGTAACTCCTGCAAGAAACGTGCCAGCGCCTTGCTATAGACGCCCCGCTGCTTGAGCTTGGCTATAAAATGGCTTTTCTCGTAGTGATTCGGAGCCAGCAACTCTGGCGTCTCCACAAACGGACTAATTGGCCGTGTCTTGATGTTGCAGGCGGCATCAAAAATGCACGACCGGAACTCCAGCGAAGAAATGTGCCCCTCCCCCACGCAGCGGAAGGTGATCAGGTAACGCACTTCACCAATTTTCAGGCCGCTTTGATCCGGATGAAGGGCAATCGAGGGATTAAGAACACCAACTGACTGAATAGAATACTCGCTGGTAAAATAAGCGCCAATGAGCAGTTTTCGGTTTTCTGAAAGGCTTACCCCGCCCGGTAGGTACGGCGCCACAGTCTGGAAGTTGCGTTCTAGAAGCTGCTCAAACCGCCGGTGCCGGTAGGAAAACTCTTCCATTACCTGGCCAAGCAGCATTTCCACCTGGTCCTCCGCAAGGTTCAAGACACGATTGATAATATTGCGCACGCGCTCTTCGCTTGGGATAAATGGCCTGGTAATTACCCGACGACAGTCCGCCTGCCTGATCCCGCCCCTTCGGGTCGCCACCACACAGAGCGAACCCTTTTCCACCATTATATTTCAACCACCTTTTTACATTATAAATATACCGAATAGACAACTGTTGTTAATTATTAGCACTTGGATTATCCAATTGGAAAAGGATCTCTCTGGTTTTTTGTTCCACAAGGGCCGCATCACCCCGGGATTCCACGTTCAAGCGGACCACGGGTTCGGTATTCGACATCCGCAGGTTAAACCGCCACCGCTCAAATTCCACGCTGACGCCGTCCGTTTCGTCGACCGCGAGCGCCTGGGGTGCATATCTGGCTCGGATCCGGGCGATGGCCTCCGCGGGATCATCCACGCGCCGGTTGATCTCACCACTGATGGGATAACGCTGCATCCGTTCCCCCACCAACTCCGAAAGCCTCTTCCCCGTCCGGCTCATGATCTCCAGGACAATCAACCAGGGAATCATGCCGCTATCGCAGTAGGCAAAGTCGCGAAAATAGTGGTGGGCGGACATCTCGCCACCGTAAACGGCATCCTCGGCCCGCATTCTTTCCTTTATGAAAGCGTGCCCGGTCTTGCTTTGAACAGGTATACCTCCTGCTTCCTGAACAACCTCAATCGTGTTCCAGGTCAGTCGCGGATCGTGAATGATCTTGGCCCCCGGATGCTTCGCCAGCAGGTGGCGGGCCAAAAGGCCGACCATGTAGTATCCCTCGATAA
Source organism: Firmicutes bacterium UBA3572 (assembly GCA_002375985.1). Lineage (GTDB taxonomy): Bacteria > Bacillota > Desulfotomaculia > Desulfotomaculales > Desulforudaceae > Desulfopertinax. The sequence continues at coordinate 9,169 of DFNH01000022.1, read as the reverse complement.
AAGTACCCTTTTCGTCAAATAAAAAGCACCGGTCGTAATCGCCGTCCCAGGCGATGCCGAGGTCAGCCTTCTCCCGCACCACGGCCTCCGCCGTAACCCGCCGGTTCTCCGGAAGTAGCGGGTTCGGCACGCCGTTCGGAAAGCGGCCATCGGGTTCGAAGTAGAGCTTGACAAACTGCAACGGCAACCGCTTTTCCAGTCTTTCTATTACCAACCCGGCGCCGCCGTTGCCGGCATTGCAGACCACCTTGAAAGGCTGCAGGGCCTCGGGGTCAATGTATTGCAGCAAATGGTCTACATATAGATCGTAGATGTCCATTTTCTGCACCTTGCCCGGTACGGCCGCCCGCGGTGCTTCGGGCGTCAGGCCACCGCTGGCGACCAGGCGTTCGATCTCCCTTAGCCCTGAATCGCCGCTGATCGGTTTGGCCTTTTCCCGCACCAGTTTCATGCCGTTGTACTCGGCCGGGTTGTGACTGGCCGTCACCATAATACCACCATCCAGGTTTAAAGCGAAGGTGGCAAAATAGACCTGCTCCGTACCGCACAAACCGATATCGCATACATCTACCCCGCTAGCCGTCAAGCCCTTGATCACCGCTGCGCTGAGCGCGGGGCTGGAAAGCCGCACGTCGTGCCCCACCGCTACCCGCCGGGGCCCAACCAGAGCGGCGTAAGCCCGCCCGATGGCGTAGGCCAGATCTTCATTCAGATCCTCGGGCACCCGTCCCCTGATGTCATAAGCCTTGAAGCATGAGATGCGGTCAGACCTGCCGTCCATGCTAGACTCCCTCCATTCCCGACCATTTTCGGCCTCCTGGCGGTCACTACCCACGTCCTCGATTTCGTCGTTGGCCAGGAAAGACTCGACGAGCTGCTTAACTTCTTCGGCCCGCTCCCGGTTAGCCACCAAAGTACGCTTACCGGACCGGACCAAAATGAGATCCTTCACCCCTAAGAGCGCAATGGTCTCGTCCTGGTCAGCACAGAAAACAATATTCGAACCAGCGTCCAGGACCCTGAGCCGGCCGCGAAAAGCGTTGTTCAGATCGTCCTTTTCCAGAAAATCCTCCAGCGCTAACCATCCGCCGACATCACTCCAAGCAAACGGCGCCACAATCACCCGCACCTTGGCCGCTTTTTCCATAACACCGTAATCGATAGATATCTTGGGAAGCTGGACGAACGCGCGTTGGAGTTCCGCAGCCCAGCGATCCGAACCGTCCCAGGCAGTGAACGGCCGGAGAAGACGGTAGTGCACGGGCAAATGCTTTTCAATCTCGGCCAACACCGTGCTTGTCTTCCAAACAAACATGCCGCTGTTCCACAGATAGTTTCCTTTTCGCAAGTAGGCATTAGCCGTTTCCAGGTCCGGTTTTTCTTTGAAACTGGCAACCGTAAAATGTATAATTCCTTGGTCATCGGCCACCTGTTCGCCCAGTTCGATATAGCCATAGCCGGTAGCCGAGTACGTCGGCGGGATACCAAAGGTATACAAGGCGTCATCTCGGTGTGCCGCCCGGGCGGCCGACCATAAAGCCATATGAAATTCCCTAACCGGATGAATCATGTGGTCTGCCGGCAGTACGGCCATTACGGGATCTCCGTAACGCCCGTGGCATAAGAAAGCGGCCAATGCTACCGCCGCAGCTGTATCGCGGCGTTCAGGCTCACCAATCACATTCTGCGGCGGTATTGCGGGAAGCTGCTCGCGCACCATAGGCCGAAAGCAGTCATTGGTAAGTATAAGCGTACGCTCCGGCGGCACCAGAGATGCCACCCGGTCGTAAGTGCTCTGGAGCAAGGACCGATCACCAAACAGCTTCAAAAACTGCTTCGGCTTGCCCGAAGTACTTAAGGGCCAGAAACGCGTCCCCACGCCACCCGCCATGACTACCACGACGAGAGAAAGGTTTTCTCCCACCACGATCACTGACCTCCCGCATCAATATGGTTTGCGAGACCGGCTTAGACAAGGGGCCACGAGTTCGTCGATCCGTGCCGTGCCCACGCACATCACGGTATCGGCGCCCCCCCAGTAAATCTTCACCGTGCCGTCATCCTCGGCCACCGCCCCACAGGTAAAGACCACATTGTGTACATAACCCGTGAGTTCCCACGGATCTTCCGGCTGGAGAATCCATTCGTCGGCGACCCCCAAAACCCTTGCCGGATCATCCAAATCGTGCAGGGCCACGCCCAACCGGTAAACCGATCCATCCATCGTCGGAAACACTCCGTGGTAAATATGCAGCCAACCGTCGGCCGTTTTGATCGGCGTCGCTCCTGGACCGATCTTCATTTCGTCCCAGTGGTACTGAACCGGCTTCATTACCACCCGGGAATCCCCCCAGTGCACCAGATCGGGCGAGTAGGATATCCAGATCGACCAGGGCGAAATCTCGGAATGCGGACGGTCTAAACGTACGTAGCGGCCGTTGAAACGCTGGGGGAAAATAACCACGTTGCGGCAGTCGGCCTGGGTGATCAGGGCCACCCGTTCGACACGAACGAAATCCCGCGTCCGGGCAAGCGCCACCCGCACGCCATGCCGGGAATAGGCACTGTAGGTCAGCAGGTATTCGTCTTCGAGCGGACAGATGCGCACATCTTCCACCCCGAATTCTTCATATTCGGCAAAAACACCTTCCTCGGCCGGAACCAAAAACGGCTTTGGGTGTACGCGAAAGGAAAACCCGTTTTCGCTTTCGGCCAGCCCAATAATCGACCGGCCGTTGCGCCGGTGGGACCGGAACAACATCACATACCGCCCCTGGTGTTTCACCACACCGGCGTTGTGCACCGTGGCTACCGGGTAGGGCACATCGCCCCGCGTTAGTATGGGATTGTGGGGGTACCGCCTGACAATGGCCTGCTGCATGACCGGCCTCCTTATTACGCCCTGCCCGGACCGCCAGAACGCCTTGATTTTTCCAGCACCACTTCATAGACCCGCAAGTAATCGTCCACCATACGGTCGACCGTAAAGCGTTTCTCCACTATTTGCCGGCAACGCAAACGATCAATTGCCGAAACCCGCTCGACCGCCTGAACGGCCTCGGCAACACTGTGCACGAGGAAACCGTTTTCGCCGTCGCGAATGATTTCGGGCATGCTGCCGCGTTTAAAAGCAATGACGGGAGTCCCACACGCCATTGCCTCGACGACGGAAAGGCCGAACGGTTCGTCAAAATTGATCGGATGCAGCAGGGCATAGGCCCCGCCCAGCAGTTCATCGCGTTCCTTCGGTCCCACACTGCCGACGTAAACAAACCGTTTTCCGTCCAGATGGGGGCGCACCTCGCGCTCGAAATAATCCTGATCCTGGATGATGCCGGCCAGGACCAATTTGCGACCGGCGCGAGCCGCTATTTCAATTGCTTCCCGGGTTCCCTTGTCGTGATGAATGCGGCCGAAAAACAAAAGGTACTCCCCTGCTCGGGGCCGGAAGGTGAAGTGTTCAATGTCAATCCCGTGATGGATGGTGGCGATGTAATCCAGTTCCGGTGACCGGTCGGCATCGCTAATGGCAACGTAGAAGGTTCTTTGGTCGTATTTCTTGTACACGGGCAGAATCTTCGGTGACGAAAAACCGTGAATCGTGGTCAGCACCGGCGTACTGACCAGACCGCTATAGCTAAGCGGCAAAAAATCAAAGTGGTTGTGAATTAGATCAAACTCGCCGGCCGCTTCAAAAACCGCCGAAATGTGCAAGCACTCCACCACCTTGGGGTCCACCGATGGGTCCTCTTCATAACCGCGGGCACACACCGACCGAAGCTTTGCCTGGGTCTCGGAATCGGCCGTAGCGAACAGAGTAACATCGAGCCCTCGCGCAACCAACCCTTCCGTCAAAAGGGATACTACTCTTTCCCAAGGACCGTAATGACGTGGAGGTGTGCGCCACGCGATGGGTGAAAGCATAGCTATCCGCAAGATCGACCCTCCCACAGACCCGCGCCAGAATGGATGGCACGTCCGAGCTTGTAAATAATTATAACAGCTTATTAGCTAATGGGCAGCCTTATTCGACCCGGTATTCGGTGACCGGTCACGCTTGTCGAAGTATTTCTGGTGCAACCACCTGGACCACGCCGGAGCCCGGTTAAACAAAAGTATCCCTACCAGGGCGGTAGACAGGATATATACACCGCTGAACGTCCGGATCGCTGGTGGTGCCAAGGCGGCAATGATCGCCGAGAACTCGCCCCTTTGCCCCAGGGACATGCCGGCACGCAAGGCCGCTCTATCACTCAAGCCGTAGAGCCGGCCCCCGTAGAATCCCACCAACATTTTGGCCAGGATGGACCAAAGGACCAGCACCACCAGCAAAGCAGCCATGGGTACACCGTCACCGATGTAAATGGTAGTACCAAACCAGAAGAAAAAGAACGGCAGGGTAAGATTCCTCACGGGCAGGATCAGATGCTCCAATTCCCTGGAACGCCCGGTTTCGGAGAGCATTACCCCGGCCAGGAAGGCGCCCAGCACCTCGGACAAACCAAGCACTACCGCCAAACCGGCGTAAGCGAAGGCGATACCCACCGCAAAGAGCGGCATCAAGTCGGTCTCCAAGTATTTCTCGACAAAGGCGCCCAACCTTCTAAACCCGTAGTAGCCGATCACAATGGCGCCCGCGGTCAGGGCCACAATTTTGACCATTAACAGGGCCATATTCTGGGCGGTAACATCTACCCCCGCGTATATCCCCGCCAGGAAAGAAACCAGGATCGGCGCCACCAGATCCTCGAAAATCAACAGAGCCAGGATGAACTCGGCCTCGGGACTGGCGAGCCGCTTCTTTTCCTCGAGCATTTTGATGGTGATCGACGAACTGCTGGCGTAAGCTACCGCGCCGATGAGGAAGGCTACGGTCAGGTTCAGCCCGAAGGCCAGGGCAATCAGGAAGGCCAAGCCCAGGTTCAGGACAACATCCATCAAACCCGCCGGCCAAACCCTTTTGGAGATTTGCAGCATACGCTGCAGGGGAAACTCCAGGCCCAGCAGGAAGAACAAAAGGACGATGCCAATCTCGGCCACATTGTGCAGGGCTTCTTCGTAACCGTTCAGTAGTCCGCTCAGGGCAATGCCCAAGACAATAAACAAGAGCACCGCCGGTAGACGGATTTTCCGGGAGGCAATGCCGAGGCCGAAAAACAAAAAGAGCATGATGCCCCCCGCCAATAGGAAGGGCCAGTGTTCAGGCATCGCCTACCGCCCCTGTCCTTGGCACAACGCTTCCAGCGCCTTGATTTGCTCCCTCTTTCCCACCGCCATCAAGACATCGCCCGCCCGCAACAGTTCATTCGCATCGGGGCTGCCGATGATTTCCTCCCCTCGCTGAATACCGATGACGGTGGCTCCGGTGGCCGTCCTGATCCGCGCCTCCTTGATTCTCCGGCCGGAGAGCTCCGAACCAGTTGCTACCGGGATCCATTCAATGCGATAGTTCTTGAGGAGTGTTTCCACCCGTTCATCACTGACCGGCTGGTAGTCGGCGCCCAGCAGGATGGCCCCCACCTTCCGGGCCTCTTCATCGTTAAGTTCAAAGGTCAAAAGAGGTTCGTCATCGTCCGCATCGGCCATGAAGTAGACTTCACGGCGACCGGAGTGGTGGGTGACAATCACCAACAATCTTCCGTCTCCCGTACGGATGGTATGCTTCCGGCCGACACCGGGCAGGTCTGCGCACTTGATCTGCATGATCTGTTCCCTCCGTCTGCGTGTTTGGTTGTATTATAAAGCAATCACAATCTGGATCTGGGTCCTAACGGCTCCCGCCAGTCTCCTTACCCCAGTGCAGACTCTTCGCTGCCCCCTGTTGATTTTCCTGTCCCTTCTTGGCCATATATCGCGACTGCCGTTTAGCGTTGCATCTTGTTCAGCGGGTACCACAAAACGATTGTTTGACAAACCTGACTTGCAAATATTGCTGGGACTAAATACAATTAACTCGTTTAACTCGTAAATACATTCTAGGATGGGGGGAAACACCATGAAGCTCGACGAGAATGTCATTTCTAAAGCCATAATCGAAACCTACACCGCCAAGCTGCTTTCCTGCCTCGAGGTCGACGTTGAAATAGTCGGCGGCGGTCCTTCCGGCTTAACGGCCGCCTATTACCTGGCCCGGGCGGGCTTGAAAACCACCCTTTATGAACGCAAACTCAGCGTGGGCGGCGGCATGTGGGGCGGCGCCGCGATGATGAACGAGGTTGTCTTCCAGGAGCCGGCGCGGCCCGTCTTCGAAGAATTCGGGATCCGGACCAGCCGGTACGCCGGCGATTACTACACCGCCTCTGCGGTGGAATGCGTAGCTGCCCTGACCCTGAAAGCCTGCCAGGCGGGGGCCAATATTATGAATTTGATCAGCGTCGAGGACGTGGTGCTGCACAATAACCGGGTTTCGGGACTGGTTTTGAACTGGAGCGCCGTCGGAATCGCCGGACTGCATGTCGATCCGATTGCTACCAGGTCCAGGTTTGTCGTGGATGCCACCGGGCACGACATGGCCGTGGTCGAGGTGCTCAGCCGCAAAGCCGGGGTCAAGCTTCACACTGCTTCCGGACAGGCCCTGGGTGAAAAGCCGATGTGGGCCGAACTCGGTGAAATGCAGATTATGGATAACACCACCGAAGTCTTTCCCGGGCTCTACGTGGCCGGCATGGCCGCCAACGCCGTGCACGGCGGGTACCGTATGGGAGCCGTTTTCGGGGGAATGATACTCTCCGGCCGGCAAGTGGCCCAAATGATCATCGACCAGTTGAAAGGCAGTGGGGACCAGCACCAGTCCTAGCTGTAGCCGCCTCCGGAGACGTTGACAGCCAGAAAAGGCTGTGCTATTATAACTTCTGTCACAAAAGCATACCGTGCGGCAGTGGCGGAATGGCAGACGCGCTAGATTCAGGATCTAGTGGGGGCACCCCCGTGGAGGTTCAAATCCTCTCTGCCGCACCAGTTTAGAGCAACAAGGTTTTCAGGCTTTTGTCCTGAAGCCTTTTTTGTTTACCCGGAGTGTACTTAACTAACCAGCCTTTTTCATCAACAGAAGCTTAAATAATACCGGGCGCAGCTTAAGGAAAAACGGTTCTAACTCGGGTTAAAAACCAACCCGAGTTTTGCGTGCCACGCAGGCGTCAAATGCTTGAGAAATCGAGGTGGGATGGGTGCGCCAGAGGGTGGTGGCCAACCTGGCCGGCTTACGAGCTTCAGGCCGGATCGCTTGACCGGCTCAGCGAGCACTTGATGCGGTTTTCCAGGCGGCAGTGGCTTCTCAAGAAGGCACGGCAGATAGAGGCCAGGCACGCCAAAACCTGGGAGCCGGTGCTGATCTTCCGCAGGCTGTGGGAAGAACTGGGGCTGAAAACCTCCTTTGCGCGGCTGCTTGACGGCACCACTGTGCAGACCGACTTTGTGGATGGGAGGCACTATCTGGCCCGCACGGAACTCATCGGTCGCGCTGAGGTGGCATTCCGTGCCGTGGGGGTTAGACCCCCGCTACACGTAACCGGGATGCCACGTGCCTGACCCGACCCCCGGGGAGGTTTGTAGTGGTATGTGACCCTCTCATTCCTTGCAGCCCTTGAGCCGCAAGGATTTTTGGATCGAGGGTTTCAAAGTTGAGCGCTGACACCAACGGCCTTAAGCCTAGAAACACGGCGGTGGCACTGGCAGCCACCATCGCCCTGCTTCCCCATATGGCGGGGAGATTAAACTGCTGCGTGAACACCGCAGCGGCGCCGGCAGCCATGGCCGAGAAGGCCCCAAACAGGAAAAAGGTTGTCACGACGTCGGTGAATAAGTTCAAGTATTTCCCGCCGCTGTAACGAAGAAGTTCGAAGTGAGAAGTCGCCCGCAACCTGCGTCCCAGGTCAAGGATTGCGACGCCAAAAAAGGACGAACAGCAGAGCGGCCAACACTATGGCCGGCATGCCGTTAGGGCCGAAAAACGTAAAATACTGGAGCACTTCCTGGCCCGAAACAAAACCCGCCCCGATCGTAACCCCTATGTGCGCACTGGCAATCTCAAAGGTCCCCACTCTCTTTTCCATAGATTCATGATTTCAGTATGAAACCGCGGCGGTAATGCATAGTGCTGTTCAAAGTCCCGGATGAACCGGGCCAGCGGGGCAAGGACCGCCCGTTCCTCCTCCGTGGTGATCCGGGCTTCCAGTTCATTGAGAATACTAAGGGTCCGCCGTTCCTGTTTCTGATACTCCTCTTTCCATTCCGGCAAGCCAGTCAACAAATAGGTGCGCATCATAAGGCCATCATAAGGTGCCTCGTACTCGAAGACCAGCAACAGGTTCTGCGTTTGGTACACCATGTAGGCGTGGTATTTGAGCAGTCCTTCGTAGGAACCCCTCATCCAGTTATGTTGTGTAGCGCAAAAACCCGACGATCGCACAGGCCAAGAAAACAACCAAATAGCCGGCCAAGATCTTTTGTCTGATGTTCACCGCGCACCCTTCCCCTCATAATTTAAGTAAGCGTTAGAAAATGCGAACGCCATCACTAGATCATCTGGGCAGAATTATACCACCCGGCAGAGACTTATAATAGTCAACAAACTTAAACCCAAAGATTAAAAACAACCGTGCCCGAAAAACGCGTCGAATAGCCACCCTTCCGAAGTATGGGGTATACTAATAAAGATTAAGAACATGAGGAGGTTTGATCCCCGTGAGCAGGTTTGATTTTGCCAGCAAACACAACCCGCTAGGCGAGTTCTTCCGGTTTCTGGAAGATGTGGCCGACCGGGGCCGACGAATCTTGCTGGGGCCGGCCATAGACGTTTACGAGACCGAGACCGAGGTAGTAGTGGAGGTGGATGTGCCCGGTTGGCACAAAGATGAGCTTTCCCTGCAAATAGTTGACGACCAGCTACACATCAGCGGCCAGCGTAAGGCCCCGGCAGCCGAAAACCGCAGTTATCTTCGCCGGGAGAGATATCTGGACCAGCTCGAGGAAACCATCCGCCTACCGTTTGACGTGCCGGCGGAAAACATCCGCGCCAACCTATCAAACGGCGTACTGACGGTAGTTCTGCCAAAGCCCGGACCACGGCCACCAGGAACCAGCATCAACATCGAGTAGCTCTTTTCCGTGGTGTTCCGAAAGGGAGCTAGTAGACTGCCCTGAAAATAGTCGTCAGTCGTCGGATTACTGG
>DFNH01000031.1 GCA_002375985.1 Firmicutes bacterium UBA3572 | reverse complement strand
GGTGTGCAACTCTCGTGTGTGATCGTGCTGTGATGTTGTCACCTTGAAATAAGTCTAGGTTTTGAGCGTTTCTTCGGTTATACCGTGCTCGGCCGCGAACCTTTCCACGTCCTGCAAAGGCACGTCGGTGAAGAAGTTGAAGATCCGGACTATATACTCCTTGTCGAACACCATATCCTTTATCATACGGGCGAGTTTCTTCCCTTCCAGGTAATTGACCGTCTGGGCGTTGATCGTCGTCTCTATCATCCTTCTCACCTTCTCAGGCCGGAAAAATTTTACTAGGTACGCGCGTACCGAACAGACTCCCGTACGGTCCGCGCAACGGTCGCCGGATTTTCCCGGCAAAACGAAAACCCGCGGCCGCTCCGCGGGTTTCGGACATTTTTCGTGAACCGAGATATTATACCGGCTCGGGGCGGGTTTGACAAGTCCCGGGCGTTTCCGGCAGGACTGACGCATGCCCTCGTTTTTTAACCTATCATAACCGGAAGTCACCCCAAGATATAATCCCGGGGACCCCTTTTTAAGTCAGAATACAAGATAGGTTCAGCAATTAATCGCCAGTAACGGGAGGAAAAGGCAATGCATCGCCGTTTGCACCCGGTGGGTGGTTGGATCAGCCGGTATTAGCCTTGGTTTGGGCTTCGTCATCTTGCCCCAGACACCTTTCACTCCAGCCGCAACTGGTGGGTCCTGGTGAGCAGCTGTCGGATGCGCTCACTATCCAGCCAGGGACCGGTAAGCGTCTCGCGTAAGAAGTGAATCTCGGAGGAGAAACAATGTTCATATTGGTAGCCGTGATGCTTTTTCTTCAGGATGTTGTTCTCGATCTTCCAGTCGATGGCGATCAAGTAGCACTGCTCCACCAAGTGGTTTCTAAATTTCCGGTTGGAGATAAGACGGCGGATCTCCTTCCCCACCAGGGTGTCCGCGATTTCTTCCGCCTCGATCCGGCATAACAGCTGGTGAAGCGTATCATGGTGCGGCAGGGTCTCCAATTCCGGAAACAACAGACGGAGATTTTTCAGTGACACCGACATGATGCTCAGTCTACGGCCGGTCTCACGCCGGGAACTGAACGGCAACACGAACATCAAAAGGCCATATAAAAAAGCACGGTCAGTTTGTGTCTGATGGTCTAGGGTTATCGCGGGTCTTTGATCCTCGACAATCGGGCCAACAACCCCGGCAGGAGGGTCCAAAGGACTTTCAGGTGTTCTTCGACCACCGTCTGGCGTTCCTCCTGCTCCTGTTCCACGGTCTCAAAGGCGCTTTTGGCGTATACCGGCCGGTAACCATAACGGTCCTGCCGGTCGGAACGAAGGCGTTTGGCGGCCACGGACAGGGCTTTACTGGCCAGGTTCCGGACACGTACCCAGGGAAAAAAGATGAGAAAGCGCGTGTTGTTGAGCACCAGGTTTAAGCGCTGGCTGCGATCGGCTTGCCGTTACGGGTGCTGCTGTGGTGATCTCGCTGGTGGTTTGCTCGACCACCCGGTATTTGACGGGTCTTTGAGATTCGCGGAGCTGGTGGCTGGACGGAAACTCGTGCCGGATTACAAATTACAAAAGTTAACTGCGGCAATGTCTGGTTTGCGCGGTCCGACCAATGGACTTTTTCCGTATACTTTTTCTAGAGCAGGTTTGGGCTGCCTGCCTGAAGTTTCAGGAAAAACCAGAGATTGAGCCTTGATTTGGACCGAAAAGGTCTATAACTTAAGGACATAATGGGGTAAGGAAAGGAGTGCGTTATCTATGACTGCCGTTGTGTACGCCCGGCAGTTGAATGCCGCGGGCGACACTTTTTCGGTTGAAGCGCAGATTACTCAATGCAAAGATTACGCCCTGCAAATCGGATGTAGGGAATTAGAGGTTTTCGTGGACGAGGGAATCACCGGTTGGACTCTGGACCGGCCCGGCCTGCAGGGGGCGCTCGCCCGTTTGCAGGCGGGAGACGTGGGCTACTTTATTTTCTCCGATTTGGAATGTTTGGCCAAACGGCTGCGTGACCAGATGCTACTGATCAAAACGATTGAGGAGTTGGGTGTGCGAGTGGTGTCCGTGCGCACCCCCATTCCCTATCCGGTATCGCTTATTTGTCTACCACAGGAGTACGTCAGCAGTTGCAAAATCAATTAAAATTAGACATAAGCTCCGAAGATTCGGAAATCACGGTCTTCGGTCTTTATCCCCCGCCAGACATGTTATAGAATGCACAATAAGAATCATTCTGGGGGGATAGCAATGAAGTGGAAAGGACCAAAGCCGCTAAAGGTGGCCATCCTGGGCGGGCCGTGCACCGGTAAAACGACGCTTTGCAAGAGGCTGGACGTGGACTATTCCATGGCGGGTTACAAGTCCAATGTTTGTCTGGAGTACGTGCGCGACTACATCGTGCGCTACGGTGTGCCCGAAAGCATCTTTGAACAGTTTTTGTTGTACGAGGGGCAGAAGCGCCGGGAAGAGGCCCTGGCTTATTGTGATATCATTTTTTGTGACAACGCGACCATCCTGAATTACGTTTACGGACTGCTGAGTTGCGACTTAACTAAACCCAAAGAAAACCATGCGCTTACCCTGCTGTTTAGCTGGGCGATGAAGGACCTATCCGGATACGAGATTTTCTACATTCCCCGGGAGTTTGAGGTTATGGACGACGGTGTCCGCTACCAGGATCAAGAAGCAGCCATGCTTCTCGACCGCAAAATTAAGGCCATGCTGGATATTATGAACGTCCCCTATACTATAATTTCGGGTGACCTGGAAACCAGGGTCCAGGCGGTGAAAGACAAGATCGGTTTTGATCCCAATTACCGCAAGCCCGTTTGCGTACCTCCCGAGGTAGAGGCGGCGGCCACTGCCGAGTGACGGGGTATGGATGTGCTGCGGAGTTTTCTGATGGACGTTTATCGGCGGTTGAGCGCACATTTTGGACCGCGGCATTGGTGGCCGGCGGACACACCGTTTGAGGTGATTGTGGGCGCAATTCTTACCCAACAAGTGGCTTGGCGCAACGTTGAGCAGGCCATCGGCAATTTGAAGGAGGCCGGCCACCTTTCAGTGGACGGCATTTTGTCGTTGTCCGAGGAAAAACTGGGCCTTTTGATAAGACCCACCAGGTACTACAATCAGAAGGCCCGCCGGTTGAGGGAGATCTGCCGGTTGATACAGGATAATTTCGCGGGCGATGTAGAGGCCTTCTTAAACCAGGAGGCGGCGGCACTACGCGCGCAACTCTTGGCCGTCAGGGGCATCGGCAAGGAAACGGCCGACTCGATCGTTCTCTACGCCGCCGGCCATCCGGTGTTTGTGGTGGACCAGTATACGCACCGCATTCTCCAGCGTTTGGGTCTGGCCCACGGCCGCGAGTCTTACGATGACCTGCAGCGGCTGTTTACCTCGAACTTGCCGCGGGACGCGGCGCTTTTCAATGAGTACCACGCGCTGCTGGTGGCGCTCGGCCACCATATCTGCCTCAAGGCCCGGCCGCGGTGCGAAGTCTGCCCGTTAGGCGACGTTTGCGCCTATCAGGCAGGTCTGACGGCTGCGGCGCGGGCCGGAGAAGCCGGCCTTAACTAGTGCAGCGCCAGTTTTCTGGATACAATCTGGTCAAGTTCCGACAATGTGATCCGTTTGGGCAAAGTTTCTCCGTCGACCGCAAGGCGCGGGGCCTCCGGGGTGTGCGGATCGCCGTCGTGCTGCCGGTCTTGCGGTCTGACCACGTTGACCTTGACCCTGTCCCCGTACTTGGCTTTGACTTTCCCGGCCAAAGCTTGCAAACTCCGTCAAGTGGCACCTTCCACCCGGTTGGTGTAAACCGTGATGTCTACCAAGTTCCATCACCTTCCCCGCGGCTGTTTTGTTTCTTATTTTACCCGGTCGGGGTAGATCGGTATACCGCCTCTTCAGCAGGCCGGGGGTGCCGAAGCCGGGAAAGCGGTTTCCATTTCGGGCTCGGGCTTCGGCGTGGCCCTGCCGAGCAGGCGGCGTTCCACCGTAAAGCTGCCGGACAAGGCGTTGTACTTGATCACGTCGGCGGCTACGGCTGCCTGGTCGGCACCGTTGAAGTGCAGGATGATGGCGGAGTACGGTATTTCGGCGGTGGTCTGCAGTCCGCGTAGTCCCGCTGCGCCGATGCTGCCGGGGTTTAAGTGCCAGGATGCGCCGAGCTGCTCCAGCAGGACACGGTGGGTGTGACCGCTGATCAGGATGGGCACCTCTCCGGCAAAGGCGCGGGCCACCGCCGGATGGTGCACCATGAGGATGTCCGGAGGTGAAGCCCCGGCCTGGAGGGCGGCGCGCAGCTCTTCAACCTGTCGATCCAGCAGCAGGGCCTCCTCCGCTTCGTTTGCCGCCACCACCGTTTCGCCGTAGGCCCAGGAGTCGGGAGAGCCGATAATCCTGATGCCGCGCACGTCTATTTCCTGCCCCTCCAGGAGATAGATGTTGGGCAGGCCACGCATAAACGCCATCACTTCGGAGGAATCGTGGTTGCCCGGGGCAAATACGTAAGGCGCCCCAAAGCCGGCGATCTTGGCCGCGGCCTGGGCCTCGATCGGGGAACCGAAATCGGTAAAGTCGCCGGCGTCCAGAATCAGATCCACCCGAAAATGATGCACCAGGGACCCGACAAAATCGAGGGCGAACGGGTTGTTATGCATATCGGCGATCACCAAAAGCCGCCGGGTGCTCTCGTCCTCGGTTGCCCCCAGCAGGGTCAGCCGCTGGGCTTGCCCGAAAAGGGTCTGGATGTTACTGACCAAAAGGTCGCTTTTGTCCTGAAAATCTTGCAGCTTGTTTAAGAGTTCATCAGCCATGTGCATCACCCGGGGTGCGGCCGCGATAACGCCGTGGTACTCGGGCTCCCGGAAAGCACTGCGGTCATAGGTCTGAAAGGCCACCCCCAAGACCAAACCCACCATCAGCAAGCCCCCGAGCCCGGCCCGTAAGAGCCTTTTCCAGGGCGGACGGGCCAGCGCCCAGAACACGAGGACGGCTCCGATACCGCCCAGCGCAATCTGTTTGGCGATAAAGGCGGCTACGGCCCAGCGGGATTTTGCCTCCATATCGCGGAGGAGATTGGGATCAACCTGGGGATAGACGTGTTCCCCCAGCACGTCGGGTCTGATGTTTTGCAGGGTGATGTGGAGCTCCACCGGCCCGCGGTGGGTGGACGCCGTCAAATAACCCAGCGGCGGAATTTGCAAGACCGTGCGTCCGCTCGCCGCGGGGCGGATTTCTCCTTTGAAGGAAACGCCCTGTACCTCGTAGCTCCCGGGGCCGAAAGCCGTCACGAACAAAACGGCCCCCAGCACCACCGCCACGATTTCGACTACGCAAAGGCGCCAATTCCGGCCCTTAAAGACGGTCAGCGCCTTTTCCATTCGCCGTGCCACGGCGTTAGGCCCCTCCCCTCCGTACCTCGTGGTACAGCCATTAACATACCACGTCCGCCGCACACCGACAAATGCCACTTAATGCCAGTGCGGGCATCTGGGGTCGGTGTCGGGGCCCCGCGTGGTCGCATAGTATGACTGGCAGGGACGAAAGGCGCTGATATTGGGAGGTGATTGTCTTGCGTTTCAAAGTTTCCTGGCACCGTTGGAGGTCCTTCTTGACACGTCTATTGCTTTTGCCGCTGCTTCCGGTTTTGAGCTGGGGGCCGGCGACCCACCCGTTGATTAACGCACGGGCGTTGGAGCGGGCCAAGGCCGAGCTCCAGAAGAACAATCCGCGGATCAACCCCGAAATCGTCACGCGGCTTTCGCGCCAAAGGGAGGCCTACGTGTACGGCGGGAACAGCGCCGACGTTATCGCCGTGTACCATCTCGGTTCCGGGGGAAGTGCAATCTACGATTATGCCCATAATTACTATCCGGATCATGCGGGGGGTATACCGCTTTTCGGCTACAGCCTGATCGACGAGTGGCAGGAGGCCATAACCCGCCGGGGAGAAGCAGCCTACTCAGAAAAAGACTTCGCCATCGCCTGCGGCTGGCTCTCCCACCAATTGGCGGACTGGTATGCACACTACGCAGCCGTGGACCGGGACGGAAGCCTGTGCTCCGACCCGACTTTGACCCCCGACGCCCGGACGGTTTTTCCCGGGTACGCCAATTCCCACCGTATCTTGGGTGCATACTTCCCGGCCGAAATACTGGCTCTCTACAACGAGGTGGACCATGCGCTGGTCGAACTGGCCCACGATATGCTGATTCTCAGGCAGAAGAAGGAGATCTGGCGGCGCAACCGCGTGGAACTTTTCGAAACGTACCATCATAACGGGCACCCCGGAAACCTGCTCACCGATACTTCGGAGCGTTACCGGGGTGTGGCGGCCCGCATACCTCCCGAACATATTGAACGGCTTAAAAACGAATTCAACCTGGTTATCCGAGGGCTCAGGTTGTTCACCGGGCAAATGTGTTCCTTAAATCCGGGTCTCCTGGAAATGCTGCACAACAGCCTGGATCCGGCGATTACCGGTAAACCGGACTTTCTGCAGCTCTCGGTAGAGAAAATTGTGGACGAACTCTTTTGCCAAAGTTTCGCCGAAATCGCTCGGTTGGCGCGACAGTCCTTCTGCACGCCCGTTCCGGGCGCGCCTACGATCACCATGCGGGATCCCGGCCGGACCGGGACGATCTTATTTGGCTTTCTCCGTTGGGTGGGCGAACTGATCGGCGATCCGGATCAGTGGCGTTACCTGTGGGGGGCAGTTGATCTCAAGACGCTGCTGTTTAAGCATCTGGTGCGGTGCCTGGGCACCAGGCGGTTGTGGAGATTCGGCAACCGCTTGCATCCGGATCCGGCGCTTTGGGGTTTTGTTTCCGAGTTGTTTGCGCACCGGCACCCGAACTTAGAGGGGCCGCGGTCGGCTTTCCGGCGCAAACTGCAACCGGTAGTCGGATTCGACGGTCCGGCCGGGCTGTCTGAAGCAGAACTGGTAAGGTGGATGGTCGGGCAGGGTGAACTCAGGGTCAAAGTGGTGCCGGGCCTAGCCCTGGACGACCCCGCGCCGGAAAAGAAACTGGACCCCGAAAGTGTACGGTTTTTGATCAACAATTATCCGGTGCAAGAACTGCCGGCCTTTTACCGCCTGCAATCCGCGTGGGAGGGGGAAAAGCTCTTGTTAAGATGCGCGATCAAAAGCTACCTGTGTGCGGGTTATCATCTCTTGCACGTGGGGGCGGCGGACAGGAGCGGCTGTGTAGCCCGGGTACTGGAGCGGGAGATTCATTTTGCCCGTCTGAAATCGGTATACGGTCAATGCGCACGGGATGGGCGCGACGCAAAGGATTTTTCGGCCGTAAACAGAATACAAATGAATGGTAAAGAGTACGCGCAACAAGGAGGCGTCGGTTTGAAACCCAGAGTCGGAGTGCTAATGGGCGGACTATCGGCCGAACGGGAAGTATCGCTGCGCAGCGGGCGGGCTGTTTGTCAGGCCCTCGAGTCTAAAGGTTATCAGGTGGTACCGATCGTTGTAGACCGGAATCTGCCCCGGCAGTTGCAGGAGTCCGGGATAGATTTGGCCTTTATCGCTCTGCACGGACCGTTCGGCGAGGATGGCACCGTTCAGGGGATGCTGGAGCTACTGGGGATCCCGTATACCGGTTCCGGGGTTTTGGCCAGCGCGCTGGCCATGGATAAGATCGCCACCAAAAAGATCCTTACCGCGGACGGTTTACCGACGCCTGCCTATCGCGCCTTTGAGGTCGATGACCCGGTCGCGGCGGCCGAGGCGTTGGCCGCCCTGGGTCTCCCCTTGGTGGTGAAACCGCCAGCCCAAGGTTCATCCATTGGCGTTTGTGTGGTCTACCAGGAGGACGAGTTTCAGACGGCCGTCCGGGAGGCCGGTGCCTTCGGCCCGCGCGTTCTGGTCGAGCAGTTCCTGGAAGGCCCGGAGCTGACGGCCGCCGTTTTGGGCAACCGTAAGCTGGTGGTGCTGCCCCTGATCGAGATTGTCTCGGCCACCGGGCGCTATGATTACGAGGCGAAGTACACGCCGGGTCTGAGTGACCACATTATACCGCCGCGGGTGTCTCCCCAGGTCCAAGAGGCGGTGCGGGATTTGGCCGTGCGTGCCTACCAGGCCTTGGGGTGCCGGGGTTTCGCACGGGTGGACCTCATTGTTTCCGGTAACCAGCCGTATATCCTCGAGATCAACACCATCCCCGGGTTGACCGAGGTCAGTCTTTTCCCAGACGCGGCCCGCGCCGCCGGTCTCGAATTTCCGGACCTTGTCGAGCAGTTGCTGCAGTTGGCCCGGCAAGAATAACCCGACAGGAGGAGAAAGAACATCGACAGGAAGCAATTGGCGCAAACCATTGAGTACACGTTGCTGAGAGCGGACGCCACCCGCGAAGATATCCGGCGCCTCTGCCGGGAGGCGGACGAGTTCGGTTTTGCCACGGTCTGTGTAAGCCCTTGTTTCGTGTCCCTCGCGGCCCGGGAGTTGGCGGGCAGTCCGGTGAGAGTGTGTACGGTGGTCGGGTTCCCACTGGGCACCAACACCATCACGGCCAAGGTGGCCGAAGCCAGACAGGCGGCGCTGGACGGCACCGACGAGATTGACATCGTGCTGAACATCGGCGCCTTAAAAGAGGGAGACACCGCCTACCTGATGTCGGAGGCCGACAAGGTCATTGAGGGGGCGCGTGATGTGCGCCGGGACATTCTGGTAAAGCTGATTGCCGAAACCGGTTACCTGGCCGAGAGTGAAAAGTTGGTGGCTTGCTGGGTGGCCACCGGGGCAGGCGCCGACTATATTAAGAACGCCACCGGGTTTGGCCCGTCCGGGGCGAGCGTCGAGGAGATCCGGTTTTTGCGTCGGGCGGTTGGGCCTCATTTTGGTGTGAAAGCAGCCGGCGGCATCCGGGACCTGGCCACCGCCCTGGCTTTGCTGGAAGCCGGTGCCGACCGCCTGGGGACAAGCGCCGGGGCGGCGATCATGCGGGAGTGGGCGGACCGGTAGCCCGGCACGATACGTCGAAAGCGGCAAGTACAGCGCGGCGTTTGTAGTACAAAAAATGGGAGCGATGGCAGGAGAAGGCAGCCCGCGTAGCGAACCTGGTCTAAAACACAGGGGGAGGGCTGCCGATGCAACGGCTGCTGGTGGTCAAAAATCCGGTGTCAAGGGCCAGGCGGTGGGTAAAACGGCTGAATTTCTGGTACCTGGGGGCCCGGGTGACGAAACACCTGGGCGCGCAGCAATTCACGGCGTGGTTGTTGGAACGGGCGCTTCGGGCACAGCCGCAGCGCCAGGAACTGCACCTGGAAGCCGGGCGGTTTTACCTGCGGCTTGGCCAACTGGAAAAGGCGGCGTGGCATTGCCGGCGGTTCAATCCGTCGGTGAACGGCGAAAACTTTGCACACTGGCTCGAAAGTACCTGCCGCGCGCCGGACGGCGTGTTTCTCGGAGATCGGTTGGCCATGCTGGCCGTTTTGGGAAACTGGTACTTGCAGGCCGGAGAATACCGCAAGGCGCTGGAGTGCTTCCGGCAGGTAACGGGTGGTGGCCGGGTCCACGCCACCATCCTGAATAATAAAGGTTTGTGTTTGCTTCGGCTCGGGCAGGATGAAGCCGCCCTTGCCGAGTTTCGGCAGGCGGCCGCCCTGAAGGTCACGCCGGAAATCCTGGTCAACATGGGCTTGGCGTTGAACCGCTTGGGGCGGTGGCCGGAGGCGCTGGAGTCTTACGAACGCGCCCAACGCCTCCGCTTTTCTAGTCCGGAGTTGTTGATCAACAAGGGGTACGCCCTTTTCCAGATGCGCCGCTACGAAGAGGCGCGGCTGTGCTTTGAAATGGTCCGTTCGCTGTCTCCGACGGACATCACGGTCCTCAACAACCTGGCGGCCTGTTATCAAATGGCCGGGCGGTTTGACGCCGCCGCAGAGTGTTATACCGCGGCGTTGCGCTATTTTCCGCACGACGGGGTTCTGCACAATAATTACGCGTTGTGCCTGGTGCGGCAAAAGGCTTATCACGAGGCGCTTTCCCACTACGACCGGGCGCTGGAATTGGATCCGGGCAGCGAGACTTTTCTGGCCAACAAGGCGGAGTGTCTGACCCGCCTGGGGCGTTTTGACGAGGCGTTGGCAATATGTGACCTTTTGCTCCGGCGTGCACCCGAAAACCGGTTTTTCTGGGGCCTGAAGGCGGATGTACTGGCCGCCGCCGGAGCCGACGCGGAGGCCGTGGAACACTATAACCGCGCCTTGGGGCTCACGGGTTGACCATCCCGGGAGCAAAGTGCGCTCTGGCTCTTACCAACGCCCCCTTCCGGGGGCGTGTTGTGTTGCGCTGTGCCGGCAGGAGTTCACTCTAAAGAGGCGAAACACTCTAGAGGAATAAAGATCTTGGGATGCCAATAATTGTCCAGGAGGAATCGAAATGTATGTATGAACTCCGTGTCCGCTCGACATTCGCCGCTGCCCACCGGCTGCACAACTATCCCGATAAGTGTCAGCGGCTGCACGGTCATACATGGGAAGTGGAAATTGTTGTGGCGAGCCCGGAGCTTAACGATGCCGGCATGCTGGTGGACTTCAGCGTGTTGAAGCGCGAGCTCCGAGAGGTGACCGCGGTGTTCGACCACTGTCTGCTGAATGATCTGCCGCCCTTCAACCGTGGGGGTCCGGAAAACAACCCGACGGCGGAGAATCTTGCCCGACTGATTTTCGACGCGCTCTCCCCGCGTCTCGCCAAGTACCGGCCTCCCGTCAAGCTGACCGGGGTTACCGTTTGGGAGTCGCCCGTGGCGGCCGCCGCTTACCGGGGGCCGCAGCCGTGAGAGGCATCGTACTGCTTTCCGGGGGCCTGGACTCGGCGGTTAATCTGGCCTTTGCCGTACGGAACCTTGAGGTGGTGCTCTGCTTGACCGCCGATTACGGGCAACTGGCGGCGGAGCGGGAAATCGCCGCCGCCCGCGCCCTGGCCGATTACTATGGAGTGCGGCACCGGGTGGTTACCCTTCCTTTTCTGCGCGAGCTGGGCCGCTCCGCCCTGACCGGCGGCGCGGTCGCGGTCCCGGAGCCGCAGGTGTCCGACCTGGAAGACCCGGAGTGGGCGGGTGAAGCGGCGCGGCAGGTTTGGGTGCCGAACCGCAACGGGTTGTTGGTGAACGTGGCCGCCTGTTTCGCCGAGGCGCTGGGCTGCCAGCGGATCATCACCGGTTTTAACCGCGAGGAAGCCCGGACCTTTCCCGACAATACGCTTTCTTTTGTGGATGCTGCCAACCGGGCGCTGGTTTACTCGACGATGGGGGAGGTCAGGGTTTTAAGTTACACCCAGATGTTAGACAAGGCCGAAATCGTGGCCCTCGGCCGGCGCCTGCAGGTGCCTTGGTCGCTGATCTGGAGTTGTTACCGGGGGCAAGACCAGCCTTGCGGGGTTTGTGCGAGTTGTGTCCGGCTGCGCCGTGCCCTGGAAAACGGACGGGGTGAACCGTAATGCATATTTTCGTGGATAAAGAAACCAGGGAATACAACGGCACTCAGCTGTCATCTCTCTGGGCGTTGCGCACTTACAATCTGCAGGGGGATAGTATCGTTACTTTCCGCGGTCCCTGCCGGGTGGAACTGCAAAACCTGGTGGACATCCGTGACCGGCTGGACCAAGCCCCGATTTTCAGCCCCGATATGCAGCATTTCATCATTGAACACTTCGATACCGACCTGGAGAAGGCCGTTTACCGTCAACGCTTGTTAATGGCCATTATCAAGGATCTGATCGGTACGCTGACCAAGGCGGTTTTGACCCGGGTCGGTGACGACCTTTACCAGGGCGACCGCAAGCTCTCTGTTTCCATCGCCACGGTGTCCCCGGTGAGCACCCTGATCCACACCGGCTTAAACATCACCACCGCCGGGGTGCCCGTGCCGGCGGTCGGCTTAACCGATCTCGGGTTCGACGGCGAACGGGTGTGGGAGTTCGCCCAGAAAGTCTGCTACAGCTATGCTGGGGAAGTCTCGAGCATAAACCTCGCGCGCTGCAAGGTGCGCGGAGTGGACTAGGCTATGCGTGCGCCGCTCGTTGAGCTGTTCACCTCGGTACAGGGAGAAGGTCCGTACGTGGGTTACCGGCACCTGTTCGTGCGGTTTGCCGGGTGCAACCTGTCGTGCGCCTACTGTGACACGTCCTTTTTGGCGCGTCCCTATTGCCGGGTGGAGAAGACCCCCGGGAAGCAGGACTTTTTCCGGGCGGCGAACCCGGTGACGCCGGAGAGGTTGCTCACTTGGACCGCGGGGGCCGTGCCGGCGCGCTACCATGCACTGGCCCTGACTGGCGGGGAGCCGCTGCTTTACCCGGACTTTCTGGCGTCTTTTCTGGTGCGGTTTCGGGAAAAGGGGACCCGGTGCTATCTGGAAACTAACGGTACCTTGAGCGAGGCCATGGCCAGGCTCGCCGGTCTGGTGGACATCGTGGCCATGGACATAAAGCTTCCGAGCGTTTCCGGTTTTTCGTTCCGGGAGGAGGAGCACCGGCGCTTTCTGCAGGCCGCGCGGGGGGCCGAAGTGTTCGTCAAAGTGGTAGTGGGTCCCGAGACGCCTGACCGCGAACTGGACCAGGCCAGCGCCCTGATCGCGAGCGTTTCGGTGGATATCCCCCTGGTGCTGCAGCCGGTAACTCCCACGCCCGCCGGCCGGCCGGTGGCACCCCGAAGATTACTCCAAATGCAGGAACGCTGCCTGCAAAACCTGCGGGAGGTCCGGGTGATCCCCCAAACCCACCGCACCGCCCTGGGCGTACCGTGATGGGCGGCCCACGGGGTTTTAGCGGTACCGGTTTTCCCCAAGACTCCCCTGAAATTGTTGAGGAGGCGAACCAGTGGACACGCAAAAGATTGAAAAAGCGGTCGCCATGATCATTGAGGCCATCGGTGAAGACCCCTGCCGGGAGGGCCTCCGCGACACCCCGCAGCGGGTTGCGCGGATGTACGGCGAGATTTTCGCCGGACTAAAACAAGACCCCGAGGACGTGCTGGAAAGGTTTTACACCGAAAAACACGAAGAACTGGTCCTAGTCAGGGATATACCTATGTTTTCGGTCTGCGAGCACCACCTCCTGCCCGTCGTCGGGAAGGCCCACGTGGCCTATATCCCGCGCCGCGGGGTAATCACGGGATTATCCAAGCTGGCCCGGGTGGTGGACGGATACGCGCGGCGGCCCCAGTTGCAGGAACGTTTGACCGCCCAAATCGCCGATGCTATAATGAGAAAGCTTGAGCCCCACGGGGTGCTGGTGGTGGTCGAGGCCGAGCATATGTGCATGACCATGCGGGGCGTAAACAAACCCGGCGCCAAGACCGTAACCTCCGCGGTGCGGGGCATATTCGAGCGCAACGCCAAGACCCGCACCGAGGCGCTGGCTTTGATTCGAGCCCGGTAAGTTTGGAAGGAGGCGAGGCACAGGTGCAGCCAACCGGCGATGAGGCGAGATTGGAGCTGCTGGCCACCCGCACTTTTAAAGCCTATGACGAGATGTACAAAGTGGTCGATTTTCTGAACAAGACGTTAAAGGATTATAACGTCATCTTCGGCCTGTCCAAGGATGAACACGGACAGATGGTCATTTCCATATATAAGTGCTAAGGCAGAGTTGGTATATGCGCGTACTCTTAACGAACGATGACGGCATTTTTGCGGCCGGTCTGGATGCCCTGCGTACGGCGCTGGCCGATCTGGCGGAAGCCCTTTACGTCATCGCCCCGGACCGGGAGCGCAGCGCGACCGGTCATTCGATTACCGTCCACCGGCCCATCCGGGTCCGCGAGGCCTGCTACAACGACGGTCACTGCCGCGGCTGGATTGTCGACGGCACGCCGGCGGACTGCGTAAAACTGGGCTTGGAGTCGTTACTGCCGGAAACCCCCGACCTGGTGATCGCGGGGATCAACCTCGGTCCGAACTTGGGCACCGACGTGCTGTACTCGGGGACCGTTTCGGCGGCCATGGAGGGGCTGATTAACGGTGTGCCGGCCATTGCGGTATCCTTGGCCGACCACGGCCCGGTGTCCGGCGAGGTGTCTTTTGCGCACGCCGCCCGGTTTGTGCGGCGCCTGGTACCCCTTTTGCTGCGGCACCGTGAAACGCTTCCGGCTGGAACCCTGCTCAACATTAACGTGCCGGCGGGATCCCCTGTGGAGTGCCGGATCACCCGGCTGGGCCATCTCCGTTACGCCAATGCCGTCACCCGCCGCACCGACCCGCGCGGCCGCGATTACTACTGGATGGCCGGAAAGCCTTTCAGTCCGGACGGACACGACCCCGACACCGATATCGGCGCGGTGCGGAACGGTTACATTTCGATTACGCCCGTGCAGTTTGATCTAACTAACTACACCGCAATGGAGACCCTGAAAACCTGGTTGGTTAATAGGTCAAACTGCTAACTAACGTTCTTGCCCAGCAGGTGGCGTACCAGATGACGCAGGCGTGCCGTTTCTTCAGGAGCCAGGGCGCCGGTGCCGACCACAAGCATGGCGTACACAACCAGCCCCGCAACGATCGCAAAAGCGGTGGCCAGCAGGTTCTCGGGTGAGGGGTCCAGCCAGAGAACCGTCAGGCCCATGGCCGCGGCGGCCAGTCCGGGTTTACCCACCGCATTGACGTAGTCCAGCTTAAAACCGGTGAACCGCCGGATATCCCGCATGTTTAGCACGGCCATGAGCAAAAGATGGACCGCTAGGGCAAGCGCCGCCCCGTTGACCGCCAAGGCCGGAACCACCGTGAGGTAATAGACCCCCACCACCTTCACTAGAGAAGCAATTAACAGGTTGATCAAAGGCTGTGTTGCTTTACCCATGCCCTGGAGCATACCGGTGGTGGTCTGGGCGAGGTACAGAAACGGTCCGCCCAAGGCCAGAAAGGCCAACATAACGCCCGCGTCCGGGTAACCGAAGAGCAGGGCGCACAGGTTTTCACCGAGCAGCAGAAAGAGTACGGCGCTGGGAATGCCGATCAGCAGCGTGAGGCGCAGGGCGGAGGCCACGTGATGGAACAAAAGATGGCGGTCCCCACGGGCATGAGCGCCGGAGATGGCCGGGACCAGGGCGGTCGCCAGGGAGATGGTCAGGATGCTCGGTATAAAGAGCAGGGTTTGGGCCATTCCGACCAACTTACCGTAGGTGGCGGTGGCTTCGCTGACGGACATGCCGGCCGCCGCCAGGCGCTTGGGAATAAGCACGGCGTCCAAAGAAAGCAGCGCCGTGGACACCACGCGGGAAACGGTCACCGGAGCGGCCAGGCTGAAAATCCGGCGGTAGGTAATGCTGGGTGGTTCCAGGTAGAATGGCCCCTTTGTGGTCACGACCGGGCGGCGGGTAACATAAATGGCTAGCATCAGTAGCAAGCCGGACGCTTCGCCGAGTACCACGCCCGCCGCTGCTCCGGCCGTGGCCCAAGCGGTGCCGGCCGGCACCAGCAGAAAGGCCAGGATCGCGCCGCACACCACGCGTACGGTCTGTTCTACGGCCTGGGTAACGGCGGTCGGCGTCATCTGCTGCAGACCCTGGAAGAAGGCCCGAAAACCGGAGCAGACGGCGACGATCAGGATTCCCGGGGTGAGCACCATAAAGATCGGCTGGACGTCGGGGTTGTCAAATACCACGTCGAGCATGCGGGGCCCGTACAGCAAAATGGCGAGGGTGAGCACCAGCGCGGACACCAGGATACAGCCCATGCAGAGCTTAAAGATGCGGTAGGCGGCGGCCAAATTGCTCCGGGCGTTTTCCTCGGCGACGAGCCTGGCGATGGCCACCGGGATGCCGGCGCTGGCCACCACCAGAAACAGGACGTAAACCGGGTAAATCATGCTGAACAGGCCGATTCCCTCCGCTTTCAAAAGCCGGACCACGAGCACCTGGTAGGCAAAGCCCAGTAGGCGGTTAAACAGGCTGGAAAGCGTGAGCACTAGGGTTCCTTCGGCAACGGACTGTTTCTCAGCCATATCCTTCTCCGGGTTTTGGTTTGGGGCACTCTATGTTTATGTGGCCCTGTGCGCGCCTATGTTGGCGCCGCGCGCGAAAATCTTGGGTCCCGTTACAAGGAATTGGCGGCGGCCTGTAGAAGTATAAGTTGACTTTCGGGCTGAAACCGGCCAATTGCCGGAAGAATAGAAGTAATTCTTCCAGGAAATCATTATCTTGACAAAGAGGGGGCTCTTCGGTGAAAAACTACGAGGCAACACGGATCCGTAATGTAGCTATTGTCGCCCACGGTGGGGCGGGGAAAACGTCCCTGGTGGAGACAATGCTGTTCAATACGGGGGTCACCACCCGAATTGGACGTGTGGAGGACGGGACCACGGTAGCCGATTATCACCCGGAGGAGATCAAACGGGGCATGACGGTTCATGCCAGCTTGGTGCCCGTGGAACTCGAAGGCGTGAAGCTCAACTTTCTGGATACGCCCGGGTTTTCCGATTTTATGGGAGAAGTGAAAAGCGCCCTCCGTGTGGTTGACGGCGCGCTGGTGGTGGTTTCGGCGGTGGATGGCGTCGAAGTTATGACCGAGGTGACCTGGGAATTTGCCGGCGAGCGGGACCTGCCCCGGATGGTCTTCGTTAACAAGCTCGATCGGGAGAATGCGAACTTTTTTAAGGTACTCGAGGACCTGAAAACGAAACTAGAGGCCAACTTTGTACCGCTCCAACTGCCCATCGGTAGCGCCGAAAGCTTCACCGGTGTGGTGGATCTCGTGCAAGGCAAGGCCTTCACCTACAAGAACGGGAAGGCAGAGGAAGTTGCCATTCCGGACGACCTGCAGGCCGCGGTGGCGGAGTACAGTGAGCAACTGGTGGAGGCGGCCGCGGAGGCCAACGATGAGTACCTTACCAAGTATCTGGAGGGCGAGGAGCTGACAGCCGAAGAAATCAGTGCCGGGTTGACCGAAGCCTTCCAGGCCGGGAAGTTCGTGCCGGTCTTTGTGGGTTCGGCGGTTAAAAACATCGGCGTGGATTTACTGGCGAGTGCCGCGGTGCGGCTTTTCCCGCCGCCGGCAGTCGAACCCGGCCAACCCCTGGCCGCCCTCGTTTTTAAGACGCTGACCGACCCCTACGTGGGGCGTATGAACTTTGTGCGCGTTTACAGCGGAGAACTGCGCAACGACAGTCAGATTTATAACGCCAATAAGGAGAAAACCGAGAAAATCGGTCAGGTGTTCTACGTGCGCGGCAAACAGCAGCAGGCCGTCGAGTCGGTACCGGCGGGTGACATCTGCGTGTTGGTGAAACTGCAGGAGACCACTACCGGAGATACCCTTTGCACGAAGGAAAAACCGGTGGTTCTGGAGGGCATTGATTTTCCGGTACCGACCCTGTCCCTGGCCATCAGCCCGAAGAGCAAGGGCGACGAGGATAAACTCTCCACCGCGTTGGCCCGGGTGGTGGAGGAGGAGCCGACGATTCGCGTCACCAAGAACACCGAGACCAGGCAGACCGTAATCACCGGCCTGGGCGAGGCCCAACTGGAGATCATCGTGGACCGCTTTAAACGAAAATACGGGCTGGATGTGGTCCTGGAACCCTTGCGCATTCCGTACCGGGAAACGATCCGTACGGAAACGAAGGTCGAGGGCAAGTACAAGAAACAAACCGGGGGGCGCGGGCAGTACGGTCACGTTTGGATCCGTTTCGAACCGCTGACCGACGGCACCGATTTTGTCTTCGCGGAGGAAGTATTTGGCGGTTCGGTGCCCAGCAGTTTCTTCCCCGCGGTGGAAAAGGGACTGCGCGAAGCCATGCAGGAGGGAGTCCTGGCGGGCTATCCGGTTACCGGCGTGAAGGCCGTGCTCTACGACGGTTCTTACCATCCGGTGGACTCATCGGAAATGGCCTTTAAGATTGCCGCCTCGATGGCCTTCAAGAAGGGTATGCAACAGGCGAATCCGGTACTGCTGGAGCCGGTAATGGAAGTGGAGGTCGTGGCCCCGGAGGCCTTTATGGGCGACATCATTAGTGACTTGAACGGCAAGCGGGGCCGGATTTTGGGAATGGAGCCGCAAGGAAAGCGCACCCGTATTCGCGCCCTTGTGCCGCTGGCGGAACTGACACGCTACGCCATTGACCTGAAGGCCATGACCCAGGGCCGGGCGTACTTCACGATGCAGTTCAGCTCCTACGAAGAGGTACCGGCGCATCTCGCAGAGAAGGTGATCAAGCAGGCACAGGAGGCAACCGAAAAGTAGAGCCGGAGTCGCAAAATGTGGCCATACGGGAGTGAAGTCTTTCGCAGAACCCGGATAGTTTCTGCCCTGAAAATAGTCGTTAGTCGTTGGTCGTCAGTCGTCGGATTACTGGTAGGAATTCATATCAGCGAATTCCTGGCTGGCCCATTTTCATCCTCTGGTGGTGTCACCCGTCAAGGGTGACATGGGCGTCTGCTGGAAAAAGGTGCTTGTTGTGCCCCGCAAAGCACACCGCTTATAAGGCAGGAGGGCGGTTAAACCCTCCTGCCACGCGTTTCGGGTATTTGCACGGTTCAGTCGGATGCAGCCGCAAAAGCCTTTTGCCGGTCATAGTACGGCAGAGCTTGTTCCTGCCCCTGGGTGAGGTAGCTCACCACTACCAGGGCGAGCGCCGATAAAGGCAGGCTGACCACAATCGGGTCCACAACCACCCAAGGGAAACCGGCCAAGGTGGGTTTCCCGAACAGGGCCTGGCTGATGCCCAGGGCTGTGGCCCCTTTAGCATGAAAGAAGGTCAGCATGATCAGGCTGGTGGTAAGTCCGGTGACCATGCTGGCAATAGCACCCGGTTTCGTTGCCTTTTTCCAGAAAAGGGCGGCGGTGTACGCCGGCAGGAAAGTCGCAGCACAGATAGCGAAAAACAGTGCGGTGGCTACGGCGATAATCCCGGGCGGGAGTTTGTAGGCCAAAAACACGGTGACTATAAGGGCGACCACGATTCCCAGCCGGCTGACCAGCAAACCGGTGCGCTGGTAAAGGTCGTGGCTCAAGGCGGTGCCGATGGTGTGAAACTGACCGCTTAAAGTGGACATGGCCGCTGCGAGCAGGGTGAGCATGAAGATGGATGTGAACCAGGGCGGCAGCGCGCTATTGATGTACATGGGGATGATGGTGTCGATGTTTGGCTTTCCGGTAGCCGGGCTGATGCTGGCGAGGAGGGAAATCTGCCCGGTGGTCTGATAGAAGTACACGTTGGTGAGCGCACCTACCACAAAGGCGACGCCGGTCATGGCCAGGATGAACACACCGCCGATGATTACGGCCCGGTTCAGCTCGCGCGGCCCGCGCACGCTCAAAAACCGTACTACCAGTTGCGGTTGGGCCAGTACACCAACGCCGACGCCGAGGATGATCGTGGTGACCAGCACCCACCAGTATTCAGAACCAAAGGCTGGCATGGCGGTCCAGCCCTGGTGACCGGCGGCGGCCAAGCTTTCGGGCACGTGTGCGGCCAAAGCGGTCAGTGCCTGGTGCGCCGGTGTAACCCCGCCCAGGATGGCGTAGGTAAAAACCAGCAGGGTGAGCATACCGACAAACATAATCGAGCCCTGCAGGGCATCGGTGTAGAATACCCCCTTCAGGCCTCCGGTGATGACGTAACCGCCAACGAACAAGGCGAAGACGGCCACCGCCACCGTGTAGTTGATGTTTAAGGTGGTCTCCAGGAAGCGCGCCCCACCGATCATCACCGCTGCGGCATAGAGGGGCATACCGAGGGTAATGACCACGCCGGCCAGGCGCCGGATGAAATTCGAGTCAAAACGTTTCCCCAACAGTTCCGGAAACGTTTGGGCGTCCAACTGCTTCCCCAGCAGGGTGGTCCGCTTGCCGTAAAGCACAAAGGCGATAAAGATGCCGATGAAGATATTGCAGAAGGTAAGCCAGAGGATCCCCATGCCGAACAGCGCCGCGGCCCCGCCGAAACCGACGATCGCGGCGGTGCTGATAAAGGCTGAGCCGTAGGCCAAGGCCATCAAGTAGGGGTGGGCCCGGCCACCGGCGATCAGGTAATCCCGGTTTGATTTGGTCCGCAGGTATCCCATGTAAGCCAGGGCGGTCGTGATCAGGAGATAGGCGCCTACCACAACGCCAAAGGTTAAGTAGTCAGTCATAGTACCCCTCCTAAATAAAGGCGGTTCATAAGACAATCCTCGGGACCACTAGGCGTCCCGGTTCCAGTTCAACACGCCGTAAACGACGCAAAGCAAGCCGGATAAAATGCACAGCAGATAAGCCAGCCATACTTGTGGGTCGGGTATCCCCAACACCTTTGTCACCTCCCCTCGATATAAAAAGCTTCTCGCCCTTCAAGGGACGAGAAGCTCTGTTTCCCGCGGTACCACCCCGCTTGTGCCCCAAAAAGCGGACACCACTCACTGGTACAGAAAACCTCCGCCGGCCCGGAAGACAAAAAGCCTTTCATCCCGGGGACGAAAAGCTTTCGCGGTACCATTCCCATCGGCCTCACGGCCCGCTCGGGACCGGCACCGGTTTTCGGTACCCACTTCCTTTTAACGGTGGAAGTCTCCGTCTCGACCTACTTGACCGGACCATACGGGTCCGTTTTCAGTCGGCAACTCTGGAGGGAACTTCAGCTGGTCATTTCCTAAAAGCGCTTTCAGTCGGCGGCGCTTTCTCCCTGGAGGAATGGGGCCAGCCTACTTTCCTCCATCATCGTTTTTGCGGTAGGAATATATGCCTAAATTTATCACTATACAGTTGGCCGGGTCAAGAGTTTTGGGCCAAATCGTGAAACTATTTCGACGTTGGGGGTTCGCTCCACGTATAACCGCACTTCCGGCAACGGATCCAGTTACTTGCCGGCGAGGCTATCCGGGGCAAAAACAAAACGCCCAAGAGCACGGCCGCCTAGCCGGCCCACGGGCTGACTAAATCAACAGGGGTCACCACCTGTTACAACCAGGGCATCTTGTCGGTATCGTCACCCCGGAGGACCGGCAACAGTTTGGTTTTGAGCGGCTCGGGGACGTCTTTGAGACGCATGTCTTCAACCGCCAGAATGTCTATGGTGTCCAACTTCAACCGCTGGGCCAGCTCTCGCGCGGTAAGTCCCTGGTTTTTACGTAGATCCTTGACGGTCCGGTTTTGAAAGCCCAGCCCTAAAAACATACCCTGCTCCTCTGGTTTTGCACATAAACTCCCGGTTAGCCTTCATTCTATCATAGTGGTGAACGTCGGTGAACCGGCTGCAATCCCGTTTCCCGTTCCAAATACAAAGGGTACCGGATAAACCGGCACCACACAGATCTTCAGCAATGCTTAAATACTTATTACTTATTTGGCGGGGGAGGCAGGAATCGAACCCACAACCTTCGGTTTTGGAGACCGCTGTTCTGCCAATTGAACTACTCCCCCGTTTGCCTTTTTGTTGATTATAGCCCGCCCGGGCCGCAAAGTCAAGAACCGGAAGCGCACGCATCCCCGTTCGGTGCACACCGGAAGGCGGCGCGCCGGTATATGCAGTCTCATTCTAAACATACTAATAAGGAATAAAGACGGCGCAAGACGAGGGGGCAATGTGTTATGCGTAGGGTTTTTAGGGTCTTCCCGACGGTGTTAATGGTGTGGTGCCTGGCGTTTACGGGAGCCGTACCGGTGGGTGCCGTAACCGAAAAACCCGACCTGGATATCGCGGCCGGGTCGGCGGTGCTGATGGAAACATCCTCCGGTCAGATTCTCTACGCGAAGGATCCGTACAAGGAGCAGCCGATCGCCAGCGTGACGAAAATAATGACCATGCTCCTGGCGGTGGAGGCCCTGGAAAAGGGTAAAGTACAGCTTAACGACGTGGTGGTGACCAGCGAACACGCCGCCGGAATGGGGGGGTCGCAAATCTTCCTGGCGCCCCAGGAAGAAATGAGTTTCCGGGAGATGCTGATCAGCGTCGCGACCGGATCGGCCAATGACGCCAGCGTGGCCGTCGCCGAGCAGATCGCCGGTTCCGAGGAAACCTTTGTGGAGTTAATGAATGCGCGGGCCAAGGAACTGGGTCTTAAACACACCCATTACGTGAACTGTACCGGCCTGCCGGCAGAGGGCCATTACTCGTGTGCCCACGACCAAGCCATAATCCTCAGAGAAGCGCTCCGTTATCCCGTATTCCGAGAAGTTTCCCAGATCAAAGAGTATGACCTGCGGGGCGGCGAATTTAAACTTTGGAACACAAATAAGTTACTTTGGTGGTACCGCGGCACCGAGGCCGGAAAAACCGGCTGGACCAACGAAGCAAACTACTGCCTTGCTTCGAGCGTGGTCAGGGACGACCTGCGTTTGATCGGCGTGGTTTTGGGGGTTAAGGAGAAGAAGGGACACTTTCGGGAATCCATAAAAATGTATAACTGGGGTTTTGCCCGCTTTGAGGCGGCCAAGCTGGCGGCTGCGGGCGAAACGGTCAAAACACTGCCGGTGGAAAAAGGCGTGGAGACCAAGGTGCCGGTAGTCACCGAAAAAGAGGTCGTTGCTGTCGTGCCCAAAGGGGAAAAAGAGGCTCTGGAATCGGCGATAGAACTGCCGGCGAGGCTTCTTGCCCCGCTGGCGAAAGAGGAAAAGGTGGGCGATTACGTGGTTTACCACCACGGGCAAGAGATTACGCGTGTTGGCCTCGTCACCGCCCGGAGCGTTCCCGAGGCCTCTTTCCTGGAGCAGTTGTTACGGGTGACCGAAAGGATGTGCCGCTAAAGCGGGGGAACCCCGCTTTTTTTATGCGCGGAGGTGGAAAGATTTAGCAGGAGTTTGGCGGACGGATAGAGAAAGTATGGGCGGATAAGGTCGAGCAGGGAGGGGAGTGTGGAATGATCGGTTTGGAGAGCCGGGGGCAGACGTTAATTGCCCGTCTGGCCGGCGAGTTAGACCTCCAGGTGGCCGATGAACTCCGGGGCCGCTTGGACGAGGCCCTGGAAGCACACGGTGCCGTTCATCTGGTGTTGAATCTGGAGGGGGTCTCCTTCATCGATAGTGCCTGCTTGGGGGTCATCCTGGGCCGCTACAAGCGTATCGCCAGCAACCAGGGTACGTTGGTTTTCGTGGCGATTCCGCCCAGGGTGCGGCGGGTGTTGGAACTCTCGGGTCTGATGCGTATTTGTAGGGAGTTCCCCACGGAAGAAGCAGCCCTCACCGGCACGGGGCAGGAGGTTGATGAATAATGGATTACCAAAACTTTTTGCGCCTGGAGTTTTACAGCCTGCCGGTAAACGTGGCGCTCGCCCGGGTCGCGGTGGCCGCCTTTGCGGCCCAGCTCAACTATACGGTTAGCGAGCTGGATGACATCAAAGGCGCTGTTTCCGAAGCGGTATCCAACGCCATCATTCACGGTTATGAAGGGGCACCGGACCAGCTGGTGAAGGTGGTGGCCGTAATCCGAGAAAACGAGCTGGAAATCGTGGTCGAAGACAGCGGCAAGGGCATTGGGAACGTGGAAGAGGTTTTACGGCCCGGGTTTTCCACCGCGAAAGACCGACTCGGACTCGGCTTTTCGTTTATTGGTTCCTTTATGGATACCGCCGATGTGCAGTCCGCACCGGGCCGCGGGACCAGGGTGATCATGACCAAAAAGGCCGCCCACCGGAACGATGCGGACCCGCATTGACTTAAACATCCCCAATCACCCCCTGTTGAAAGACCGGGAAACGCGCCGTTTGCTGCGCCGGGCTCAGCAGGGCGACGTGGTGGCCCGGGAAACCCTGGTGAATGCCAACCTGAAGCTGGTCTTAAACGTTATTCGGCGCTTTGAAGGGCGCGGTTATGAGCCGGAGGACCTGTTCCAGATCGGTTGCATCGGTCTCATGAAGGCGATCGACAAGTTCGATCTGCGCTATAAGGTGAAGTTTTCCACCTACGCCGTGCCGATGATTATCGGCGAGATACGGCGTTTTCTGCGGGATGACACCCCGATCCGCGTCAGCCGGTCCCTGAAAGAGCTGGCTTGGAAGGCGCAGTACGTCCGTGAACAACTCCAGGCCCAACTGGATCGGGAACCGACCATTGGGGAACTCTCCGCGGAAATGGGCATTCCGCGTGAAGAGTTGGTGAATGCGCTGGAGGCTGCCCAGTCCCCGAGCTCCCTTTACGAGGTGGTGCATCAGGACGAGGGAGACGCCATTTTGGTCATGGACCAGGTGCAGAACAAGGCGGAGAACGAGACGGCGTGGGTGGAAAGATTAGCGCTGCGCGAGTTGTTGGAGAGCCTGCCGGAGCGCGACCGCCGGATTCTGGCCTGGCGTTTTTTTGAGGACAAGACCCAGGCCGAGGTGGCCAAGAACCTGGGACTTTCCCAGGTACAGGTTTCCCGCTTGGAAAGGGAGGCGCTCAGGAAACTAAAAATGTTAGCCCAGCAGGACTCATGAGCGTGCGTTCGGGGTATAATCCGCTCCGACCTCCGGCATAATATAGCTGGCTTTGGGATTACGCGATGGACAGAAGGAGGAGGAGAAGTCAGATGCACGTAAAGGTTGCCGAACTGGTCGGAGCATCCAAAGACGGCTGGCAAGAGGCGGTGAATACGGCCGTTGGGGAAGCTTCCCAAAAGCTCGGTAATATCACCGGTGTGGAGGTAATAAACTTCACGGCCAACGTAGATCAGGGTCGGGTCGTAGAGTACAAGGCTAACGTTAAGATTGCTTACCTGGAGTAACCGTTGCCGGTCCTGAAACGGACGCGGAGGGAGTGTCGGGTTTGCGCGTAGATTTCACCAAACCGGCTGGCATTCAACACAAGCAGTACCGGAACTTTGTGGACCGGATAAGCCCCAAGCCCAATGTCTTGGTCAACGTGGTCTGGGCTTTCCTGGTCGGCGGGTCTATTGCCGCAATCGGCCAGGCCCTCCTGACGTTGTTTTTGATGCTCGGCCTGCCGATTCTGGAAGCCGGCGCCATGGTGGCCGTGGTGCTGATCTTCATCGCCGCCTTCTTGACGGGTTTGGGCGTATTTGACGACATCGCGCGGTACGCCGGGGCCGGAGCATTCGTACCTATTACCGGTTTTGCCAACGCCATGGTGGCCCAGGCCATGGAAGCGCGGACCGAAGGGCTGGTCCTCGGTGTAGGGGCGCGCCTTTTTACCATTGCCGGACCGGTACTTGTTTTCGGCATCGTGGTGGCCTGGCTTACCGGGTTGATTTACTTTCTGTTTCGTTAAAACGAAACCCGTCCACGCGCAAAGGCTTTACCCCGGTTTTCCGGGGTTTTTTGCTTCGTATAAAAAGCCGGGGACAACAAATAATGAAACCAGTGGCGACTGTGAAGATCAAATTGCGGAGGCGACTCGATGCCGGCAGCCAAGAAGCAGGGGCAGCAAACCCTGGTGTTTTCAAACCCGCCCGTGATTACGGCCAGCGGCACGGTGGTCGGAACCAAGGAAGCCGCCGGTCCGCTCGGGAAAACCTTTGACAGGGTGGTGGACGATCCTTATCACGGGGAGAAGTCGTGGGAACGGGCCGAACGGCGTTTCCTGGAGGATGCGGTGCAGATAGCCCTGAAAAAGGCCAACCTTTCTTCCCGGGAGATCGATTTTTTCCTGGCCGGAGACCTGGAAAACCAAACCGAGGCTTCGGCGCTGGCCGCCCGGGACTTGGGAATCCCGTACTTAGGACTGTACGGCGCCTGCGCCACCATTTACGAGGGTATCGCCCTCGGGGCGGTGCTCATCGACGGTGGGTTTGCGGAACGGGTGGTGGTGGCGGTGTCTTCGCACTGCTGCACGGCGGAGAAACAGTTTCGATACCCCACCGAGCAAGGGGTGCAGCGTTCTCTGACCCAATCGTGGACGGTCACCGGCGCCGGGGCGGTGATTTTGGCCGCCCAGGGAAGCGGGCCGGTGGTCACCCACGCTACCATCGGCAAGGCCATCGACATGGGGCAGGCCGACCCGAATAATTTCGGGGCGGCCATGGCGCCGGCCGCCTGCGACACCATTGTGCGCCATCTGCTGGATACCGGACGGGGAGCTACGGATTACGATCTGGTGGTCACCGGTGACCTGGGCCTCATCGGCCGGGACTTGGCCGAAGGGCTGCTGCAGGATCACGGCTTCGATCTGGCGGAGCGCTTTACCGATTGCGGGGTTTTAATCTATGACCCCCAGCAACAGGACACCCACGCCGGGGGGAGCGGTTGCGCCTGTTCGGCCGTCGTGACCGGCGGCTACCTCCTGCAGCAAATCCAGGCCGGTAAACTTAAGCGCATACT
This sequence comes from Firmicutes bacterium UBA3572, assembly GCA_002375985.1. Taxonomy (GTDB): domain Bacteria; phylum Bacillota; class Desulfotomaculia; order Desulfotomaculales; family Desulforudaceae; genus Desulfopertinax. The sequence continues at coordinate 7,704 of DFNH01000031.1, read as the reverse complement.
GGGTGTCGGCACCGGGGCCCTGTTAAACGCAGACTCACCTAAACAAGGGGAAACCATTCCGGGTATCGGACACGCCGTGGTCATCGAAAGGCGTTAGGGGAGGTATTAGTTAAGTGATCTTCGCGATGGCTTTCCTGGTCGGGGGCCTGATCTGCGTGGTCGGCCAGTTATTGATGGATCTTACCAGCTACAAGGTCACACCGGCCCACATCCTGGTGGGCTTTGTCACCACCGGTGCGATTCTGTCGGCCTTCGGGTTGTACCAACCGCTGGTGGAGCTGGCGGGTGCGGGGGCCTTGGTGCCCTTGACCGGTTTCGGGCACATTTTGACCCAGGGGGCCATCAGGGGCGTGGAAAGAGACGGACTTTTGGGTGTGTTTGCCGGTCCGCTGGAGGCGGCGGCCGCCGGGGTAACCGCCGCCATCGTTTTCGGTTACTTTTTTGCCATTCTGTTCAAACCGAAAGGATAAATGCCGTGCGGCCACAGAGCGAAAAGCTGTCCAAAAGGCTTGCGGACAACATTCGGGAACTGGACCGGCAGTTCGGCCTCGAAACCAACTTTGACGTGCTGAAGGGGAGATCGAATTCGGCCGCAGAAAAGCGGCCTTATTCTTCATAGACGGACTGGTCGAGGATGCGGTAATGGCCGGTGAGCTGCGCGGCCTGAGCCTGACGGCAAAGGACAAGCGGCCGATTAATACTTTGCACCGGCTCCTGCGCGTTTGCAGTTCGTGCTGGCCGAAGTGGCCATCGAGACGATTCGGCTCTCCACCATCCACACCTTCCGGTCGCAAATCTTGAAGCCGCAGGATCGGGTGCACCAGCCCCGGCTACAAGTGCCGGCGCCGGCCCGGAAACCGGGAGGGGCGGGAACCGGGCGGCAAGTGCGCCGCAAGCGGAAGGAATAATCGGACGAACGGCCTTTTACCGCCGACGTGTCCGGACCGGGGGAAACAAAGTCACCCTTGCGGAAGCTTGTCAGAGTTAGTAGAATGGTTATGAGTTTTTTCGCGAGGAGCGGAGATCAGTGGACGAAACCAAAATCCTGTTGTCGGAAGCCGAGATGCCGGAAGTCTGGTACAACGTTCAAGCTGACCTGCCCAATCTGCCGAAACCACCCCTGCACCCGGGTACCAAACAACCCGTTCGCCCAGAAGATTTGGCCCCGCTTTTCCCCATGGAACTGATCAGGCAGGAGGCCTCCACGGAAAAGTGGATTCCTATTCCTGACGAGATCAGAGAGATTTACCGCCTGTGGAGACCGACGCCTTTGATCCGTGCCCGGCGCCTGGAAAAGGCCCTGGATACGCCGGCGCGCATCTATTTTAAGTACGAAGGGGCAAGTCCGGCGGGGAGCCACAAACTGAATACGGCGGTGGCCCAGGCTTATTACAACAAAGCCGAAGGAATCAAGCGGTTGGCCACCGAGACCGGGGCCGGGCAGTGGGGCAGCGCCCTGGCCATGGCCTGCCGGTTTTTCGGCCTGGACTGTACCGTGTACATGGTTAAGGTGAGCTACCAGCAAAAGCCCTACCGTCGTTCGCTGATGCAGATCTTCGGCGCCGAGGTGCTGGCCAGTCCCAGCGACCGGACCGAGGCCGGCCGCAGGGTGTTGGCGGCCGATCCCGATTCGCCCGGCAGCCTGGGCCTGGCGATTAGTGAAGCGGTGGAGGACGCCAGGCAGCGTCCCGACACCAACTACGCACTGGGTAGTGTGTTAAACCACGTCCTGCTGCACCAAACCATCATCGGCCTAGAAACCAAGGCGCAGTTGGCCAAGGCCGGTGAGCAGGCCGATATTGCCATCGGGTGTTGCGGCGGGGGCAGCAATTTTTCCGGGTTTGCCTTCCCGTTTCTGGATGAAATTATCCACCGCGGCGCCAAGACCCGTTTGATCGCGGTGGAACCCAGCGCCTGTCCGACACTGACCCGTGGGAAATTAGCCTATGACTTCGGCGACATGGCCGGATTGACGCCCCTGATCTACATGTATACGCTGGGTAAAGACTTCATGCCGCCCGGGATTCACGCCGGTGGCTTGCGCTACCACGGAGACGCGCCTTTATTGTGCCAGGCGATCAGCGAAGGATTTATCGAACCGGTGGCTTACGGCCAGCGGAAGGTGTTTGAAAGCGCGGTTCTTTTCGCCCGGAACGAGGGTATCGTCCCGGCGCCGGAAACGGCCCACGCCGTCGCCTGTGCCGTGGACCAGGCCCTCGCGTGCCGCGAGGCCGGCGAAGCCAAGACTATCGTGTTCGCCTTCAGCGGTCACGGACATTTCGACCTGGGAGCTTATGACAACTACCTGGCCGGGGAACTGGTGGACTATCCGCTGCCCGAAGAAGAGCTGCAGCGGTCCCTCGCCGGGCTCCCGCAGGTGTAAGTAAGTGGGATAGAAAATCCAGAATTCAGAATTCAGAAGTCAGAAGTTTGGCGGTTGAAGGAGACAGGCGGGAAACGGGGACCAGGCGGCCATTATGTGTCCAAAGATCCGGGGACAAGAAGTTTGATTAAGGACTCCGCTATCGTCGGAAAACAGTTGCCAGCCCCCCTGTTTCCGCCCGGATTAGCAGCGAGGTCATTATCAGGAAAACTGTTAGCCGGGCGGCGCGCCTTGTGGGCAACTAGCTACTTATCCACAAAACATGCCTGTCCCCTTTTTTAGTGTCCCCTTTTTTAGGAGGCTTTTGATGGAGTTTCACGGCACAATGCGTATTAATGAACGCGGCCACCTGGAAATCGGGGGTTGCGACACCGTCGAGCTGGCCCGGGTTTTCGGCACGCCGCTATATGTGTTGGATGAGGAGCTGTTTCGGGAAAATTGTCGTGCTTACCAGCGCGCTTTCGCCAAGGAAAACGGCCGGGTGTTATATGCCGGCAAGGCGGCGTTGAACCTGGCCATCTGCCGGCTCCTGGACGAAGAGGGGCTCGGCCTGGACGTGGTTTCGGGCGGGGAATTGTATACGGCCTTACAGGCCCGTTTTCCGGCTTCCCGCATCTATTTTCACGGAAACAACAAGAGCCCGGCCGAAATCCGCATGGGCCTGGAAGCGGGGGTGGCCCGCTTCGTGGTCGACAACCTGGACGAATTAGAAGTCTTGAGCAGCTTGGCCACCGAACTGGGGCGGGAAGCCGAAATCCTGCTCCGGCTTACGCCCGGCATTGAAGCGCACACCCATGAGTACATCCGGACCGGCCAGATCGACTCCAAGTTCGGTTTGGTCGTTCCCAACGGTCAAGCTATGGAAGGGGTGCGCCGCAGTCTGGCGCTTCCCGGGATCATCTTGCGCGGCCTGCACTGTCATATCGGGTCTCAGATTTTTGAACTGGAACCGTACGCCGAAGCCACGCGCGTGCTGCTGGGCTTTGCCCGTGAAGCGCGGGACGCCACAGGCTGGACAATCGAAGAACTCGACCTCGGCGGCGGGCTGGGGATTTACTACCACGAAGGGGACGACCCGCCAACGGTGGACAGTCTGGCGGAAACGATCTTCGGTGCCGTCCGGGAGGCGGCGGAGACCTACGGTTTGCCCGTGCCGCTGGTAACGGTCGAGCCCGGTCGGTCCATCGCCGGACCGGCGGGTACTACGTTGTATACGGTAGGCACCATCAAGGAGATACCCGGAGTACGTACCTACGTAGCCGTGGACGGCGGGATGGGCGACAACCCCCGTCCGGCCCTCTACGGTGCGGTGTACGAGGCCTGTGTGGCCAACCGGCCCCTAGGGGAGGGCGAAACCACCGTTTCACTGGCGGGCCGTTGTTGCGAGTCGGGCGACATGCTGATCTGGAACGTGGTGCTGCCCGCCGTGAAGAGGGGGGACATTGTGGCCGTATCGTGCACCGGAGCGTATACCTATTCCATGGCCAGCAATTACAACCGGTTCCCCCGCCCGGCCATGGTCCTGGTACGGGAGGGCCAGGCGGAGCTGATCGTGCGCCGGGAGTCTTACGCTGATCTCATCCGCCACGATTTGGTTCCCGCCCGGCTGCGAGAAACAACGCTCTAACCGTGTTGCCTGGGAGCACCGGTCGCCTGGGGCGTTAGGTTTTAGGTGGTGGTGCAAGTGAAAGTAATCACAACCCACAACAACACCGATTTTGATGGTTTGGCGGCCATGGTTGCCGCCCAAAAGCTTTATCCGGACGCCGAGTTGGTGCTGCCGGGCAAAATGGCCCGTAACGTGGAGGAGTTCGTGGCCTTGCACCGGGACGTGCTGGAGATTCGGAAGCCCGGTGAGCTGAATTTGGCGGATGTCGACTTCCTTGTCGTGGTGGACACAATGCAGCCCAAACGCCTGGGCCGCTTGGCCGACATCCTCAAGAACTCCCGGCTCCAAGTGCATGTCTACGATCACCATCCCCGGGTGGAGGGTGACATCAAAGGGAACCTGGAGGTGGTAGAACCTCTGGGTGCGGCTACCACGTTGCTGGTCGAGGAAATCAAGAGAAGGGACATCCCGATCACACCGTTCGAGGCCACGGTCCTGGCCCTCGGGATTTACGCCGATACGGGCTGCCTGGTGTTTCCGGGCACTACCGACCGGGACGCCGAAGCGGTGGCCTACCTGCTGGCCCAGGGTGCCAATCTGGGCGTGGTGTCAAACTTTCTGGGCCGTCCGCTTACTAACGAGCAGAAGAACCTGCTTCGGGATCTGCTGATCTCGGCGGAAAGGCATTTCATCAACGGGGCGCGTATCCTCATTGCCCGCACCCGGGCCGAAGAGTTTATCGGCGGGCTAGCGCTTCTGACGCATCATTTGGCCGAGATCGAGCGGCTGGACGCGGTGTTTTGCGTGGTGGCCATGGAAGACCGGACCCATATCGTCGGGCGCAGTACCCTGCCGGAAGTGAACGTGAAGGACATCCTGACCCATTTTGGGGGCGGTGGGCACCACGCGGCGGCGTCCGCCACCGTAAAGCACGCGGACGTGGAAGCCATCGCCCGGGAACTGCTGGAGGTGGTGCAGACCGCAGTCCGCCCGCCGTTGTTGACCGGGGACATCATGACTTCACCGGTCAAGACCGTGAGTCCAGATATCAGTATTAACGAGGCCAACCGGATCATGCTGCGCTACGGTCACCGGGGCCTGCCGGTGGTGGTTAACGGTGACCTGGTGGGCGTGATTTCCCGGCGGGACGTGGAAAAAGCGCTGCGCCACAACCTGGGCCACGCGCCGGTCAAGGCCTATATGAGCCGGAATGTACTGACCGTCTCCCCGGACACGCCGGTCTCCGAGGCGCAGACCCTGCTGATCGAGAATAACATCGGCCGGCTGCCGGTGGTCAATAACGGTCATCTGGTCGGGATCATCTCCCGCACCGACGTGCTGAAGACCTTGCATCCCCAGTTCAAACCCCGGTTTTCAACCCTGTACGTGAAGCCCGCGACGGTTTCCTCGCACCGGGATGCGGGGGAGCTGCTGCGGCGAAATCTTAAACCGCCCGATCTGGAAATACTTACTGTGGCCGGCCAGATCGGTTCGGAGAATGGTAGCGCCGTTTACCTGGCCGGCAGGATGGTGCGTGACGTTTTTCTGGGATTGCCGGCCGAAAACCCGGAACTGGTGGTGGAAGGAGACGGCCAGGTATGCGCCGAAATGCTGGCACAAAAGCTGGCCGGGCGGCTGCGCCCGTCCAGACGCGGGCAGCATTCCTGGATCATCGTCACCCCGGCCGGGCGGACGGCCAAGGTGGTAACCGCGCGTACCGGCTTCCTGGAATACGGGGCGGTGCTGCCGGACACACAGAATTCTCTCTTGCGCCACGAATTGTACCGGCGTGATTTTACCATTAACGCCTTGGCCGTAGCCTTGAACCCGGATCGCTTCGGTGAGGTAATAGACTACTTCGGCGGCCGGGAAGACCTCCAGCACGGCCTGATTCGCGCGCTGCACAGCCTGAGTTTCGAAGAAGACCCGGTGCGGCTGTTGCGTGCCGTCCGGTTGGAGAAAAGGCTGGGTTTTACCATTGAGCGGGAAACGCTGGCCTTGATCCGGGAGGCGGTAGGGGATAAACTCCTGGAGCGGGCGCCGGCGGAACGGATCTGGAAGGAATTTCGGCTGTTGCTGAGCGAGCGCCGCGCGCCGGCCATGCTGGCCCGGCTCACCCAATTGAACCTATGGCCGTTTTTGTTTCCGGAGGTATTGTACTGGGAGATTCAGCCGGTGGTGGCCCGCCTTCCCCGGGCAATGGAAACCCTGGCTTCCTGGAAGATTCCGCCGCCGGCCGAGCCTTGGTTGAGCTACCTGATGGCCATCCTGCACTGGACCAACCTGGTCAAGGTGGAGGAGTTGTGCCGGTCCTACCAGCTCGGAAAAAAGCGGACCGACAAGATCTTAAACGCGATTGTCCGTTGGCGGACGGCGGTGGCCAAACTGTCGGCGCCGGATCCCCTGCCGCCGCGGGAGATGGCCCAGGTTTTACTGCCGTTGCCCCGAGAAGGTTATCCCATCGTGCTGTTGATGTTGGAAAAAGAGGCGTGGCGGGAACGGTTCCGGGAGGCACTGTATGTGCTTTACCATCATAAACCGGTACTTACCGGTAAAGATATAAGGGGTCTGGGTTTTAAGGCCGGTCCCCAGCTCGGCAACGCATTGAAAGCCGTGTGGCTGGCCAAACTCAAGGGTACGGTCCACACGCCGGAAGAGGAGTTGGCGGTGGCCGGGAAATTCCTGGCCGACTGGGAAGGGGAGAGCTGACGTGCTGGACTTGTCGGTGGAGCGGATTCTTGCCTGGATACCTGCGGTACTGATTGCCTTGACTTTTCACGAGTACGCCCACGGCTGGATGGCCCTGCGCCTGGGGGACCACACCGCGCGGCTGCTGGGGCGGTTGACCCTCAACCCGATCCGCCATTTGGACCCCATCGGAACCTTGCTCCTGTTTTTGGTCGGCTTCGGTTGGGCCAAACCGGTACCGGTGAACCCCTACAACTTTAGAGGGGACATTAAACGAGGCCTCCTCTTGGTCTCCGCCGCCGGTCCGGCGGCGAACTTGATCCTGGCCTGCGCAGGAGCCGTATTGCTGGGTTTGATAATCGGACTTTTTGGACTGTACGCCGGACTCCACTCGCCCCTGGGGATGATCGTGCAAGCGGTGATCTTGGTGAACTTGATCCTGGCTTTTTTTAACCTCCTGCCCATTCCCCCGCTGGACGGATCGAAAATCCTGGCCGGACTCCTGCCCGGCCGGCAAACCTGGCTTTACAGCCTTGAACAGTATGGTATTATAATTCTGTTGGTCCTGGTGGTCACCGGCGTGATCAGGCAGCTGTGGGAGCGGGTGATCGAGCCGGCGTATGCTTTCCTGTTTAACAACATAACGGCAAATATCGCCGGTTTTTTGATGTTTTAAACCTTAATGCGGTACACGAAAGGATGGGGTAGATGCGCATACTCAGCGGCATGCGTCCCAGTGGCCGGCTGCATATCGGTCATTTAAGCGTCTTGTCCAATTGGCTGCGGTTACAGGAGGAGAACGAGTGCTTTTTCTTCGTAGCCGACTGGCATGCCCTGACCACCGCTTTCGACGAAACGGCCTCCATCCGGGAGCATACCAGGGAAATGCTGGCCGACTGGCTGGCGGTGGGTATTGATCCGGATAAGAGCACGGTGTTTGTACAGTCGCAGATATTGGAGCATGCCGAACTGCACCTGTTGTTTTCCATGATCACTCCGCTGTCCTGGTTGGAGCGGGTGCCCA
>DFNH01000010.1 GCA_002375985.1 Firmicutes bacterium UBA3572 | reverse complement strand
CCACACTTTTTAGCTTAGAGCCCGGCGGGCGCGCCTGGGGAAAGGCTAAACGTCCGGATTGGTCAACGGCGTAAGCCCAGAAGTCCGGTCCGGCGCACCAGGCGGCCCAGCGGGCCAAACTCCAAATCAACAGCCGCGTCCGGGCAGAGTTCTGGCAGCAGTAGCAGCGGATGCAGGCCCGGTCGTCCACGACGGCCGTTCGGCCATACATACGAATCGCTCGCTGGGGGACAGGCACGCTTGATCAACCGGTTGGCCGGCCCTCCAGCACCATTGCCCGGGTTAAACGCCGGCTTTGGTGATCCAGCGGGCCAATAGATCCCGGAGCACTTCTTCATCCAGCTTTCCCTGAAAGGATGGAGTCTCCAGGCAGCGGCGCGGGAAGCGAAGTTTCCGGTAGTCGAATCCCATCTCCCGTTTGATCTCGTTTTTCAGGCGGAAAATCCGTTCCCCCAATTCCGTGAGAAACTTTTCATCAGCTTCGATTCCGATGCTAGCAAGCGCCTTACAAACCAGCTCCTTGGTCCAGACCCCGCGGCCGAAAAGGCAGATACACAGACTGTTCAGCACCTGGCGCCACTTTTCTTCTTTGATCAGGGCATCCACCAGAGCGTCCCGGTCGAAGTGCGCGCCGAGTTGCTGGTCGAAACTGTAGCCGGCGTTGCACAGGTGTGAGTGCCGGGCCCCTACGGCTTGGCCAAGCACAAACCCGTAACCGGTGTGGTAACCGGCCATCTCGTGTCCGCCCAGGGTCAGGGCAAATTCCCGGCCCCCGTAGGTTGCCGCGGCCGTCTCCAGCCCCGTAGCCAAGGTGCGGTAAAGGGCGTTGGGTTGGTTGACGATCCGGTCCAGGGCCTCCAGGTAGCCGCCCGGTTCCCCGAAGGCCAGCCGCACGCCCAACTGGTCCCGGGGGAGCAGGCCCTTTTCGGCAGCCTCGGTCGCCCAAGCCAACAGTACCCCGCTGGTGATGGCGTCCAGGCCCAGTTGCTCGGTCTTTTCAATCAACGCGTAAACGCCGCCGGTATCCCCGATCCCCAAGAGCGAACCCAGGGCGTAAATCAGTTCGTGGTCGTAGGCCAGCGCCATACTTTCGTACTCGTAACCGTCGGCGAACTGTCGGCGGTACAGGCCGATATGGACACAGCCCACCGGGCAGCCGGGGCAGGCCAGCTTGCGGACCAGGGTCTCTTCGGCAAACGCCTCGCCGCTAATACGTTCGGCGTGTTCAAACCGGTTCGCGCGTAGATTCCGGGTGGGCAGCGCGCCCAGCCCATTCAACACCAAGACGTTGCCCGCTGTGCCCAGACCGTGGTATTTCTCCATTAAGTCGGTCTCTACCGCCCGGGCATAGATCTCGTCGTACACCTCCCGGTAGGCCTTGCGGTCCGGAATGGGAAAACTCCGGTTTCCGTGGACCACCAGCGCCTTGAGGTTTTTGGCGCCGAATACCGCCCCCAGGCCCAGCCGCCCGAAGTGGCGGAAGGTATCGACGTTCACCCCGGCGAAGGCCACGCCCCGTTCCCCAGCCGGCCCGATGCGCACCGTGCTGCGGTGCCCGCGCCCGGGCTCCCACTCCCGCAGGAGACGTCCGCTGTCCTCGGTAGACAGACCCCATAGTCCCCGGGCGTCCCGGAAAGCTGCTCCGTCCGGCGTAACCGTGACGTACACCGGCTGCGGGGCGCGGCCGGTAATCACCAGAGCGTCGTAGCCGGCGAACCGTAAAGCCATGGCCAGCCGCATACCGGCGTAGCTTTCCCCCCACTCTCCCGTCAGCGGAGAATGAAACACAGCCGCGGTCTTGGTTACCAGGGGAAAGACGGTAGAAAGCGGGCCGATGGCCAGCACCACCGGCTGTTCCGGGTCGCCGGGAGCAGAACCCCGGCGCCACCGTTCGGCAAACAACTTGGTGGCGAGTCCAATACCCCCCAGGTAAGCGGAAAGGTCGGCCCGTTGCTCGACCTTCCAGGTACGGTGTGCTAGGTCGATGCTGAGAACGTTGATCATACGCACGTCCGGCACGCTATACACCCCCTTCGTCCACCGGCACCATTTCCAGTACGGCGTGCGGGCAGTACCGCACACACTGACCGCACTGGATACAGACGATGGGCCGTTCCTCTTCAGGGTCCATTCGGATTACCCGGGCGATGCACGCCTCGGCGCAGGCCGCGCACCCGTCGCACCGGGAGCGCACCATGCGCACACCGCCTCCCGGACGTGGCTGAAGCGCCTGCTGCGGGCAGGCTAGGGCACAGGCCGGCTCGACACACCCCAAACAGACGTCGGCCGCCAGCTTGCTTTGCAAGCCGCCCCGAGTCCGGATCTGAATGGCACTCTTTACCAGCGAAAACTGGCCGTATACGCTCCGCGCGCAGGCCAGCATACATCCATAACAGGCGATGCAACGGTTCATATGCCTGACAGTCAGAACCCGGGCCATATCATTCCCTCCCGAACTAGGTAGTAGCTAAAAGCTTTCGCCACGGGTCTGGCATACTCCTCCCGTCGTGCCAGCCTAACACCTAACAAAGCTTGCCCCTTAACGGATTTAGCTGTAAACCCGACAGCCTGCACGCGAAAACTGTGTTATACTAGTTTCATTATTAGGAACAATAGGCCTCTTATCACACGCGCGGAGGGGTAAACTTGCCGAAAAAACTGTTGATGGGCAACCAGGCCATCGCCTACGGAGCGCTTTTGGGCGGGGTCCAGGTCGTCGCGGGTTACCCGGGCACTCCTTCCTCGGAAATAATGGCCACGTTGGCCCCGCTGGCTAAGGAGTACGGTTTCCACGCCGAATGGTCAGTCAACGAAAAAGTGGCCCTGGAGGTGACCGCCGGGGCGGCCTTTGCCGGGGCCCGCGCTTTTTGCACCATGAAACAGGTGGGCCTGAACGTAGCCGCCGACCCGCTGATGGCCCTGGCCTACCTGGGCATCAAGGGCGCCTTGGTGCTGCTCGTGGCCGACGACCCGGGACCGCACAGTTCCCAAAACGAACAGGACACACGCCTGTTCGCCCGGTTCGCCAAGCTGCCCGTACTCGATCCGTCCTGTCCCCGGGAGGCGCTGGAAATGACCCGCTACGCCTTTGACCTTTCCGCAGAACTCCAGCTGCCGGTAATCGTCAGGCCGACCACCCGCGTGAGCCATGCTTACCAGGACATCGAAGTGGAAGCGGCCTACCACCCTTTGCCCGTTTCCGGGTTTAAACGGGACCGGGCCTGGGTGGCCCTCCCCACGACGGCCCGCCAGCGCCACCCGGTGCTTAACAGACAGCAAGAACAGGCTCGCGCCGCGCTCACCAGTTCCCCATTCAACGAAGAATTCAGGAATCGCGCGGAAAACCGCACCGGCGTTATTGCCTGCGGCGTGGCACTGGGCTACGTGCGCGAGGCACTGGCTCTGGCCGGGCTGGATCAGACCGTGGATGTGTTGAAAATCGGTACCCCCTACCCGCTACCGCAAGAGCCGGTGTACGCGTTTCTGAAGCGGTTGGACCGGGTGCTCATCGTGGAGGAACTGGAACCGGTGGTGGAGGACCAGGTGATCAGCCTAGCCTGGAAGAAAGGTCTGACCGTAACGGTCTGCGGCAAGCACGACGGCCTGGTGCCCCGGGAGGGTGAGCTCGACGTGGACCGGGTGCTGATGGCGGTGCGGACCTTCGCCGGCGTCAAAGCGGAAGCGGAGGCGGCCGCCGCGGCAACGGCGCCCGCGCTACCGTTCCGCCCGCCGGTAATGTGCGCCGGCTGCCCGCACCGGGCTTCGTATTATGTTTTTAAAAAGGCGGCCGAGGGGTTGGACGTGGTTTTCCCCGGCGACATCGGCTGCTACACGCTGGGGGCGGCGCCCCCGCTCAAAATGGTCGATACCTGCCTGTGCATGGGCGCCAGCATCACGGTAGCCCAGGGCCTGTACTGGGCCGAACCTCACCGTAAGCATGTGGCTTTCCTGGGCGACTCGACCTTTTTCCATACCGGCCTCCCCGGCCTGGTGAACGCCGTGTACAACAAGGCCAATATCACCGTGGTGGTACTGGACAACCACACCACGGCCATGACCGGACACCAACCCCACCCGGGCACCGGTCAAACGGCCTTGGGTGAACCGGCGGCAGCCATTGATATCGCCGGGTTGGCCCGCGCCTGTGGCGTGGAGGACGTACGGGTGGTGAACCCCCTGGTGCCCGGCAAAGCCATTAGGGAGGCCCGCGCCGCCCTGGAGTTTCCCGGACCTTCGGTGGTAGTCATGAACCAGCCGTGCATCGCCCGGGCCAAGACAGGAAATACGCGGTTCGAAGTGGGCCGCCCGGATCTGTGCGCCGGCTGCTGGGTATGCGTGGACGAACTGGGCTGCCCGGCGATTATGCCCGGCGATAACGGCCCCACGGTCACCGACAAGTGTGTGGGTTGCGCGCTTTGCGTGCACGTCTGCCCGTCCGGTGCCATAAGGAGGATGCGTCCGCAATGAGAAATTGTGACCTTGTTGTCGCCGGCGTGGGCGGTCAGGGGATCATCCTGGCGTCCAGGGTGATCAGTTACGCCGCCATTGCCGCCGGCATGGAAGTGCGCACTTCCGAAGTGCTGGGTATGGCCCAGCGGGAGGGCCCGGTCACCAGTCAGGTACGTATGGGCTATGGGCTCTTCGGCGCCCTCATTCCGTCGGGACACGCCGACATCCTGCTTAGTTTTGAGCTGGCCGAAACGGTGCGTAACCTTTATCTCCTGAAACCGGGCGGTCTGGTGGTTACCGCCAACACGGCCATTGTGCCGACCACGGTTGCTCTGGGCTTGTCCACCTACGACCGGGAGGCATTGCTTGCCCATTTGCGGCAGACCGTCCCCGATTGTGTGTTCCTGGACGCCGACCGGCTGGCCCGGGAGGCGGGGCACGTCCGGACGCTGAACAGCGTCCTGTTAGGTGCCTTAGCCGCCCTGCAGCGACTCCCCGTACCCACGGACGCCCTCCGGGAGACCCTCTTGTCCACCGTGAAACCAAATCTGCGGGAAGTAAACGCCCGGGCTTTTGAGCTGGGTTGCCGAGAAATCAACACCCACTAAGAAGCTTTCCGGAGCAAATTAACTCCGAGGTGAGTAACATGGCGTCTGTGGCCGTGGTCGGAGGCGGTACGGCCGGTGCAGCGGCGGCGTGCTCCCTGTGGGACCGGCTACCCCGAAAACACCAAGTGACCCTGGTGGAGCAGGGCCCGGAGCTTTTTCACCAGCCTTTTGTACTTTGGCTTATGGTGGCCGCATCAAACATATCAAAGCTCCCAACAGTTTGGCCGCAATCAACCCGCTCTGCTCCCTTCAAAACTAATGTTAGCCGTTCAAGTTAACATAAACATCTTAAAAGGAACATGTTGGCAGGAATTATCCGCACCTCTGTCGAAATAGTACTTATTTTCACGAAACCCGACTTATTCTTGCCAGGTAGTTTCTTTACTGTTTATTATTTATTTTTCGATAAGGGAGGTAAAGGCACGTGCGCCGAAACGGCCCGGACATCCCGCTACCTGTTCCCGAACACGTCTACCGCACCATCTTTGAGAATACCGGGACGGCCATGTGCCTCATCGAGGAGGACACCACCATCTCCCTTTGCAACGAGGAGTTCGCCGCACTCGCCGCCCTCCCCCGGGAAGAAATCGAGGGGAAAAAAAGCTGGACGGAGTTTGTCGCGCCCGAGGATTTGCCACGTATCCGCGAATACCACCGCCGGCGCCGCCAGGACCCGGCAGCGGCACCCCGCAACTACGAATTTACTTTTGTGAACCGCCGCGGCGAACGAAAGAATATCTGGCTCACCGTGGTCGTGATCCCAGGGACGAAGCAGAGCGTTACCTTCCTTCTCGATATCACCGAACTCAAGCGGAAGGAACAGGCGCTGCGCCACGCCGAGGAGAACTACCGCGCCATCTTCGAGGCAACCAACGACGCCATCGTCGTGCACCACCCGGAAACCGGGCAAATATTGGACGTGAACCCCAAAATGACCGAGATGTTCAGGTACACTACGGAGGAGGCACGCCGTCTCACGGTGGAGGACATAAGCGCGGGCGTGCCGCCGTACACCCAGCAGGAAGCCTTGGCGCTGATAAGGAAGGCGGCGGCCGGCGAGCCGCAGCTGTTCGAGTGGGTAAGCCGCACCCGCGAAGGACGCCTCTTCTGGACCGAGGTCAACCTGAAGCGCACCCTCATCGGCGGGCAGGAGCGGATCCTGGCTATCGTGCGCGACATCACCGCCCGCAAGAAGGCCGAAACGCGCGTGGCGGAGGAGCGGGAACGGTTTCGCGTCACCCTGAACAGCATCGGCGACGCAGTGATCTGCACCGACCAGGCCGGATACGTCACCTTTGTCAACCCCGTGGCCGAGAAGCTTACCGGGTGGCCGGCGGGCGAAGCACTCGGCCGCCCCTTGTCTGCCGTTTTCCGTATCGAAAGCGAGCTTACCGGCCGCTCCGTAGCGAGCCCCCTGGAGCGGGTGCTGCGCGAAGGCGTGGCAGTCGGACTCGGTAGCCACACCATTCTCCTCGCGCGCGACGGCCGGCGCATACCCATTGCCGACAACGCCGCACCCATCCGCAACCGGGAAGGAAACATCCTGGGCATGGTGCTGGTGTTCCGGGACGAAACTAAGGAACGCCGCGCAAAGCAGGAAATCTACGAGGCCAAGCAAAGGCTGGAAAAAACGCTCGAGGGAAGCATCCGCGCCATCGCGCGGCTCGTGGAGTTGCGCTACCCGTACACGGCCGGGCACCAGCAACGGGTGGCGGAGCTGGCTTGCACCGTGGCGCGGCAGATGGGACTCCCCGAAGACACCGTCGACCGGCTCCGCTCCGCCGGCTACCTGCACGACATCGGCAAGGTAACCATCCCAGCGGCCATCCTGAACAAGTCCGGCCGGCTGACGCCGGTGGAAATGGAGTTGGTGAAACTCCACCCGGTGACCGCCTACGAAGTACTTAGGAACATTGATTTCGGCGGGGAGGTGGCGGCGATCATCCGGCAGCACCACGAGCGGCTGGACGGCTCCGGCTACCCGGACGGGCTAAAAGGCGAGGCCATTCTCCTCGAGGCCCGCATCCTGGCGGTAGCCGACGTGGTGGACGCCATCATCTCCCACCGGCCCTATCGTCCGGCCCAGACCCTGCAGGCGGCGTTGGAGGAAATCAAGCGCGGTCGCGACACCCTTTACGACGCCGCCGTGGTAGACGCCTGCCTCGAGGTGCTCGGCGGGTAAACCGAAAGCACCGGTGAAAGTCCGCTCCGAATTCTCGCCGGGCGGCACCTCCGGAGAACCGGTAGCCGGTGCAACGAGCAAGCCAATCCCGCAGCTTTCCTGCCACACTGGCCTCGCGTGGCCCTGGCAATGCCAACCTCCAGCGTGAGTTTACTACGCTGATTGCAGGAAAGCCTGGTATTGCTGGGTGCTTTAGTGCATACAAGGACGTGTTCTCGGAGTGCTTGTGTTTCCTGGGCTGAGAAGGTTTTTGGCCGGTGCGTTTAGTAAACTCACGCTGGCGTTCGCACCGCAGTCCTGGACCGCGTGGTCGCTGGTAGCAGATCACTCCCCTAACGGTCAAAGAAAAACGCCGGCGGAATGTCCCGCCGGCAAAATCCCCTGTATATTCAGGGGCGGGAATTCCTTTGGCCTTACTCGCCCCGGGGTTGAAAACCCCGGGCGGTGTAGGTGGTGTGCAACAGTTCGTGCGACTTGTGCCCGAGCGGCCGCTCCAGAAACTCCTCGTAGAGCTTTTGCACCTGTGGGTTCTCGTGCGACTTGCGGAGCGCGAGCGCCCGGTCCCGGGCGTAAATGCCGCCGATACGCATTTCCCTGATCGTGCTGGTGGTCGGAATCGGCTGCCCGCCGCCGCCGATGCACCCGCCCGGGCAGCACATGATCTCGATGAAGTGGTAGTCTTTGAGTTCTCCGGCCTTCAGCCTCTCCATCACGGCGCGCGCATTGGCCAGGCCGTGCGCCACCAGCGCCTTGACCCGGAGGCCGTTAAGCGGTACCGCGGCCTCCTTGACGCCCGCCAGCCCCCGGACCTCTTCGATGTCCAGGTTCTCCAGCGGCTTGCCGGTAACCAGTTCGTAGACCGTGCGCAGGGCGGCCTCCATCACGCCGCCGGTGGCGCCGAAAATCTGCCCGGCACCGGTCCCGAGGCCCATCGGTTCGTCGTAGTCATCCTCCGGCAGGTTGGCAAAATCCAGTCCCGCTTCCCGGAGCATGCGCGCCAACTCCCGGGTGGTGAGCACGACGTCCACGTCGCGCCGGCCGGACGCCTTCATCTCGGGGCGGGCCGCCTCGAACTTCTTGGCGGTGCACGGCATTACGGAAACCACGAAAACCTCATCCGGATTGAGGCCCCGCTTCTGCGCGTAGAAAGTCTTGGCCAGCGCCCCCAGCATCTGCTGGGGGGACTTGGCGCTCGACAGGTGCGGGAGCAGTTCGGGATAAAAGTGTTCGATGAATTTGACCCAGCCAGGGCTGCAGGAGGTCAGCTGCGGCAGGACGCCGCCGTTGTTGATCCGCTCCAGAAGCTCGGAGCCCTCCTCCATAATGGTGAGGTCGGCCGTGAAGTTGGTGTCGAACACCGCGTCAAAGCCGAGCCGGCGGAAGGCGGCCACCATCCGGCCGGTGATATCGGTGCCGGGCGCAAGGCCAAACAGGTCCCCCAGCGCCACGTGGGTAGCCGGCGCCGTCTGCACCACCACATGCTTGTGCGGGTCGGCCAGAGCCGCCCAGACCCGGTCGGTGTCGTCCCGTTCGTAGATGGCGCCCACCGGACAGACCAGGATGCACTGCCCGCACTGCACACAGTTGGTTTCTCCCAGCGGGGTATGCAGCAGGGTGGTCACCGCCGGCTCGCCGTAGACCTTCCCGAATTCTACGGCGCCCACGCTCTGCACCTGCCGGCACACCGTCACGCACCGGCGGCAGAGGATACACTTGTTCGGATCGCGGATGAGGGCGGTCGCCGAGTCGTCCAGCGGGAATTCCGGCCGGGTGCGCGGGAAGCGCACTTCCCGGATGTTGAACGCGGCCGCCAGCGCCTGCAGCTCACACGTGCCGTTCCGCACACAGGTCGGACACTCCTCGGGGTGGTTGGCCAGGATCATTTCCAGGGTGACCTTCCGCGCCTCCCGCACCGCCTCCGTATTGGTGCGGACCACCATTCCCGGCGCCGCCGGGGTGTTGCAGGCCGTCACGAGCTCCGGTTCGCCCTCGATTTCGACCACGCAGATACGGCAGGCGCCCACGTCGTGGCCGATGTCCTTGAGGTAACAAAGCGTCGGAATCTTGACGCCGATCTTGGCCGCCGCCTCCAGGATCGTGGTTTTTTCCGGCACCTCCACCCGCCGACCGTCAATGATCATCGTAAACGTGGACATTCTTATCCCTCCTGTCCCTGGTCGCCAGAGTTCCGTTTGCGCCCCGGGGCGAAGAAATCCGGGTCCCGATCGAGCAATTCTTCGACCAGCGCCCCGCCGATCCGCCCCACGCCGCACTTGGCCGCCTGCCGCATGGCGCGACCGAGCGCGCGCCACACCGCGGCCTCGACGGCGCCGCCATTTCCGCCGGCCGTGCCGTTGAGCACGGCGGCGATCTGCCGCGTGCCGAGCGCGCAGGGCAGACACTCCCCGCACGATTCGGCGTGCACCCGCCGCAGCACGAACTCGCCCAAGGTTCTTTCTTCCGCTAGACTCGCCTCACCGCTCATCTGGCAACCCCTCCTTATATGACTTTCTGGCCCTTTGCGCTACTTCCGCGCCGTGTAGCAGGTGTGGAGCAGCGTGTGCGATACCTCACTCAGCGGTTTACCCAAGAAGTCGGCGTACAGTTTGGTCAGCTGCGGGTTCTCGTGGGACTTGCGGACCGGCATGGCGGCGTCCACCCGGTACAGGCCGTCTATGCGGCTCTGTCTGGCGGCGGTGTCGGTGGGCAGCGGCTGCCCCCCCCCGCCGCCGATACATCCGCCCGGCCTTCAGCCTCTCCATCACGGCGCGCGCATTGGCCAGGCCGTGCGCCGCCAGCGCCTTGACCCGGAGGCCGTCAAGCGGCACCGCGGCATCCTTGACGCCGGGAGAGATCCTCGGTTGTCGCCGCCCCGTCAAGCACGCGATCCACGAGCTCCTGCGCGCGCCTGGTGCCCACCCGGCACAGGATGCATCCGGCGCAGAATTCTGATGCGCCGCTCCGCGTAGTAATTGCCCCGGACGTAGTAGCAGTCCCCCGGGTGGCAGCCGGCCACCAGGACGCCGTCCGCCCCGAAAAAGAAAGCCTTGCGCACGAATTCCGGAGCCACCCGGCCGGAACACATCACCCTGATGATCCGGATGTTCGGCGGATACTGCAGCCGCGACACACCGGCCAGATCCGCCCCGCCGTAGCTGCACCAGTTGCACAGAAAAGCAATGATTTTGGGTTCAAAAGTTTGACATTTCACTCCTCCCTCGCGCTTTCATCCGTTCCCGCTCCCGCCCGCGCGGCCTGCCGCCCTCCTTCCACCTCCTCCGCCGCCGAAAAAAGAAAACCACGAAGGCCTTTCATGCCTGACGGCAGACCTTCGTGGTCATCCTCTTTCGGACGGTTTAGAACTCTTTCAGACGGTTTAGAAAACTTCCTTCGTCGCCCGCCCCGCACCCGCGGCGTCGTGCCGCGGCATTGTTAAATAGTTTTTAGTGCGGTATTCGATGTTGACCAGGTATTTCCTGCAACCGACAAAAATTTTTTTGGGAACTTGCTTCCTTTCCGCCGGACGGCTACAATTAGGATGGAGAGTAAGTGGATCAATGCGCATGGGATGAACGGCCCGACTACGAAGGGCGGGTTGGTTCATCCGGACGGGCTAACCACCGATACCAACGATGAACCAAGGCCACGGAGGCTTTCTGGCCCTCTGCGAAAGAGGGTTGGCTCCGTGGTTTTTTGTTCGTCTACGCAAGACCCGCCGGAGGCGAGAAGAGAAGATGTCCCATCCGCAGATCGTAGTGATCGACGGACAGGGCGGCGGTCTCGGCCGGCTGATGGTCGAAAAGCTCCGCCGGGCCTTCCCGGACGAAAAGGCCGAAATCCTCGCCCTGGGAACCAACGCCCTAGCCACGGCGGCCATGCTCCGGGCCGGCGCCAACAACGGCGCTACCGGCGAAAACGCGGTTATCCGGAACGTCGCCGCCGCGAACGTCATTGTGGGCACCATCGCCGTGATCATTCCGCATGGGATGACGGGCGAAATCACGCCGGCCATGGCCGAAGCGGTGGCCCTGGCCCCCGCCCCCAAGGTGCTCCTGCATCTCAACCGGGCCGGCGTGGAAATCGTGGGTGCCTCCAGGGAACCGCTGCCCCACTTGGTGGACATGTTGGTGGAAACCGTCCACGCCGTCTTCGCCGCTCCCAAGGCGGAGGCCTCGGCACTGCCGCGCGCTTCGCCGGTTTTGTTCTGCGGCTGAGGAGGGCCGCAGGCTGGGCCGCGCGTACGGCGCCGGCAGGCTCGGCGCGGCTCTCCAGAAGAGTCATCAAACCTGCGCTGCCGGTCTAAATCTATTACCAAACGGTGCCGCGCCCGGCGGACGAAGCGGGCCCCGGCCGCATAGCCCTTTGGGAGAAAAGAGAGATCCGGTGTGTTATCCCCGGCGGAACACCGCTAGCGCGAAGCGCGTCTGGCGGAAATACGCAAGTACGAGGAAATGGAACAACGGAAAGACTTCATCGACGACGCGGCCCTCCGGCGCCTCCTGGAAACCAAGGCCGATCCGGAACGCGCAGAGGTGGCCGAAATCCTGGAGAAGGCGCGGGAACTTCAGGGCCTGACCCCCGCGGAAACGGCGGTGCTGGTGAACGTACGCGACCCGGAGCTGACCGCGGCGCTTTTCGCCACCGCCCGCCGCGGTGCCTCTTGAAGCGCTGCCCGGGCTATAAGCCGGCGGCACGGTTCAAGTCGGCCAGTAACCGGTCCAGCGCAAACCCGTGTCGCCGAGCCACCTCGGCCAGTGTTTCAAACAGGTAAGTACAGCAAAGACAACTCTCGCACTGTGCGCCGTAAGCGTCAAACACCCGCCGCGTTTCCGGATATTGTTCAATAACGCTCAGGATGGTCATTTCCCCGGTAATCACCTTGCTCCCCCTTTCAGCATTACTTTACATTATATAACATCAGTCAATGGTTTCTGTCCAGATCTGGCGCCATTTCAGAACCAAGTCCTTGTTATAGATCCCTAGATCCCCACCGGTTTGGGTTGCTTTAATAATTGTTGGTTATGCTTCAGCCCAGAAAACGGCGCATGTATAAGCAAAAGTCATTACTGCAACAAAGGAAAGTTATTGCTACTTGTAGAAAAACGAGCCATCACTTAAGGGAGGGGAAGCCGTTGGCAATCCAAAGCATGCAGATTTTCGAAGAAATGAAAAAAGGCAATGCTGCCCGAGTTAAACAAGCCAAGGAGGACGGCCGCCGGGTGGTGGGTACCTACTGCACCTACGCCCCCGAAGAACTGATCCTGGCGGCGGGGGCGATTCCCATCGGCCTTTGCGGCACCAAGAAAGACCCGATTCCGGCCGCCGAAGAGATCCTGCCGCGCAACCTCTGTCCCCTGATCAAGTCCTCCTACGGGTTTGCGGCCACCGACACCTGCCCCTTTTTCATGGCCGCCGACCTGATTGTGGGGGAAACCACCTGCGACGGAAAAAAGAAAATGTTTGAACTGATGGCCGAGTTGAAGCCCCTACACCTGATGCACCTGCCCCAGTCCCCCAACGACCCGGCGTCGCTGGCACTGTGGACCGGGGAGGTCCGGCGGTTCAAGGAAGCTTTGGAAGAAGCTTTCCAGGTGAAAATCACCGACGCCAAAATCCGGGAAGCGATCCGGATAAAAAATGAGGAAAACCGGGCGCGCCGCCGGCTGCATGAGTTGAACCGCCGCAAACCCGCGCTTCTTTCCGGGGTACAGGTGCTGACCGCCTCCTGGCTGAGCGGGTTCGTCACCGACCGCCGCGCGGTGACCGCCCAACTGCACCAGCTCTGCGACGAGGTGGAGGAACTGGCCGCCAAAGGTCACCACTTCGGCCGTCCGGAGGCGCCGCGGCTGCTGGTCACCGGCTGTCCGCAGGGTCTCGGCAGCGAGAAAGTGATCCGGTTGGCGGAGGAAAATGGAGCGGTGGTGGTAGCCCAGGAATTCTGCACCGGCTACAAAACCCTGCCACTCGAAGCCGACCCGGAGGCCGCCGATCCGCTGGCCTCCCTGGCCCAAAAATACCTCCGCATCCCCTGCTCCTGCATGACCTGGAACACCGCCCGGATGGAGCTGGTAACCCGGATGATCGCGGAGTTCGAGGTGGACGGCGTAATCGACCTGACCTGGCAGGCCTGCCACACCTATAATATCGAAGCCCATCGGTTGGCCGAAACGGTCCGGGAAAAAACCGGCCGGCCCTACCTGCACCTGGAAACCGACTACTCTCCGTCCGACACGCAGCAGCTCAACGTCCGCATCGCCGCCTTCCTGGAGATGCTGGGCTGAGGGCAGCCGACGCCGCGTCTGCAGGCCATGCCAAACCAAATCTGGCAACGAGGGGAGGTGCGACGTGTTTACCGCCGGGATCGACGTCGGTTCGGTGGCGACCAAGGTAGTGCTCCTAAATGAAAACGGAGTCAGTTATTATCTCGAACGGCCTACCGGCTGGAATCCCCGGCAGGCCAGTCACGAGGCCTATCAGGAGCTTTTGCACCGCGCCCGCCTGGACGAAGCGGCGGTGACCGCCGTTGTGGCCACCGGTTACGGGCGAATCGTGCTCTCCTTCGCCGACTGGACGGCAACCGAAATCACCTGCCACGCCCGTGGCGCCCGTTATCTCGTGCCTGAGGCCAGCCTGGTGATCGATATCGGCGGGCAGGACAGTAAAGTGATCCGGATCGCGCCGAACGGGCGGGTGCTGGACTTCGTGATGAACGACAAGTGCGCGGCAGGCACGGGGCGTTTTCTGACCGTGCTGGCCACCGCCCTAGGCGTCGAAGTCGGTGAATTGGGCGCCCTGGGCCGGGAGGCCGAACCGGCGGCCATCAACAGCATGTGCACCGTTTTCGCCGAATCGGAGGTGGTAGGGCTTTTGGCTGAAGGCGTACCCAAAGAACAGATCGCCCGCGGCCTCCACGAAGCCATCGCCCGCCGCCTCGCCAGTATGGCGAAGCGGCTGGGATACGCGCCGGGCGCCCCGATAGCCTTTACCGGTGGGGTGGCTCGGAACCCCGGTGTACGGCAGGCCCTGGAGAAGCGTCTGGGCGTGCCCCTGGTCGCTCCCGAACTCTGCCAGTTTTCCGGCGCTCTCGGAGCGGCACTGTTGGCCCGCGAGAGGCCGCCGGGCCGTCCGGCAACCGGCCACCGGGGATAACTAACGCGCCCGATGGGCAAATATACCACAAGCGAGGTCGAAAAAGAGTGAAAGAAATTGACGTCCGGGGCCGACCTTGCCCCCAGCCCGTGCTAATGGTTTTGGAGGCCATCAAACAGGGCGAAACCGCGTTCCGGGTGCTGCTGGATAACGCCGAAGCGGTGCAAAACGTCCTGCGCGCCGTGCAAAGCCAGGGATACCGCGGTCAAACCACCCGCCAAGGTGACCGCTGGCAGATCACCGTCACCTCGGGGACTCCGGGAGCGGAAGAGCCTGTACCAACACCCCCGGAGAAGCCCGTCGCGGAGGCGCCGTCCTGCGGCCGACCGTCCGTCGCCACGCGTACCCTGGTCATCCAGAGCGAATCTCTGGGGCACGGCAGTGTCGAACTGGGCAAGCGGATCCTGGCCCAACTCCTGAACACGCTAGCCCTGTCCGAACGCCGGCCGCAGTACATCGTCCTGGTCAATACCGGAGCCAAACTGGCCGCGGAAGGTTCAGACCTGGTGGAGCCGCTGCGGGATCTCGAGCAAAAAGGAGTCTTGGTCCTGGTATGCGGCACCTGCATCAACTACTTCGGCCTGGAGGGTAAACTTGCGGTGGGCCGGCCGACCAACGCCTACGAGGTGCTGAACCTGATGCTCGACGGCGGCGTGATCACCTGGGGGTAAGCTGGAAGACTGGAAAAACTGTAACCGGGAGGGATTGACGTGGAAATCGAGCAGCACAAACTGGGGGTACGCAACGTTTGGCAGGGTGAAATCGTGTCCATCAAGACCGGGGGTCTTATGGCCCACCCAGGTGACGCTTAAAATCGGCCGCGGTGACGACGCCCTGTACGTATCGTCGGACGATGACGCGCGATTCGCTGGAAGAGTGCGGCTTTCAGGAAGGTGACACCGTAACGGCTTTGTTCTAGGCCGTGAACGTCGCGCTGGGCAAGTAGCCACCGGCCCAGGCACGGGACGACGAAGGCCGTTTCCAGTAGCAGGAACGCAAAGCCCCCGGCGGGAGCCGGGGGTATTTTTGTAATGTACGGATCTAACCCGACCGGCTTCACCCCGCCAGCAAGCCCTTATGTCTCTCGGGAGAAGGCGGGACATAGATGCTCAGGCGGTGCACCAAGGTTTTCAACCGCGATGCAGCTCCTTTTTCGGCACTTTTCCCCGGTTACGTTGCCGCCCGCGGCAAGACGCGTTACAATACCGGTAGCCGGTGCAACGGGTGGTGCACGACAAAACGGTTCCACCCCGCCATCCTTTCGGTTGTGGCAGGACGGTGATAGCCGTGGAAGAGGCCGTCTTTCAGTCCTATGTTGAGGCCTGGAAATCCAGACAAGAAGAAGAAGAAGCAAGCAGGCGGAAGCGGGCCCGGGAGGCCGAAAGAACGGCGGCCCGGCTGTCCCGAATCCTGGTGGACCAATACGGCGCAGCCGAGGTCTGGCTATTCGGATCCCTGGTGCGGCCGGGTCGGTTCCGGGCGCATTCGGACATCGATCTAGCCGCCACCGGTTTACCCAAGTCCGCCTACTTCCAATTGCTTTCCCGTCTGAACGCCACCAGCGCATTCGCGGTGGATCTGGTGGATTTGGACGGATGTGCACCCTGGCTGGCAGACGCCATCCGACGGGAGGGGAAGCTTCTGGCCACGCGAGGTGAGCATAATGGTAGCAAAAAATAGAGAAGAAATCCTGTCCCTGGTAGGACAGATCGACCACGTGCTGCAGACCCTGCAGCACACCGTCGAAGAAACCCGGACCGCAACGCGGGCTTTTCAGGGATCCCGCCCCGGCACGCTCGATCTGCGGGGCTTCGGCAGCTTGCTCCACGATTTTTACACCGGCATCGAGGACGTCTTCGAAATCATTGCGGGCGATATTAACGGGCGTCTTCCAGATTCCCCCGAGTGGCATAAGCAACTGTTGGTACGGATGACGGTGACCGTTCCCGGCCTGCGCCCCGCCGTTATTTCCGAGGAACTGCGCTGGAAGCTGGACGAATACCTGCGCTTTCGGCATGTTTTCCGTAACGTCTACGGGTACCTTCTGGATTGGGAACGCTTAAAACCGCTTCTCGACCGGATGGATGCCGTTTATGCAGAGTTTCTCCGGGAAGTTGGGTCTTTCCGTGCTTTTCTGCTACGCCTAGCCGAACAACTGACCTAAACAACAAGGAAAACCCCGGGTTCCTTCATCGCTGAACCAGGGGTTTTCACATTTAGTTCCGGCGGCGACCTACTCTCCCAGGGGTCGGCCCCCAAGTACCATCGGCGCTGGAGAGCGGAAACGGTCGTCAGTCGTCGGTCGTCAGTCGTCAGAGGGTACAAAATTCCTGGCTATGGCCGTATTCGTAAAGACTAGGAAACCCGCCCTTAACTTGACCCCCAAAACAAGTAGGACCCCGGTCTTTTCAACCAGGGCCCTCATTTTTAGTTCCGGCGGCGACCTACT
>DFNH01000008.1 GCA_002375985.1 Firmicutes bacterium UBA3572 | reverse complement strand
GGGGGGGTACTCTGATTACCCTCCTGACCGAAGTCTTGTCCACCCTAGGAAACTTTCGAGACGAATCTAGGATATAGGCACCTTGCAAAAAAATTGCCGGGGGTACTTCCGACCCACGAAACGAATGTCCGGACCGGGCGGCCGCCACTCAAGCCAGCGGTGGGCACAGGGGCGGCGGTCCAGGTGGTCGGGGGAATTGTAGCCACAGGGAGGGTTGGCTGGTGTTTTGACCACTCAGGCTGCACCCTGTCGGCTGTGGGTGCTGCCCTGCCGGGAGGCAAAATCGCTGACGGCGCAAAAAGCTTGCCAAACTTCGGGCTTGACCTTCTCAAAGGCGGAGAATAGAATAAAAATTACGGGTAGCTTGAAGCTTCCGCAGAAACTTATGTATGTAGAAAGTTGATACCCCGACCGATAAAGGTTAACATTGCCAAGCAGTCAAAGTTAACAAAAGTAAATTATTTATAAAGTTAAACTAACAGACCACGAAGGTCTGCCGAAAGGCACAGTGGACTTTCGAGGTCTTTTGTTTTTACGGGGTAGGTCTGTCGTCAGTAGCACCTGTCTAAAAACCAGAAAGGGGTGAGAAAAACGAGCCGTACAAAGTTTATTTGCAGGTTCAGTGCTGCGTAAGTCAGATAACCTGGGTAAGGAGGGAAATCATGGCAGAGTTGGAGCGCGGAGAAGAACAGCGCCGGGAAATCACCCGCCGTACGTTTTTGAAGCTTATGTCCGGCCTGGGACTGGCCGGAGTGGCTGTGTTAAGCGGGGGGTGTTTGAAGCCGCTGGCTGAGCAGGTCGGGGGTGAAGGTTGGTTACCGCCCCGGTACGGCACACCGGATATTCGGCCGGACCAGATACGGGGAAAAGTGTCCATAAACAAAGACGACCCGGCGCTGGTCGTGGACGACCGTTTGTGTGATCTCTGCGGGCGGTGCGTGGAGGCCTGCCATAAAGTACAAAGCGTCTTCGGCTATTACCAGTTACCGATCAAGGATGAAGTCATCTGCGTCCACTGCGGGCAGTGCGCCCTAGCCTGTTCCCCCGGCGCCATCCGCGAGCGTGATGATACCGCGCAGGTGGAAGAATGGCTGCGTGATCCGAGCAAGTTCGTGGTGGTGCAAACGGCCCCGGCCACCAGGGTGTCTCTGGGAGAAGAGTTCGGTTTGCTGCCGGGCACCTGGGTAGCCGGACAGCAGGTGGCGGCCCTGCGCCGTCTCGGATTCGACGCCGTTATGGATACCAACTTCACGGCCGACCTGACCATTATGGAAGAAGCTACCGAGCTCATCAAGCGGGTGAAAGGAGAGTGTCCGCAACCGCTGCCCTTAATAACCTCCTGTTCCCCCGGCTGGATCAAGTTCTGTGAGTACTTTTACCCCGAGCTACTGCCGCATCTCTCGACCTGTAAATCTCCCCAACAAATGTTCGGCGCTTTAGTTAAAACCTATTATGCCAAGGTCATGGGCCTGGACCCTGAAAACATCGTTTCGGTGTCCATCATGCCCTGTACCGCGAAAAAATTCGAGGCCAAGCGCCCCGAGATGAACAGCAGCGGCATTTACTGGGGTAAACCCGAGATACGGGACGTGGACGCGGTACTCACTACCCGGGAACTGGCCCGGATGCTGAAAAAGAGCGGGCTTCACCTGGCTACGCTGCCCGCAGAAGAATACAACTCTCTGATGGGCGAAAGCACCGGTGCCGCCACCATTTTCGGGGCAACCGGCGGCGTGATGGAGGCAGCGGTGCGTACCTTTTACTTCTTTGTGACCGGGGAGGCGCCACCGCCGCAGCTTATGGAACTGACACCTGTCCGGGGATTGACCGGGGTCAAAGAAGGGAAGCTGACTATACCGGGGGTCGGTCAGGTACAGGTAGCCGTGGCGCACGGCTTGGCCAACGCCCGGGTCGTTTTAGAAGCGGTAAAAGCCGGGCAGGCACCCTGGCACTTTATTGAAGTTATGGCCTGTCCCGGCGGCTGTATCGGCGGCGGCGGCCAGCCCAAAACGGTTGTCCCCCCTTCGGATGAAGTGCGCCAGCAGCGGATAGCCGCCCTGTATGAAGCCGACGCCCAGATGGCCAAGCGGGAAAGTCACGAAAATGCCGAGCTGGCCGCTCTCTACCAGAATTTCCTGGGCCACCCGTCGAGCAAGTTGGCCCACGAACTATTGCATACCAAATATTACTCGCGGGCCGACAAGCTGGTACGGGTTGAACCCGCCGGAAGGTCATAGGGGGTGCTTGGCCGGTGACAGAAGAAAAGGGAGTGTTGGTGGACATCACCCGTTGTATAGGTTGTGGGGCCTGTACCGTGGCCTGCCGCATGCACAACAAGCTAGACGGTGCTACCGAGAAAAAAGCAGGAGGCCGAGAAAGAGAGGGCGGGCTGGTTGCCGGACGATGGACGGTAGTGAACGCCTACGATGTAATGCGGAACGGGGAGCCAGTACGCCGGTTTGTAAAAAGACAGTGCCTGCATTGCCGGGAACCGGTTTGTGTTGAGGTTTGTTTCGCCCGCGGGTTGGCCAAGGCGCCTGACGGTCCGGTGTTGTACAGCGGCCGGAGGGTATGCGTCGGCTGCCGCTACTGCCAGTTGGCCTGTCCCTTTGGAGTCATCACGATGGAGTGGGGAGAAGTCTTTTCGCGGGTCAGCAAGTGCCAGATGTGCTACGACCGCCTACAGGAAGGTTTGGCACCCGCCTGCGTGGCAGCCTGCACGACTGAAGCGCTGCAGTTCGGCCGGCGGGATGATTTGCTGCACGAAGCCCGGCAGCGGATTGCCAAGCACCCGGACCGCTACGTTCCCCATATCTTCGGGGAAAAAGAGGTTGGGGGAACTAACTGGCTTTATCTTTCCGACGTTCCTTTCGCCGAACTCGGGTTTAACACCGAAGTTATGGACAAGAGTATTACGACCTATACTTGGAAATACATCCGAAAAGCCCCCATCCTGGCGGTCAGCCTGCCGCTTGTCTTCGCGGCGCTTTACGTGTACACCAAGCGGCGCAACGAAAACGAGCACGGCCACTGACCGGTGGTTGGCGATTCTAACTAGGCCAACCAGTCGACTCCGTCCTCGCAGGAGGACAACGGTAGTCGTAAACCGGGCCGGAACCTTAACCGGGAAGGTGTTTAATAACCTTCCCGGTTTTTAATCGTTCAACCCGAGTTAGATTTCTCTACGCCGCTGTGTGCAGGTTGTCTGGAAATTTAAAATTTTTGCTCGGGGACAGCAGGAAGTTGTTCAAAAACGGAGAATTGAATTAGCGATATAATCCGGGGGTACGAAACCCCCACAGCGAGGGATTTTCAGGCAAGTCAGAGTTTGCGGGCCGGCCCGGTCTGAAGGGCCGGTGTTGGAAATTGGTTAGAGGACCACGAAGGTCTGCCGAAAGGTATACAAGACTTTTGTGGTCTTTGTTTTTGGGGGTGAAAGCGACCTAACCAGGAGCGGCTTACTGCAGGAATGTTGAAACGGATCTGGAAAGGAGTGACTTGGTGATGTCGGGGGAGTTCAGCCCGAGGCTTATTGCTTTTCTTTGTAACTGGTGCAGTTACGGGGGAGCGGATTTGGCCGGTGTGAGCCGGTTGCAGTATCCCCCCAACATTCGAGTTGTTCGGGTGATGTGCTCCGGGAGGGTAGACCCGGCCTTTATCCTGAAGGCCTTTTTCGACGGGGCCGACGGAGTGTTGGTAGGAGGCTGTCACCCTGGTGACTGCCATTACATTAAAGGGAACTATTATGCTGAACGGCGCATCAAAATAACGCAGCGGCTGCTGGATATTCTGGGGATCGGCCGGGAGCGGTTGCGGCTGGAGTGGGTATCCGCCGCCGAAGGCACCAAGTTTGCGGCTGTGGTCAATGATTTTACAAGCCGTTTGCAGGAGCTCGGCCCCCGCACTTCGCGTGTATCGGACGCTAATTATGATGCTCTGGCCCGGGTGGCCTCAGCGATGGGGTCTGTAGGCACACAGACGTTGAAGGGGAACACCTGTATGGCAGACCTCGCTAAATATTTTCTCGGCTTTACTCAGCGGGAATCCTGTGCCGAATGCATCCCGTGCCGCATAGGCACCAAGCGTATGCTGGAAATCCTGGAACGGGTAGTGGATGGGCAGGCAGAAGAGGCTGAGCTTTCCTTGCTGGAGCAGGTGGCTTCCGCTGTAGGTCCTGCGGCTAAATGCGGCCTGGGGCGCATTGCCGGCGAGGTAGTAGTAAATGCGCTCAAGTACTGCCGGGACGAGTTTAAGACCCACCTCCAGGGTACCTGCCCGGGTACCGTGGAAGCCAATCCGGGATGGGAACCCATTGTGGGAACCGGAGGTTATTAAACGTGATGGGGGTTTCATCCGGAGTCCTGCCCCAAGTTCCCCCCGAAGCAAGCGTCGCGGGCACAGCCGCTTTGCTGGGGATTGAAACCCCGGTGCTGTGCTGTATAAAGGGCGTTGACCGGGCGGGAACGGATCGCGCGGGCGTGGTCGCAGTTGTCCACCCGCTGCAAGAAAAGGCGGATGTGTCATACCGGGGGTTGCTGCTGGTTAACTGGGTGCTGCGTGAACTGGTGCGTCGGTGTGGGAACCAGGACGTCTTCAGTGTGGAGGTCCTCCGTCATTTTCTGGAGTTGGTTCAGGAGGCATCCTGCGGGAGGTGTATTCCCTGCCGCCTGGGGACCAGACGGATGTTAGAGTACGTTAGTGGGCTGGTGCGCGGCACCGCCGTGCGGTTTTCCCCGGACGAATTGGCGGCCATGGCGAGGTTTGTGGGAGTTTCGTCCAGGTGCGACCTTGGCCGTATAGCAGGCAAATTAGTGGCCAATACCGTTTGTTGTTACCGCCGGGCATTTGAACGGTATCCGGTTCAAGAGGCGGCACTTGGCTTTTGAAGCGTTGAGACTAAAGGAGGGGGATGCATGGGAAAGGTAAGCCTGCAAATTGACGGGCAGCCGGTGACGGTGGAAGCGGGAACCAGCATTCTGGATGCCGCAGCCCAGGTAGGAATAAAAATACCTACGCTTTGTTACTTGGAAGAAATCAACAAAGTAGGCGCCTGTCGTATCTGTGTGGTAGAGGTCGAAGGAGAGAAAGATCTTGTGGCGGCCTGTAACACGCCGGCGGAGGACGGTATGGTGGTACATACCAACACCCCGGCCGTGCGTGCCAGCCGCCGTACGACCCTGGAGCTGATTTTATCAGACCACCCTGCGGAATGTCTTACCTGTGTTCGCAACGGCAACTGTGAGCTACAGGCGCTGGCTTCCCAACTGAACGTGCGCACGGTCCGGTTTGGTGGAGCCACGCATGCCGGGCTGCCACGGGATGACTCTACCCCAGCCCTGGTGCGTGACCCCCGCAAATGCATACTCTGCGGGCGGTGTGTCAGCGTCTGCAACAATATCCAGGCCGTGGGGGCCATAGAGTTGCAAGGTCTGGGTTTTGAAGCCTTCATCGGCCCGCCGGCCAACCTCGAACTGGCCGCGACATCGTGCGTGCAGTGCGGTCAATGCGCGCTGGTTTGTCCTACAGCAGCCATTGCCGAAAAGGATGATATTGACAAGGTGTGGGCTGCCCTGGCCGATCCGCAGAAGCACGTGGTGGTGCAAACGGCGCCAGCCACGCGCGTCACCGTCGGCGAGGAATTCGGTCTGACCCCCGGCACGCCGGTAACCGGGAAAATGGTTGCCGCCTTCAGGAGACTCGGCTTTGACGCCGTATTTGACACCAACTTCGCAGCGGACCTGACCATTATGGAAGAGGGGTCGGAACTTATCGAGCGCGTTAAAAACGGAGGAGTTTTGCCGCAGTTCACATCGTGCTGTCCCGGGTGGATCAAGTACGTTGAGCATTTTTACCCTGCGTTCTTGCCGCATATTTCCAGTTGCAAGTCGCCGCAGCAAATGTTCGGTGCCGTCGCCAAAACGTACTACGCCCAGAAAATTGGCATCGATCCGGCCGACATCTTCGTCGTTTCGGTGATGCCTTGTACGGCCAAAAAGTTTGAAGCCGAGCGACCAGAGATGAACGCGGCGAGCACATACTGGAACAACCCCCGGATTCACCGCGATGTGGACGCGGTACTCACTTCGCGGGAATTAGTCCGTATGATCAAACAGGCGGGCATTGATTTTGCCGACTTGCCGCCGGATGAATATGATAAGCCGTTGGGGGTTTCTACAGGTGCCGCGGCCATCTTCGGTGCGACCGGCGGTGTGCTGGAAGCGGCTCTACGCACGGCCTACGAGTTGTTGACTGGAAAGACTTTGGAGAAGGTCGATTTTCACGAAGTGCGGGGGCTTAAAGGTGTTAAAGAAGCGGTAGTGCCGGTGAACGGTACGGAATTGAAGGTGATGGTGGTGCACGGGCTGAACAACGCCCGTTACGCGATGGAAAAGCTCAAGGCCGGTGCGCTGAAGGATTATCATTTTATTGAGGTTATGTGCTGTCCGGGCGGGTGTATCGGCGGCGGCGGTCAACCGATTCCTACGGATACGCCGGTGAGACACCGCCGCATTGAAGGTATTTACCAGGTGGATGCGGCTATGAAGTACCGTAAATCACACGAAAATCCGGCCATTAAGGAACTTTACGAAGAGTTTCTCGAAAAACCTCTCGGGCACAAGTCGCATACCTTGCTGCACACACAATACACACCGCGGGGCTAAACGGGGTGAAAAGGGGAAATTCGTCACAACGCACCATCTGTACGGCTCGCAGCCGGTGACCTGTGCTGGAACGCAGAATAACCTGTTGCGGTCTGAAAAGCCATTCCCGCCCCTGCTGATACGGGGGCTTTGCCGGCAGGATAATTATCTCCTGCCGGCTTTTTTCGTGCGCCCGGCACGGATGTTGTCTTTAAGGTAAAAGTCCCGAATGCCGCACACTTACGCTTGCATTAGGGGTTCCATATTCGAGAGAGGCCTCCTTTCGAATGTGTGGTTTATTTTTCTTCTCTTCAACCCCACTTCTAAGGGAAGGCCTCTCTTTCCTTTCCACCTTGACCCCCTCTCCCCGAACCTCATTTGCCCGGAACTATTTTTACTCATAGGCCCCGGAGAGCACCTTCAGGAGCCGCAGAGGACTCCGGGGGTTAGTAGCGAATATCGGTGCTCCAGTTGCAGCCGTTGTTGTTGTCCCAGTTGTTAGCACTGTCCTTGAAGCAGAAGTTACATTCCTTTTGTCCGTGCATGGAAATAGAGCAGACGAAGGCGCCGTCGGGCTCCCGTTTCATTTCCGCAAACCCGGAGTTGTTCCATCCGTCAAATCCGTAGTGAATGAATACACGGTCGGCGCCGCTTTCCTTGAGCAGCCCCTCGTACCGGATGGTAGCGTGTCGGTCCTTCAGACTGGGTGAAGGTATGACGTCAACACGGTTATCCAAAAAATTTCGCCCTTGTGCAACGTACACAGCGATCAAACCTCCTAATAAACATTTTGGTTTACACTGCATAGAGTTTGCAGTCCATCCGAAATCATAACCGGAAGTATCCGCCAGCCGAACGAGTGGGGCACTACGGCTAAAAGTTGGGCCAAAAATCTGATTTGCGCAATAATTTGGCAACGTATTGACAGTCCGCAGAAAAGAAGGGTATGCTATCCACAAAAGTTAGTGAATGCGGTAGCATTCACATCTAAGGGGGTACCTAAATGGGCGAAGTGATTTATCTGTACCCGGACAGATTCGGCGTTGCACCCGGCGGGGCGGCGGTTCCGATATGCCTGAATTACCGGCCCCACAGCTCGCAGAAGAAAAGCTGGATTTACGAGATGGCTCCTGAATTATGCGGTTCCTGCCGCGAGTACCTTCCGGATCAGGGGCGGTGCGGTAAGCTGCCGTTCAGAAGAGAGTGCGTCTGTGTCGGTTGCGGCGGGTTTGTCCTGGGCCGGCCGGGCACCGAATGCACCACGTGCGGTCAGCCATTGGCCGCCATTGCCGCCCCGTCCGATTGGTAAGACCGATGATCATTCGGGGATGTGGTGCAATTGCTTAATTTGCAGGAAGCGTTCGCAGCTTGGGAAAAGGCGGGTTTTCTGGTGTTTCCGGTTCCCGGCACCAACCTGGTGCGGTTGCGCCGGGCCGACGACGCTGTTGATCTGTTGATCATAAAGGAGCGGACGCTGGTTGAAGTCATCCATAAATGCGGTCGTGCCCCGGAACAACTCCACGCATTTGTAAATACACGCGTAAAAGCCAGGCGCCCCTCTGCTTTTTAACAATTTGGTATGCTTTAATGTGATTAGACCGGTGGTCAGCACCGGTCATTTTTTGCGGTTACGCTGCGCCGTCTCGCTCCTCTCCGAGGGCGAGGGCCGCCTCAATGGCGCTGCAATCAGCTTTCGCCAGCCTGGCGGACTGCCCGCCGGGTTTAGCTTGCTACGCCGGTAGCTATATAGGAAATAGATCAGGATCCCCAGGGACATCCAGACCGTGAAGCGGGTCCAGGTAAGAGGCGGTAGGTTGAGCATCAGGTACACGGAAAACACGATCGCCAAGAGCGGCGTCCAGGGCATCCAGGGGGTTTTGAAGGCGCGGGGCAGGTCCGGGCGTGTGCGCCGGAGCACCAGTACGCCGACCGAGGTGATCACGAAAGCGGTGAGGGTGCCGATGTTGGCCAGCTGGGCCACGATATGGATCGGCAGGAAACCGGCGGTCAACAGCACCACCACCCCGACGGCCAAAACGGCGATGTAAGGCGTCTGGAAGCGAGGGTGCACCGCGGAGAACACCTTGGGCAACAGACCGTCCCGCGACATGGCGAAAAAGATCCGGCTTTGTGCATACAGCACGACCAGTAGCACGCTGGTGATGCCCGCCAGCGCGCCCACGGCGACAATGGCACCGCCCATCGGAATGCCGGCACGCAAAAGCGCCGTGGCCACCGGAGAGGCGGTGTTCAACTGCGTGTAGGGAACCAGGCCGGTGAGCACCAGGGTCACCGCGATGTAAAGCAGGGTGGCCACCAGCAGCGCCCCGAGAATCCCGATGGGCAGGTCTCGTTGCGGCTTTTTGCTTTCCTCGGCGGCGGTAGCCACCGCGTCAAACCCAATGTAGGCGAAGAAGATGATGGCGGCGCCCTGGACGATCCCCAGGGTGCCGAAAGGCAGAAACGGGCTCCAGTTCACCGGGTCCACGAACCGAATGCCCAACACGATAAACAGCACCAGGACGCCCAGCTTGATCAGCACTACCACCCGGTTGACCGCTTTGGTCTGCCGTAGACCCCTGACAACCAGGGCCGTAATTAGCGCGGCGATCAGCATGCCGGGCAGGTTGACCATGCCGCCCGCCGCCGGGGCATTTACCAAGGCGTGCGGCAACAGAATGCCCACCGACCGGAGCAGTTCCACCACGTAAGCGCTCCAGCCGATGGCTACGGCCCCGGCGGCCACCATGTACTCCAGCATCAGGTTCCAACCAACAATCCAGGCTACAAACTCCCCCAGTACCGCGTACGAGTACGTATAGGCGCTGCCGGCTACCGGAATGGTGGAGGCCAGTTCGGCGTACACCAGCGCCGCCAACCCGGCGGCAAGGCCCGCCAGGACAAAGGAGAACACCAGACCGGGGCCGGCATACTGCGCCGCAGCCACCCCGGTCAGCACAAACACCCCCGTCCCGATGATCGCCCCGATGCCCAGCGCTACCAGGTCTACCGGCCCAAAAGTCTTGGAAAGTCCACTTTGCTCACTTTCCGCAAACAGGATCCCCAACGGTTTGGTGCGCCAAATGCTCCAGCTTTCCGACATCCCGAAAACCCCCGTTTCTCGCGTTATTATTCACGTCCGGTCGGCCACCTATCCGCACGCCGCGCATGAGTCCCGGCCACCGCCGTATAATATTAAAAGCTGGGTAAAACGTTTCCAAAGAGCAGGAAAATGGATACCGACCACGAAGTAGGCATCTGTCAGGGCTTTATCATTAAGACCTTACGGCATTCGGCTTTTTAGCTTCTGCTGAAAAACCTACCTGTTGTGCGCCGGGCATTCATTACCGG
Source organism: Firmicutes bacterium UBA3572 (assembly GCA_002375985.1). Classification (GTDB taxonomy): domain Bacteria; phylum Bacillota; class Desulfotomaculia; order Desulfotomaculales; family Desulforudaceae; genus Desulfopertinax. The sequence continues at coordinate 8,931 of DFNH01000008.1, read as the reverse complement.
GGGTCACATTTGGGAGCTTGTAAAAGAACGCACGCCGCCCGAGACACAGCGGCGAGCGCGGGCGAGTTTTGGCGCTGTCCGAGGCGGGCGAGTTCATTCCTCGAGGCGGACACAGTAACTGGACAATATTGCAGGCCGGCACAGCACACTGTTCCTGAGGTTTGAGCAAAATGTCTCTAGGGGGGAGACCGGTGCGGATTAAATGGTTGGGACACGCCTGCTTTCTCATTGAGACGGCCGACGGCACCAGGATTGTGACCGATCCCTTCAACGAAGAGGTGGGCTACCCACTTCCCGCCGTGGAGGCCGAAATTGTCACGGTGAGCCACCAGCATTTCGATCACAACGCGGTGGCGGTGGTCAGGGGACGACCCCATGTCGTCCAGGAGCCGGGCGAACACCGCCTGGGCACGATCACGATCAAGGGTGTATCCACCTTTCACGATGCGGAGCGGGGCGCCAAACGGGGCGCAAACGTCGTGTTCGTGATCGAGGCGGACGGGTTGCGTATCTGTCACCTGGGGGACTTGGGACACCTGCTAAACGAGGAACAACTCCGCCGCATCGGTCGGGTAGACGTGCTGCTGGTGCCGGTGGGTGGGACCTTCACCATTGACGCGGGGCAAGCGGCCGAGACAGTCGCCGCGCTCAGGCCCCGCATCGCCGTACCCATGCATTACAAAACGGACTACATCAATTTTCCGATCACCGGCCTCGAAGACTTCAGCCGGCTGTTCGAGCGGGTTTCGACGTGTGACACGCTGGAGGTCACCGCCGCCCGGCTACCCGCGGCCACCGAGATCGTGGTGGTGTCTTTCGCCGGGACGGGGGCGGCGTCCTGAGTACTACTTTGCCTGCCGCCAGGTTTTGCAGAAGGTGCAGACCTCAACGGTGGTGGGCATGCCGCAAACCGCACAGGGTTTGAGCTCCGGCGTAGCCTCCGCGTGAGCTTGGAACAGGGGTACGATACGTACGTATCCTTCGTAAAAGGCACGCCGCGTACCAGGCGACTGCTCCTCCACGGCGGCCAGCAGTTCTTTGTAACGCTTGAACTTGGCCTCCCGGGAGTGCGGGCAGGTTGCGGTCACCACCCGGAAGGCGTGCACCTGGGCGTAGGTGCTGATCTCTTTTTCGGAGAGTAGGGCCAGCGGCTTGATCTTGCGGCAAAAATTCCCCTCCGGGGGAAGACAAGGCGCTCCCTTGGCCAGGTAGCGCAGGTCCCAACGCATCAGATTGGCGAACAGCGCGGCCGAAAGGTCATCCAGATTGTGACCGGTAGCCAGGGCGTCCAGACCCTGCTGGTAGGCGCGGGCGTTCATCAGATGGCGTTTGGTCATACCGCAGATGGAGCAGAAGCGGTCAAAGCGGCGGCCCACGTCTCCGATGCTCTTGCCGAATTGTTCCCGCAGGCTGTAGACCTCAAGCGGCAGACCCCGCGCGGCGAAGAACTCCCGGCAGACGGCCAAGGATTCGGCCGAAAACTGGTTTTCGGCAACGCCCAGGTCGATGTGCAGTCCACGGACGTCGTAGCCCAACCGGTGCAGAACATCCACCACCGTGAGCGAGTCCTTGCCGCCGGAAACGGCGACGAGCACGCGGTCACCCGGCCGGAGCATGCGGTACCTGCGGATCGCTTTTTCTACCTGGCGGAGAAAAAAGGCATCAAAGTGTGTCGCACAAAAATTGGCGTTATGTGCCGGAAGCTTAACCAGGGCCGGTTCCCGGCAAACTTTGCATTTCATGTTGTCTCACCTCCGGAACATCCCTTGATTATACCCGGCCCTGTGGAGAAGGTCAATTCAGACGGCGTAAGAATGCGGGATCAGCCGCACCGACCACGTCCGCGGCGAAAGGGTGAGTCTGCTGGCATCAGTTCCCATGCGCGTTGTCCTTGATACCAATATCGTTATGGGCGGATTGATTAATCCCGACCGTTCGGCGTCGGGCCAGGTTATCCAGCTTTGTCTGGAAGGGAAGGTGGAGGTGCTGGTGAGCAGCGACATCCGGGGGGAGTACCTCGACGTTTTTGCCAAAATGCGGTTCGGACGGCCGGAAGCGGTGCGAAGGCGTTCCCAGGGATTGCAGGCGCTGCTGGACAAGGCCCGCGCGGTTGAACCGGCGGTCCGGCTGGATTGTATTCCGGAAGACCCGGCGGATAACCGCTTTCTCGAGTGTGCGGTCAGCGGCGGGGCCTGCTACATCGTCTCCCAGGACCGCCACCTGTTGGACTTAAAGGAGTTCGGCAACGTGCGCATTCTTACCGCCGGAGACTTCCTGCGTCATTACCGGCGGGTGCGGGAGGGCCGCATGTGACCGCCAAGCGTTACCGCCCGGTGAGCCGCTTCTGGCGCGACTTGTTCGGCGCCCCCGTGTACAAGATCCCTCTGGATGCCGGGTTCACTTGTCCCAACCGGGACGGCACGGTCGGGCGCGGTGGTTGTTCATTCTGCCGCAACGTGAGCTTCGGCCCGTATGCCGACCGGGGCATGTCCCTGGAGGCCCAGATCGAGGCCGCCGTGACCCGGATGCGCCGCCGCCGGCGCGGCGAAGTAAAGTTCCTGGCCTACATCCAGAACTACACCGGCACGTACGCCGCCCCAGACCGGTTAAAAGAAGTGTATGACGCCGCGCTGTCCCACCGGGACGTGATCGGACTCGCGGTCGGTACCCGTCCCGATTGCGTGCCTGACCCGGTGCTGGACTTGCTGCAAACCTACGCCGCCCGCTGGCACGTCTGGCTCGAGTACGGGTTGCAATCCATCCACGACCGCACCCTGGCCCGGCTCAACCGGGGACACACCGCCGCCCAGTTTCGGGACGCGGTGATCCGCACCCGGGGCCGGGGCATATTCATAGCGGCCCACGTGATTTTGGGTCTGCCGGGCGAGACTGTGGCGGATGCGGTGGAAACGGCCGAAGCGCTGACCGAACTGGGTCTGGACGGAGTGAAGATCCACCATCTACAGGTTATCGAGGGTACGCCGCTGGCGCAGGAATGGCGGGAGGGAAACGTACCGGTGCTCTCGCCGGAGGAATACGTACACTGGGTGTGCACGTTCCTGGAGCACCTGTCGCCGCAGATGGTCATCCACCGGCTGATCGGGGACGTGCTGGACGGAGAGCTATTGCTTGCGCCGCGCTGGGGAGTGACGAAAACGGAACTCATAAGCATGATCGACTGCGAACTGGCATGGCGGGATACGAGACAGGGGGCTCGCATTCGCTCAAGGTGAGCGGGTCCCGGAACATTCTGGAAGGAGGCGCTGCTAAATATGGTTAAGATAACCGTGCTGATTGAAAATACGGTCGCCCGGCCGCTGGATGTTTTCGGGGAACACGGACTGAGCCTCTGGGTGGAGACCGGGCAGCACCGCATTCTGTACGACACCGGGCAGAGCGGTGCCGTGGTGCATAACGCCGGCGTGATGGGAATAGGGCTTGCGTCCGCAGACGCGGTGATTTTAAGCCACGGTCATTACGACCACACCGGCGGGCTGCGTACCATCCTCAAGACGATTGGCCGCCGGTTACCGGTGTACGCCCATCCCGACCTGTTCAGTCCCCACCGGGTTACCGACCCGGACCGGTACGTAGGCATACCTTTCGACCGGGTTGAACTGGAGGATTCGGGGGCCCGTTTCGAGTGGATCACTGCGCCCCAGGCCGTGTATCCCGGCGTTTGGGTGAGCGGCACGGTGCCCAAAACCAACGACTTCGAGCACGGTGACGCCCGGATGTACGTTTGGGAAGCAGGCCGCCGGGTACCCGATCCGTTAAACGACGACTTGAGCCTTTACCTGGAGACCGCCGGCGGCCTAGTGGTGTTGACCGGCTGCGCCCACGCGGGGCTCGTGAACATCATCGAGCATGCCCGCGCGGTTACCGGCCAGAAGCGGGTGCGGGCGGTGATCGGCGGCACCCACCTCGCCCCGGCCGGTGCCGACCAGTTGAACCGGACCATTGCCTACTTAAAAGAACTTGATCTGGAAGTGCTGGCCGCCTCCCACTGTACCGGGCTTCCGGTGGCCGCCCGTCTGGCCTACGAATTCGGGTCCCGGTTTTCTTTCGGCAGCACCGGCCTGAGTTACGCCTTTTAACTATAACTATGGAAAACCGGAAAGTCGCCCAGATACTTCACAACATTGCCGACATCCTGGAGATCAAGGGTGAGAACCCGTTCCGCATCCGGGCCTACCGCCGTGCCGCCCACAACATCGAAGAGTTTGGCGCAAACCTCGTCGATATGCACCGGCGGGGGGAGCTGACCACCATTCCGGGCGTCGGCCGGGACTTAGCCGCCAAAGTAGCCGAAATCTTGGATACCGGCACCTGTGCTTATTACGAAAACCTAATCCGGGAAATTCCGCCGGGAATGCTCCGGCTCCTGGCCATTCCCGGCGTTGGCCCGCGCACGGCCCGCGTTTTGTTCGAAGAGCTGCAGGTTACCAGTCTGGAAGACCTGGAACGTGTGGCCCGTTCCGGCCGTCTGGTTAAAATCCGCGGCTTCGGAGCCAAAACGGTGCAGAACATTCTCCGGGGTTTGGAATTGGTGCGGCGCGGCCGGGAACGCTTTCCCCTGGGACAGGTGCTGCCGTTTGCCCGGGAACTGGTGACCCGCTTGCGGGACGAGGCACCGGTGGAGCGTATCAGTATCGCCGGGAGCATCCGCCGCTTCCGGGATACGGTGAAGGACATCGACCTCGTAGCCGCGTCCCAAAAGCCGGAGGCGGTAATCGCGCACTTTGCTGACCTACCGGTCTGGGCCGAAGTTCTCGAACGGGGCACCACCCGTGCTGCCGCCCGCACCGCGGACGGACTCCGGGTTGACCTGCGCGTGGTGGAGACCGAGGTTTACGGGGCCGCCCTCTGCTACCTCACCGGTTCGAAAATGCACAACATCCGGCTCCGGGAACTGGCGGCCCGCCAGGGACTCAAGCTGTCGGAGTACGGCCTTTTTCGGGACGGCAAGCGGATCGCTGGCCTGGAGGAGGACGATGTCTACGCCGCCCTGGGACTGCCGTTTATTCCGCCGGAACTGCGGGAAGACACCGGGGAGATCGAGGCCGGCCTGCAGGGCCGCCTGCCGCGGCTCTTGGAGTACCGCGATCTGAAGGGCGACCTGCACGTCCACTCGGCGTACAGCGACGGTACCGGCAGCCTGGAGATGATTGCCGACCAGGCCCGCCGGTTAGGATTGGAGTGGGTGGGCATCTGTGACCATTCCCGTTCGCTAAAGATTGCCGGAGGGTTGTCCATCGCCCAGTTGCGGCACAAGATCAGCGCGATCCGGGCCTTTAACGACACAAGCCCGGACGTGAAGCTGCTGGCCGGCGCCGAAGTGGAGATAGACCCCAAGGGGCGGCTGGACTACCCGGACGAGGTGCTGGCCGAGTTGGACCTGGTGGTCGCCGCCGTGCACACCCACTTTCGCCAGGAAGCAGAGGCCATGACCGCGCGCCTGCTGGAGGCAATACGCCATCCGAACGTTCATCTGATTGCCCATCCCACGGGCCGGCTGCTGGGTGAACGCCCGCCCTATCCGGTCGACCTGGACCGGGTCATCGCCGAAGCCGCCCGTACCGGGACCGCGCTGGAATTGAACGCCTATCCAAAGCGGTTGGACCTCGACGACACCCGCTGCCGCCAAGCCGCCGGAGAAGGTGTGCGGCTGGGCATCGGCAGCGATGCCCACACAGTGGAACAAATGTCTTTCCTCGAATTCGGGGTCGGGGTGGCGCGGCGGGCTTGGCTGACACCGGAAGACTGTCTCAATACCATGAGTTACAGGCAGTTGATGACTGAGCTTGGAAAATTTCACTTGTCAGATGGTTAGACTTTGGATAGCATGGTATCTTGAATTTTGGCAACAAGGAGCGATCAACCATGACTGATAAGATTAAAACCGCCCTGGAACGGGCTCTGGAGCGGGTGGCCGATATTAAGGTGTCGGAAGAGGAATTGGCGCGCGATAACCACCGGGACGCCGGCAAGGCTCTGGCCGCCCGGTTTATCAGCGAGCGAAACTTCGACTTGAAGGCCGCCGTAGCCGAATATCCCGAAGAGGTCAGGGGCTACGTGGTGGAAGGCATACTGGAGAGTTTGATCGCCAATCTGCACCCTCCCGTAAACGAGGCCGTAAGGGAAGCTAACCAGCGGGCCATGGAGGGCATCTTGCTCCTTAAGCGTGATCAGCAGACGGTACGAAAGATTTTCAGCGAGATGGAGCTATTGTTTGATTATTACCTGCAGAGCCTCCGGCAGGCCCAAATCAGTCTGCGGGAAAGCTTCCAGCGGCGGGCCCAGGAGGCCCAGCAGCTGATTGAAAAGCAAACCGGAGTGCGGGTGCGGGTGAACCCGGAAACCTCGCCGGAATTCCGGGAGGAGTGGCTCCGGACCGTAAACCGGATCGATGTCCAGTACGAGGAGTTTCTGAAAGAACACAAAGCCCGCCTGGCGGCTGCTGATTAGTCTGACCGGGCGATACCGCCGGAGGAGGGGCGTTATGCTGAAGGATACCCGTAGATACCTGTTAACCGGAATCGCGGTTTTGTTGCCGGTGGCCGTGACCGCCTGGCTATTGTGGAGCATTTTCCTGTTTATCGACGGTATCGTGGGCAGCGTGATTGAGTTTATCACCGGCTACCGTATTCCCGGTGTCGGCTTTGCGGTCACCGTGGCCGTGGTGTTCCTGGCCGGAGTCCTGGCCACCAACCTGGTGGGCAGAAAACTGATTGACCTCTGGGAAAACATCCTGCTGCGTATCCCTCTGGTGAACTCCATTTATAAGGTAATCAAGCAGATCGTGGAAACGGTGGGCCGGAAGGAAGAGCAGGTGTTCCGCCAGGTGGTTCTGGTAGAATACCCCCGGCGGGAAAGCTGGGTGATCGGCTTTCTGGTGGGCGAGGCGCAGCCGGACATCTTCGGCCGCGCAGGTAAAGACCTAGTCAAGCTGTTCGTGCCCACCGTACCCAACCCCACCTCAGGCTTTTTACTCGTCGTGCCGCGAAAGGACATCATTCCCACCACCCTCTCGGTAGAAGAGGGCTTCAAGATGGTCCTGTCCGCGGGAATCGTGGCCTCCAACAACAAGCAGGCCCCGGTGCCGGACCAGGGGCTGCAGACTGCGTCCCCGGGACCGGACCGGTAACTTTCGTTTGTCACCGGATCAGGCATACTCCACCCGCGGGGCCTTTCCGGGCACTTGCCGGACGCCTTGAGGGGCGACGACGCGGCTGTCTGGTGGAGAATTCAGCCGATTAAACCCTGAAGCAACAACCGAAAATTCACGCAGGGTAGCAGGAAAATGGGAAGCTGTGCCGAACAGGACTGAAAACCCAGGAGGTTCTGCCGTTGAAGAAATGGGCGCAGGTTGAACAGCACGGTCTGGTGTTTTGGCAGATGCTAGGGGCGGTATTTTCTGCCCCTTTTTCATTGGCATTAGCAGTGAATTGCGTCTCGGGAGGGGTGCAAAGTGGGAGCAGGCGAATCCTACCTTTTCAACGGCAAGCCGGTAAGCCGCGATAACCAGCGATATATCACGGTCGACAGGTCGAAACTCGTGCGGCGGATTGACGCAGCGCTTGCCCTGCCGTGCATAGACCAATTCAGAGAGCATATCAGAAATCTCAAATCGGCAGTGGCTGCTTTCAGCGAGGAAGTGATATCTTCCAACGGCGATGGCCTGTCGCTGAAACTGGAGCCATTTCTCAGCGAGATGCAGCAGATGATTGACGCGCACACACTGGAAAGAGCGCGGTACTATGCACAGCGGCTGAAGAAGGGGCTGTGCGAAGTCGAAACCAGTGATGTCAACGACATCAATATGAGGCGCTGGAAGGACTACGATGAGGTTTTCACCGAAAGCCTCTGGGTTATCAACCGGCGCGACGGGTCCGGTGCCCACCTGGGATGGTACTGGGGCAACTTCATTCCGCAGATACCGCACCAATTGATGATGCGGTACACGAAGAAGGGCGAACTGGTGGTCGATCCTTTTGCGGGCAGCGGAACCACATTGATCGAGTGCCGGCGGCTGGGCCGCCACGGATTGGGCGTGGAGATTAATGCCGAGACGGTAGAAAACGCCCGGAAACTGGTTGAATCCGAAGATAATGAGTATGGCGTTTCAACGCGAATTGCTGTAGGGGACAGCAGGTTATCATGAAGTTGAGCAGCAAAAAGTTTGTAAGCATAATAGTATATTGCTTTTGTGGGGTAGCCACTGTGCTCGGAACATTATGGGTTATATCACCCTCGGCGGGGCAGTTTGGACTTTTTCTTTTATTGGACGTTTTATACTCGGTTACACCACTATTTTTGGGAGCAGCACTGGGTATGCTGGGGGTAAAACTCTTTTTTGGCAATGAAGCCAAAGAAAATCTCTTAAAAGCAGCCGGTAAATGGGGAGGGCAAGAAGATGCGCCTCGATTTATTAACTTGATTGGACCTGTTAGTTGGATTATTTTATTTTATGCTGCTGGAATCGCTGCTATATTAGACTGGCTTGTAACCGAAGATCTGTTTAATGCGCTAGGTATACAGTATTATATTTTTGTTCCACATTATATTCCACTTGATCCTCATTTTTATTCTTTATCTTTTTGGGTTTCTGAAATCATTGTTATGTTTATAATTATTGTATTTATAGGGAATTATCTGAGGAGAAAACCAGCGACCTGTGTGAGAAACAGACAATCTTGTCATTCCGACTAGCAGCCTGTGTGAGAAACAGATAATTCAAACCTCTTGCATTCACTAAACAGGTCAGGAATTGTAAGTTTCTGGTGCTTAATTAATTGCAGCCATCTAATTGTTAGTGGCCACGATAAAATCCGCATAAATGGCCACGAAAAGTAGGCCACCTGTAGCTGGTAATGCAGGTAAAACAAGGCCCACTCCCCAAATGTTTCTCTGGTACCAGCACCAAACCAG
>DFNH01000001.1 GCA_002375985.1 Firmicutes bacterium UBA3572 | reverse complement strand
GAAGCTGGTGTCAACTGCTCACCCGCATCGGGCGGCTGTCGAATCCAAATGGGAAATCCCAATTTTAGGTTTGGTTTGCAAATTAAGCGACTCGCGGCCTTAAACGGGACAAAGCTTTCAGGGTCTCGCGACAGGAGGCGAAGAAGCGGCAGCCGTGACCAAAATCGAAATCTGGGCATGTAACCAAGCCGCCGGATCGGTCTTGCGGAGCGGTTCTATATCCCGAAATGGAAGCTCGGCCCAGTTTTCCTGGCTGACATGTGGCCAGCGTTTTTGCTGATAGTCAGCCAGCCACGCTTGCAACTGGTCCATCGCTAACAGGCATCTCATTTGCGCCATATGGTGGGCTCCTTCTTCAGTCCAGCTCATAGCCGCCTCACGGTAGGATATCCTCGCTGTCCACGCTCTCTCCTGCCGATGGACGCCCATCCCTTTGTCGTCCCCCCGGAACTTGGCCTTGATATACAACGCGTCGTCCAGGGTGTTTAAAAACAGGCTCAAAACACGCGCAAAACTTTCCACCACCAACCCAAAATAGTGAACACTACCTGCTTGAATGTGTTCTCACCATCTGATACCATCATCTCAAAAGACGTTCTCATCTAGACCTCACTCCTCCTTTTGATTGTGTTCCGCTATTCCCACTTGGAGTGAGGTCTATCTATTTCCTGCTTCCTAATCTCTTCCACGTTGCCACAATATATTTTACTCTAAGCATGGTGGCGGTACTTCGGCCATGATCCTTTCCGCAATCGCCCTAAATACCGGGGCCGCCGTTTCCCCGCCGCTGGCACCGCCGCGCACCAGCACGGTGATGGCGTAACGGGGTTCTGCCACCGGGACGTAACCGGAAAACCAAGCGTGGTTCCCTTCTCCGCCGGTCTGCGCCGTGCTGGTCTTGCCCGCGCTCCCCCAGCCAGGCACCTCTGCTTTGATCCCTTGTCCTTCGGCGGTTACCAGCGCCATCATTTCCGCGAGCGCCCGCGCCGTGGCCGCGCTCATTATCCGCTCGGGCCGTCCCGCCTCAAAGGTCGTTACCGCCCGGTTGCGGTGCCGGACCTCGCTAACCAGCCGTGGCGGTATGTGCACCCCCTCCCGCCCAATAGCCGCCACCAGTGCGGTGATCTGTACCGGAGTCAAGAGCACCGAACCCTGTCCGACGCCGGCGTTGGCCAGATTAAAGGGACGGGCAATGAGCCCGAAATCCTGCCGGTCATCCGGAGCGGAATCAAAACCGATCAACGCCTGCTGGTCAAGCCGCAATCTTTCGGCGTAAGCGATCAATCTTTCGCTGCCCAACGTGAGGGCGACGCGGGCAAATACCGGGTTACAGGACTCGGCAAAGGCCTGGGAGAAAGTGATTTCACCGTGGCCCTCCGGGAGCCAGCACGAAACTAGCCGATCCCGGTAGCCGGAACAAAAGAACGTGCTGTCCGGTGTAACCAACCCTTCCTCAAGCGCCGCCGCCGCGACGGCAATCTTGAATATCGACCCCGGTTGAAACAAGCCCAGGGCCTGGTTGACAAACACATCCTTTACACCGGAATCCAGATACGCACCCACCTTTAGCGGGTGGTAGCTAGGACGGGAGGCCAAAGCCAGCACGTCTCCGGTGGCGATGTCCAGCACCACTACCGCCCCGGAGGGTACTTCCCGGTCCATAATCTCCTCCACAATTTTCTGTATATGGTAATCCAGGGTCAGGCGCACATCGCGCCGGCCATCGTCGGCCTTCCCGGTTTCAACTACCAGACCAAGCCCGGGAAGCGGTTTACCCCGGGCATCCAGGTAAACTCTGGCCACCGCTCCGGGATGAAACCCCCGCAGTTCGGCTTCATACATCCGCTCAATACCGGCTTTACCTACCAGGGCACCCGTTTCATAAGCAGCTCCTTCCACCGCCAGGTCCCCGTCGTGCGCCGGCAAATAGGGACCAAGATGCCCCACGGTATGCACCGCGAGGGGCTCGGGACCGTACCGCAAGGTTACGGGCAGCACGGCCACACCGGCCCAACCGTAGTCCAGGATTTGGACCTTTTGCGCCCGTGATACCGGATAGGGCAGAATTCCCGCTTTATCCAGTCGTGACCGGACTTCCGCTTCGTCCACCGCTAGTATTTCGGCCAGCCCCCTGACTACTAAGTCGTGATCCTGGACCAACGGCGGTACTATCACAACCCGGAAAGCCGTATGCCGGCCGGTCAAATCGTATAAGTTACGGTCCAGGATCCGGCCCCGCGGCATTGGTTCCAGCGAAACCTCTACCGTGTTCTGGCTCAACTTGGCTGCGGCATAAAGCGCGTGTTCCTCGATCTGGATCTCGCCCAGGCGCCACGTCAACAGGGCCAGGGCCGCCAACACAACCGCAAAAAGCCACTGCAGGCGCCGGTAACGAACACGTTCCAACAACGGCTCATTCCCTTTCCAGCCTCATTGGCTAGTTTGGGAATAGGATTACCAGTACCCGCCCCTTATAAAAGGGACAGGCATGTTTTGTGGATAACTTGCTTATTCTGTGGATAATAATTGAACGGCGCCCGCCTTCCCACGGGGGCAAGGCGTTTCGGCGAGGGACAAGGCGCGAGTGCATTCCTTAGCCGCGGGGACACAATTGACTGGAAGCCCCGGTACGTTGCCGGCGCTTATACCTGTGGCACTAAGGGAGGTAGAGACGCTTTTTTTGATTGTGCTCCGCCAAGGTGCGGGAAAACGCATGGCTGCCGTCCGGCTTGGCCACATAATAAAGGTAGTCGTGTTCCTCCGGCTCCACGGCAGCCAGCAGGGAGGCACGGCCCGGACTGGCAATCGGCCCCGGCGGCAAACCGGAGTAGCGGTAGGTGTTGTAGGGCGAATCGACCTCCAGGTCGGTGTAAAGCACCACCTGCCGGGAATAATCACCCAGCGCGTAAATGACGGTGGCGTCCACCTGGAGCAACATGCCCAGGCGCAGGCGGTTATGCAGCACACCGGATATTACCGCCCGCTCCTCGGGTACCCGCGCCTCCCGCTCGATCAAAGACGCCAGGGTCACCGCTTCGTGCAACGTCAAGCCGTGTTGCCGGGCCTTGGCGGCCAGATTCAACCGCTCCAGTTCGTCCTCGAACCGGGACAGCATCATCAGGAGAATGTCCCGTTCACTGCTGCCGGGAGACACCAGGTAGGTATCCGGAAAAAGATATCCCTCCAGGCTGGGTGTGCCGTCAGGCAGCCTGTAGCCCAGCGGATGGGTCGCGGCGATCTCTTCGAGCAACTGGTTAAACCGTTGTTGGTCCCCCATCCCGCGTTGGGCCAGCAGCGCGGTCGTTTGCTCCAGGTTCAGCCCCTCGGGCACGGTGAAACTGATCAACCTCGTCCGCCCATGAACCAGATGATCGATTACTTCGGGCGTGGACAGGGCGGGAGATAGCGCGTATTCACCCGCCTGCAGCTTGCCGTCCAGACCGAACAGGCGGGCATACAAGCGGAAAGCCTTCTGGTTGCGGATCAAGCCCTGTTCGTCCAAAATGGCGGCGATTTGAGCGGTAGAGGTATTGGCCGGTATTTGTACGACCACCGGATCCGACTCCCGGGCGGTGACGGGTGCCAGAACCGCATGAACCAACGCTCCCGTAAGCCCGACCAGCAAGGCGGCTAGCCCCAGGACGCCCAGCAAAAGCTGCAGGGGATAGAAGTTTAGTCTATGCAAGCGCAACGTCTTAACCTCGCCCTGGAATGTCGTCAAAATTATAACACTGATCGCTACTCCATGTAAAAGTATCCTGGCGTGGGCACGCCTAAGTTCACTTCAGTGCCTCCGCGCCGTCTAAAAGCAGAAGCGGTTCGGAAAAATGCTTGATGATTTCGTCCAGCACCAGGTCCATATGTACGCCCTGCGTGGCCACTACCGGAATAACCGGCTTGTATCTGTAGAACCGTTGCAGGAATTTCACCGTGGTGGCCGCCTCACTGCGCGGGGTGATATCAATCTTGGTCACCACTACGATATCCGCTTCTTCCAATAAGACGTTGCCCGGTTCCATGAGGATCTCGCTCTTCAGCCCGGCGGGAACTACACTGACTAAGATATCGGCCATTTGCCGGCTCTCTTGGGCCCGGTAACCATCGTTGATGCCTACGGCTTCTATCAACACTACGTCCGGCATCGCCGCCACCGACGGTATGTCCTTCGCCGAAATGCTGCCCAACTCCAGGATCGAGCGCACCTTGTTCAGCTCGTCCAAAGCCTTGCGGGCGTGCAAAATGAGCTGGTTACGTTCCTTAATGTGGGCAATACTGGACCTAATCGCCCGTTCAATATCTTCGGCTACGTCGCTACCCGGATCCGGTACGGCGATGGTCACGTAGACGGGATCAATACCCTTAAATAGATACGGTTTTTCGTCTTGCACCCCCGAACCAATCGCCAAGGGCTGGTAGCCCCGCTGTTTTAATCTGTTGTAGAGTTCCCCCAGGACCGTGGATTTTCCCGAATCGTTCCGGCCACAGAACACAATCTTGTTCACGCCGCTCCCCTCCCAGTAGTGAACCGTTGTAATTGACCTTGCAAATCTATATGCGCCGGCGCCGGAGAGTATTAAAAAAGCGGCGGGCTTACGCCCGGCCGCCGTCACTCTCATACTTTTTGTACAACCCAGTACCTCAGTGTCTTGCCCGCGTTTCCTGGTCGCCATCCCCCATTCGCGGGCCGAATTCCAACGGAGTTTCCAAGGAGGGATTCGTGCTACCGTTGTTCCCCTCGGGAGGTCGTGGATCCTGGCCCGCAGTAGGAGATTCGGTTGTTTCGTCCCCGCCGGGGAGAACAACCACCGCCGGCACTTCTCTGGTGCCTACGGCAATTATCTCCGGCACAGGATGGTAAAAACTTGAAGGAAGTTCTTCTTTTTCCACGTTCCCGTTACGCCAGATCCAGCGCTCAGTGCGGGCGCGGTACCCGCGGACGCCCACCTGTTTAACCACTTCTTTGCCCGCCTCCAGGTTCTCGTCCTCTTCGTAAATGGTACGGTAATCGATCGTTTCGATCACCACACTTTTTATCTCCACCCGCGGATGGTTGTGGTGGTTGCCGAAGATTTTCACCGTGATCCGACCATCGGCCGCAGACGTCTTTATATAAAGGTAAGAATCCGTGTTATTGCGGAACCGTAAATCAATCGCCCCGTAGACCACCGTGGCGTCCTGACCGACTGGTACGTAACTCACGGGAAGGGAATGATTTTTGCGCTCCAGTACTTCCAGGTCGGCCAGGAGCACAGCGTTGTATAGAGTGGTAGACACCTGGCAAACACCACCCCCCAATCCCTCTCGGAGCTCGTTCTCAATGATTACCGGTGCCGTTCGGTAACCCTCCTCGCTGCTCCGCGGGCCAACAATCCGGTTAAAAGAAACAGTCTCTCCAGGAGCAACCAACAGGTTGTTCAAAGCGCTGGCCGCGACGCTGATGTTGTAAGCCCGGTTTACTGCGCTGGGATCGTAGTCGGTGCTGAACACGGACAGCAAACCCGTAAGACCCATGGCTTCAATATCCCGGGTAGTGTATTTGGGGGCAATGTGAATCAACGGCACGGTTAGCACCGAACCACCTGTTCCCTGGTCAAGCTGCGCCAGGATCTCGGCCTCCAGCCGGTCAAAATCGACTTGATAACCGTCCTGGTGCGGAATGATGCGCACGGTATCGTCTTCCCCGATGTGGTATTTGGCATCCACGGGCGGCCGGGTAAGGTCAGCCGTCAATTCCCCGACAACCTGCCGAAAACATTCCTCCTCCAACCGGGCTTCGAGGGGTAGAACCAACCCCTCGCGGGCGATCCGCCTCCGTTCCAACACCCGGGAAAAATAAAAGCCGGAATTTCCGGCCTCCATTGCCCGAGCAGTGATCAGTTCCCCGTCCAGCCTGAGCCCCAGCGCTCCCAACTCAACCTGCCAGACCCGCTCTCCCAGAGTCAGCGTGATCGGGCTGGCGCGAAGCTGGGCTTCCAACGCTGCGATCGTTTCCAGGCATTCCGGGGCGGTCATACCGCCAAGCTCGATCCCGTGCACCGACACCCCAGGGGAAACAACAGACGGCCTGCCCTCAACGGCCGCAATACCCAGGAAGGTCGCCGCCACGCATAATGCTAATGCTGCCAAACTTCCGTAAAGATAAGCCGGAATGCGCAGCCGCACCACACTTCCCCCTAATGCTCCCTATCAACCTTGTCCTGCCAGGCATCGGCCACTTTTTCCCATTCCTCGTCCTCAATCTCTACTAGGATTTCGTTTCCTTCCTCGTCTTCCGCAAACTTGAAAATGACCACTTCGTCCCCTTGCTCTTCGTCGCCCAGCGGAATCAGGATGGCGTACTCGATTCCCTCCACCTCAAGAATATCCAGCACGTTAAAATCGTGTTCAACGCCTTCTTCGTCCACCAAAGTGATAACCTCGTCAGCCATACTCAATTCCTCCATCTCCTTCACCAAATTATGAGTATTCTATTGGCAGAAATCGCCCACGTCAAGTACCGCGCTCTGATTTGGAACGGAGATAAGCATCAAGAAGGACGGCCGCCGCCAGCTTATCGACCACCTCGCGCCGCCGGCGCCGCCGCACCTCCGCTTTGATCAGCAGCCGTTCTACTTCCGCCGTGGTCAGCCGTTCGTCCCACGTTACCACGGGGACGGTCAGGACGCTTTTTAGCTGCTCCAAAAATCCCTGCACTTTCTGCGCCTGCGGACCAACTCCACCCGTTAGCGTCAGGGGTAGGCCAACAACCACCAACTCTACCCTGTGTTCCTCAACCAGGGCCGCGATTTGGCGCATATCCTCGGCGCCGGAGGAGCGGTTGATCACCGCCAACGGGAAAGCAACCAAACCGCTTTCGTCACTCAGGGCCACCCCAATACGGCGGTCGCCCACGTCAAGTCCCATGCAGCGCATTCATATCACCTTAATGGCAAACTCCGGACAAACCGCCGCACAGTAACCGCAAAGTGTGCACACTTCCTGCCGCACCGCCGCACGGCCATCCTCCCTCTTATAGAGTGCCCCGGCCGAGCAAGACTTTACGCATGCACCGCAAGCCTGACACCAATCCTGAATAAGAAGGCGGCGCGGTCGACGACGGATACGCCGTTCTAGCTCCTCGGGCACCGGCCGTCCAGAGATCAAACAGAGGTTGTAATCAACCTCCAATGTGGACTGCATACCGACCGCCACGGAAGCCAGTCCCGGAATGGAAAGGACAAATCTTAGCGCCGTTGCCGGGTCGTCCAACAGGTGGCCGCCCCCCAAAGCCTTCATCCCGTATACGCCTTTTCCGTTTTCCACGGCAAGCTGAATAGCGGCCACCATTGCCGCCGCGTTCCCGTCGCGGATGCCAAGGCCGTAGCGATTGATAATCGGATGAATCACCTCAATGGCCGGGTCCGACGCCGCGGCCTCCACCCCAGCAACGAAATGAGTAGAAATACCGACCGCCCGGACCAGCCCCTTCTCTTTGGCCGCCAGCAGATACTCTAGGGCTTCGCGGTGCCCACGCAGGGTTAACGCCGACTCCTGCTCGTGCAGTAGGAAAATGTCAATATGGTCGCGCCCCAGGGCCCGTAGGGCATAATGCAGGCTTTTCTCCATCTGTTCCCGGCGGTAGGCGTAGCACTTGGTGGCCACCAGCACCCGATCACCAAGTCCACGAAGGGCCGCACGGATGTGTTCGTAGTTTTGATATAGCTCCGCGGTGTCCACGAAGTTCACGCCGGCCTCAAACGCGTAGCGCATCACCCGTGCCGCATCCCGTACCGGAAGATCAGCTTGCAAAGGGCTGATCGTAAGCGACCCAAAACACAACCGGGAAACCAAAAGTCCGGTTCGTCCTAATTGGCGGTAAACCATCGTGTCGTGTCGCAGATTAATCGGCCCTACCCTCCTCCGGTAGGGCCCTTTTTGTTCAAATAATGCCTGAGCAGTTCTTCTAACAGCTCGTCGCGTTCCAAGCGCCTGATGAGGTTACGAGCGTTACGATGGCTGGTAATGTAGGAGGGATCGCCGGAAATCAGGTAGCCAACCATTTGGTTTATGGGGTTATACCCCTTGTCCTTCAAGGCTTGGTATACGGCCAGGAGGATTTCCCGAGCGGCATCTATGTCTTCCGCTTGCCGTTCGAACCTGACGGTTTGGTCGGGAAAATCACGGTTCGTCATCCTGCCCCCCCTCTAGACGGGATCTTCGCGCTGGCTTCTGTTTTCTCCATCACGGTAACTATTTCCTGCCCAGGTGCCTAAAAACATGGCCCGGGTTAGCGCAACTGGCGGAGGACCACCTCGCGGGCCTTTCGCAGGGCGTCCTTGAGTTTTTCCGGATCTCGGCCGCCGGCCTGGGCCATTTCCGGTCGCCCACCCCCGCCACCGCCGGCCACCGCGGCCGCCTCTTTCACAATGGCACCGGCGTGCAAGCCGCGGCGCACCAACTCGGGCGAAACCGAAGCCACCAAACTCACCTTGCCGTCCATCACCGCCCCGAGCACGATCACCGAGGGTTCCAGGCGGTCCCGCAGCAGGTCGACCATGCCTCTTAGCTCGGCCACGTCTCGGGCCCGTACACTGGTGGCAAGCAAATTAATCCCGTCGTGCTTGCCAACCTGATCCAAAAGACTCTTGACCTCGTACACCCGCAGCCGGTCTCGAAGATGCTCGTTCTCCCGCTGTGTCTCCTTTAACTCGGCAACCATTCGCTCGATCCGTGCCGGCACATCCTGCACCGAAGAGCCGATGTACCTGGCTATCCTGTCCAACTGCCGGCTCTTGGTATTGAGGAAATCGAAGGCAGCGTTGCCGGTAACGGCCTCCACGCGCCGCACTCCGGCTCCGATGCTGGCTTCCGCCGTGATTTTGAAGAGGCCGATTTCGGCGGTATTCGACACGTGCGTTCCGCCGCAAAGCTCTAGACTGACATCACCGATTTTCACCACCCGCACCTCGGCCCCGTATTTTTCACCAAAGAGAGCCACAGCACCCATTTCCCGCGCCTCTTCAAAGGAGGTCAAGAAAGTATTGACCTCCCTGTTTTCAAACACCACCTGGTTAATGCGTGCCTCCAGTTCGGCCAACTCGGACTCCGAAAGCGGTTTAAAATGCGTAAAGTCAAACCGCAGGCGTTCCGGCGCCACCAAAGAGCCGGCCTGGTTTACGTGGTTGCCCAACACATCTTTCAGGGTCCGGTGCAACAGGTGCGTGGCCGTGTGGTTGCGGCAGATCGCCCGCCGCCTCGGTCCGTCCACCGCAATTTGCACCTGGTCACCCACGTGCAGGATTCCTTCTTCGACTACCGCCCGGTGCACGTGAAGCCCCACCACCGGCGCAACCGTATCGCCCACCCGACCGCGTGCCTCAGCACCAGTGATCACGGCTTGGTCGCCCACCTGACCACCCGCTTCGGCATAACACGGTGTCACGTCCAGTATGATCTCAACCTCATCCCCGGCTCCTACCGCAGGCACCCGCTGACCGTCCTGCACCAAGCTCAAGACCCGCGCCGTGCACGTGAGCGCCTCGTAACCGACGAATCTGGTGGCACCAACCTCATCACGCAGGTTCTGATAATAGGCCTCTCTTTCACCGATGTACTTGGTTTCCTGGCGCGCCTGCCGCGCTTTCTCCTGCTGCACCTTCATGGCGGCTTTAAAACCTTGTTCGTCCACCGCCAGACCATGCTCGGCACAGATCTCCCGGGTCAGTTCCAGGGGAAAACCGTAGGTATCGTACAATTGGAAGGCGTCTTCGCCCGCCAAAGCGACACGACCATCCGCACGCGCCTTGGCAATCATGCGGTTGATGATTTCGGTACCCTGCATCAGGTTCTGGCGAAAGCGGACCTCCTCAAACCGGACCACCTTCTGCACGGTTTCCTGCGCCTGCACCAACTCGGGGTAAGCCGAAGACATCTGCGCGACTACTGCAGCCGCCACCCGATCCAAAAACGGTTCTTCGTGTCCTAGCAGTACCGCTTTCCGGACCGCCCGGCGCAACAGGCGGCGGATTACATAACCCCGCCCCTCATTGGACGGTAACACTCCATCCGCCACGGCAAAGGTAATCGCTCTGGCGTGGTCAGCAATCATTTTCAGCACGGTGTCAGTTTCCGAACGTTCACCGTACCTTACCCCCAGGACCTTCGCAATGTGGTCCATTAACCCCCGAAACAAATCGGTATCAAAGTTCGTATCCACGCCCTGCAATACCGAAGCCACCCGCTCCAAGCCCATACCGGTATCGATACCCTTGTTGGCGAGCGGCTTATAGTTTCCACCCTCATCGCGGAAAAACTGGATAAAGACCAAGTTCCAGATTTCCAGGTAACGGTCGCAATCGCAACCCGGGGCGCAAGCCGGCTCCGCGCAACCGTGTTCAGGCCCGCGGTCATAGTAGATCTCCGAACAGGGGCCGCAGGGGCCGACCCCGATCTCCCAGAAATTGGTATCCTTGTCCAGACGTACGATCCGGTCCGCGGGGATCCCCAGACGGCGCCAGTGATCAAAGGCCTCATCATCCTCCAAATAGACCGAAATCCAAAGGCGCTCCGGCGCCAGCCCCAGTTCGGCGGTTACAAACTCCCAGGCCCAGGGAATCGCCTTTTCCTTAAAGTAGTCACCAAAGGAAAAATTGCCGAGCATCTCGAAAAAGGTATGATGGCGCGCCGTGAGGCCCACCATTTCAATATCGGGAGTGCGCAGGCACTTCTGGCAGGTTGCCACCCGCGGGTAATCAGGGGTGGCCGTGCCGGTAAAGTAGGGCTTAAACGGCACCATCCCCGCCGAAGTCCAAAGCAGGCTGGGGTCGTTCACCGGAACCAGGGAAGCGCTGGGTAAAACCCGATGATCCCTGGCAGCAAAAAAGTCCAAAAAACGCTTCCGGATTTCGTTACTGTTCATTATCTGAATACACAACCCCCAAAAACAATAGGTTCGGGGCAAACCCCGCCGTTTCGCTCCTAAATTATACAAAGAATTGCCAGCATGGTCAAGAAAGGCAGAGCCGCACCACAGTCGGGCCTGTGGGTCATCCATCACCCGGGGTAGAACGGCGCCCCGATCGCCAAGTACACCTTCCCGCCACAGACCTTGCCGAGAACCCATCCCCCTCCCGCCCGAGCACGCAGTTGTACAGGAAGCCCCTTTTCCGTGACGCAAAAAATTTTCTTGACACCTTACCAAGCCTACTGTAGACTAGGGTCATAATTTTAAAGTGCTTTTAGTCTCTTATCAAGAGCGGTGGAGGGACTGGCCCGATGAAACCCGGCAACCAGCTGGTGCCCCAAAACGGCACCGGCCAGGTGCTAAATCCTGCGGGAGATATTTCTCCCGGGAGATAAGAGGAGCGGCGTATAAGCTGAACCTCTTTTCCCCGTGAGAAGAGGTTCTTTCCTTTTCTCCGGGAGAGCACAAGACTATTTTGGAGGTGTGACGGATGAGCATCAAAACCTACGCAGAAATCAACGCGCGGCTCCGGGAGGGGAAAGCAGTCGTCGTTACCGCCGAAGAGGTAACGACCATGGTCCAGGAACACGGCCTGGCGGAGACAGCCCGCCGGGTGGACGTGGTCACCACAGGAACGTTCGCCCCCATGTGCTCTTCCGGGGTATATCTAAATTTCGGGCATAGCGCGCCGCGTATCAAGGGGCACCAGATCACGTTGAACGACGTACCCGCCTACGGCGGCCTGGCGGCGGTCGACACCTACCTGGGTGCCACGGCCTTACCTGCCAACGATCCGTTAAACTCCAACCACCCCGGTGAGTTTCGCCACGGGGGCGGCCACGTTATCCACGACCTGGTGGCGGGGAAACCGGTTAAGCTTCGGGTCACCGGATATGGTACCGACTGCTATCCCCGGCAGGAGGTAGAAACCTACATCACCCTGGATGACCTTAACGAGGCCGTACTTTTTAACCCGCGCAATTGCTACCAAAACTACAATGTCGCGGTTAATCTTGGCGAGCGCACGCTGTACACCTACATGGGGGTCTTAAAACCCCGCCTCGGCAACGCGCACTATTCAACCAGTGGGCAACTGAGTCCGCTCCTTAAAGATCCATATTTCCGCACTATCGGCGTCGGCACCCGGATCTTTCTTGGCGGCGGTATAGGCTACGTGGTGTGGAACGGTACCCAGCACTGCCCTTCCGTACGTGAAGGTCCCACGGAAGGATC
This sequence comes from Firmicutes bacterium UBA3572, assembly GCA_002375985.1. GTDB lineage: Bacteria > Bacillota > Desulfotomaculia > Desulfotomaculales > Desulforudaceae > Desulfopertinax. Next base: position 66,669 of record DFNH01000001.1, on the reverse strand, counting down.
GGTGTTTGCCGCCGGAGGTACGCTCACCGTGTTGGGTGACCTCAAGCAGATGAGCCCGGACTGGCTGGTCGGCGCCAGTATCCTGGGTTACGGCGCCACCTTGGTGGTGGGCATCGGGGTACCGATCCCGATCCTGGACGAGGAAATACTGCGCTGTGCCGCGCGGTCGGACGCCGAGCTTTATGCTCCGATCGTCGATTACAGCGTCGCTTATCCCCAGCGGCGGCCGGAAATCCTGGGCCTAGTCAGTTACGCCGAATTAAAGTCGGGCACCATTAAGGTCAACGGCCGGGACGTGCCCACCGCACCCCTGTCCAGCTACAGCAAGGCCCGGGAGATCGCCCACCTGCTCAAAGACTGGCTCCTAAGCGGCAAGTTTACGCTGACCGAGCCCGTCCAGTTACTGCCGTCCCCTGACGCCGGCCTGACGGGCAAAGCACTTGAAATCAAAGGACCGAAGGAGTGATGACGGTGACCCCGAAAAAGGTGGTTCTGCGTTTTCCGGCCGATGTGGCTGATAAGCCCATAATTTATTACCTGGTAAAAGATTTTGACCTGATGGTAAACATCCTTAAGGCGAACATCAACCCGCACAAGCAAGGGACCATGATTGTGGAGCTCAGCGGCGACAAGTTTGACGCCGGTCTCGCCTTTCTCCAGGAACGGGGCGTCAACGTCCAACCGCTCAGCGAGGAGATCGTCCGGAACGAGGAGCAGTGCATCAGCTGCGGTGCCTGCACCGCCATCTGTCCGTCTCAAGCACTGTTTATCGATCGTCCGTCGATGATCGTCCAGTTCGACGGCGAAAAGTGCATCGTCTGCCAGCTGTGCACCCGCGCCTGTCCGGTGCGGGCCATGGAGGTCAAGTTCTAGCCAGCACGTGCGACTGGAGGTCATTTCCTAGTGGAAAGGACTTACCGCCGGCTGTTCCGCCAGGAAGACCTGGCCCACTTTCAGGTGGTGGTTCGCGAAACCGACCTTTTCATCGGCATCCGGCGTAACCGCCTTACCCCTGAGTTGGCCGACCGGGCCAACCGGTTCGTCCGCACCCTGCGTCAGGAATTGGAGGACTATATCGCCGAGGATCCTGGTTTTCTTCGGGCGCTCACCCCCTATCCGGTGGCGGCGACAGCACCGCAGATCGCCCGCGACATGACTGCGGCGGCCGACGCCGCCGGCGTGGGCCCTATGGCCGCCGTGGCCGGGGCATTCGCCGAATACACCGGACGGTTCTTGATCCGCTATTCCCGCGATGTATTGGTGGAAAACGGCGGTGATTTGTTCATCAAATCCAACAGACAGAGGACAATCGGCGTTTTTGCCGGCCCTTCACCCTTTAGCAACCGGGTAGGCCTGGTGATATCCCCGGAGATGACCCCACTCGGAATTTGCACGTCCTCGGGCACACTGGGACATTCCCTGAGTTACGGAAAGGCCGACGCCGTGACCATTCTGGCCCGGACTGCTACCCTGGCGGATGCGGTGGCCACCGCTGCCGCCAACCGGGTCCAGTCCCCGGAAGACCTTACGGCAGCGGTGGACTTCGCCCTTTCCATCGAGGGTGTGTACGGCGCGCTGGCCGTAATCGGGACACAACTGGCCGTCCGCGGTCACGTTAAACTGACGCCCCTATAGCCGGTACGGCGATAGAACCTTGGCACCGGGGGCCAGCCGCGTTGTGGATATCTCGCGGTTTATCCACAAAACATGCCTGGCCCCTTTTTTAATTGTGGGCCCTTTTGTTCTAGTAAACCAGGTCGTTGTTGGGATCGAAGGGAACCAGGCCGCCGTCCTCGTTCACCTCGAAGATACGTACGCCTTCCTTATCTATCCGGTATTCCACGCAGCAGTCCCAGCAATAATACTGCTCCGCCCCCACTTTGCCGGTCGCCTTCCCGTGACAAATTGGACAATGCACCGCCATACCTCCCTGCCCAGGTCGTCCTTATTCGTATTATGCCCGGCTTTTTCCTCGCTAACCGAAGTAGCGCAATACTGGCGGCAGGAAGATTTGTTACGGTCTGGCGTCAGTTTCGGCCGGAAGAGGGAGCCTTTTGACGTGCCTTTTCGACCAACCGCTCCAGAGTCTCCACGAATAGATCCACGTCGGCGGCGGTGTTCCCCCGGCCCAGGGTCACCCGTAACGCGCCCGCGGCCAACTCGTCCGCAAAACCCATGGCCTGCAGTACGTGGGACGGCGTTCCGGAACCGGCGGCGCACGCCGATGCCGCCGAAACGGCCACGCCCGCGGCATCCAAGCCGGCCAAGAGCGCGCCGCCGGCCACGCCCTCGAAGCAGAAGTGGGCATTGTGGGGCACCCGGCGGACCGGGTGCCCGCTCAAACGCGCCCCCGGAATGCGCCTCAAAACCTCGCTAACCAGCCGGTCCCGCAAGACCCGGACCTGTGCCGTCTCGTGCTCCAGTTCCGCGACGGCCAATGCCGCCGCCGCTCCCAACCCGACTATCCCGGGCACGTTCTCGGTACCCGGACGCCGCCTCGCCTCCTGGCCCCCGCCGTGGTTTAACGGCTGCCAGCGTGTGCCCGCCCGCAGATACAGAGCGCCTGCGCCCTTGGGGCCGTAAATCTTATGCGCCGAAATCGAAAGCATGTCCACGCCCAGGTTCTGAACATCGACGGCCATCTTGCCGAAGCCCTGGACGGCGTCGGTATGGCACAACACGCCCCTTTCCCGGGCCAACGCGGCAATCTCCCGGACCGGCTGGATGGTTCCCACCTCGTTGTTCGCCAGCATCACCGTCACGAGGATCGTGGTCGGGCGCAGGAGGGCGGCCACTTTCCGGGGATCAACAATCCCGTCCTCGTTTACCGGAACCCAGCTAACCTCATACCCGTGCTCCGCCAGGTCCAAACAGGTATCCAACACCGAATGATGTTCAATCCGCGACGCCACAATATGGTTACCGCGGTCACGGTTGGCGTAGGCCGCGCCCCGCACCGCCAGGTAGTTGGCTTCCGAACCGCCGCTGGTAAACACAATTTCTCGGGGATCGGCATTCAACGCCCGGGCCACGCGGATCCGCGCCTTTTCCACCCCCTCGCGCGCTTCCCGACCAAAAGCGTGTGCGCTGGAAGGATTTCCAAATACTTCGCGCAAATAAGGAAGCATTTCGTCCAACACCCGCGGGTCAAGCGGGGTGGTAGCCCCGTGGTCCAGATAGATGCGGCGCACACCTCCCACCTCCCAAAGATTTAATATTAGATTTTACCACCAACGCCGTGACCACCGCCATGCACACCCAGCACTTCCCCCGCGCAAACCGCGTTTTCAATTCACGGCTAATGGCCTTCGCTCCCAAAACTCTACTATGCACCCGGAGCATTATCGGGGGTCACATTGGAAGCTAGTTCAAAAAACGCCGCTCATAATCCAATTATGCCCCGTAATAACAAAAAAGCCGTGCTCTTTTACGAACACGGGCGGGAAACACCTAAACCCCACGATGCCGTTGACCTCTCAAAGTTTCCTGAACCCCTTCTCAGAACGTGGGTGCCCTCCTGATTGCTTATCACTTCCCCGCGCGGGGGCCTGTGAGCCACAACCAGAGTCCGGGCTCCCTAGGTGTCGCTGTTGGCTCAGAACTTCAAGTCGGTCACGGGCATAGCAGGGTTTAGACGTATTTTGTTACTCCTAGCCTAAAACAATACTAGCACAGCGCTGCGGCTTTCGCAAGTGTTAATCGGCTAAAAGCGTTGCGTGTTCAGGATTTCAAGCCGTTCCCAAACCTCTTCGCCGCCACCCGCACGCCCAGTTCCTCCAGTTGGGCTGGCGCCACCGCCCCGGGCGCCCCGGTCAACAGATCGGTGCCGCTCTGTGTCTTCGGAAAGGCCATCACGTCCCGAATGGTCTTTTTCCCGGCCAGCAGCATCACCAGACGGTCAAAGCCCACGGCAAAACCGCCGTGTGGCGGCGTACCGTACTCAAAGGCATCAAGCAAAAAGCCGAACTTTTCCCGCGCCTCCTCCGGTGCCAGGCCAATAACGGCAAACAACAGTTCCTGGATGTCCCGGCGGTGTATTCTAATACTGCCCCCGCCGATTTCCACCCCGTTTAGTACCAGATCGTAGGCTCTGGCCCGTACCTTTTCCGGCGCGGACCGCAAAAGCTCCAGGTCTTCATCCACCGGCGCGGTAAACGGATGGTGCACGGCCACAAAGCGTTTTTCCGCATCATCGTACTCCAACAAGGGAAAATCATGCACCCAGACGAAAGCCAACCGCGACTGATCCACAAGACCCAGCCGTGCCGCCATCTCCCGCCGCAAGGCCGAAAGCGCGGTGGCCACCACCTCCGGGGTATCGGCGACAAACAACAACAGGTCTCCCGGTGCCGCCTCCAGACGCTGAATCAGGATCTCCAGTTCCCCCGCGGAGAAAAACTTGGCAATCGGCGATTTGAGCCCATTTTCGGTGTACAGGAAATAGGCCAAACCTTTCGCCCCGTGCCGGACTGCATATTGGGTCAACTCGTCCAGGTCCTTGCGGCTGTAACCGGCACAGCCCGGCACCCGGATACCCCGAACCTGGCCACCGGCCGCCACAGCCGCCTGGAACACCTTGAACGCGCAACCGGCAGCCACATCGGACACATCGCGCAACTCCAGCCCGTACCGCAGATCCGGCTTGTCCGTGCCGAACCGGTCCAACGCTTCGCGGTAGGTGAGCCTGGGAAACGGAGTTTCGATCTCCACCCCCGCCGCCTGGCAGCATACGGCCGCCATCAGTTCCTCGATCAGCATCATCACGTCTTCGCTGTCCACGAAAGACATCTCCAAGTCGATCTGGGTGAACTCCGGCTGCCGGTCGGCCCGCAGGTCCTCGTCACGGAAGCAGCGCACCACCTGGAAGTAACGTTCCACGCCGGAGACCATGAGGAGTTGTTTAAAAAGCTGCGGTGACTGGGGCAGGGCATAAAACTTGCCGGGATTCAACCGGCTGGGCACCAGAAAATCCCGCGCCCCTTCCGGCGTGCTCCGGGTCAAGAAGGGAGTTTCTATCTCCCAGAAGCCCCGGCTGTCCAAAAAGTCCCGCACCACCTTGGCCGCCCGGTGTCTAAAGGCAAGCGCCGCCTGCATTTCTGGGCGACGCAGGTCGAGGTACCGGTAACGCAGGCGCAGGTTCTCATCCACCTCGATGCCGTCCTCAATGTAAAAAACGGGCGTCCGGGCCCGGTTCAGGATCCGGACTTCCCGGGCCACAACTTCAACGTCCCCGGTGGCCAGTTTCGGGTTTTCCGTGCCTTCCGGCCGCACCCGGACCGTTCCGGCCACGGCTACCACGTACTCGCTGCGCAGGCTTTCGGCCTTGGCAAAAGCGTCCTGATCATCCGGGCTGAAAACCACCTGGACGATTCCAGACCGGTCCCTAAGATCAACGAAGATAAGGCCTCCGTGATCCCGCCGGCGGGCAACCCAGCCGGTGAGCACAACGGCAGACCCCGCCTCTTTCCGGGACAAACTGCCACACTGGTGCGTACGCTTCAGTCCTTGCATCGACTCTAATTCCACGGCCCCAACACCCCCACTATTTGCCGGCGACTGCTCGCAACACGTTTACGGCGTCTTCTAAACGTATTTCTTTTTGTTCACCCGTTTGCATATCTCTTAAGATAACCCGGCCGCGCTGTAGTTCTTCCTCGCCCGCGAGGAGCACGTAGGCGGCCTTGAGTTTCTGGGCGTATCTCATCTGCGCCCGGAGGCCTCGTCCCATGTAGTCGCGGTCCGCGGCCAACCCCGCCGCCCGCAGGTCGCCCACCAGCTTGGTCACCACGTCCTGGGTCTCACCCGCCGAAGCCACAAACACGGTCGGCCCGGGCACCTCCGGGGACGCGGACTGCTTTTCCATCAGCCGCAGGGTTCGTTCCAACCCCAAAGCAAAGCCCACCCCCGGCACCGCCCGGCCGCCGATGGCTTGCATTAGACCATCGTAACGGCCACCGCCGCCGACGGCATCCTGGGCGCCGGCCCCGGGGACGATGATTTCAAAAGCCGTCTTGGTGTAGTAGTCCAACCCGCGCACTAGGCGTGGGTTTAGGGTATAAGGCAGGCGCATCAGGTCCAGGTAGCGGCGCACTTGCCGGAAATGCTCTCCGCACCCGGGGCAAAGGCAGTCCACCGGGTTGGGGGCCTGACTTCCGACCTCCCGGCAAACCTTTTCCTTACAGTCCAGCAGGCGCAACGGGTTTCTGGAGAAACGCTGGCGGCAATCCGGGCAACATTCCGCGACGCGGACGCTAAAGTACTCCACCAGCTTTTCCCGCATCACGGGACGGCACAAGGGACAACCTATGCTGTTCAGTTGCAGTTGGAGCCCATCCAGGCCCAACGCTTTAAAAAAAGCCATGGCCAGGGCGATGACCTCGGCATCGGCCGCCGGATGATCGGTGCCCAGAACTTCGGCCCCGAATTGGTGAAACTGGCGGTAGCGCCCGGCCTGCGGCCGGTCGTAACGAAACATGGGACCAAAATAATAAAGCTTTACCGGCTGTGGCCTGGCGTGCAGGTTGTTCTCCAGATAAGCTCTGGCCACCGGCGCCGTGCCTTCTGGTCTGAGGGTCAGGCTGCGCCCCCGTTGGCCCTTGCTTTGGAAGGTGTACATTTCTTTTTCAACGATATCGGTGGCCTCGCCCACCCCGCGCAGAAACAACTCGGTAGCCTCAAAAACGGGCGTACGTATTTCGCCGTAACCATACAGACGACAAAGATGGTGAATAAGGTCCTCTATCTGCCGCCACCTCAGGGCCTCTTCGGGCAAAATGTCCCTTGTCCCGCGCGGTCTGGCTATCTGCAAAAGCCACCACCCTCACTCTCGAATAAAAACCATAACTAAACATGAGGAAGAATGCGGCGAAGCCGCATTCCCAACGCTACGTCCTCACCCTTTACCTGTAGCCGTCCTCCTATCAGTACGCAAACATCTTTCGAGATTTTACGTCAGGCACGCGGCGCCTGTCAAGACTTGGCTCCCTGATCTAGCTCCTGGAGTTCCTGTAAAGAGAGACCTGTTCGCGCTAAGATCAACTCCAGAAACGGACCGGCCAAGCGTTCCGCATTCGGCAGCACCAATGTGTCCGGCCGTTCACCGTACCGCCGAAACTTGATATGCCGCCCGCGCTTATTCACCCCGTAGTACCCGGCCCGCACCAGCGCTTTGATCACCTTGCGCGGCAGCACAATAGGTTCGTCGTCAAGGTAAAGCGCGATCGCTTCGCGCAGGTTGGCCAGCGTTTCCTCACGCGTACCGCCCTGCGCCGCAACCCCGAGTTCTTCACAGGTAGCTACAAAGAACTCCCCGTCACTGGTCACCACTACCGTAAATTGACGTTTTTCAGGCTCGGCGTAAGACACCTTCCTTTCACCTCGCTTGTCACCGCAAACGCCGGCTACCAATCGGTGGTCAGGTAAGGGTTGTCACGTTTTTCCACGCCCATCGTACTGGCCGGACCATGTCCCGGGTAGACCCGCACCGCGTCGGGAAGCGGTAGCAACCGCTCCTTGAGGGAAGTCACAAGTTCCTTCATGCTGCCTCCCGGGAAATCGGTACGCCCCACGGCCCCGGCAAACAGGGTGTCCCCGCTGAATAGGAGGCCCGCGCCAAAAAGACAGATGCTGCCCCGGGTGTGTCCCGGAGTGTGCAGTACCTGGAGCCGGATACCCTTGCCCACTTCCACCTCATCTCCGTCGGCCAACACCCGGTCCGGTGGAGGGAACGACCGCGCCGGTCCAAGGTAGGCAGTCAAGTTTAGGTGCGGATCAGTTAACAACGGGGCGTCCTCGCGGTGCACCAAGAGTTCGGCACCGGTGTTTTCCTTTAGTTCCGCACACGCACCGATGTGGTCGGCGTGCGCATGGGTAAGCACTATTTTGACCGGCCGCAACTTTTGTCTGTGCAAAGCATCCCGGATGAGCCCGGCTTCCGCGCCGGGATCGATCACCAGTGCCTCCCGGGTCTGGGGACAGCCAAGCAAGTAGCAGTTGGTTTCCAGCGGCCCCACGACCAGCGTTTCCAAAATCAATTCCTTCATCGTTGTCTCCTCGTTAAAAGGTTTTGTGCGAGTCCAGCAGCAGGGTTACCGGCCCGTCGTTGACAATTTCCACTTGCATGTGTTCCCGGAACTGACCCTCGGCTACCTCAACCCCCAAGGCCGCCAGCCGGCGCGCCACCTCCCCGTACAAAAACTGCGCCCGCTCCGGCGCCGCAGCCGCAGAAAAACCGGGACGGCGGCCCCGGCGACAGTCTCCGTACAGGGTGAACTGCGACACCAGCAATACCTTGCCGCCGACTTCGAGAACCGACCGGTTCAATTTGCCTTCATCGTCCGCAAAAACCCGGAGGTGAACAATCTTTTCGGCCAGGTAGGCGGCATCCTCCGGCGTATCATCCCGGCCCACACCCAGGAGCACGACTAAGCCTTGATCAATCTCCCCTACCGTTTCTCCGCCCACCCGCACCGCCCCGCGGATCACCCGCTGAACTACCGCACGCACGCCTCAAACCACCCGCCTTACTTCGTATACGTCGCGCACTTTTTTCAGTTTTTGCTGTAGGTAATTCAACTGTTCCAGGTTACGGATCTCAATGGTTAGGTCGATGGTGGCCATCTTGCTTTTCTTCCCCCGGGCCGTGACCCAGCTCGCACTGATTTTCATCTCACTGAGCACGTTCATTACATCTCGCAGCAGGCCCGCCCGGTCCATTCCGGTGATCTCCATCCGGATCTGAAACGAAGCGTCAAATCGCCGGTCCCAAGCCACCTTGACCAGCCGTTCCTGTTCTCTTTCCCGCCACAGCTTGATATTCCGGCAATCCTCACGGTGTACCGAGACGCCGCGCCCCCGGGTGATGTAACCGACGATCCTATCTCCGGGCACCGGATTACAGCAGTGGGCCAGGCGCACCAGCAGGTTGTCGATCCCCAAAACGCGGATCCCCCGCGGGCTTTTGGACCAACGCTGCTGCTCCACCAACGGCTCCGGGACCGCTTCTTCCTGGCGCGCCTCCCGTTCCTGTTTCTTTAACTTGGCCACCAGCGCCGAAGCCGCCACCACGCCCAGGGCCACCGCGGCGTAAATATCCTCGATCGTGTGCAACGTATACCGCTTGCCCAGCTCCAGCAGCTTCTCGCCGCGTACAAGCTCCAATTCCAACCCCTGTTTGCGTGCTTCGCGCTCCAGCGCCTCCCGACCGCGGCTGACGTTTTCCTCCCGCTGTTCGCGTTTGAACCACTGCCGGATCTTGGTCTTGGCCTGGGAGGTCTTAACTAGATTCAGCCAATCCCGGCTGGGACTGGGGTGTTTCCCCTTAATGATGTCCACAATATCACCGGTGGCCAGTTGGTAATTCAATGGCACCAGCTTTCCGTTCACGCGCGCCCCGATACAACGGTGACCAAGATCGGTGTGGATCCGGTAGGCAAAATCCAGCGGTACGGCCCCGGCGGGCAACTCCATCACGTCGCCCATGGGGGTAAACACGTAAACCGTGTCGGTGAAAAGGTCAATCTTGAGCGTTTCCATAAACTCCCGGGCATCCCGCAACTCGTGCTGCCACTCCAGAATCTGCCGCAGCCAAGCCAGCTTTTCGTCGTAAGCGGGATCTTCCCGCGCCCCGGACTTGTAGCGCCAGTGGGCGGCGATCCCGTATTCGGCCGTGCGGTGCATATCCCAGGTGCGGATCTGGATCTCTAAGATCTCTCCCTCCGGCCCGATGACCGAAGTGTGCAGCGATTGGTACATATTGGACTTCGGCATCGCGATGAAATCCTTAAACCGCCCCGGCACCGGCTTCCAAAGGGTGTGTACTACACCCAGCGTCGCGTAGCAGTCCTTCACCGAATCCACTAAAACCCTGATCCCCAGAATATCAAATATTTCACTGAGGTCCTTCTGCTGGGCCACCATTTTCTGATAGATACTGTAAAGATGCTTGGGCCGTCCCTGGATATCGGCCACGATGCCCATGGCGGCCAGTTTGTCCCGCAAAAGATCGATCACGCCGCGGATATACTCCTCACGGGCACTCCGGCTGGAACACAGCCGCTGCACCAGTTCGTAGTATTTTTCCGGTTCGCGGTGCCGAAAAGCAATGTCTTCGAGTTCCCACTTAATCCGGTAAATGCCCAGACGATGCGCCAGGGGTGCGAAGATTTCGAGGGTTTCCTGGGCAATCTCCCGCTGCTTGGCGACCGAATGGTACTGGAGGGTGCGCAGGTTATGCAACCGGTCGGCCAGTTTGATCAGGATCACCCGCACGTCCTTGGCCATGGCCAGGAACATCTTCCGCAGGTTTTCCGCCTGCTGTTCTTCCTTGGAACGATAGGACAGACGGCGGAGCTTGGTTACGCCGTCGACCAGGAGGGCTACCTCGTCCCCGAACTCATTCCGGATCACTTGCAGATCAATGCCGGCGTCTTCCATGGTATCATGCAAAAGCCCCCCCACCACGCTCTGCAGGTCGAGTTCCAGTTCGGCCAAAATCCGGGCCACCTCCAGGGGATGAACAATGAAGTCCTCCCCCGAAATGCGCTTCTGGTCCTTGTGTGCCTCGCAGGCAAAATCGTACGCCCGGCGCAGGAAGCCTATATCACAGTGTGGATTGTACTGCTGTATCCTGGCCACGAGCGGTTCAATAGCCATGCGCATCATCACCCATCAGAATTATATCACATTCAAAAAGGCGGGCCAGGTCGGCACGGGAAGCACGGAGCAAAAACTGCTGACATTGCCAGGCTTTACGTTTGATTTTATGCACCCGCCGAAAAGTCGGCGACTCGCGCAATCGTTTTCTCCCGTTCACCGGCGACCGTTCCACCCGGTCATCCCGCCTTACCACCAGACCCAGTTCCTCCAGGATCGCCAGACCAACCTCCAGTGTGGTCGCCGTAAAGTAGGGATGACCGCGGCGGCGCATTCCATCCACCAGTGCCTGGGGGTCGCTAACCGCCGGGCCCGAGACACCGAGCAACCGGAACAACTGTAGCAGGCAATTGCGGCTCGGCGCCAGACTGCGCAGGTGCCGCCGGTTTCGTTCACGGCTGTATCGGGAAAAGGCCAGCACCAATTCGGCCCCGCAATGCGCCAGGGCCTTCCAGTCGGACCAGTCGTACATTAAACCGAAGACTACCACCCGGGCCGGGCGCAAGCCGCACCCGTCCGGAGGCACGCCAACCAGAATGTCCGCCGCGCCGGCGCCGAATTGCGCCAGCACCGCCTCGCGTTCCCGGGGCCCCGCACCGGGGGTTAGCCACACCACGCGGCACTCCGGCAAGGCAAGCCGCAACGCTGCCGCCATCTCGGACACCATCTCCGGATTGGGCACCGCCACCAGGGTGGGCTCTCCATCCTGCAAGAAATGGCGCGTCACAACCACACCGAAAGGGATGTACCGCAGGTCATACACCCTTCGGCAGCGCTTCCCACCCCTTGGTTCTTCCGGGGGCTCTGCTCTTAAAGCCCGGGCCAGCGCCGGGGGTAAGAGGCAAGGATCCTCCGGTTCTTGGTCCGGGACAACATCACCCAGAGCAGCCGCCGTCTCCGCCGCCGGACCACCGTTTGTTCCCGGTTTCCAGTCCACCACCTTCACTTCGGGCATCTCCCGCCCATTCCACCGGTTCAAATACGGCATGAAAACCAGGTCTACATAGGGACTGCTTTCTATGCCGGCGCGGGCCCCGGCCAGATTAAACCCGATACCGCCGATCAGCGTTTTCCCCTGGCGAAAGCTGAGCTTCAGATGTTCCCCGTTCCGGCCAACCTCCCGGCAGTGGACCGTCCGCAACCCGGTAGCCGCCAGTAAAGGCGGTTCGTTCCCCACACCCCACGGCTCCAGCGACTCGATTTCGCGCAAGAGGCTCGCCGAAAGATCCTCCAGATTGACCACGGCATCGATCTTCGCTTCCCGTACCGGATCGCGGTCCGGTAAGGAACGTGCATAATCGTTAATGGCCTCGACAAAACGAGGAATCGCCGCCGCCGGCAGGGTAAAGCCGGCGGCCTGGCGATGCCCGCCGAAACGCGTCAATAATCCTCGGCAGGTGCCAAGCGCCGCGACCAGGTCAAAGTGGGCGGGGCTGCGCGCCGAACCACGGCCCTCATCGCCCTCGACCGCGATCAAGGCCACCGGCCGTTCCAGCCGGCCCGCCAGGCGGGAGGCCACGATCCCCACCACGCCCGGGCTCCACCCTTCGCCGGCGATCACCACCACCTCGGGCAGCGCGGACATTCCGCCGAGTTCGGCCAAAGCCTCGGCCAACACTTTTTCTTCCAGGTACTTGCGTTGCTCATTCAGAGCGGTCAGTTCCGCCGCCAGTACACGGGCCGTTTCTGGGTCTTGCGCCAGCAAGAGTTCTACCCCAAGTTCGGCCCGCCCGAGACGCCCGGGCGCGTTGAGCGCCGGGGCGATGCCGAAGACTACGTCCCGGATGCTGAGATCCCCAGCCGCAGCACGGCTCCCGAGCAGGACGGTCAAGCCGGGGTGGTTCGGTAAGAGCGGCAGGCCGTGCCGCACCAAAATCCGGTTTTCCCCCGTAAGCGGCATCACGTCGGCCACGGTGCCGAGACAAGCCAAGGCCAGGAACGTGGGTGGTGTTTCCCCCAACAAGGCCTGCGCCAGCTTCAAGGCCACCCCGACCCCGGCCAGGTTCTTGTAAGGATACGGGCAGTCCCGCCGTTTGGGATTGAGAACCGGTCCTGGAGGTAAGTCCCCCTGAGGTTCGTGGTGATCGGTGACCACCACGTCCAGACCCAGAGCACGGGCGTGCTCTACTTCAGCGACCGCGGTGATCCCGCAATCCACCGTCACCACCAGTCCGACACCGTCGGCCGCCGCCTGCTCCAGCACCGGCACGTGCAGACCATACCCGTCTTCCCGGTCCGGGACGTGGTAAATCACCCGTCCACCCAGGGCGCGAAGCGCCCCAACCAGCAGCGCGACGGCGGTCATCCCGTCCACATCGTAGTCCCCATAAACCAAAATTTTTTCGCCGTTCCCCAGCGCGGCGCGAATCCGGGCGGTCGCCCGGTCCATATCCCGCAACCGATACGGGGACCAAAGATCACCAGGGCCACCGTTCAGAAACAGGAGCGCTTCCTCCACGGTATAAATACCCCGGTTGACCAACAACTGCGCCGTCAGTTCGGATAAGCCGCATTCGCGGGCCAGCAGGCGGGTAAGTATCGGCTCACGCTCGGTTACCAACCACTCGATCGTAACGGACGTCCCTTCCGAAAAATGATCTCTTAGGCAGAATTATAGTTTTTCAGACGCCCATTTACAAGGTGAAGCGGGCCAAAGGCCCGCGCAACCAAGTTCCCGGTCTTCTCGCCATGTTTACATCAGTAGTTGTTCTTCTTTGAGGTCGATGAATTCCCAACCTAGTTTGGTCAGGCTGCAAATTTTGCTCTTGCCCTCCGCCGTAACGTCCACCAACCCCAGGGCGTACAGCTGCATAATAATGTGGTCCAGTACGGCCCTTTTGACCCGCGAGGTCAAGGACAGCTCCTCCTTGTTCATCCGCCCGTGTTCTCCCAAGGCGCGCAGGACCCTGGTGGCTTCCGGGGGCAACCGGTGGTCCACCTGCAGAAAGTACTCGGTCAGTGAAGCCGATGAGTTGATCATTTGCCATTCGCCTCCTATCACGTTGTTTTGCATATAGTATGCACAGTTTTGCGTTCATTAATAACTAAACTAAATAGTTATCGCGGCGTTGGAAGATATAGAGATATTAGATTCTCTGATAATCCGGGCCGGAATGGTTATACTATCGTCAAGAGTTCGTAATGGCCGAGCCTTTAGACTATCACCGGGTCTCTAAGGCTCGGTGGTAGTCGAACCAAAAGTCGCTATTGGGTCCCAAAGGGTCCGGTAGCGGCCGGAGGTAAGGGCAGGTGGTTTTTCGACGCGCTCGGATACAGTCCCAAGGACTGCATCCGGGTCATAAGAGAAACTCCCTGTCCGAGGCTAAGATTAAGGTGCCTGCCCAGTTAACTCAATTTACTGAGTTCGGGTTACTGGTGGTCGAGAGATCGCCAGTAGCTCTCAAGGCAGACGCTTTAATCGAGCAAAAGTCATCACAGGTTTCAAAATGGTCCGTGGCCGCCGAAAGGTGGTCGCGGGCTGTGCAAAAATCTGTGGTGGCTGGCGCGCAGGCCATTACGGGCTCTTAATAATAGAAACCCTTCTCGGTAACGAGAAGGGTTTCTTGTTTGCCGGCGGCTCGCGGGTTTGGATTTAGATGATGATACAAATGAGGCCCCCGCTTCCATCATTGACGATTCTCTGCAGCGTTTCCTGGAGTTTGGCTTGGGCATTGTCCGGCATACGGTGCAGCTTGTTCTGAATACCCTCCCGGACCAAATCGTGCAAGGACTTGCCGAAAATTTCCGACTCCCAGATTTTCTTGGGGTCGTCTTCAAATTCGTTCAGAATGAAGCGTACCAATTCTTCGCACTGCTTTTCGGTACCGATGATCGGTGTTATCTCGGTGGTGATGTCCGCCCGGATGACATGCAGGGACGGAGCGCTGGCCCGCAGTCGAACCCCAAAACGGTTCCCCTGGCGAATCAGTTCCGGCTCTTCCAGGTTCATCTCGTCCAGGCGAGGGGTCACCACACCGTAGCCGGTCTCCCGCACCTCGTGCAGGGCAGCGGCCACCTTGTCGTATTCCCGCTTGGCCACGGCGAGATCCTTCATCAACCGGAAGATATCGTGGTCACCGCGTACCTCAAAACCGCTGGCCTCGCTCACCACTTCGTAGAACAGGTTTTGCGGGGCTTCAACCACGATCCGGGCCCAGCCGGTGCCCATGTTCAGTTCCGCCAGGGACGTTTCCCGCACGAAGTCGTGCTCGGCCAGTTTTTCGGTCACCCCGCGGACGTCCCGTACCCGCTGCACGCTGCGCAGGGCATCGTTTACAGCCGCCTCAAATTTCTCCCGCAGCCAGTGGGTCGGTTCGAGTTCATCAACCCACCGCGGGATCTCAATGTTCACCTCGGTTACCGGAAACTCATACAGCATCTCCTCCAGGATGTTGACCACATCGCCCTGACTCATTTCCAGGCAGTCCAATGGCAATACCGGAACATTATACTTTTCTTGCAGTTCCCCGGCCAGGTGCTGGGTGTCCAGCGCATGGGGTTTGGTCGTGTTCAGTACAACCAAAAAGGGCTTGTTAAGTTGCTTCAGTTCCTCAATGACCCGTTCCTCAGCCTCGACATAATTATCCCGTGGGATATCGGTTATACTGCCGTCGGTGGCCATCACCACCCCGATCGTCGAGTGGTCGGTGATTACCTTGCGGGTGCCTATTTCGGCGGCTTCTATGAACGGGATCGGCTCGTCAAACCATGGGGTGGTAACCATTCTGGGCTCTTCATCTTCCTCGTAACCCAGAGCGCCTTCCACCCGGTAGCCGACGTTGTCAACCAACCGCACGCGAAGTTTGATTTGTCCGACCTGGATCTCCACCGCCTCGTTGGGCACAAACTTCGGTTCGGTAGTCATTATAGTCCGCCCGGCCCCGCTCTGCGGCATCTCGTCACGGGCGCGTTCCTTATCGTAAACGTCTTTGATATTCGGTATCACCAACAGTTCCATAAACCGCTTGATGAAAGTCGATTTCCCCGTGCGCACCCCCCCGACCACACCGATGTAGATGTCGCCTCCAGTACGTTCGGCAATATCACGAAAAATATCTATCCGTTCCATCAACCTGCCTTCCCTCCTTATTATTTTCAAGGCACTCCGGGTCCCCGCCAAAAGCATGGTTTATCGAAAGCCTAACGCATCCCCCCCGGGACAATCCGCATGGGAAGAAATATTTTCCATAGCCAGACTTAACACTATATATATATGAACGGGAGTTCCCAATATACCGGAAGGTCAAACAAAAAATCCCACCCATTTTCGAGGGCGGGATTGTTGTACATCTGTTGTGAAATGCGTGGTCAGGTCTTCAAGCTCTCCAGGATCGCCGGCCAATCACAGTAACGTTCCACATTCTCCAGAGCCAGGGCGATCGCTTTCTGGTCCCCGGGACGGATACGGCGGGCCACCTTGGAGATTTGTTCAATGGTGGTCACGGTATCGTAATGCACCAGGATCACCGGCACCCCTTTTTCCTTGGCCCTAGTAATCACGTTGATGTGCGGGTAGAGCCCCCCGGTCAGGATCAGCACCGACGTGCTGGTTTCCAACGCCGCCAGGGCATAGTCGGAGCGGTCACCACCAATAATCACCGCCTTATTCAAAGCGCGCCGCAAGGTGCCCAATGCGCTTTCGATCGTCATCGCCCCGATTAGGACGTCTTCCACCAAAAGGTCAAGTTTGTCTTCTCCGGTTAGAATCTCGCCTCCAAGCACGTCGTAATATTCGGCCACGGTGGGGGCATGAATCTCCGGCCGGCTGGGAATAACCCCTAGCAACCGGTAGCCAAAGCTCTCCAGCAGTTGGGCATAAACCCCCTGTGCCTTGGCCAGCATCGGCCGGGGAATGTTGTTGAAAATGTTACCCACCAGAGGTAAACCCTTGGAGAGCGCGTAATGGTTGAAAAACAACGCCGCGTCAAAATCAAAGTCGCTCTTCGTCCGCATAGTGCACAGGATGCCGGCCCCGATGTCCCTGGCAATGCTGAAAGCGTCCAACCCGAAGCTGGCCATCACCCACGGAAAACTGGGTCCGTCGACAATCACGGGATCAAACCTGCCGGCGATCTGCTGGTAGGAGGCAAGCACCCGGTCACGACATTTTTTCGGATCCCGCTGACCGGACACATAAAAGCTCCCTGCAGTTAACGGGACAATGGTATCCAGGTCATCCGTCATTTCCAGGACCGTCTTCATCAATACACCATCTTCATCCCGCTGATCGAGCACCCCGGCGGTGCTCCCCACCGGCTTGAAATAACCGGGATTAAAACCCTCCTGGCGCAGCTTCAGCGCCAGTCCGAGCGCCACCGCCGTCTTTCCGCTGTCGGGAGTACCGATTAAGTAAATGCTTTTCACCGCTCGCCACCTCACGAAATGGTTATCTTCACGTCCAGGGCCAGGGCCCCCGCATTATAAGCAAATACCGGATTAATATCCATTTCCGCGATTTCCGGAAAGTCAGTTACCAACCGGGTCACCCGCGCAATAATGTTCACCAGGGCGCCGACATCCGCGGGTTTTTGTCCACGGTAACCGCGCAACAGGGTAAAGGCCTTGGTTTCACTGATCATCTTTTCGATTTCCCGCAAGGACAGCCCGTGCGCCAGGCGAAAAGACACATCTTTCAACAGGTTCACGTAAATGCCACCCAGACCGAAAGCGATCAGATGGCCAAAATGCACATCCCTGGTCACCCCGATAATCACCTCGGTGCCCCGGGGTGCCTGGCGCTGGACGTCAATGCCGTGCGGAATGACGTGCGGCAACGCACGCTGCACGTTACTCATCACCGCCCAGAAGCTGGCCATCACTTCGCCCGGCGTTTCCAGGCCCATCCGCACGCCCCCGATGTCCGTTTTGTGGACGATTTTCGGGGAAGCCACCTTCAGCACAACCGGGTACCCCAGCTCCTCGGCGATGGCCACGGCCTCCTCCGCCCTGGTGGCCAGTTTGGTCGGAGCCACCGGTATACCGTAGGCTTCCAACACCGCCGCTCCTTCGCTGCCCAGCAACACCAGGCGGTTATCGTCCCGCACCGCCGCGAACACGGCGCGCACCCGCTCCGGGTCTAGATCCTGATACTCCGGCAGCGGTTCATCTGTCCGGGCACCGATCATTTCCCCGTAATAGGCCAGGGCACGCATGGCATTCACAGCTACCTCTGGAAAAGTATAACACGGTATCCCGGCCTCGGTCAGGAGGTGCGCTCCCGTCTCCAAAATCTCGCCCCCCATGTACACGCCGAAAACGGGCTTCTCCGGAAAGCTCCGGGACACCTCGACAATGGTTTTAGCCGTATCCCGCGGTTCGACCGTGGCCGTGGGACAGACCAATACCACCGCCGCGTCCACGTTTTCGTCCTCCAGTACCTTGGTCAGCGCAAAGCGGAAACGGTCGGCCCGGGCGTCTCCCAGAACGTCCACCGGGTTGTAAATGTTCGCTTCCCGCGGTAACGCCGCCCGCAGGGCATCCAGGGTCTTTTTGCCGAATCTGGCAATGGCCAGCCCCTTTTCTTCCGCCGCGTCGGTAGCCACAATCCCCGGACCGCCCGAATTGGTCACGATGGCCAGGCGGTTCCCCTTTGGAATGGGCTGTTTGGCAAAAGCCAGGGCCAGGTCGAACAGTTCCGCCATGCTCTCCACCCGGATCACGCCGGCGTGCCGGAAGGCCACCTCGTAAGCCAGGTCACTTCCCGCCAGCGCCCCGGTATGGGACGAGGCGGCCTGGGCGCCGGCTTGACTGACACCCGACTTCAACACTACGATCGGTTTGTTCCGGCTGGCCCGCGTGGCTACCTCCAGAAAGCGCACGCCGTCCGACACGTCTTCAATATAGCCTAAGATGACCTTTGTTTCCGGATCATCGGCGGCCGCTTCAATGAAATCAGACTCATTCAGGTCGGCCTTGTTCCCCAAACTAATAAACTTACTGAATCCAAGACCGCTTAACAGGCTCCAGTCCAAAATCGCTACGAGCATGGCGCCGCTCTGCGAGATGAAGGCGATTTCGCCTTTATTCGGAAAACCCGCGGCAAAGGAAGCGTTAAGCGGGGTATGGGTATCCATGATCCCTACGCAGTTCGGTCCGACCACCCGCATACCGTAACGCCGGGCCGTGGACACCAGTTCCTTCTCCAGCGCGTTCCCCTCCGCGCCCGTTTCTTTGAAACCGGCGCTGATCACAATCAGGTGTTTGACCCCGACTGCACCGCACTCGGCCACCACGGGCAAAACTCGCGGTGCCGGAACGGCAATCACCGCGACCTCGACCGCTTCGGGCACCCGGGTAACCGACGGATAGGCCGGCAGCCCTTCAATCTCGGTTTCTTTCGGATTGATGGGAAAAACGCGGCCGGGATAGCCGCTCGCGACGACGTTCTTCAAGATAATGTTCCCTATTTTGCCCGGCTTGCCGGACGCACCGATGATAGCCACCGAGGCTGGGCGAAAAAGGGAGGTTAATGCTTGCAAACTGGTCACCTGCCTGCGCAATCTATCTTCATATAACTACAATTCAGTATCCTGCACTGATACGGCCCTTAATAGCACATTCGCCGCCGGCAGCACCAGTCCTTTTTTCCCAAAAAAAATGGGCGTTCGTAACGCCTATATTTGCGTGGCAAAAACGTGGTTTCCGATTCTGGTCATTACGGGCAAGGTGCGGATCCATTGATCATCCGCCGTTTCCGGATTGTAGAAATACAGCGCCCCCTGGGTAGGGTCATCACCGCGCAGTGCCTGCCTGGCGGCTTTCAATGCCCGCTCATCGGGCGAAAGCCGTATGGATCCGTCACCCACCGGCGAAAACTGAAATACGTCGCCGGTGCGCTGAAAAATCACCTCCCGTATGTCGGACGGAAAATCGGGACTGGCCAAACGGTTCAGGATCACGGCACCCACGGCCACCTGCCCGGTAAAGCACTCTCCACGGGCTTCGGCGTGGATAATCCGGGCCAAGAGCATGAGCTCATCCTCACAGATATCCCCCCGGGAATACTTGAGCACGTGTTCCGGGATCACCAGGACCTGGTTGGGCACAATCAGGTCACCACGCAGGCGGTTGGCAGCACTGATTCCCCCGACCGAAATCCTGAACTGCTTGGCAATGTCGTAGAGCGTATCCCCGCTTTTTACCGTATAGTAGACGTGCGCCGCCGCGGGCGTAGCGGGGCCAACACTCAGCGCTAACACCAAAAGCCAGATTAAGATTCGCAAGGATATTACTGGACATCCTCCTCCTTTCGCAAACGTATTCTGCATGGCGCGTGATCACCCTATGCAACCATTTATATGTTGCGCAGTTAATTATAACCATCATAAGGGCAAAAATAACCGGAAACACTGTCCGGCGTGTGCAACGGTTTTTGGGGACATTTGTTCCGCGGCCAAAGTGGGTAACGGCAATTGGTTACCGGATCATTCTGATTCTGGTCGCTGGTCGCCATTCTGCTTCTGGATTCCGAATTCTCCAGCCAGGTTAGCCGGCCCCCACCCGGCCCAGGCGTCTGGCAATCCGGATATCCACATCAGTCAAGAGGCGGCAAGGCCGGCATATTTGGAAAAGCCGCGAGGAGGTGCGTTCCCCCAGGTGCTCAGCCAGGCTCTCCAGACTGATATTGGTGGTAACCACCACGGGCAGCTGGTGATTTAGACGGTGGTTAATCAGCGAGTAAATCTTCTGACGGGCCCAGGCGGTATAATGGTGCGCGCCGAGATCGTCCAGAATCAACACCGGCGCCGACTTGGCGGCATCGGTTAGGTCAACCTCGGTAAACTCCGGGTTGGGCAAGTCGTAAGTGGCCCGGATGCGGTCAAGAAAGTCCGGCACCACCAGAAATAACACCTCGACCCCCTCATCCAGCAGGCGGTTGGCAATACAGCAGGCGACGTAAGTTTTCCCGGTTCCGACCGGACCTGTCAGCAAGAGTCCGTCGGTCTGCTGGCCCGCCAGCACCCGCGCCACAAACTCCTTGGCCGCCTCCAGGGTCAGCCGCGCGATTTCCCGGTATGACCGGCCGTCTTCCGCCAGCTGCCGAGAATAATATTCAAGATTAAACCGTTCAAAGGTATGCTGCCGCATCATGCCGGTAAGATGGGCCGCTTTCAGCCGGTTGAACAGCGCCTTTTCACGCATGCAGCGACAGGGCACCGCCGCCTCGCCCACCATATAGATGCCGCGATCCTCGCATACTGGACAGACCGGCACGTTATCAGGCTCCTTAACTAGATTCAAACGTTCACCTGGTGTGCGCCGGGGCATTATCGGAGATCACATTAGGAGCTTGTTCAAAGAACGTAAGCCGCCCGAGGAATAGCGGCGACGTGTCTTTTGCCCGCGAGAGCGGGCGAGTTTTGCCGCCCGAGGCGAGCAAGTTCATTCCTTGGCGCGGACACAGTGACTGGAGATAATGCCCCCGTACAGCACACCGCTCCCTTAAGGTTACTGTTTCGACGGAATCTAACTGATGTACAACTCTTTGATCAGGGCCTTTTCCTTTTCCCGATTGCGTTGGGTGTCTCCCGCTTTCCGCGGTCTGCGACGCCGCTCTTGAAATCTACGTTCGTACTCCTGCACCTGTTGAATGGTGCGCAGGTTGTTCTTGTGCCACTCGAACAGAATACTGTCGATATATTTGAAGTTGTGTTTGCCGATCAAAACGGCCCGGCGCAAAGCTTCCCGAACGAGGGTGGGCCCCAAATTGGTGTACCACCGCGACACCTGCTCGGCCTCAATCGGCGAAAGCAACCGACCAAACTCCCCGGCGAATTCCTCGTACAGCCGTCCCAGTTCTTGATCCTCCAGCCCTCCAGCGTGTGTGCCGTCAAGGATGGCCTGTGTTTTCTCGATCTCGTGCACTTTGCCGCGTGCCCAGACCTCCGACAGTTTCTCAAACAGCGGCTCAAAGTCATAACCTTCGGTAACGGTCTTGTTTCCTTCGTGAAAATACTGCGTCACGGCGATGATCCCCTTCTGTCTGAGGCTAGCCAGATCACGTTCGGCCTGGGAACATCCGCCGGACAACAAGGCCCCGAGTCTTTCCGGCGCAGGATACAGTTCTCCTTCCTCTACGCGTAAGCGCAAAAGATGAATAATGAGCATCATTTCCGACTCGGTCAGGCCCATGTGGGTGTACCATTTCAGTAAGAGGCTGGGGATGAAGGTAACGCCGTGAATAAACAGGTCGGTGCCAAAGGCCGCCGTGATGTTTCCTTCCCGGTACTGCTTCACCGCCTGTCCATTGCGTTCCACCATACACGTCGACCTCCTGGCCTTATTGTAAGCGGCACCTTTGGGGTTTGTCCAACGTGATAGCCTCCCGGCGTTGAAAAGTAGCTACCCCAAGCTTCAGTTTAGCCAATTGCGCTTGCGCTCTGTTCAGTCCCACCGCCAAATCGGACAAGCAGTGAGCATCGGACCCCACGGTAAAAACCCTAACCCCGCAGTCCCGGGCCAGGCGCGTGAGGTCAAGTCCCGGTAAACACTCCGCGTGGCCCAGGCGGATGCTGGAAGAGTTGATTTCCAGTCCCATCCCTTTGGCCGCCATCCGGAGGAGAATCGGTTCCAACCAGCCCGCGTGCAGGTTGTATACCGCCTCGCCCAGGTAACGCCATCCGTGCCGCCGGTAAAGGTCCAAATGTCCAACACAGTCGAAGAGGCCACAATCCACCAGCGCCGCCAGTTTGCCAAAGTAGTCCGCAGCTACCTGTTGGGCCGCCCTTCCCTGGAAATAACGTGCGCTCTCGGCGGCGCTGGAAATGGCAATGTGTTCCAGACAATGAACCGAACCAATAACGTAGTCAAAGGGATAGGCCGCCAAAACGGCGGCGAACCACTCCTCGCAACCATACTCGTAGCCAACCTCCAAGCCCACGCCGATAAGCAGCCGGTCTCCGTAAAGCCGGCGCGCCCTTTCGACCTGACGGAAGTACTCATCCAGCCATTGCAGGTCATCCATCGGGTGTAGTGCCCCGCGTAACCGCACCAATCCATCTCTGTCCCGCCGCTCAGGGTCTGCTTCCAGGTGGGGGGTGAAGTATATACCCGCCAACCCAATCTCCAGGGCCCGTCGGCAATAAGCGTCGATGCTGTGGGGTTCGGCGTCGATCGAAAAGTCCGGATGTACATGACAGTCAATGATGATGGAATGCACCCCCGGTCATTATCAAAGGGCCCGGAAGGGCCCGCTCTTTAAAACTACTTTAAAACTATTCGATCTTGGCGCCCAGAACCGTTTCCATCTGCTGCAGGGCCCACGCGTGTGCTTCCGGGTCGAAACTGGCTACCCCGTCCCGGTAAACCACCGTTGGAAGGTCCCGATTGCATAGTTCTTCGACGGTATATAGGACGCAGATATTGGTACAAACGCCGACCACGTGCACCTCTTCGATAGCCAACGATTGGAGCACCGCGTCCAGGTTGGTGCCGTAAAAAGCACTGTATCTGGTTTTCTCCAGGTGAATCACCCGGGACGCGTTCGCGGCCGCGCGGCGGACCTCGCCGATCAATTCGGCGCCCGGCGTTCCACGCACACAGTGCACCGGAAACCGTTGAAACTCAAGGTCATCGGGCGCATGGGCATCCCGCACAAAGATGATCGGCTCTCCCGTAGCGGCGAACTCCTCGATGCGGGCACACACCACGGGGATGATCTTCCGGGCTTCTTCGCCGCAGAAAAGGGCGCCCTCGGTAGCCATAAAATCATGGAGCAGGTCAATCACCAGCAGAGCTCTCTTGCCCAAGCCTTATCCCCCCCGCGCGCATGGATCTAATCCCAGTTGCGGGCATCAATCAAGAGTTTTTCGTTTGCCAGGGTTCCCGGCGGTACCAGCTCGACCCGGCAGGTAAACCGCAACACTTCTTTGGCCTCGCGCTGCACCCGCGCGGCCAAATCATCCACCGGTACTCCCAAAACCGGCTCGACACGCAGAGTCAAAACGTCTCGAAAGTCCTCCTGCGAAACAACTGCCTGGCAGTGCTTGATTTCCGGAAACCGGGCCTGAAAATCACTGATCTGGTGGGGATACAAAAACAGACCTTTTACCTTTACGCCGTCCATGGTGCGGCCCAGGATACCGGTCAATCGCGGCCCCGGGCGGCCGCACGGGCAAGGCACGTCGGTCAACGCCCCCAGATCGCCGGTGCCGAAACGAAGCAGCGGATAAGAAGGCTCCAGCACCGTGACCACCACCTCGCCGGGCTGTCCGGCAGCCAAACTCCGCCCGCTTTCCGGATCCACGATCTCCACAATCACCCCGTCCGCCAGGTGAAAACCGCGGCGCTCCGGGCACTCAAAAGCCACACAGCCGAGATCGGCGGTGCCGTAACCCTGGTACACCTCGACCCCAAAGTCCCGGGCAAGCAAGGCCCGCAAGTCTTCCGAGAGTTTTTCGGCCGCCACCCAGGCTTTGCATAGCCGGATATCTTGCCGGGACAAGCCGAGCTCTCGCGACTTTTGGAGCAGGGTATACAGGAAGGACGGTACGCCGACGTAGCCGGTGACACCGAGTTCGCGCAGGATTTGCACCTGAAGCTCGGTATTACCCACCCCGGCCGGGATCACCGTGCACCCCAGATGACGCAGCGCGTCGTCAAACATCATCCCCGCCGGCGTCAAGTGGTATGAAAAGGTATTCTGCACGATGTCCCCCCGCGTAAAACCGGCAGCGGTGAGGGCCTGGCCCCAGCGCCAGTAATCGGCTCCCGGACCCTGCGGATCATAAATCGGACCAGGAGAAATAAAAATCCGCTGCAGCCTGTCCACCGGCAGCGTCAGAAAACCGCCAAACGGCAGGTTGGACCGCTGGCGTTTAGCCAATTCATCTTTGCGGGTAACCGGAACCCGGCCGAGATCAGAAACGGTTCGGATGTCGCTCGGCTGCAGGCCGGCGGACAAGAATTTCTCCCGTATCGCCGGCGCCTGCTCATAAGCCGCACGGATGAACTCGTGAAGCGAACTCAAGATAGCCACCTCTTCCGCCGTTTGTAGTGTTTTACGTCCCGGTAGCTCTTGCGCTTGCCCACCTCAGACAGGCCCAGATAAAACTCCTGTACGTCTTCGTTGTCAATTAACCGATCGACCGTACCTTCCAGGACGATCTTCCCGTTCTCCATAATGTACCCGTAATCGGCGATACTAAGGGCCACGTTGGCGTTTTGTTCCACCACCAGGATGGTTGTTCCCTGGTCCTGGTTGATTTGTTTAATAATCCGGAAAATCTCCTGCACCAGTAGCGGCGCCAAGCCGAGAGAGGGCTCGTCCAGCAGCATCAACTCAGGCCGGGCCATCAAGCCCCGCCCGATGGCCAGCATTTGCTGCTCGCCGCCCGAGAGATAGCCGGCCGTGCGGTGCCTGAGGTCGCGGAGGCGCGGAAAATACCCGTAGACCATCTCGATATCGCCCCGGAGGTTTCTACGGTCTCTTCTGGTATAAGCACCGGCGATCAGGTTCTCCTCGACAGTGAGGTGTTCGAAGACCCGCCGCCCCTCCATCACCTGAAAAATCCCCTTACGGACGATTACCTCGGGATCAAGGCCGTTGATGCGCCCACCTTTAAACTCGATAAACCCGTCGGTAACATGGCCGTTTTCCGCTTTTAAAAGTCCCGAGATGGCCTTCAGGGTCGTTGTTTTCCCCGCCCCGTTGCTGCCCAGCAGGGTCACGATCTTGCCCTCGGGAACCTGCAGGGACATTCCTTTTAACACCAAAATAACGTGGTCGTACATGACCTCCACGTTATTGAGCACCAGCAATGCTAAGTCCCCCTCCCGCTTGGCGGTTACAGTCTAGGCCGTCCCGCGCGGGTGTCTTAGAAACACCCGCGCGGAACTGCGGTCAAATACTCCGGTACTACTTGTAGCTGATCCAATCGGTGAGGTAGGTGACCCCGCCGTCTACCACCTGGGCGAGCCGTGAATACTCCGTGCCCCGGTGGCTTTGGGCCGTAAAGGTCACCGGCGCGGCCAACCCGCCAAGATCGAAATCCCGGAGGCTTTCCAGCCCTTGCCGGATATTCACACCCGTTAGTTCGTCACCGGCTCGGCGCACGCCTTCAAACAGAATCTTGGCGGACACCCAGCCCTGAATGAACTTCTGGTTGATGTCCTTCAAGCTCTTACCTTTGCTCTCCAAATAGGACTTAATGTCGGCCATGCCCGGAACATCGTCCCCCGGGAAGGCAAACGGCACAACACCGATATACCCCTCGGCGGCCGCACCCGCCAATTCGATCACTTTCTCGTCAAAGGCCCAGTTCAGGCCGATGAATTGGGTATCAAGACCCAGTTTTCGCGCGTCCTTGAGGATGGTCGCGGCCATGTTGGAGGTACCCTGAATGATGGCAAAATCGGCCCGGCTGTTTTTCAAACCCAGCATCTGAGTAGTAGCGTCCAAGGCCCGGAGATCAATCACCTGGTCTTCCACCACTTCAAAACCGAGTTCCTCCGCAAAGGCTTTGGCGTCCGCCAGGTGCGAGGTGCCGAAAGGCGTGTTGTTGTACACAAAGGCCACTCTGGGCGCCCGGTCTTCCGGCCAGTTGTCCTTCACCCACTTCAAGGCGATACGCGCCTGGTCTGTGTAGGTGGCTGGCACCACAAAATTGTATGGCGCCTCCTCGATGTTAACCAGGTACTCGGCGTAAGAACCGGACAGATACGGAATCTGGTCTCGCGCCACAAAGCTCTTCAGCGCGTCGGTATCCCCGGTGCCCCAGCCATGAATGGCGGGTACGCCCGTCCGTTTCACCAGGCGGTTGTAGGCCTCCTTGGCACGCT
The DNA here is from genome assembly GCA_002375985.1 of Firmicutes bacterium UBA3572. GTDB lineage: Bacteria > Bacillota > Desulfotomaculia > Desulfotomaculales > Desulforudaceae > Desulfopertinax. The sequence continues at coordinate 40,239 of DFNH01000001.1, read as the reverse complement.
CTATGTTGTAGGCGTAGTCAATGAAGTCCAGCCGAACCTCCCGTCCGTTGATCCCTCCCAGACTGTTCAAGTACTCCTCGTAGGCTTTCGCCCCTTCGTAAAAAGGCATGCCCACGTCACTGGTCGGACCGGTGAGATCAATGATACCACCGATAACGATCGGCCCTTCCCCTTCGGGGGTGCCACCGCCGCACCCGCCGGCCAGCAGAGCTACGGCTAACAACACACTCAGCAATCCCAGCAAACCCCTTCTTTTCACGTTAACCCCCCTTGTTATTCTTTTTTTTCTAAATTATTTTATTGCCGCCCCAAGCGATGGCAGGAATTTACACCCCCCCTTTAATATGAGAATGGCCACAGCTTAAAGTAATTCTTGACGTTACGCCACATCTTGGCGAGACCATCCGGTTCAAAAATCAGGAACAGGATGATCAACAGGCCGAATACCGCCTCCTGCATAGACAGCATGACGTGGGTCAGACCACCGAAACTTCTGCCAAAGGCATCGGCTAATTCGCGCAACACAATGGGCAGGAGGGTCATGAAACAGGCCCCGTAAATGGCGCCCATAACGCTACCCAGCCCCCCGACGATGATCATCGCCAGGTACAGGATGGACACGTGGATTGTGAAGTGCTCCGGACTGATCACGCCCAGGTAATGACCCCATAGCGCGCCGGCCACTCCGGCGTAAAACGAGCTCACGGCAAAAGCGGTAACCTTATACTTGAAGATGTTAATCCCCATGACCGCCGCCGCCAGGTCACGGTCGCGCACCGCCATAAACGCCCGCCCGGTCCTGGTCCGGAAAAGGTTTAAAGCAAACACAATCGCGGCCAAAGTAATAATTAGAATCAGATAGTAAAAACTGGTGTCATCGTCCAGCGTTATACCCCCAATAGTGGGCGCCGGGAGCACCATTCCCGCCGGCCCCCGGGTTAGGGCCGGCCAGTGTACGATAACGAACTCGATGATGACCTGCGCGGCCAGGGTGGCGATGGCCAAATAAAGCCCCTTGAGCCGCAGTGAGGGTACGCCGAAGAGGCCGCCAATGAGGGCGGCAACCAGCCCACCCACCGGTAGCGCTATCCAAAAGGACAAGCCCAGCGTAGCGGTCAAAATGCCCGCGGCGTAGGCGCCCACGCCCATAAAGGCGCCGTGGCCGATCGAAATCTGACCGGTGAAACCCACCAAGATGTTCAGGCCGATGGCGCCGATGATCGCAATCCCGATCAGGTTCGCCACGCTGACGTAGTACGGACCCACCATAAACGGGAACACCAGGAAGAAGGCGATGACGGCCAGCACCTTGAGCTTCGCCCCGGGGTGGTGGATGATGGCCATGTCCTCCCGGTAGTTGGTGGTAAAAACACCACAGTCCATTACAAATGGATTTCTGGGACGCAAAAGCTACACCCTCTCGATGATTTCCTTTCCGAAAAGCCCGTAAGGCCTGATCATCAACACCAGCAAAAGCACCACGAACGGCACCACTTCCTTGACCCCGCCGCCCACCAGCGGATCGAGGTAACCCCCGGCCAGGCTCTCCAGCAACCCGATGGTAAAACCACCCACGATCGCTCCAGGAACACTGTCCAGCCCGCCCAAAATCACCACGGGCAGCACCATCAAGCCGATATAGGCCAGGCTTGGGTTTACACCGTTGATATTCCCCAGCAGGACGCCGCCGATGGCCGCCACTACCGCCGCAATCGCCCAGGCAATGGCAATGATTCTTTTGACACTGATGCCCATGGACAGGGCCGCCACCTGGTCATCGGCCGCCGCGCGCATTACGATGCCGGTACTGGAATACTTGAAGAAAATCGTGAAAACCGCCAGGAGCAGAACGGCGATGGCCAGCGACCACAGGTAAACCTGCGAAACCACCACGTCACCCATCCGCACCGGGGTATCGGGGAAAATACCCGGGAAAGTCCGGGTCTCCGTACCCCAGATCATCTGGATAAGGCCGCGCATCAACAGGGACAACCCGAGCGTGGCCATGATCACCGAGATGGCCCGCTCCCCGATAAACGGACGGAGCACGAGCCGTTCAACCACAATGCCCAGGATCACGCACATGCTCAGAGTGAGGGCCACGGCGGCCAAAAAGGGCACCTGGTAAAACACCACCAAGCTCAGGGCAATGTAGGCGCCGACCAACAGAAACTCCCCCTGCGCAAAATTGATCACGTCACTGGACTTGTAAATCAGCACAAAACCAAAGGCCACCAGGGCATATACCGCACCTACCACCAGGCCGCTGATCAGAATTTGCAGAAAAAAGCTCACGACCCCACCTCCGCATTTTTAACCGTGACCACCCGTAAGGAAGTCTTGATCACGGCTTCCCGACCGTCACGGTATTTCACCACAGTCTCAACCGGTATCTCCTCTACATCGCCATACAAGCCTTCGACCAGCACGCTGTACTTCTGTGCGATGAACCCACGCCGCACCTTGCGCGTCCGGGTCAACTCCTCGTCGTCGGCATCCAGTTCTTTGTGCAACACCACGAACTTTTTGATGCGCACCGCTTCCGGAACGTCCTCGTTGGCCTTCTTTATCTCGCGGGCGAGCAGTTCCAGCACCTGTGGTTTCTGGGCCAAGTCCAGGTAGGTGGTGTAAGGGATCTGGTGGCGTTCGGCCCACATGCCGACGTTACCCATTTCGATGTTGATCAGGGCGACCACGTAAGGCCGGTCCCGACCCAGGGCCACCGCTTCCTTAATGAAGGGACTGAATTTTACTTTGTTTTCCAAGAACTGCGGCGAGAATACTGTACCGTCAGTTAACCGCATTACATCTTTTAAGCGGTCGATCACGACCAGGTGGCCGTCCTCGTCTAGGTAGCCGGCATCCCCCGAGTGCAGCCAGCCATCTCGGAGCGCCTCCGCGGTAGCCGCCTCGTTCTTGTAGTAGCCCAGAAAAACGCTGGGGCTGGCTGACAGGATTTCACCTTCTTCGCTGATGCGGATCTCGGTCTCGGGAATCGGACGTCCCACCGTGTTGAACTTGATATCCCCATCCCGGTGGATCACCGAAATACCGGCAATCTCCGTCTGGCCGTAAATCTGCTTCAAATTTACGCCCAAGGCGTGGAAAAACCGGAACACATCAGGACCCAGCGCCGCGCCGCCGGTGTATGCCCGTTTGAGCTTTACCAGTCCCAGGTGGTCCTTGATGGCGCTGAATACCACCAGGTCTCCCAGAAAATACAGCAGCCGCAGTCCGACCCCGGGCTTTTTCTTCTGGAAGTGGCAGTCGGCCATCCGGTATCCGACCTTGAGAAAACCACGCGACACCGTGCGCTTGAACCAACTGGCCTCGTCCAGCCGCACCTGAACCTTGGAAACCATATCCTCCCAAATCCGCGGCGGTGAAAACATCACCCGCGGACCGATTTCCTTGAGGTTGGCCTGCACCGTTTCCGGTTCTTCGGGGAAGTTGACGGTCATTCCCGACCAGAGGGCGGACGATATGGACATCATTTGTTCCCCCACCCAAGCCAGGGGCAGAAAGGACAAAAACTCATCGCCCGGTTCCAGGGGATCAATTTTTAAAAGGTTTTGGGCCATCCGGAGCAAGTTTTCGTGTGACAGCATCGCGCCCTTGGGCAGTCCGGTGGTACCCGAGGTGTAGGCGATGATGGCGACGTCGCTGCCCCGGCCGGCGCCCACTGCCCGGTCAAAGTATCCGGGATTCTGATGCCCAAAACGTTCCCCCAACTCTTCGACCGCCGTAAACGACATCAGCAGCGGATCGCGATAATTCTTCATACCCTTGGGTTCGTAGTAGATAACCTTTTCCACCTTGGGTATCCGGGATTTAATCTCCAGAATCTTATCTACTTGCTCCTGGTCTTCCACCACGACAAGACGCGCATCGCAATGGTCAATGACGTAGGCGATTTCACCGGGGAGACTGTCCTGGTACACGCCGACCCCAATCCCCCCTAACGCTTGGGCAGCCAGTTCGGCATAAATCCATTCGGGCCGGTTATCCCCGATGATGGCCACCTTATCGCCCCTGGAGAAACCGAGGGCGGCCATGCCCAACGCAAAACGCCGCACGTGCCCCAGATACTCCACCCAGGTCACCGGCTGCCATACGCCAAACTCCTTTTCGCGGAGGGCTACCTTGTTTCCGAACTTGGTTGCGTTTCGGAGCAGTAATTTGGGAAGGGTATCTTCTTGCATACGAAATCGTCATCCTTTTCCACGGGTTAGTGCTTGCCAAGGTATGCCTTGATTACCAGGGGGTTCCGCTGGATTTCCTCCGGGGTCCCCTCGGCGAGCTTGCGGCCGAAGTCCAACACCGTTACCCGGTCGGAGATGTCCATCACCACCCCCATGTCGTGCTCAATGAGAATCATCGTGGTACCCCACTCCTCGGCCACGTCCAAGATGAACCGGGCCATGTCCTCCTTTTCTTCCAGGTTCATGCCCGCCATGGGCTCGTCCAGTAAGAGCAGTTGGGGTTCCAGGGCCAGCGCCCGGCCCAATTCCACCCGCTTCTGCAACCCGTAAGCCAGGGTTCCTACCGCCTTGTGCCGGATACCTTCAATCTCGAGAAAGTCGATGATTTCCTCGATGCGCCGGCGGTGCTGCTCCTCTTCCCGGCGCGCACGCCCCCAATACAGCCCCCCGCTGAAAAGGCCGCTGGACATGCGCACGTGCCGACCGAGCATCAGGTTTTCCAGGACGGTCATATGCTTGAAGAGCTCGATATTCTGGAAAGTCCGGCCGATGCCCAGTTCGGCCCGCCGGTGAGGGGGCAGCCTGGTGATTTCCCGGTCCTCGAACACAATTCGCCCGCCACTGGGACGGTACAGGCCGCTTATACAGTTTAAAAGGCTCGTCTTTCCGGCCCCGTTGGGCCCGATAACCGCCAAAATCTCTCCCCGGTTTACCTCCTGGTATATCCCGGCGAGGGCGGTAACCCCGCCAAAATGCAAGGTCAGACCGTCAATGACAAGCTGGGGTGCCACTGGCTAAACATCCCTTCGAACTGGTATTTCTTGGGGTTTAAATCGTCTTTGTCGAATCCGCACTGGAAATGGGAATAACCTGTGCTCTTCAACGTTGGGGCAAAAAACTCCTTCTTAATGTCAGACATTTTTATGCGCAAAAATGACCTCCTCGGGCTGGATACAGTTTTGCCGCAATGCACACTAAGCCCTTTTAAAGGATTTCGGTTTCGTAGTGGAGAATTTCCAGGCCGGCTTGCGCGGCAATGAAGTTTACCACTTCGGCGAGGACCTGATCGACATGGTTGGTGTGGTTGCTGACCGCCGCGATGCCCAGGGTGGCGCGCTGCCAGCTGTCCTGCCGGTCCACCTCAGCCACCGAAATGTTGTAGCGATTATGGAGTCTGGTAATCAGACTCTTCAGGTGTCTGCGTTTCCCCTTTAGCGAGCCGGACTCGCCCAGGAACAGCTCGACGGTCAAAAGCCCTACAATCATTCCTGGTAAACACCCCAGACCAAACTATTTCGGACATCCACCGCATACACATGTTACAATAACAGAAACCGGCCGTAGCCGGGAGGGGGCTTTATCTGGTGGCGACACTTGCCCTTTTGGTGGCGATCCTGTTTTTTGTGGCCGGGTTCGTCGGCATCGTGTTCCCGGTGCTACCCGGCGTGATCCTAATTTGGGTGGGTATGCTCGTCTACGGCTTAATGACCGGGTTTGAAAGCCTCTCCTGGCTCTTCTTCGTCGGGCAGGGGGCGGCGGTGGCGTTCACCATCTTCGTGGACTACGCCGCCACCGTCTGGGGCGTGCACCGTTTCGGCGGTTCCCGGGTTGCCGTCTGGGGTGGTATCGCCGGAATGGTGCTGGGAATCGTGTTGTTCGGCCCGTTCGGGATCATTATCGGCCCGTTTTTGGGCGCTTTTGCCGCCGAACTACTGCTCCGAAGGTCGGCTCATCAAGCTCTACGCGTGGGAATGGGAACCCTTATCGGTTTCCTTGGCAGTACCGCAACTAAACTCCTGATCGCGGGTGCCATGCTACTTTGGTTCTTTATGGAGATCCCTTGAGCACCCTGGACCAGGCGATCAGGGCCGCACCCAGGGCACCCACTATCTGCGGCTCATCGGGAACCCTGATCGGTACTCCGAGCCGGGCGGATAGTGCCCGCACCACCCCTTCGTTTTTGGCCACGCCCCCGGTCATGGTCACCTCTGGTTCCAGACCCACCCGGTTAACCAGTCCCACCGTGCGCTCGGCCACCGAATCCAAAAGGCCCCTGGCAATCTCGCCCCGTGGTGTGCCCTGGCCGATCAGGGAAACCACCTCCGATTCGGCGAATACTGTACAAAGGCTACTGATGGCCGCCGTCTTTTTCGCGCCTGCCGCAAGAGCACTCAACCTCTCGACATCAGTCTCCAGGACGCGGGCCATCACTTCTATAAAACGCCCGGTACCGGCCGCGCATTTGTCGTTCATCGCAAAGTCGATCACCGCACCGCCCTCATCCAACCGGATCACCTTGCTGTCCTGGCCGCCGATGTCGATCACCGTTCTGGTGTCCGGGTACAGATGAAAGGCACCCCGGGCGTGGCAGGTTATTTCGGTAACTTGTAGGTCGGCAAAAGGTACGTTTACCCGGCCGTAACCCGTTGCCACTGCAAAGGAAACCTCGGTCTCGGAACTCCCCGCCCTGGCCAAGGCCAGCGCGAACGCCTTTTCGGCCGCCCGCCGGCTGTCCGCCCCGGTGGGCAGAATGCTAAACGAAACCAGTTCCCCATTGCGGACGACCACAGCCTCGGCAGAAAGTGAACCAACGTCGATACCCACCACTAACAACAGGCAATCCCCCTCCTGGGACCGGACTGGTGATGCCGGCTAGGACTCCAGATGTGCCAGCAGGACCTGCCGGTCAGCCACACTCTTGACCGTCACCGGCCCGAAACCAGCAGACGCCAACCAGGCAGCGTACTCGTCGACCGTCCAGACCCCCCCGCTGACGGAAGACACCAGCATGTTTACCCCCATGTAAGGTGCCCGGGCACTGAGACCGCGGACGTAGTCAAGAATGGTGATCCGTCCTCCCGGCGTGAGTTCGCGTGCCACCCGGGCAAACAACCGCTGGTTTTCCTCGGGGCCGTAAATGTGGGTAATGTTGCCGAGGAAGGCCACTTCATATGGTCCTTCCGCCAGGGAAACGTTGAAATCTCCGGCGACCATCCGGATTTCGAGGCCCGACGGCACCAACGGACGCATCAGCTCGACTACCTCCGGTATATCCTGCACGGTGACCGAAACGCCGCGGCGGGCAAAAGGCACGGCGTAGTTTAGCGGCCCGCCACCAAGGTCCAGCAGCCTAAGCGGAGGAGATAAGCCCTCCAGGCACAGCTCGACCACCGCCGGGGCCACCTGCCGCGCGTGTTCCCGCATCGCATCCATAAAATACCGGAGACGTTCGGGAGAACGCTCTTTTTTCGCAAGCGCCTTTCCGGTTTTAAGCACCTCGGGAAGGCTAAGCCAGGTCGTCAACCGGGAGTAAGCGTGCATGAACGCATAGCCGATATAGTCCGCACTCTCCGGTTCAAAAAGCATCCGCCGTGCCGTCGCCGTCAACTCCACGGCCCCGGCGCTGAACTCCACATAGCCCAGGTGGGCCAGTGCTTCGGCAAAGCGTTCCAGCGCCGCGTAATCGGCGCCGATCTCTTCGGCCACCGCCGCCAGGGTCTTTTGCCCGTCGCGCAAAGCCGTAAAAAAACCGCTCTTAACACCCGCCCCGGCCAAAAGTAATTCCTCGGGTAAACGCAGCGCCTCGGGATTAGGCATTTGATTCCTCTTCCTCCTGGAGTGAATCGTTTTTCAGGACCATACGCACCACAGCCTCCCAGAACCATTCCATTTCCCGCATCAACGCCAGTACTTTGGCTTTTCCCTTGCGGGTACGGGCTGCTTCCCTGGGGCTCAAACCTTCCAGCGCCGCCAGCGGCTCGTCCATCCACCCCCGGTCCGAAAAGGCGGCTAGAAACTGTTCTTCCAGCTCTTCCTGAAGGTCCGGGGGCAATTCCTCCCCGCCCCCGGCCAGGCGTTCAAGAAAGAACAAAGCCGCTTCCACCTGCTCGGCCCGCTCCTGGTCCACGGTCAGCGCGGCAAATTCGCTCAGACAGCTATAGGCTTCATCCAAATTCCCGCCCTGTAACGACAGCAGCCCCACACCGTACCAAGCTTCGGCAAACCCCTCGTCTATGGTCAACGCCCGCCGGTACAGTACTTCCACCGTCTTGCATCTCTGCGCCCGGCACGCCGCCCGCACTTCCTCCAATAAGTGGGCCAATTCATCCCGTCCAGCAAGGGCCTGGCTGTCGGAGTGGCTCTGGAAAACGGTATCGAACTCCCTGATACTGCGGCCCGAGCCTTTCAGGCGGAGTCTAGAGCGCACCTTGCCGCCCCCTTCTCTGGCTTTGCGTTCCGACAATCCTTCGCCGGTCAACTTCCGATCTCCTGCAGAAACCGTTGGTACACTACCGCTTTGCCCATTAACCATATTGCGTCGCGTGCAAAGTTATTTTAGCCCTCGTTCCGTTGCTTCCACATGTTCTCGCGGCTCACATTCTGTAACCCGGTAAGAAAACGCTCCCGGAAATCGGGGTAGCGACCCGCAAGTTCGTTCACGATGCGCTTCATTTCATCCCGTTTAGTAAAGCCGTTGTACGGGCAAGGATTCTTGATCACCGGTAGCCCTTCAGACTGCACCAATCCGCCGGTAATCCGCTCGGGCAAGTACACCAGGGGCCGGATCAAGGTCAGCCCGGTATTACTTAAGAAGGTGCTGGGCCGAAAGGTCTTCATCTGGCCGGTGAATATCAGATTCAAAAACCAGGTCTCGATCACATCGTCCAGATGGTGGCCCAGTGCCACCCGGTGCGCGCCCAACTCGAGGGCGATTGTGTTCAAGATACCGGCCCGTAGCTTGCCGCACAAATGGCACGGGTTCATACCTTCTTTTTCCTTTTCGCGGATGACCCGGCTTATCGGGTAAGGCTTGATGTAAAGCGGCACGCCGAGCCGCCGGCACAATTCCCGGTGCGGCTCAAAATCCACCGCGCCCCAGCCCATGTCCAGCATGACCGCCTCGAGTTCGAACCGGAAGTGCGAGTAGTCCCGCAAATACGCCAGAATAAACAATAGCGCGGTACTGTCCTTGCCCCCGGAAACCCCGGCCACCACCCGGTCGCCCTCGGCGATCATCCGGTAATCGCCGATCGCCTTTTTCACCCGGGTGAGAAACCACTTTCGGTAGTTACGCGGTTTGCCCACAGTTTTCCCTTTCCCCCCGATACCTTAAAGGCCCCGCAACCGAGCAGGATGGGGGTGCGGGGCCGCGTCCCGCCGGTATAATCGGGTTACGCATGGGTATAATAGCCTGAGATCAGCGCCAAGTGCAAGGAGGCAGCAAAAACATGACCATTCGTGTGGGAATAAACGGTTTTGGCCGCATCGGCCGGAACTTCTTCCGCATCGTCCACGGGCACCCGGACTTGGAAGTGGTGGCCGTTAACGACCTGTCCAACGCCGCCACCCTGGCCCACCTTTTGAAATACGACTCGGTCCACCGCACCTTCGAGGCCGACGTCCGGGCCGCCGAAAACAGCTTTTGGGTTGACGATCAGGAGATCGCCGTATACGCCGAGCCCGACCCGTCTAAACTCCCCTGGGGCCGGTTGGGAGTAGACGTGGTGGTGGAGTGCACCGGCCGGTTTACCAAGGCGGAAGGGGCTTCCAAACACCTGCAGGCCGGTGCACGCAAGGTGCTGATTTCCGCCCCGGCCAACGGCGAAGACGTCATGATCATCATGGGGGTAAACGAGGAACGGTACGATCCCGCCCGGCACCGTATCATCTCCGCCGGTTCCTGTACCACCAACGGCTTGGCCCCGGTGGTAAAGGTGCTCAACAACCGATTCGGCGTCCGGCGTGGGTTTATGACCACCGCCCACGCCTACACCAACGACCAGCAGTTGCTGGATCTGTCCCACCGGGACTTGCGGCGGGCACGGGCAGCGGCCTTGTCTATCATCCCGACCTCCACGGGTGCCGCCAAAAACGTAGCCGGCGCCATTCCCGCCCTAAAGGACAAGCTGACCGGCCTGGCCCTGCGGGTGCCTACTCCGGACGTTTCGATCATCGACTTTGTGGCCGAGGTGGAAAAGGAAACGTCTAAGGAAGAGGTGAATGACGCCCTGCGGGCGGCTGCCGAGGGCGAGATGCTGGGCATTCTCGCCTACAACGAACTGCCGCTGGTGTCAATCGACTACACGGGTAATCCGCATTCTTCCATCGTGGACGGGCTGTCCACCATGGTCATCGACGGCACCTTGGTTAAGGTGCTGGCCTGGTACGACAACGAATGGGGCTTCTCAAACCGCCTGCTGGACATCATCCTGTACATGCACTTCCGGGAAACGATCGGCGACGCGGCGCGAGAGAAAGTGCGCGCGGCCGCACGCCTCCGCCACTAAAAGGGGACAGCCCCCATGCCGGTCTAACGACCGGCACCACGAAGAATAACAATAAACGGACTCGTGGCAACCGGCCCGCACGGGAGCGCTGTCCCCGGCAGCGACATTGCGGAGCGCAGGTTCACGGCACTCGGCGAGTGTGAGGTCGGCGCTGCCGCCAGCGAGGACGCGAAGAAACCTGCAGGAAACAACTAGTTAAAGGATCGGGGTAGTGACTTCCAGGCCATAGACGGGAATCCCGATCGCAATCCGCAAGAACACCGTGCAGCGCCCCAAACCGAGCCGTAGTGCCGTCCACGTGGAGCACCAGTCGCAAAGGGGACACCGCTCCCGCAAGCGGGCCTACGCACAAAAACTATTGAGCCGGGCGGGGGTAGAGTCCCGCCCGCCTTACTATTTCGGGTACAATTTGTTCCCAGGCGATGGCCATAATGTGTACTCCGGCCACACCCTCAATCTTCCGCAACTCAGAGATCTGCTCAACGCAGAGGGATACACCCGCCGCGGCCGGATCGGCGGCGTTCTCCAGGCGGGCCAGTACTTCGTCCGGAATGGTGATTCCGGCCACCTGATCACGCATGAAACGGGCCATACGCACCGATTTGAGCGGCGTCACTCCGGCCAGGATGCGGCCGCGCCGGTGGAGGCCATGCTCCCGCACCATGGCCATGAACCGCCGGAACCGCTCCAGATCGAACACGCACTGGGTCTGAATGAACTCCGCCCCGGCTTCGATCTTCTTTTCCAGCCGCCGCACCCGCATTTCCAGCGGCCCGGCGAACGGGTTTTCCACCGCCCCGACGAAAAAACGGGGACGCTCCCCCCGGATGGGCTCACCACATAAGAACTCACCGGGGTCGCCCAACCGCCGGACCATGGCCACCATCTGGATCGAATCCAGATCGAACACGCCCCGGGCTTCCGGATGGTTACCGAATCGCTGGTGGTCCCCGGTCAAGCATAACAGATTGCGCACGCCCAGGCTGTAAGCACCCAAAAGATCGCTTTGTATCGCGATCCGGTTCCGGTCTCGGCCGGTCATCTGGACTACCGGCTCCAGGCCCGCCGCCTTCAGGTGCACCGCCGCGGCGATGCTGGAAAGCCGCACCACCGCCGTCTGGCAGTCGGTAACGTTGACCGCATCCACGTAACCCTTTAAGGCGGCCGCCTTTTGCAGGAGCGGATCCGCAGAAGCCCCCTTCGGCGGCCCGACCTCGGCCGTGACGGCGAAGTGTCCTTCGCGAAGTAAACGGGCCAGGTTACTTTCCAGAGTCATCCGTGCTCACCCCCTGCCGGCGCGGCCCGGCGCTTGTATGGGCCCAATTCCGGGGGGGCCGGATGGGCCTCAAAAGCTCCGTGCGGCCCAGGGCGGCCAGCCGTTCGTGGATCAGCATCCAGGCACAAGGCACGTCCCATCCGACCTCGCAACGGCCGTCCTGGACACCACCGCACGGTCCGTTCAGGATCCCCTTAGCGCAGCGGGTCAACGGGCAAATGCCGCCGGTCAAGTGCAACTGGCAGTCACCGCAAAGCCGGCACCTTTCCTCCCAGGCCCCCGAAACCGTAAATCCTCCGGCAAACCGGGTATTCAAGGCCGGGAACACCGGCACGCCCGCGAACCGGTCGGCCACGAACTGCACGCCGACGCCGCAGCCAAAGGAAAGCACCGCGCCACACCGGGCCACCGCCTCCGCCAGTTCCCCGACGAACTCCGGTTCGCACTGCCTGGTCACACCAGTCACTTCTGTTTCCAGTTCCAGCCCCTTTAACCGAAAGTGAATCCGCAGGGCGGCGGCCAGTTCCCCCGCTTGCCGCACGCCACCCACACCGCAAACGGCGGTGCAGCCCGCACAGGCCACCACCAACAGTCGACGGCAACCGCCGATCATTCCCGCCACTTCGGCAAAGGGCTTGGCTTCGGCAACAATCAACCCTACTCCCCCCTTCCTTCCCGCCGCCGCACCGGTGACGGGGGCAGCGCCCGGATCCGCGCCGCGAATGCGGTGGCCTTATCCCGGAACCGGGTAGCCATAGCCGCCGACACCTGGAACATCTCCAGCCGCGCGGTTTCCAGACCGAGCTTTTCCAGTACGGCACAAAGCGCGCGTACCCTTTCCTTCGCCCGCAAGTTGCCGGACTTGTAGTGACATTCGCCGTCTAAACAACCGGCAATAAACACCCCGTCGGCGCCCTCCTCGAAAGCCGCTAGCACCACCCCCGGTTCCACGGCCCCGGTACAGGGAATGGCTACAATGGTGATCGCGGGGTCATAGGTCACCCGCATCGACCCGGCCAAGTCGGCGGCCGCATAGGCGCAAGTATAACAGCAGAAACCGATTATCCTGGGCTCCGGATTCATCGGGCCACCTCCCCGCGCAAACCGGCCCTCAAGAGCGCCAGGAGTTGTTCCTGGCGGTAGCCGATCAGGTGAATGGCTTCGTTCGGACATTCGGCGACACAGATGCCGCAACCCTGACATTGCACCGGCTCGATTTGGCTGACCTTCCCTTTGATTACCGGCACGTTAAAGGGGCAAACCCGCGTGCAGGCCAGACAGGCTGCGCACTTGTCCGGGCTGACCCGGGCATATACCCCGCGGGCCCGCACCAGCCCCTTGCCCAGGATCGCCGCACACCGGGCCGCAACCGCCCGCCCTTCCAGCAGACTCTCCTCGAGGGTCTTCGGCCCGGCAGCGTCGCCACACATGAACACACCCTCCGCCGAAAAGTCCAGCGGCCTTAAAGTAGTGTGCGCCTCCAAAAAAAACCCGTCGCGGTCGGTAGGAACCTTGAACAAATGCGCCAAGGTCTGGCTTGCAGCCGAGGCCTCGGTGGCCACGGCCAGAATCACCAGGTCGGCCTCAATCCGCAGCGGACGTGCCAACACGGGATCGGTCACCGCCACCGACACCCGGTTTCCGGCGGGTGCGAGCGCCGGCTCCCCGCCCGGACGGTAGCGAATGAAGACGACGCCGCTGGCCCGCGCCCGGCTGTACAACGCTTCGTCGGCCCCGTAGACGGTGATATCCCGGTATAAGACGTAAATGTTACACTTGGGATCGGCCGCTTTCATCTTCAGGGCCAGCGCAAGGCTGCGGCGGCAACAGCTCCGGCTGCAGTAGGGGCGCCGGTCATCCCGCGAACCCACACACTGAATAAAAACGATACTGTTCGCCTGCAGCTGGGTCTGCCTTTCCGCCGCGCTTAGCGTACAGACCGCCCGGTGCTCCCCGTACAGATAGCTTTCCGGCCGTGCTTCCCGCCCGCCGGTGGCCAGTACCACCGTGCCGTGCCGCAAAAGCTGTCCGCCCCGCAGACGCGTGCAAAACTGACCGATATGCCCGTCCACGGACACCGGTTCGTTGTCAGGGAAAAACCGGACCAGCGGGTGTTTTACCACCTGCTCCGCCAGGGTGCGGACCTGTTCCGCGCCCGGCAAGCCGTCACCCACACCGGGCCGGTACCCGCCTCCGGCCATCGCTTCTTTTTCCACCAACTGCACCTCAAAACCCTGTTCGGCAATAGCCAACGCGGCGGCCAGTCCGGCCGGTCCGGCACCCACCACCAACGCCGCGGGCAGCACCGGCACCGTCACGTCGGTCACCGGTTCCAGCAGGCGGGCTTTGGCCACCGCCATGGATGTCAACCGGCAGGCCTTAGCGGTAGCCGCCGGGGCGTCAGTGTGTACCCAGGCACAGTGATCGCGGATGTTGGCCATCTCGCAAAGGTAGGCATTGATCCCGGCGTCCCGCAGCACTTGCTGGAACAGGGGTTTGTGGCTGCGTGGGCTGCAAGCGGCGACCACCAGCCGGTTCAACCCGCGCACCCGGATCAGGTCGCGGATGCGGTCCAGGCTGTCCTGGGAACAGGCGTGGGTCATCTCCACGGCCGCGACCACCCCGTTCAGCGCCCCGGCCCGCCGCACCACCTCCGGAACGTCAACCGTACCGGCGATGTTGGTCCCGCAGCGGCATACCACCACCCCGATCCGGGGTGCTTCCTGCCGCACGTCCCGTTCCGGCACCACCGGCGTGCCACGGTCGCCAAGGCCACGCGCTCCGGCCAGCAAGGCGGCGGCCTCGGCCGCCGCAGCCGCGGATTCGATCACCGCACCCGCGATATCCTTAGGGCCCGCAAACGCACCGGCCACGAAGAGGCCCGGCCGTACAGCGGTACTGCCGGGGACTACCGGCGCGCAAAACCCGTGCCGATCCAGCGGCAGCCCCAGCCGCCTCGCCAACTCGACCGCCCCGCGCGGCGGTTGCATGCCGGTAGACAGGATCACCAGGTCAAAAACCTGCCGGGCGGCACCCTCGCGGCTTGCGTAACGCAGTTCCAGGCCACCGCCCTCGATTTGCCGCACCGAGTCCACCGCGGCCCGCCACAGGTCCACCCCCGCCCGCACAGCCCGCTGGCGGTAGCGTTCAAAATGCTTGCCGTAGGTGCGCATATCCTGGTAAAAGATCACGGTTTCCAGTGGTCCCGTGGCTTGTTCACGGGCCGTAACCGCCGCCTTGAGCGCTGCCATGCAGCAGACGGCGGAACAGTACTCCCGTCCCAGCATCCGGTTCCGGGAACCGACACACTGGATCCAAGCGATACGCCGCGGAGTCCGGCCATCCGAGGGACATGCCAACCGTCCCCCGAACGGCCCTCCAGGGCTTAACAACCGTTCGAACTCCAGTCCGGTGAGTACGTTCGGAAACCTTCCATAGCCGAATTGTTTCAAGGAGGTGGGGTCAAAAGGTTCGTAACCGGGGCACAAGATCACCGCGCCGACCCGGATCTCCTCCAGGCGCTCGTCTTCGTCAAGAAGCACCGCCCCAGCGGGGCAAGCCTCCGCACAGAGGGTACAGCCGATACAGGCTTCCCGGTCAATGACAAAGGCCCTGGGGTAGGTGTGGGGATATGGTTGAAAGATAGCCTTCCGGGTGCTAAATCCCAGGTGAAAGGTGTCGGGTACTTCCACCGGGCAAACGGCGGCACAGGCACCGCAACCTTTGCACCGCTCAAGATCGACGCCCCGGGGTAAGCGGCGCAGTACCGCCCGGAAGCTGCCGGGCGTACCTTCCAGCGCCTCCACCCGCGTATTGGTAAGGACGGTCAAATTTGCTTGTCCGGTACACGCCGCCAGCCACGGCGAAAAGGAACACAGTGAACACTCGTTAGTTGGAAAAGTTCTGGATAGGAGAGGCACCTTGCCGCCGAGGACAAAAGCCTCGTCCACCAGGTAGACCCGGAACCCCCCCTCGGCAAGATCAAGAGCAGCCTGTATACCGGCAACACCACCCCCGACCACCAGAACCGCTCCTACACGGTCAACCGTCAACCTTCTTCACCCCGTGCTTTGAATTACCGCTGGTGAAAGGTCTTCAGGAAAGAATCACAGTAGACCTCCCGGTTTAACAGAATACTCGCGGTGGCCACCGCGTCCAACAGCGCTTTATCCTCCACGTCCAGTATGGCAGCGTCCAGACCGGCGGCCATGGCCATCACCAGGTAGGTGCGGTTGATTAACGAACGCTCCCGCGTTCGCTGGGAAATGTTACTCAATCCAATTACGGTCCGGGGAGGCGGCGAGGCCAAAAGCTTTACCTGGCGGATGGTTTCCAATACCTCCACGGCGTGTTCCTGAGCCACATTCACCGGCAGAACCAGCGGATCGATAAACAGATCCTCCATCGGCACGCCGTGCGCATCGGCGTTGGCTACCAGCTCCATGGCCAAGGTCAGGCGGTCGTTAGCGTCTTTGGGTACACCCTGCTCGTTCATTGCCAACCCAATGACCGCGGCGTCATACCGCACCGCCAAAGCAAAAAAACGGTCCATCCGCTCCTGGTCGGCGCTGGTGGAATTAAGGATCGCTTTCCCCTGATGCACCCGGAGCCCTGCTTCCATCGCGTCCGGATTCACCGTGTCCAGGCAGCACGGCAAGGCGGTCGCTTCCTGGGCGATCCGGACCAGCCATTCCATAATTACCGGTTGGTCCTCGGCCGCCGCCGCCGGACCGGTGCTGATGTCGAGGTAATGTGCCCCGGCAGCCGCTTGACGCCGGGCCCACGCCGCAACGGGTGCGGGGTCGCGTTTTTCGATTGCTTCCCGAATATCCCGGAACATGCCATTGATGCGTTCGCCGATAAGGATCAACTGGTTACCCCCTGTTTACGGTGCCAGGCACCAACTTTTCTGCGCATTCTGTTTTCCTAGTATACCTGCTGGTGCATGAGGGCGTCAATCGTCCGATTGAACCGGGTCAGGGAATCCGGGTGGCGGAAAACGAAGATGGAACCGCCCGCCAAAGCCAGGGTGACGGCCGTCATGGCTTCCCAGAGCACCGCCCGCCGCTCCTGGTCCCCCCATTCGGAAATGTCTCCGGCTTGTGTCTCCTTCGTCTTCCAAGATTCCTCACCCACCAGGCAGATCACCGGCTGGGCCAGCATACGGTCGCCGGAGAGCGCCCCCAACCGCTTGCGCTCGATGATCGAGTAGGCGTATTCGATCCCGTAACCCAGCGGACCGATGCTGGGGTCCATGGCGATCCGGTCGGGCGGTAGGTTCATCTCGGTGATCAAAATATTCAGTTGTTTGGCCAGATTGATGTCCAGGGGAGAAGTGGCCACCACACCGTGTCCGTACGCCAGACAGCCGGCCACCACGGCCTTGTAGTTGTCCATCGTGGCCTGCCCCAACAGGCAGTTGCGGCCTTCCAGGGCTTCGGCGACCGCCGGCAGAATCCGAGCATCCTTTTCTTCCAGGCCGCAGCCCAGCACGATCAAAGGAACGTCCACCGCTTCGGCTACCCGCCGGGCAACGGCCGCCACAGCTCCGGCATCGGCGTCACCGTTTTCCGGATGGGCACCAGCCAACCGCAGGGCCACCAGGTCGGCGCCAAGCTCTACGCACCGTTTGGCCCATGCCGCCGGATCTTCCAGCACCCCGGCAAACGGCGCCCGCAGCACCGCCGGCCAATCGGCAGGCGCGACGTCCTGCACCTCCAGGGCGGTCACCGGCCGCACCGTCGTCCCCTCGAAATGCATAAACGGCAGGGACGTATCCCCACCCACCCGCACGGTGTGGGGCTCGCGGCCCAACATCATCTCGAATACCTTGCCCTTCCATCTTTCCCGTACGATCTCCGCGGCCATTTGCATTGCCCCTATCATCTGGTTTCGTGAAGTACCCGAAGCCACCGCTACGGCGGAGGTTGGGTAAGCCTAGTTCTTCGGCACGATTCTCTTTACAATCTCCCGCACGGCGGCTACCGCCGGTGCATCGTCCGGCAACTGCACCAGCGGCTTGCCCTGCCGGTCCCAGGTTTCCACCGCCGGATCGAAAGGCAAGCAGCCGGCGAGTTCCAGCCCGGTCTGCCCAATCTCTGCTTCCAGTTCTAGAAGGGTGCCCTCCCGGACCCGGTTAACCACCAGACACGACCGCCTGATGCCCAGATCGAGCCGGGTGGCCAGCTGGTAGATCCGGCCCGCGGACCGGATGCCCCGCACCGTGGCGTCACTGACCACGACCAGAATATCCACCTGCCGAGTGGTCCGGCGGCTTAAGTGCTCCAACCCGGCTTCATTATCCAACACCAACACCGGATAATCCCGGGCTTTTTGTTCGATAAACTGCCGCAACAAATTGTTGGCGTAACAGTAACACCCGGGCCCTTCAGGACCGCCCATCACCAAGAGGTCAACCTCCGGACCCTCGGTCAGTGCCTGGTGAAGTCGAAAGTTCAGGTAATCGGCCTTGGACATCCCGCCCGGCCGAGAACGCCGGTCATCGGCCATTTCGGCCAGGATATCGGCAATAGTTTCCTGGAACGCCAACCCGAGCACCTCACCCAGGTTGGCGTTGGCGTCGGCGTCTACCGCTAACACAGGCCCGCTTCCGGCGGCCACCAGTTCCCGAATGGCCAGCGCGGCAAACGTGGTCTTGCCGCCGCCCCCTTTACCGGCCACCGCGATCTGCATACGCTCCCTCCTCCCGCGCCGACGAAAAGAGGCTTAAGTCGGTGTGTGGGATAAACAGCGCCGAAGTAAATTCCTCCATAAACCCCGTTCCCTCACCCAACTCTAGATAGGTCAGCTTCCGGGCCGTGTCCTCAATCATAGCCAACCGGCGGCGTGAAAGCAACGCGGCGCGCGCCCCCTGCAGAGAGGCGTTGCCCACGTAGGCGTAGCGCTGCCGGGGCACATCCGGCAACATCCCGATGGCAACCGCGTCTCGCAGCGGCAAAAAGCGCCCGAAGCCGCCGGCGATCAGGATTCGCGCGACCTGATCCTGTTCCAGCCCGACGGCGGCCAGCATACTCCGCACACCGGCGTAAATAGCCGCCTTGGCCCGCAAGAGGTTTTGAATGTCTGCCCCGGTCAGCACGATATCCTGATGATGACCGGTTTCCCGGCCCCAGGCCAGCACGAACTCTTCCCCCGCCGCGGTGCGGCGCCAGCGGGGCGTCTCCAGCCCCGGTACGAACCGCCCCGCCCGGTCAATCACCCCGGCGCGGGTCAGGCCGGCCAACGCTGCGATCAGACCCGAACCGCATATACCTACCGGCGGACCGCCGCCGATGGTACGGTACACCACTTCGAAACCGCCGGCGGAGATACCTACCTGCTCAATCGCCCCCTCTGAAGCCCGCATTCCACTGCTGAGGCCGCTACCCTCGAAAGCCGGCCCGGCCGAACAGGCGCAACCCACCAGCCAGTCTCCGTCCCCCAGGACCATCTCGCCGTTGGTCCCGATATCTACAAACAAGGTGACTTCGCCACCGGCACCAAAACCGGAAACGGTAACCCCGCCGGTGATATCTCCGCCCAGATAGCTGGCCACGCCCGGCAGCACATGCACCGGTGCCCGCGGATGCAGAAAAAGGCCCAATTCGCCCGCCCGGCATAAGGGCCAGAAATTGGCCGCCGGGGTGTAGGGTTCCAGCCGGATAAAGGCCGGATCAACTCCAAGGAACAGGTGAGTCATCGTCGGGTTACCAGCACACACGGCCACCCGTATTTCCTCCGGACTTATCCCGTGCCGGCGTCCCAATTCACCAATCAGGCTGTTAACGGTGTCCAGGACCGCCTCCTGGAGTTGGCGCCGTCCCCCGGGGCGCTCAGCGGCGTAAATAATCCGCGAGATCACGTCGTCGCCGTAGGCGGCCTGCCGGTTGTACGTGCCCAGCGTCCCCACCGTCCGGCCCTGTTCAAGCTCGACCAGTTCCACGACTACGGTGGTGGTGCCCAGGTCGATGGCTACGCCGTACGCGGGTGCCGCCGTGTGCCCCGCTCGTACCGTGACCACTTTGGCCCCCGGCCCGCTTTCCAACCCCAAATCCACGGTTACCGCCCCGGCCTCGGCCCGCAGGACCGCGGGCAGGTCACACAGTACCGCCAGATCGGCGTTAACGGGCTGACCGGTTCTCCCGGCCAGCGCCGCCTGCAACCGGCCCCAGTCGTCGGGGATTCCCCCTGGTTCCGGAGGGGTCAGGGAAAGCCGTACCCGGGCCAGCAACGGATCGTCCGCCGCCCCGGTGTCTGACGCGCCGGCCCCAAGCAACCCGTCTTCCCCTTCCCCGGTCAGCACCTGGTGTTCGGCCAGCCGTGAGGTCTGGGGAATCTCGATCACCGGGTCTCCTACCGGGTAAGACCGGCAGGCCCGCAGGGCGGTGCCGGGCTCGGCTATCACGTCGCCGTCCCGGTCCCGAACCGCACCGTTTTTAAGCAACACCAGACAACGGCCGCAAGTACCGTCGCCGCCACAGGCACCGCGCAGCACAATCCCCGCCCGGGCTGCAATCTCCAAGATGGTTTCCCCTTCGCCGGCCTGAACCTCCAGATCGTCCGGCAGGAAACGCAAGCCGCATAACACCTCCCAAACCCGGCCCCTGAACCGGTGCGTAACTACTGCAGTTCTTTCAGAAAGGCTGGTATCGCCGCGGACTCACGCGGCCCGACGATGATCTCCCAACCGATAACTTCGCGGAGCTTGCCGCTCATCGCCGCCAGACCGCCGGGAATGATAAGCCGCCGGTGGTTAACGCGTGCCCCGATCCCCGAGGTTTCCAAGAAGGCGCCGATTTTCTCGGGGGTCAGCTTGCCCGCCGCCCAGGCCGTCAGCACCGAGGTGCCGTCCGTGTCCACCGGCAGAATAAAAGCCGGTACCCGTGCGGACTCGATATCGCCCATTACACAGAAATAGGTAAGCGAAAAGTTGGTCGTTAAAAACACCGGGGCCTCCGGCCCGGGGTTTCCAACCTCGTACACCTTGGCCTCGATGGCGATGGGCTTCTGGGGGTCGGTGTAGACATTCAACCGCCAGGTAATCAGCGGCAGTATCTCGGCCGGATCGGTGGTGTCGATCAGCACCACCCCGGCGTACTTGGCCACGTAAACGGCGGCCGCCAACACCGCGTCCTCGCCTGCAGCCAGACAGACGGTCGGAAAGCCGAACGGCCGAAACCGCTTCTTAATGGCCAACCGGCGGATCTGGGTCTGGTCGGCCAGCACCTGGGCCGGTTCGCGGGCGCCTGAATCTAAAAGCAACTGTTTGTGGCCAAGTTTGATCGCCTTTTCGGCCAGTACGGCCAACTCCGCCAGGTCTCGCCCCCGTACGGCCAGTGCGATCCCGTAACGATGCGCCAAATCGACCATGGTTTCAAGGTTTCCTTCGTCCGCGGCGTACAGGAACGGCTTCCGCTCCTCCGCCTCCGCTAACGCTCGTCCGGCAACATCCGGATCGGGGCACAAAAGCCCCAAATTGAGTTCGGTTTGGCTTAAGACCTGCCGCAGGGCGCGGAGGTAACGTGCGGGATCAGCCGAATCGTAAGCGAGCGCCACCAGATCCACCCCGTGGATCTGTCCCAGGCGGTCAAAAGACAGCCGGTTGATCGCGCTGATCCGGGCCGTCAACCGGTCATCGTCCAGTGTATCGGCCACAATAATGCCGATACCGGGTGGGTGTACGAACCGCTTGTCGTGCCGGAAAAGCACCGTTTCGTTACCTATCTCCAGTACCCGTCCCTCGCGGCCGATGCGCACCAGGGCCACCGGCGGTTCCGAAGCCGCGCCCAAGGCCTCCCGTGCTTCCGCGCTCACGTGTGGGCAGGCCTCGAGCGAAGCTTTTCCGGCCGCAAGCTGCATGGCAAACGCCAGGCAGGTTGCTTGACCACAGTCCTTACAGTTGGTTTTGGGTAAGAGCTTGTAAATGGCCAGTCCGGTCAGTGCCATTGGTGATGAACTCCTTTAGTAAGTGTTTGACCATCGGTCGGCATCCACGCAATCCAGGCCAGGCCACCGGTAGCAGCAATGAACTTGCGGGAGGCGAGATAGGCCTTGCCGATGCCCATAAACCCCGGCGTCTGCACACCGCCACCGATACTGCCCGCCAATGTAGAAAAGGTCATCCCCGCCGGGGTCATCCCGGTATACTCCCGGTTGACGATTAAAAACCCACTGCACTCCGGAACCACGCACAGAATCGCCTCAAAACAACCGCATGCGGTGAGGGGGTATTCCATAGCCGTATAGAATTTCACCCGCTCATTGGCACCCCGAGAGTTTTCGCGGATAAACTCGTTGCAGGCGGCCCACCCACCGCCCACCGTGTCCAGGACCCCTCCTTTAGGTACCGACTGGTTGCAGCCGTGCAGGTCAATCTCATAAGCGGCCCGGGCGTCCAACCAGCTGACCGAACCGCAAAACCCCACCCGCTCCGGAAGTACAATGCAGACGTGGTTAGGCGCAAATGTCTGGCACAGCACGCACGAATAAAAGGTGTCGACCGCCTCGTCCCGCAATGCCGCCAGCCGCACGTCCCGCCGCGCGTAGTAATCCCGCGCCACTTCCCGGAGGGCCAGCACCTGGTCCTCCCGGGTGTAAAGGTACACCTGCACCCGGCCCACTATGTTGGCAAATTCGGATCTTAGTTTAACATATAAGATCTCGCCCAGATACCGCAACCGAAAGCCCTGTTGGTAAGCGTCCTTACTGATCCGCACCCAGTTCACGTCCCGCTGGCCGATGTGCCAAACCCCGTGGGCGTAGTTGATAAAATGATATATACGCCTTTCCAACGCCGGCTCAAAGTCCGGCTCCCTCTTCCGTAAACGTTTGGCACAATGGCCGGCGATAGAGCACCACCTGGCGCACAACCGGCAACAGGTGCCGCTGGTTCCCAGCGGACAGGGTTTGGTTTCCCGGGCACGCTCCATTACTGTGCGGACCATCTCGGGAGATACTCCGGTCCGGCCAGAGTAGGGCAGTTTGACGTCGTGCTTCGTCTCGTTCATTGTGGTCAGCTCCTAAAGTTCTTTATCCTTTTTTATACTTATTTCGTCTTCGGGTACACTTAAACCTGCCCCAGCGGGCAAGGATCCCGCGGGCTTTAACCGCGGGGCCAGAAAACCAAAAGGCCCCCCGTCACCAGGACCGAGAGCCCCCGCACTTCCTTGTTTAGCCGGTTAGAACATCAAAAACCGCTTTCGGAGTACGCGGTACTCCACCAGATACCCCAGACCGAAGAGGACCACCAATCCGCCGATTAGGTATTTAAGAAAAGAAACCGTTTGCCCGAGCCGCGCGATTTCTTCGTCCCGCTCCTGAATGGCCTGCTTGATTTCGGCCTCCCTAGCGGTCAACACCTGCTTTTCCGCCCGCACCTGCCTTTGCTCTTCGTACAGCCGGTGAATGGCGCGCACAGCTTCGGCCCGGGCCTTACTCAGTTCCCTGATCCGCTGTTCCATCAGGTAGAAACCGTTCTTAAGCGATCCCGGCTCGAAAGCGTTCCACAGTACGAGACCGGTGGACGCCGGGATTTCGACGTTGAGAATGTAGGCCAGGGTGGGAGCGATATCCACCTGGGCCACGGGCGGCAGGATTACTCCGCCCTTAAACTGCATTCCCTTAATAATAAGGGGCGGCTCCCCGTCGGTACCGGTGATTGCAATCAAGGTCTGCTCGTAAATACCCTGCTGGTGCAAAAAGTGCAGCACCCGCCCCACCTGGTTGTCCGCATTGCTTACCGCCCGGTAGTACTCCTGACTGCGCAGACCGGAATCATTCAGCGCCCGGCGGGCATCGGCCAGAACCAGCACGTTGAGGTATGGTTTTTCGCGCATCATTTCCTGCAGCGCAGCCTCCACCAGCTTCTCATCGTCATCGGCTTTCAGGTGGTGATCAGCACCCGCGGCCAGTCCGTCAAGCCGGGCGGAGGCGTCGTAGAATCCGCTCTGGAGCCTGTTCTTTTTGATCAATTCAAAAATGGTCAGCTGTTTAAGCTTGTCGCCAGCCCGCACAAACCCGTGGGCTTGTGGATCGGTGCCGGTGAGAATGGAGGCTACCGACGTCTCTAGGCCGTAAGGCCACACCGGCAGGCAGTCGTCGATCCGTACGCCGGCAGAAGCCACCCCGTTCATGTTTGGGGCCTGCACCTTTTGCAGTGCATCCGCCTGCAGACCGTCAATGATGATCAAGATTATCTGCCGCGTGTACCGGGGCTCCTGGGACTGGGGCTCCTGGGTCCCGGACTGCTGGGCCGGGGACCCGTAGGGGAAGAGACAAAGGGCAAGGCAAGCAGCCAGCAGTACCGCCAGCCCCCGGGGAAAACGCATGGGACCACCTCCCCGAGCGGGTTGATACCATAACTATACTCGCGAGGCGGTCCCAAATATGCCGGTGATTAGCCTGGCTGCTTGGCCTCGTCCGTCTGCCTCCGTTCACCGACCTCCACCGGGGAGGACTCTGTCAAATTTAAATGGTCCTCAATGCGCTGCAGCCGTTCCTCCGCCTGGCTCGCGCTGTCAGCGCCCTCGGCAGCCAGCGGCGGGAGGTTTAAGTGTTTTTCAATCCGTCTCAGCCGGGCTTCCAGGCGCGCCAGATCCTTCTTGTTCACCATGCTGAATTCGTCGCGCAGCCGCGCCATTTCACCGCGTACCGCTTTTTGCAGCGCCTTGCGTTCCTGCTCCCCCCGCTGGATCAGTTCGGCTACAAAAGACCGGGCCTCGGTTTGGTTCACGTCGCCTTTTTCCGTAAGTTCCTTGACTAGGATCTCCGCCCGTTCCCTGGTCAGCGATAACGCCCCGATACCCATCAGCATCATCTTTTTAACCGTAGTGCTTAGCATCTGTAATGCACCCCCAGGCAAAATGGACACCTTTCTTTCAGTATACCACTCAGTATGTCACAAAATAGGTCCACCCAAACCGCTGCCGCAAATATTGACGGTTCCCAAAACGCCATGAAGGCGGTCCACAAGGCGGTCGAGTTGGCCAAACACCTGCCGGACGCCGAGGTGAGTATCATTTACGTGTACCCGCCCAGATCGGTAGCGCACGCCATATGGGTCTCCGAAGAAGCCTATCAGGAAGCCTTCGAGCGCGAAGCCAAGAAGACTTCGGCCGAAACATCGCAGCCTTTGCCGAAGCCGGCATCCAGGTTCGGACGCTATTTCGCAGCGGCGATGCAGGGACCGAGATCGTTAAGTGCGCCTGAGGAAAAAGTTTTGACCTAATTATTATTATGGGTACCCGGGGCGCCGCCGGATTCAGCGCCTGGATCGTGGGCAGTATAGCCCAGAAGGTCGTCAGCCGGGCACCCTGCCCGGTATTGCTGGTACGCTAGGAAGAATCGGCCCTCCCGGGTATTATGATCCCCGGGCATGTGACCAAGCGCTCGGGACGCTTTACGAAACATAAGAAACTGTTTGGATAATCTGCCCCTCCCTGGCCCACCGCCTGAAGCATCATCGGTGCAAGCATGGTTATTTATTGCTTTCCGTCTGTTAACGCTCCCGTGCCCCCTTCTGGCGCAACCGCTTAACTGTCCACCACCTTGTCTTCTCCATCATTACGGGCATTGCCTCTCTTTTGTGCATCTTCAAAACAAGATCAGCTCTTAATCCATGTGGTTTGGGGGACGTTAAGCCTTGTAGAATAGGAACTGCTGCCGGGCAAACTAGAAAAAGCGGGTATGATTGACTTACAACAGTTGGCCCCGTTCCCAAAGCGCCCGGAAAACCTCCACCACCCGGGGGTCAAAGTGTCGCCCGGCCTGCTCGCGCAGGTAGGCCGATGCTTTTTCTTGCGGCCACGCCGGGCGGTAGGGGCGGTCGCTGGTCAGGGCATCGTAGACGTCCACCACGGCGAAGATGCGTGCCGCCAAAGGAATCTGCTCCTCTTTAAGCCCGCGCGGGTAGCCGGTGCCGTCCCATTTTTCGTGGTGGCAGTAGGGAATATCCAGTGCCGGACGCAAGAAGGCGATTGGCGAGAGCATCTCAAAGGCGTACCGAGGGTGCCGGCGCATGATCTCCCACTCTTCATCGGTCAGCCTGCCGGGCTTGAGGAGGATGGCATCGGGGATGCCCATCTTGCCGATGTCGTGCAGAAGCGCCCCGCGCCGCACATGGGCCAGCTTTTCCTCTTTCATGCCCATTTCCCGGGCAATACGCAGCGTCATCTCGGTAACGCGGCGGCTGTGGCCCTCGGTCTCTTCATCTTTCAGACCGAGGGCAAACGCCCAGCCTTCAATGGTGGCATCGTAGGCCTGGAGCAGTTCCACGTTGGCACGCTCCAGGTTGTGAAACAGCGCGGCGTTGTCGATGGCGATGGCCGCCTGCCCGGCCAGAGCCTCCAGGAATTCCAGCCAGGTCCCATCGGTCTCCAGGGGCTTCCGGTTGAAGACCTCCAGCACGCCCTGCACGTGGCCTTTGGCGATGAGGGGCAGGGCGTAGTATGCGGCAAAGCCTTCCTTTTCCAGGAGCGGGCCCTGAACCGGATCCCACTCGACGCGGCGCAGGTCAGGTATGTACACGGACCGGTGTTCCAGAACCGCGCGCCCACCCCAGCCCTCGCCCGGGCGCAGGTGAAGACGCCCAGGGTCGGCGGCGCGAAAACCGCGCCAGGCCTCGTATCGCAGCGTCCCACTGTAGGGGTCGCGACGCAAAACGGCGGCGGCACCCGCCTTCAGCAAGCCGGTAACTTCGTTCAGGATAACTTGAAAGATTACGCGCAAATCCAAGCTGCCGGTGATGGCCATGTCGATGCGGCGCAGGGCTTGCACCTGTTCCAGGCGCCTTTTAGCCTCCGCAAACAGCCGCGCGTTGCAAACGGACGATGTGGCCTGATCCGCCAAACCTGCGATCAGGTCGACGGCGTCTCCAGGGATGGTGCACTTTTCCCCGGTAAAGGCGGCGGCGAGAAGGCCCACGGGGGAACCGCCCCGCTCCAAGCTGGCGTAGATACAGCTGCGGATACCATGCTCCCGGAAAAGCGCCGCGTAAGGCATGTCCGGCACGGAGGCAGGATCCGGGATTAGGCCTCGCGGCCCCAGTTTGCGGATCAACTCGTTGTAGGCCGTCCGGGGCAGGAGCTCTATGGTCTGAGCCAACCCAGGCGGCAGGCCGGAGCCGGCGGCGAAACGGAACGCCTCCTTTTCGCCGCTATAAAGCAAGAAAACGGCCATTGAAGCACGCAGCGCGGCACGGGTCTCCTTACAAACCACGCGGAGAACGGTTTCCAACTCGAGATCGGCGTTGAGGCGGGAGGCGATCTTAAGCAGAGCCTGGGCCCGGGCCGCCTGGCGTAAAACCTCCTCTTGCGCCTGCACCTGCGTGGTGATATCGCGCATGATACCTAAAACAAGCCCTTTTTCCAGCCTTACGACGTTCGCCTCCGTGAACACCCGGGTCCCGTCTTTGCGCTCAAACTGCTGCCGGAAATACTGGGGTTTTCCCGTCAGCGCCTCTTTTATCGGCAACGGCTGGGCCTCGAAATCTTCGGGCGGGATTAGATCGCGCAGGTCTTTCCCCAGCAGTTCCTCGCGCGGATACCCCAGCATATTGCAGGCGGAGGGGTTGCAGTCCCAGATACGCCCCTCTTCATCGACTAAAATGATGCCGTCGGTGGCCTGCCGGACGAACCTGCGATACCTCTCCTCACTCTCCCGAAGCGCAGCCCGCTCCCGCAGGGCGCACAGGCCGAAGGAGAGGTTGCTGGCGAGCCAAGTGAGGAATTCCTCTTCGTCGGGGTCGAAGGCCTCCGGCTCCGCAGCGTAGATGTTCAGGGCACCAAAGACTCCCTTTTCGTCCGCCAGGGGCAGGGCAATGGCAGAGGCGTGGCCGCGCCGGGCGGCTTGTTCGTGCCAGGGTGCATAAGCGGGACCGGTCCCCACGTTTCGGCAGACCGCCGGCCGGCCGGTGCAGATAGCCGTACCCATGGGTTCCCGCCCGGTGACCGCCTCGTCCCCGGTAATAGTTAACGCCTCCGGGTAGCCCGCATCGAACCCGGCCTGGGCCACCGGACGCACCTTCTTGGCCGGTCCCGCCTCGGTAAAACCCACCCAGGCGAGGCGGTACCCCCCTTCCTCCACAAGAAGGCGGCAGACTTCCTGCAAGAGAAGAGTCTCCTCCTCCGCCTGGGCGATGGCCTCATTACACCTGCTAAGCAGGCGGAAGGAACGCGCGGCCCGGCGTTCTTTTTCCTCCCTTTGCTTGAGAGCGGTGATGGGGGCCCGCAGGGCAAAGTAGAGCAGCGCCGCGGTGAGGGCCACAAATGCCCAGCCTTTGTAATTCTGGAAGACGGTCAGCAGCGCCGGATCGGGCACCAAACGGAACAGCAGCCGGTCGGAGAAAGTAATCCAGGCGGCGGCAAAGACGGCGTAAAGCAAGGCGATACGGAAGGCAATACCCGCCCCTGGGGCTCTCACGCGCCACATTGAATTTCCTCCTCCTAGCGTGAGTTTGCTACGCTGATTGCAGGAAAGCCTGGTATTGCTGGGCTTGAGCCCAGTTTTGGCGTATATACTAAATTAGATTTTATTTTGACGGTCAAGTCCGAATTATGGTGTAAATTCCCCCTGGCAGATGAAAGCACTCCGTTTCAAGCTGCATTTACCGGAGTATCGGCATTACTCACCTCCTTGCGCTGTTTTTCCGTGTTAACCTTCCATTCTCAAATAATCCGCCATGTCAAAATAGCGGCACCCAGAAGACCAAGCCTCATCGATCTCCACAACCACCGCCTAAGAACTGCCTCAGGGCCGACTCCTCGTTGGAGAAGATCCGGATCACCCGCTCCCGCCGGCGGATCTGCGTGGCTTTAGCCGCTCGACTCCGTTGGTGGTGCGTAACCATTTCCGGTAGCGTTGGGGCAGCGCTATTCAACGGCTCATGAGCGTCCTCGAAACCGACTTCAAGCCGCTCCACCGCCTTTGGCGCCCGGGCGCCAAAGGCCTCTATCGTCTCGTTCAGCAACCCCCTGGCCGTCTCTACATCGGGCGCGTCAAAGATCAACCGCAGCCGCCCGTGCAGCTCACCCTGCAGTGCTTTGGGACAGGCGTCCAGGATGTTCCGGATAAGGTGCGTCTGGCACCGCTGCCAGGTGGCCCCCTGGAAATGCGTCTCTATCGCTTTGACCAATCCCTTGTGGTTATCGGAGACGACCAGGTCCACTCCGTTGAAGCCGCGCGCGCATGCGCGCCGAAGAACTCCGACCAGCAGGCCTCCGATTCGCTGTCCCCCAACATAAGCCCTAAAATCTCCCGGTATCCCTCTCCTGGTTGATTCCAGTGGCAATGAGCACGCTTAGGAGCCGCACCCGGCCGCCTTTCCGCACCCGGATGACCAGGGCATCTACCAGCAAGAAGGGATACTCTTGGCCGCTCAAGTTTCGCTCATTCCACTCCTTCACGACGTCATCCAGCCCCTTGCACAGGGCGGAGACGGTGGACTTGGAGAACTCCGTGCCGCAGAGTTCCTCAACAACCGCCCGCACCTTCCTGGTGGATACGCTCAAAAGACGACCATCTCGACTCTTGAGCCAGCAAGAGCGCCTGCTCGCTCCGCTGGTACCGCTCAAAAAGCTCCGTGGAGAAGTGCCCGCTTCGCAGCCGAGGAACCATAAGCGTAAGTTCTCCTACGCGCGGCTTGAGCACTTTATCCCGGTACCCGTTGCGGTACCCCTGGCGTTCTTCGGTGCGTTCGTAGGCTTGGCCTTGAGCTGCTCGGGTACTAAAGCATCGAGTATTTGGTTCACTATGCCCTCCACCAACCAAGCCAAGCCATCATCCCGAACAAACAACCCTTGCAAGAGATCACGGTCTACGGTAACCTATCCTTTCTCCCTCCTGGTGGTTGAGATTGTGACACTTCTTATCTACCAGGGGGAAGGGTGGCTCTCCTGCTTAAAGCCCCACCAATTTTACACCATCATAATGGACACAACTCGGATGAAGCGTAGGTCGTCGCTTGTCTCTTGTCTAAAGACCCACCTTCACATTGGCGATCTTCGGCCTGTCCGGCGCCACCGGGAGAGGAACCGGAAATAGAGACTCGGTCGGCCCGACAGGAACCCTGCGGGAAAATCGCTGCTCCGGGCCGAAAGAAAACCGGAGAATTTTCCCGGAACCGGGGCAGGAAAATCACCGGCGGCGGATACCTGTATGGCAAATAGCGCTGCAACTCCTGTGCATTCCTTGAGGTGCAGACTCCGCCGCAACCCTTTTCCAAAGAGCGAAAACAAAAGCCAAACCGCGGTTATGGCGCAGTTTGGCACGGGTGAGTAAGCCTGTAAGCCGAGTTCTGTCGTGGGTGATCATCTATCTGGGACGCCGGTTGCCCGGCGCCTCAAGCGACCATACCCGGGGACGGAGCGGGCCACTCCATTGTCCCCCTATTCGGTCTTGCTCCGGGTGGGGTTTACCTAGCCGGCCAGTCGCCTGACCGCTGGTGCGCTCTTACCGCACCGTTCCACCCTTACCCAGTACTCAACCCAGCAGAATAAGATTTTCCCTTATATTATAAGTAATTGCTTCCATATGGGGAAACCTCATACTGCTGGCCTGAGTATTGGGCGGTCTGCATTTCTGTGGCACTTTCCTTGGGGTCGCCCCCACTGGGTGTTACCCAGCACCCTGCCCTGTGGAGCTCGGACTTTCCTCGGATACCTTTCGGTATCCGCGATCACCTAGCTTACTCACCTCTTAACATAACATACTAACACTTAAACCCCCAAAAATCAACCAATGCTGTTTTTAAGCTATTTGCGCTGTAAGCATTTTTGCCCGGGGAGACAGACGTTTCGGCTAAACATGGCTGAAGTCCATCCCGGACTTGCGCCTTTTTCTGTCCGAAGCCGCACGTTTTAAAGCGGGACTGAACTCCAAACCACCCGTACCGGGTAATCATCGCGACCCTTCCCTCGTTCTTTCTCCAGGCGCCGCATTAACTCCTCATCAGGCAGATGGTCAAGCACCGGTACCAGGCGCTCTAAATCGCCTGATTCATTTCCTGCCGCCCAAAGAGCCGTTGTTGGGGTATAACGACCATAAGAGGAAACCTCCTCTGGTTCTTTTTTGGGGTTTGGAGAAGAATTCTTCATAAGGCGGGGCTTCCCCTTCCCTCTTTTTCTTCCCTCTTTTTCTAAATCTTTCTCCGTGCTGCTTACTATTTCTCCTTTTCTCTCTGGTTTTCTCTCTCTGGGGCCAATTTTACTTTTACACCACCTATCCGTTTCTAAAACCCGCGTAAAACTTCCTGGAATTAGCTACTTGGCTAAAGTTTTTACACGAAATACTTGAGGTACGGCCCGGCTTCCCGGCCGGGCTTCTCCCCGGCTTCGCCGACAAGAGCCAGTTTTACCTTATGCTCTCAACTGTGCGCCCGGCAAAGCCCGTTTCGGGCATACATCGCCGCAGCGCAGGCAAGTAATACACTCCCCGTTGTCGACCACAGGCAAACCTGTTGCGGAGTCAACATACCTGATGGCGTTCATAGCGCATGAACCCCTGGTACATAGTTTACACCCGGTGCATTTCTGTGCATCCGGGCCGACCTTGCGCAGCACTGATCTGGACGTAAGAACAAAAACTGCTCCGAGGGGACACGCATATCTGCAGAAAGGCCGTTCAATAAACAGCGAGACCAAAAGGGTTATGAGCAAAATAGCGGTAGCAGTAGCCGTACCTTGGAAATTGAAAAGTACCTTGAAAGGTTCGTAATCACCCCAGATATAGTTGCCGGTGGTTATTGTCAGATACCCGAATACTCCGAGGATCACAAACTTAAGGTATTTTAAATATTTGTCCATCCTATCGGGAACTCTCACGCCTAGCTTCCCAGCGTGTACAAACTCCTGCACCGCGCCGAGCGGACACGTCCACCCGCAAAAGACCCTACCCCAAATCACCGAAATGGCCACCGGGATGAGGAAAAGCGCTATCCCGCCCCCTATGAGGATCTTAAAAACAACACCGACCGCGCACGGGCACCCTCCGAGATAAAAACCCAGCACGATAAGGCTTAAAATAAGGAATGGTTTTCTCAACGCCTCTAATCTCAGAAGGTAAAGGATTAGGCCGGTGAAAATAAAGCCGTACCACAGCCAGTAATGTAAAGGGGTTGCAGACAGTTTCTCCAGCCAAGACTGATCGGCTGCAGCATTTTGCCCCGCTTCGCAGGACGGCAAAGTCTCTGCCGTTCCACCGTTAGTCAAGGGATCGTTTAAAGTGGCGTCGGAACTTTCGTCCGGTGACGTGCTCGTGGATCCGTAGTTATGGTTCTCTTGACCCGCTTCTTCTGTCGCCTGTTCACCGGAAAGCTCCCGGGTATCCGGCGGATTTTCCGGCTCTGTTACCTGAGGCACGGGAACGGTTTCCCCTTCACCCGAACTACTATCTTGAGCAGCCAGGACGGTCCCTTTAGCCTCGGTAACCATTAATCCTTCCTTTTCGCAATACCGCTCAACGTGTACAACAGCCTCACCAGGGGTCGTAAATCTTACCGTAAAGGTAAGGAGGTCAGGATACCCTCTCTGCCAAACCCCGGGGTCAACAATTTCACCGCCGGTGATCTTGATGGAGGTGTCCTCCAAAGGTACATCACAGCGCCGGTGTGTTTGATACCTTTCCAGCGTAAAGGAAACCGTGTCACCTGCCTTCACGGTAAACGTAGACGGGGTTAACTTTATCTCACAGGCTAAGACACTTTTAGCAAAAGAAAGAAAGACAAAAAGAAACGCCGCCAGTAATATAATAGCTTTCCGCATGCCGCTTCCTCCTCTCACCCGGTTTTCTTGATATGAATAATTTACCGCAAAAATGTGTCCAATTGGTGAACAAAAGTTAATCTGCCCGGATATCGTGTTATTGTTCAAAAAGTGACTCCCGCTGATATCCCAAACTGAGCCATCTTCGCCCAGCATGCTATGATGGGCGAAAATTTTAAGTTTGGATCAAACAGGGCATTTTTACACTTTCATCCCTATTGGCATACTTCACCACAAAAGGGGTGTTATGGCAATATAATTGGCTGTATTGGATCTCGTCGAAGACGGCCCAAAATATCCGAACAGTACTGAGTCTTAATTAGATATCGAAAATCGTTAATATTTAGAAACAATCCCTATTTTCCTTATCCGATTTTTCCCAACACAACACCGCGCTGCCCGAAGTCGCCCCGGGTTGGTTTTCAAACCCGGGGATGAAACAAGACGGCCACATCCCTGTACTGCTGTATCAGGAGGCGGCAGGATTGTGTCACAAGGAAAACCCCCGCGCCAATGCGCGGGGGTTGGGGAAAACCGGGAGACTGCTGTGTTACCTGATTAGTCGCAGGATGATAGTCTACCCCGGCGCCCAGGGTCTCGCTTACAAACCGCAGGGGCACGAAGGTCCGGCCGGTTCAAAGACCAGAGTGGCTTTGGCTTCTTTGGCTTCCACAGCCAGGTTGACCTTGCGTTCCGCAAGACCGCGCAGGGTGACGCCGTCAACGGCCAGCGGTTTTTTCTCAGCCTCCACCTTTACGGTCTCCCTTAGCCGCAGGTAACAACCGCGAGCTCTTCCGACCAGCCGGAAAGACTGCCGGCTGCATACCTGGCCCGTACCCGGAAGGGATAGGTGGTGCCGGAGGAAAGTCCTGTTTTTGTGAATGTAGTGTCTGCAGTGGTTCCTGCTTTCTCAAATTCACCGCTGCCCCGTTTCATATCAATATCAATAATGTACCCTGCCACTTCACCGCCGGGAGCATCCGAGGCAATGGTGATTGAAGAGGTGCTGCGATAGGTTTTAAAGGTACTTAAACGGGTCCTGGTGCGTCCGAACGATATCGATGCGGACACCGGCCCCGATGGTGCGGCAGCGCTCGGCCAGGTAGTCGCGCAGGGGTTCCAGGATAATCCGCTCGCTCGGGTAGTGCCCCGGGTCGATGAAGCTCATCCCGGCGGCCAGGATGTCCCGCGCGGCGTGGTATTTCAGGTCGCCGGTGATGTAAACGTCGGCGCCGGCGAAGGCAGCCTTGGGCCAGAGATCGCCGCCCGAACCGCCGCAAAGGGCGACCTTGGAGACCAGCCGGTCGGGATCGCCGCCCACCTTCACGGCTGGGGCACCGAGAACCCGCTTGACCTGTTCCGCGAACTCGCCAAGCGGCACCGGTTCCGGTAGCCGCCCGATCCGCCCCAGGCCCCCGTATTCCTCGGAAAGGCCCCGCGTCTCGGCCAGACCCAGCTTTGCGGCCAGGACGGCGTTCACGCCCCGCTCGGCGACGTCCAGGCTGGTGTGGGCCGAGTAGACGTTGAGTCCCGCACGCATCAGCCGGGCCAAAAGCGCCCCGGCGGGGAAATCCAATCTCAGGCTCCGGAAAGGCTTGTAGATCAGCGGGTGGTGGGCGACGATCAACCCGGCGTTAATCTCCAGGGCCTCGTCCACCACCGCGTGGTCCACGTCCATGGCCAGCAGGACGGCTTCGACCTCGCTATTCGGGTCGCCCACCTGCCACCCCGTGTTGTCACCTTCCAGGGCCAGGGCCTTGGGCGCCATTTCCTCCACGAAGGTGATGATGGTCTGGCATTTCACAGGCATCGTCTTATCTCCTCCAGTCTTTCCAGGCGCGCACGCACGGCCGCCCGGCGTTCGTCCAGGTCGCTGCGGCCGCTCCGGTCCAGGCCGGCCAGCACTTCCGCGTAACGGCGGATAATTCCGTCCAGGTAGCGGCCGAGCAGGGGGTGTTTCCGGGCCGTTAACACGGGTCCGACTTCCAGGAGCACATCGTCCAGTAGTTCCGCTTCCCCCGGCACCGCCCGGATGACAGGGTAAAGCCGCCCGGCTTCCTCCACCAATTCCTCATCCGCAAGGCGCCACCCGTTTTCGATCAACCAACGGCGCGCCGGGGCCACCGGCTCCTGGGGCTGTAGTACCAGCGTATCCGCCGCCCGCACCACGGCCGGGGCGGCCTCCAGAATCTCGGTGATGGTGCGTCCGCCCATCCCGGCCAACACCAGCACATCGGTCTCGCCGGGGGCCAACGGCCGCAAGCCATCCCCGGCCCGAACCTCGATCCGCCCGTCCAGGCCGCTTGCGGTCACCGCCCGCCGCGCGGCATCCAGGGGGCCGGGCGCCTTCTCCACCGCAATCACGCGGGAAGCCAGTCCCCGGGCAGCAAGGTACACCGGCAGCAGAGCGTGGTCGGTGCCGATGTCGGCCACCGCCTTTCCCGGTGGGATAAACTCGGCCACAGCCTGCAAGCGCGCCGGGAGCTTGACCTCCACTTTGAACCATACCTCCCGGACAACGAAAGGGCACTCGAACCCGAGTACCCTTTCCCCATCCTTTATGCTCCAGATTATACCCGTTGGTCCAGGGACTGTCAAACCCAGCCGGCGTTCATCGGTCCGGCTCAAACCTTAATCTGCAGGCGCCGGCGCAGGAACGGATAGGACAAGGCGAATAGGAGCGCGGTGCTGGCGACGATCGCCGCCGTAAACCGGCCCGTCTCCGCCCAGGTCAGCCCCGCCGCCAGCAGGTCCCGGACGGCGACGAAGCTCCAGTAGGTGGGCGCCCAGTAAAGGCCGGCATGCCAGGCCTGGGGCAGCAGCAGGGCCAGGGCGGGCGGCAGCACGAGCATCATGGCGATGACCTTGGTGGCACCGATACTGTTCAGCTTGTTGCTGCTGACGGCGCCGATGTAGAAACCGAGGAGTACCGCCACCAGGATGCCCGCCAGGGTGATCACCAGCAACTGGGCATGGTTGAAAGCGGTCACTCCCAGCAGCCACAGGGAAACAAAAACCAGCGGAACGGCGAGCAGGTAGGTAATCGCGCCGCGGGCCAGGAGGAACTCCGGCGTGGTGAGCGGCGTCACTGCTAGGGCGGCGATAGTGTCTTCCTCCTTTTCCTCCACAATGTTCATCCCCATGATCATACTGCCGATGGAAAAGGTGAGCATGGCCACCCAGGCGCCGAGAATCTGCAGGGTGGGCAACCCACCGCCGGGCAGATCCACCTCCTGGAAGGCCATCTTTTCCCCGGCGGCCACCCGCTCCAGCACTCGGGGCGCCAACTCTCGAGTCTCGGGGTGTTCGTTGCCATCCAGGACCAGGGTGAATCCACGCCTGTCGTTGACCAGAACCCCCACGGCATCATCGGGCGCCAGCACCCGCCGTTCCAACCGTTCCCGGTCGGCAACCACCTCCACCCGGCCGTACTCCCGCAGTTCTTCTACCACGACCGCGGGTGTGTCCGCGGTGACCACCATGTGCATGGGGCTTGCCGCCCAACCGGGCATCAAGAGCCGCAGGATCAGCACCCCCACCAGAGGAAACAGCAGGGCGTAGACCAGGAGCCGGTCCCGAACCACGGTTTTCATGTCTTTGCGTACGAGATTCCAGGCACGTTTCATCCCCATCGCCCTCCTTATGCCCTCTCCAGCTGCTTGCGGAAAGCGAGGCTTCCCAGAAACAGCAGAATGATGTTCGCAATCGCCAGCACCCACACCGCTTCGCGGATCAGGCGCGCTCCCTCGGTGGGGAACACGATTTCCCGGAAGGCGAACAGGGCGTGGTACGTGGGCAGCCACTGGGACACCGCCGGCGCAAAGCTGGGGAAAAAGTAGGTGAACACTGGGATGAACAAAAACGCTTCCAGGACCAGCCCTGCGTAGATGAACTGGGTCAGATCTTCAAAGAAATTGGCTACCGTAATGGCCAAAAGACCCACGAAAACGCTACCCAGGACCGTGATCAGGGCCAGGTGCAGGTAGTTCACCCCGAGTCCCAGATTCAACAGCGCCAGCAGAAAAGCGAAGAATACGCCCAGGAGCGACAGGCTCACCGCCTTGCCCAGCAGGTACTCCCAAATTCGTCCCGGGGTTACCTGGTAGGCGCGCAGAGTACCATCCTCCTTCTCCCGGAACACCAGGGCAGCGCCAAAGCCGATCATCCCCAGGATCACCAGGGTATACAACCAGAAGGGCAGCAGCAGCTTATTGAAGGGTGGTTTCTCCGGCGCCGTCTCCCCGCGCAGTACCACCTGCCCCACCACGGCCTCCGGTTCCGCCGGCCCGTAGGCCCGCCGCACCTGGGCCTCCACGTCGGCCGCCACCAGGTTGCGCACCTGGGCGTTTTCGTCCCGCTGGAACACCAGGCTGACCTCCGGAATCGTGGACCCCGGAGCGACAATCACCCCCACACTGTGCCGGTAATCCAGCATCCCTGTCTCCAATTCTTCTCGGGAGGCGGCCGGGATCACCGCCCACTCCCGCGCTCCGGCCAGGAACTCGGCCTGCAGCCGCTGCTCCGGAGTAGTGTCCAGGATGAACGTCCGCCGTTCCAGGCTGATGTCCTCCGGCACCAGGAAGGTGTTCACCAGAGTGATCAGAAGCGCCAGAATCAGTGCCACGGTAAAGAAATGGTTCCGGACACTGACCCTGGTGTCCTTGGCCACCAGGTGCGCCAACCGTCGGCCCATCTAGCTCAGCCCCCTTCCGGTCACCTGGATGAAGATGTCCTCGAGAGTGGCCTCCTGGGAATGCATCGTCTCCACCGTTTGGGATTCGATTAGTTCGTGCAGCCGCCGCCGGTCCGCCTCGCGTTCCAGCGACAGGTTCTCCCGGGCGACCTGACCGCCGGCGGTGCGGTGTTCCACGCGCACGAGCTTCTCCCCGAACCGCAGCTTCAGGTTGCGCGGGGTGTCAATCAGGGCGATCCGGCCCTCGTTGATAAAGGCCACCCGGTCGCAAAGTTCGTCGGCCACGTGCATGTCGTGGGTGGTCAGGAAAACGGTTACGCCCGCGTCCCGCTTTGCCCTGATGATATCTTTCACGTCCCGGGCCGAGGCCGGATCCAGTCCCGAGGTGGGTTCGTCCAAAAACCAGATCCGAGGCTTGTTCAGCAGGGACCGGGCCAGCATCAGCCGTTGTTTCATCCCCTTGGAATAATGCCCCACCCGCTTGTGGGCCGCCTCCTCCAAGCCGAAGAGGCGCAGCAGGTGCTGGGGATCCTCCAGGTCACCGGCGTACATACCGCGGAAGAAGACCAGGTTCTCCAGCCCCGTCAGCTTGTGGTACAGGTTCGGCCGCTCGAACGACACCCCGATGAGCTGGTAAAAATCCGGCCCCGGCCGCCGGACATCGATGCCCGCCACCTCCGCCCGGCCTTTTTGCAGGGGCAGCGTCCCGGTCAAGATCTTTTGGGTGGTGCTTTTCCCCGCCCCGTTCGGACCGAGAAAGCCGAAGATTTCTCCCTTCGCCACCTGAAAGTCGAGTCCGGCCACCGCGTAGTCCGTGTCTCCGGTGTAGGAGTGATACAATTGTTCCACCCTGATCATTGGTTCCCACCCTCTTTCGGTGTGCTTGGCGCCTCCCGGCCCTGCAGGCCGCTCTTCAGGAAGGCCAGCAACTGGCGTATTTCCCGCTCCACCTGTTCTGGCTCGACCGCCGCCAGCCGCCGGGCCTCCGGGAAAATCTGTGTGAAGTTGAGGAAAAAGAACCCCAGTAGGCGGAGCAGGAACTCCCGGCCCAGGTCGGAGCGCAGCTCCCCCGCGGCCACCGCGCGGTCGACCATGGCCCCCAGATGCTCCTCAAGCTGGATCCCAAGCCGCTTCCTGATCCGCGCCTTGAACTCGGGGTCGTGCACGCTCTCCAGGTTTTCGTGGATTTTCAGCAGTCTGGGGTCGGTCCGGGCAAACTCGAGGCCCGCCCGGACTTGAACCTCCAGGGTATCAAAGAACCCGAGCGCAGCAGCCGGCTTGTCCAGCCGGTCCAGCGCCGCGGCCAGAAACCGCTTCTTTCTTGCGGCCACCTCCTCCAAGAGGTACAGGTACAGGTCCTCCTTGTTGTGAAAGTAGTGGTACAAGCTGCCCTTGGAGATACCGGCACGCCGAATGATCCGGTTGAGGGAGGCCGTGAAGAAGTCGTGCCGGGCAAACTCGTCCAGGGCGGCGTCAATGACGCGCCGCCGTTCCGCCTCCGGAAGATTGAGAAATCCCTGTTTGACCATCCGGAACCCCCCGACCTTTGTTCTCGCCGCCATACCTGCCCTCACCTTAAGTACTAGACCAGTCGGTCTAGACCAGGTGGTCTATTCTAACCCGCCCGGCCGCTGGCGTCAAGCTTTTCAACAGGAATTGCGCATGGGTACTTTTGGCAGCAGGGATGAAGCCGACGCGTGTCGAATCAAGGTTGCCAATGGAGGAAATAGATTCGCAGCCAACGATTTGCTGCATATATAGGGAATTATTTGAAGTAGGGGGAGCACGGACACAAGACCAAAAGGACCGGGACTAGGAAGAAGACGAGCGCGTAATCCGCCTCCAGGCCGGTGAAAAGCCGGTAACCGAGGGCCGTGCCCCCTTCTGCCGGCCGACAGGCTATTCAAATGTCTGGCGGTGGACCGTGTTAGGCGGCAGGACAACGTCAATAATTGTGTGGTGCGTACGACAATAGCGCGGGCAATGAGGAGCCTACCTAATAAGTCAGGAACCCTTTGAATTCTTCCTGTTTGTCGGGAGGTACGTAACCGAAATCAACGTTTAAAGCCCGGGCCAGGAAGGGATCTAGGGCGACCAGGTCGGTGCGGTCGATGTCCGCCAGGTACACTTTGCCCACCGTTGCGGCTACCAGTTCCCGGGCGGCGGCATTCAAAAAATAGAAAAGGTTTCGCGCCGACTTCTTTGGATCCAGGCGGTCCGTCATTTTACCGGTGTAAACCATCAGGCTGGGCGGAAAAGGTCTTTTGAGGGTCACAAAAAAGCAGTTGGAATTCTTTCGATTCCAACCGCTTCTTGATGATCACGGCCCGCCGCCCGAGCCGGGAACAGTCAAAGAACCCGGGGGTTCTTACTCCCGGATCTCTGTCCGGCCGGCCGTGCGATACCGATCCTTGCTAGCCCGCGTACCTGCCGAATTCCACGTCCGCGATCGCACTGATTTGGGCACAAGCATCGTCCCACCAGGCCGGGGAGCCGCTACGCCCGCGGGTGCAATAGGTCCCTTCATCGATCCATAAAATAAACGCCCAGTTTACGCCGGGGATTTTGGAATCACGGGCCGAGATTAAAGAACATCAGACAGATTACGAGTCGATCAATTCTTGAAAGAAATCAAGATCCTTTTTCTTAGAAAGAAACCAGTCCAACTTTTTCTTAATCTCCCGAACCTCACGTTTGATTTCCTTCAAACCGAACTTGGGACTATCGAGCCTGTCTTCAATTCCCTGGATCTCCCTCTTGATTTCCCTTAAACCGAACTTCTTGTTTAGTAGAATCGCGATCACGACGATAAGCAAGATGATTATTATTAGCTTTGCAAGGTGTCCACCTGGCGAAAGAGCCAGAAGGTTTTCCACTTCCTGATACTCGTTGCGCAACCGTTGATTCTCCGACATAACCCACCCCCCTTCCTGCTTTTCCCATAATATGGTACCACCACAGATTTTGTTCCATAATTTAGTTGAATCATTAATCCGTTCGGCCGGCGTGTCAATGGCCATTTAAAAAT
>DFNH01000026.1:1342-51037 GCA_002375985.1 Firmicutes bacterium UBA3572 | reverse complement strand
TGGGCGCCGGCGTGGTCACGGCGGTCAAGCAATGAGTTGAGTCTAGTTAAGTAGGTGAGGTTAGGTTGCAAAGGGTGGGGGGCTGACAACACCCCCACCCTTAGAAAACCACGGTGGTGTACGCCTCCGATATATTTTCTTGACATCCCCTGGTAGTTGTGATAGATTCAGTACCGTAAATTTTGCCGCTCAAGGTCTTTTTTTAGTTTGGGGAGGTGTGTACCTGTGCGGGTGGATGTAACCCTGGCCTGTACCCAGTGCAAGCGCCGTAATTATATCACTTCAAAGAACAAGAAGAACGATGCTGGTCGCCTCGAACTGCGCAAGTACTGCCGGTGGTGTGGTACGCATACGACTCATAAAGAGACGAAATAAGGAATAGCTAGGGATGAGACTATGGGAGAAGGTAAAAAGCGGGAGGGCAACGACGCCAGAAAGGCGACGGACAAGAAAGGCCCCAAAAAAGGAGCGTCCCCTGTTCGGGGGCGTCCGCGGGAAGGCTTGATTAAAGCCAGCCGGCGGTTCTTCGAAGGTGTATGGCAGGAACTGAAGAAGGTTCACTGGCCTACACGCCGGGAGGTAATGATCTATACCGGTGTGGTATTGGTAACCGTGGTTTTTATCGGGATCATTTTGATGGTGGCGGACCTGATTCTGAGTGGGATCCTGACCCGCATAATTGCCTAGCTGGGAGGTGAGGGGGTCCGGGGTTAACCCGGCCCTCATTCTGTGGATAAACAGTGGTTTGTGGTCCACACCTATTCCGGTTACGAAAACAAGGTTAAAGCGAACCTGGAAAAACGCATCGAGTCCATGAACATGGAAGATAAGATTTTCCGCATTGTGGTGCCGGTTGAGGACGAAATTGAGGTCAAAGGCGGCAAGCGCAAAGTCTTCAAGCGGAAGATCTTCCCCGGCTACGTCCTGGTGGAGATGATCTTGGACGATGATTCCTACCGTGTGGTACGGAACACTCCCGGGGTAACCGGTTTCGTGGGTAGTGTCGGGATCGGTTCCAAGCCGATCCCCCTTACCGACGAGGAAGCCAACCAGATTATCAGACAGATGGAGGGTGAAGAACCACGCATCCGTATTGACGTGGAACCGGGTGAAAAGGTGCGCGTTCTGGCCGGACCGTTTGAGAACTTTATCGGCACGGTAGAAGACGTTAACTATGAAAAGGCCAAGGTCAGGGTAATGATCTCCATGTTTGGACGGGAGACCCCGATCGAGTTGGAATACTTTCAACTGGAAAAGGTTATGTAAGGAGGTGACGGGATGGCAAAGAAAGTAATGGCTGTGGTTAAGCTGCAGATTCCAGCCGGAAAAGCCACGCCGGCACCCCCGGTCGGTCCAGCTCTTGGTCAGCACGGGGTCAATATTATGGCCTTTGTAAAAGAATATAATGAGCGCACGGCTGCCCAGGCCGGGCTGATTATTCCGGTGGAGATTACCATTTATGCCGACCGGTCTTTTAGCTTTGTGACCAAGACGCCGCCGGCTTCCGTGTTGCTGAAGAAGGCGGCGGGCATTGAAACCGCTTCCGGGGAACCACACAAGCAGAAGGTTGGCAAAGTCACCCGGGCCAAGGTCCGTGAAATCGCCGAATTGAAGATGCCTGATCTGAACGCGACCGATGTGGAGGCCGCGATGCGGATGATCGAGGGGACCGCCCGGAGCATGGGGATTGAAATCGTTGAAGGTTAGTGGGAGGAGCGTTGCTCCGTTAATACCACCGGGGAGGTTTGGCGCTGATGCCGAAACACGGTAAAAAGTATGAAGACGCCAGGAAACAGTATGACCAGAACCAGCAATACGACGTGACCGAAGCTTTCGAGCTGGTGAAGAAGCTAGCGCCCGCCAAGTTTGACGAGACCGTGGAAGTGGCCGTCAGGCTGGGGGTTGATCCGCGGCACGCCGACCAACAGGTTCGCGGTGCGGTGGTGCTACCGCACGGCACGGGTAAGACCCGCACCG
Organism: Firmicutes bacterium UBA3572; assembly: GCA_002375985.1. Taxonomy (GTDB): domain Bacteria; phylum Bacillota; class Desulfotomaculia; order Desulfotomaculales; family Desulforudaceae; genus Desulfopertinax. The sequence goes on along the minus strand of DFNH01000026.1, from coordinate 49,060 downwards.
TGTTGGTGTTTGCCAAGGGTGAAAAAATCAAGGAAGCTGAGGAGGCGGGTGCCGACTACGTGGGTGGCGAGGAGCTGGTGGCCAAGATCCAGGGTGGCTGGATGGAATTCGACGTGGCCATCGCGACACCTGACATGATGTCTGCGGTGGGTAAGATTGGGCGTATTCTGGGCCCCCGCGGCTTGATGCCCAACCCGAAAACCGGAACCGTCACTTTTGATATCCGTGAGGCGGTACGGGAAGTAAAGGCCGGGAAAATCCAGTACCGGGTGGACAAGGCCGGAAACATTCACGCGCCGATCGGTAAAGTCTCTTTCGACACCAAGAAACTGGAAGAAAACCTGAAAGCGTTGATCGATGCCCTGTTGCGGGCCAAGCCGGCGGCGGCCAAGGGAACTTATCTCCGTGGCATTGTGGTCTCTTCTACGATGGGGCCGGGGATAAAAGTAAACCTCCGTAAGTTCACCGGCTAAAGCGGTTTTTAAGCCTTTGGACAATGATAAAAATATAAAAGTAAAAAACTCTATAATATTCCAGGCTGTAGACAGCTGGTGCCCCCGGGGGCTTAATGGCCGGTACGGCCGCCAGCCGAGGCGGGAAACAGAGCTTACAAACCCTCTGTGTGCCGTTGGTCTACAGAGGTTTTACTTTTTTATGAGGAGGTGCTAACGTTTGTCCTTACGGAAAGACAAAGCGGCGATTGTGGCCGACCTGAAAGAGCGGATGCGGCGGGCGCGGGTGATCGTACTCAGCGATTACCGGGGACTCACGGTGGCCGAAATGACGGCGCTTAGGCGCAAGGTCCGGGAAAGCGGCGCCCAGATACTGGTGGCCAAGAACACCCTGGCGCGTCTGGCGGCCCGTGAAGCCGGGATCACGGGTCTGGAGCCTCTGCTCAAAGGCCCAACCGCCATCGCCTTTGGTTACGAGGACGAGGTTTCCCTCGGCAGACTGATGACCCAGTTCCAAAAGGAGTACAAGACTTTCGAACTCAAAGGCGGTGTGCTGCAGGGTCAGGTGATGTCGGCTGAGGGCGTGCAGCGCTTGGCGGACTTGCCGTCCAGGGAGGCGCTGCTTGCTCAGGTTACCGGTGGGTTCAATGCCCCGCTTTACGGCCTGGTAAACGTACTGCAGGGTAACATCCGGAAACTGGTCTACGCCCTGGAGGCCGTCCGGGAAAAGAAGGCGGCCGGCGCGTGACCCTGAAGTAAAGACCAAATAGTTTCACAATACTTGAGTAGGGGGTTTATGGTATGTCTAAGGTTAACGAAATTGTTGAAGCCGTGAAAGGGTTGACCGTACTCGAATTGGCCGAATTGGTCAAGGCGATGGAAGAAGAGTTCGGCGTGAGCGCCGCGGCGCCCGTGGCGGCCGTGGCGGCGGCGCCGGCGGCACCGGCGGCGGCAGCCCCGGCCGAGAAAGAGGAACAGACCGAGTTTGACGTGATCCTAAAGAGCGCCGGTGACAAGAAGATCAACGTCATCAAGGCTGTCCGCGAGATTACCGGGCTGGGCCTGAAAGAGGCCAAGGAGCTGGTTGATGGCGCGCCCAAGCCGGTTAAGGAAAAGGTCAACAAGGAAGAAGCCGAGGCCGTCAAGGCCAAGCTCGAAGAGGCCGGCGCGTCCGTGGAGATCAAGTAGCTTAGGATCTGAATTCAGAAGTGGCGGAAGAATGAATTTAGAAAATGGTTTTACCGAATTCAGAAATTCTAAAAGACAGTTGTTCGTTGTTAACCCAGGATTAGTCTTGAAAAGGTCCCAGTAATGGAAGAACCAGACCTGGATTCGGTAAAAAGGCAGGCCGCTTCTTGTAGACGTTTGTTCTACAAGGCGGCCTGCACTTTTATTATGGTTTTGCTTCTAAGGGTATTTGTTTCTACTACTGCAAAAAACTGTTGACAGGGGATGAGGGTGAATGTAGAATGTAAGCTAAGTAAAGCGACACAACGTGGTATCGCGTTAGGCCTGCGGCGTCCGAAAGGGCGCCTGTCTGCGTTTTTGGAAGGGATGTGACCGGTATTATCCTTTGGTGAATACTGGGCAAAGAAGCCCTTGCCAGGACTACGAGGTTCTATGCAAGGGCTTCTTTCATTTTTCAGTTCAACTTCCCAAGACATGCCAGGAAGTGCCCTGGCAGCGGAAGAAACAGAAAAAAGCTTCGTGCGAGATATTGAGATTTTTGCTGGTTAATGTAAATATATGGCGTCAAATTCTATATAAATTAAGTTTCCAGGTGGGCAAGGGTGCTTTACCAGAACAGAGGAGTTCCGGGAAAGTGCCTTTTTGCTTTTGCAGTAATAAAAACGCAACTAAGGGAAGGTGGTGGTAGCTCAAACTAAAAGCAAAAAGATGATAAGTAGCGGTTCAATTCGGAAAGGTGATATCCAAATCAGGAAGGAGGAGTAAATGAGGTGCGAAGTTGCCGGGGTAGAATATTGTGCTTGGCAGTTGTAGTAATCCTGGTAGCCGTGCTTGCTGGTTGTGCCGCACCGGAAAAAGCCGTCCAGGAAAAACAGGATGTCGTAACCGTTTATGCCGGCGCGGGCTTGAAAGCACCGTTGCAAGAAATAGCACAGGATTTTACCAATGAATATAAATGTGAAGTAGCTTTTACGTTTTCAGGTTTCAAGTCCCTGGCTAAAGATATCGAGAAAGGCGCTAAACCGGATATATTCATTGCCTCTCCCAAATTCATGCAGGATTTAAAGGAAAAAGGCATGCTGGACCATTATCAGGAGTTGACAGCCAAAAATCCAGTAATAGTGGTAGCCAAAGACAATCCCAAGGGTATTACTTCTTTAGAAGATTTGACAAAACCCGGTGTAAAAGTGGCACTTCCCGATCAAAGCCAATCGCATCTGGTTGGCGGTTGTAAGGGAGAGGATTTATTAAAAGAAGCACAGTTATATGAAAATGTTCATTTAATCAATCCTGCTCCCACAACGATAGAAGGACTTGTGGAAGCAGTAGCTACCGGATCTGCCGATGCAACAATCATTTGGAACGATCAGGCCGTGCAGTATAGTCAAGAAAATGTAACTATTGTTAATTTACCGCAATACGGACAAAAAATAATGATCGCCCTTTTAAACGAAGCACCCAATCGGGAGAGAGCTGAGGAACTTATTGCTTTCATTTGCTCTCAAAAAGGGCAAGAATTATTTGAAGAATATGGATATGGAGGGGAATAAAATGACTTTTTGTTTTGCAGGAATACCCATGGAGCAAATTTATATCACTCCTTCTATGGCTCCAGCAGGAGTCTGGAGTTTTATGCATGAAATGTTTCTAATGGTGGAAGCGGTATCCCTGTTAGCATTGCTGGCAGCTTTATTGTGGAACTACCATAAAAATGACGGTTGTTGGTCGCCGGCCGTCGGATTGCTAATAGGAATTCGTTAAAGCGAATTCCTATTAAAATGTGAAACGCCACTTGCAATTGGTTGTTTTTCTCACTTTGCCGGTGCCCGGCACTTGCTGGACCCGATTTAATATGATGGCTGAAGAGATTGCTCTGGTATACCATGTTCCGGTACTGGCCGTACCCAAGGGCAACCCCGCGCACATCAAAACGCTGTCTGATTTGGCCCGGCCGGGAAGTAGTATCTGGTGTGCCCGACTGGATGGCCTTGTTTAAAGTAGTTCCAGAAGACGGAGTGAGGCGGAGTAGTTAAGGCCTGTAACTTGGCCGTCACCTACATGTGGGCTGCTTTTGTAGTTGCCGCGGTAGGATCGGTGCTGGTTATGGGCCTGCCCCACTTCGCGGAAAGCCTGCTAATGCCGGAAACCCTGTTCGCCATCCGCCTGAGCCTGGCCACTTCGTTAATCTCCACCGTTCTTTGCCTGCTGGTGTCTCTGCCGGTAGCCTACATCCTGGCCAGGTACCGGATACCCGGGCGGGCAGTGATTAATACGATTATTGACATCCCCCTGGCCCTGCCGCCCCTCGTATCCGGAGTATGCCTGCTGCTGCTGTTCGGAGCCACTCCTTTAGGCCGGTTCCTGGAAGAGGCCGGCATAAAATTTATATTTACGGTACAGGGCATTATTTTGGCCCAGCTTTCTGTTATCTTGCCCTATATGTAAGATGCTGTTTTTAAAATATTAGGAGGTGCTGGTTATGCCGGAACACGAAATATATCGCCGCCTGCGTGAGCGGGCGCTGGCGCTTTTAAAAGAACTGGACCTGGCAGACGCTTCAGTATCCGTAAAAACCAAGGTGCTTTTGCCTGGGGAAGCCATCGGGCAGCCTGGCCGTGACGACTTCCCGCTGTTTAAAGGAAAAGAGCGCTTAATTCAGGCAGATTTCATGGGCGCACCGGGGCAGGCCTACACGGACATGCCCGGCCCGTTTACGGGCAGCGCCAGGAGCGCTCTGGAGCTGCCCCTGGACAACAACTACCGGCGGGCAGTATTTGTCGCCGTGCTGAATGCCGTGGCCCGCAGTGCAAATAGCTTTTTTTGCAAAAACTGTTGACAAGAGGGGAGGGTGAATATAGAATGTAATAAAGCATATGCGACACTACGTTGTGTCGTGTGAGGCCTACGGCGTCCTAGAGGGGGACGCCTGTCTGTATTTTGGGGAGGGGTATGCCGGCACTACCCTTTGTCGGAAGGGAAGGATGCAAAAATTATAATTCCTATATTGGGCAAAGAAGCCCTTGCCAGAACTATGAAGTTCTACGCAAGGGCTTCTTTATTTTAGTTCAACTCTTAAGCGGAGGTGTTTTTCAAATGACCAGAAAAATAGCTATTTACGGCAAAGGCGGTATCGGTAAGTCCACTACGCAACAGAACACGGCAGCGGCGATGGCTTATTTCTACGGAAAAAAAGTACTGATTCACGGTTGCGATCCCAAGGCCGACTGCACCCGCCTGATCCTCGGGGGTAAGCCGCAGGAAACGGTGATGGATACCCTGCGGGAACTCGGGGAGGAAGCTGTTACCACCGACAGGGTCGTAAAGACCGGGTTCTGCGGGATCAAGTGCGTCGAATCGGGCGGTCCCGAGCCCGGCGTGGGCTGTGCCGGCCGGGGTGTGATCACCGCTATTAACCTGATGGAAGAACTGGGCGCTTATACGTCAGACCTGGACTTCATCTTCTTCGACGTGTTAGGTGACGTTGTTTGCGGTGGTTTTGCCATGCCGGTGCGTGAAGGCAAGGCGCAGGAGATCTACATTGTAGCTTCCGGGGAGATGATGGCCCTCTACGCGGCCAACAATATCTGCCGGGGTATGGTGAAGTATGCCGAACAGAGCGGCGTGCGGTTAGGAGGGATCATTTGTAACAGCCGGAATGTTGACGGGGAAAGGGAATTGATGGAAGAATTCTGTGCTAAGATCGGTACCCAGATGATTCACTTTCTCCCGCGGGATAACATCGTCCAGAAGGCGGAATTTAACCGCCAGACAGTGACGCAGTTTGACGCGGCCTGTAACCAAGCTCTGGTTTATAAGGAGCTAGCCAGCAAAATCATTAATAATGACATGTTTGTCATCCCGCAGCCGATGACGATGGATGAGATGGAAGACCTGGTAATCAAATACGGGCTTTTAGAGTAGGAGGCTAAAGGATTATGAAAATGGTACGTGCTATTGTGAGGCCGGAAAAGGCGGAAGATGTGGTGGATGCCCTGGCCAGCGCCGGTTACGTGGCGCTGACCAAAATGGACGTTGTGGGGCGCGGTAAGCAAAAGGGCATTCACGTCGGCAACATTTATTACGACGAACTGCCGAAGGTTATGCTCATGTTGGTTACCGAAGACCAAAATGTGGAGGAAGTCATTGAAATTATCAGCCGCGCAGCGCACACCGGTAGCTTCGGCGACGGGAAGATCTTTGTCAGCCCCGTGGAAGAAGCCTATACCGTGAGGACAGGAAGCAAAGGATTATAAGAGCCGGGGAGGAGTGCCTCAGTGAAAGAGATAGTCGCGATTATCCGCCCGAACAAGATGACCAGGACCAAAGAAGTGCTGGCGGTCCTCGGTTTTCCGGCCATGACGGCCTGTAAAGTCCTGGGGCGGGGAAAACAGAAAGGCCTGGCCGGAGAGGTTTCTTTCGAGATGAGACCGGAATTATTGCAGCAGGAGGGAAGCCTGAAGTACATCCCCAAGAGGCTGATTTCCCTGGTGGTCAACGACGAGGATGTGTCTTTAGTGGTGGAAATTATCATGCGCGTTAACCGGACGGGCGAGGTCGGCGACGGCAGAATCTTTGTCTGTCCCGTGGACCAGGCCGTCCGGGTACGGACGCAGGAAGAAGGAAAGGAAGCGATTTGTTAGCGATTTCTTAAGAAGGAGGATGATTCAGGGATGCCGCTGGTAACTTTAAAATGCGACGAACTGATTCCCGAAAGGGGTAAACATACTTATATAACGGACCGTGCCAACCCGGTTATCCCCCGTTGTAATGTCAATACGGTAGCGGGTGACATGACCGAGCGCGGGTGAGCGTTTGCCGGTGCCCGCGGGGTCGTGGGCGGACCTATTACCGATGTCATTCACATGGTGCACGCGCCCGTCGGGTGCGCCTGGTATACCTGGGGAACGCGGCGCCACCTGTCCGATCTCTATACCTGGGCCTTACCGGGTAAGTTGACCAACGTGGCTTTCAACCGCCGCTACTGCACCTGTACCGATATGGAGGAAAAGGACGTTGTTTTCGGGGGCGTGAAAAAACTGAAGCAGGCCTGCCTGGAGTCCTTCCGGATGTTCCCGGAAGCTAAAGGGCTTTTTATCTACACCACGTGCACGACCGGGCTGATCGGGGACGATGTTTCAGCCATAGCACGGCAGGTGGAAGAGGAAACAGGGAAATTTGTCTTTTATGCCGAGGCGCCGGGGTGTTCCGGGGTCAGCCAGTCGAAAGGGCACCACGTCTTTAATCACCAGTTTTACCGGCAGGTCAGGGCGCTGCGTAAGCGGCGGCCGGAGCTGTGTATGAAGGAGGAAGAAAAAACTCCTTACGATATCGTCTTAGTCGGCGAGTACAACATGGACTGGGATACCAAGGTGATCCTGCCCCTATTTGAAAAAATCGGGGTGCGTGTCATAGCTACCTTTACGGGCAATGCCCGGATTGAGGACCTTATCAAGATACCTGATGCCAAGCTGAACGTCGTCCACTGCCAGCGCTCGGCCACTTACATCGCGGATCTAATCAAGCAGGGCTTTGAGGTGCCTTATATCGGTGTCTCCCTTTTCGGTATTGAGCAGACCTCCAATGCCCTGCGCAAAACGGCGCGATTTTTCGGCCTGGAGGAAAAGGCCGAGCAGGTCATCGCGGAAGAGACCGCCCGGGTGGAAAAAGCCCTTGCCTTCTACCGTGAGCGGCTGCAGGGGAAGAAGGTGGCGATTTATGTAGGGGCGCCCCGCGTTTGGCACTGGATTAAGGTCATGGAAGAACTGGGGATGAGCGTCGTGGCCTGCGCCTGCACCTTCGCCCATGAAGATGACTACGAAAAAATCAACGCCCGGGCCAAAGACGGCGTACTGGTGATCGATAACCCCAACGAGTTTGAAATAGAGGAAATGCTCCATACCTACAAGCCGGATCTTTTCCTCACCGGCCTGAAGGAGAAGTATATAGGCCGCAAGATGGGTATCCCTACGGTCAATTCCCACTCTTACGAGAAAGGCCCTTATGCCGGTTACGCGGGCTTTGTCAACTTTGCCCGGGACATTTACCAGGGGATTTATGCCCCCGTATGGAAACTGCTGTAAGTATTTTGGCGAGGAGTGATGAGCCGATATGCAGGTTAAGGAAATACCCGCCGAAGGTATCACGTATGACCAGTTAAAAATAGAAAAAATTCCCCTCAGCGATGAGTATATCGAAAGGGACCCCTCCCTGGTGCCGGCGGCTAACCGGGCGGTGGTTATCAATCCCTGTCGCACCTGCATGCCTCTGGGGGCCATGTTTGCCACCCTGGGCGTGCATAAGGCCATCCCTTTTGTCCAGGGGGCGCAGGGGTGCACGACGTACGTGCGGTACACCTTCTGCCGGATCTTTAAAGAACCGGCGGCCATTGCTAACGCTTCTTTCCATGAGGATACCGCCGTTTTCGGCGGCTGGAAAAACTTTATCCAGGGTATCCGCAACCTGGTGGTGCGGTATTGGCCGGAGCTCATCGGAGTGGTGACGACCTGCGCCAGTGAAATCATCGGCGACGATATGGTCAGCTACATTAAAGCGGCCAAGAAAAAGCTGGCCGAAGAACTGGGCGAGGAGAAGGCCGCCGCCGTAAAAATTGTGCTGATCAGTACGCCCAGCTTTGCCGGGTCCCACGTGGTCGGGTACGACCGGGCGGCAAGGGCTTTTGTGGAAACCCTGGCCGTGGAGAAAACCGCTCCGAACAACAAGGTCAACATTATTCCGGGCATGCTTAATCCCGGTGATATCCGGGAAATTAAGCACCTGCTCAAGGTTATGGGTATCGACAGCATCATCCTTTTCGACATTGCCGATGTTTTTGATACCCCGTTGCGGCCTCCCGCGACCATCCCGTACTACCCCAAGGGGGGCACGCCGGTGGCGGACATTGCGGATATGGCCAATTCACTGGGGACGGTGGCGCTGTGCCCGCACGAGGGAGGCCTTGGCGCCCGGTACCTGGAAAGAAAATTCGGCCTCCGGGCGGTGGTGGGGCCGCCGCCTGTGGGTGTGCGCCATACGGATATGTTTTTGCAAAACCTGAGCGAGCTTACCGGGCGCCCGGTGCCGGAAGAGCTTCTCGATGAGCGCGGACGATTGTTAGACTTTATGGCCGACACCTTCCACCACACGATGATGAAAAAGGTGGCCGTTTTCGGGGATCCGGACATCGTGGTGGGGGTAACCAGGTTTGTGTGTGAGCTGGGGATGGAACCGGTAGCGGTATTAAGCGGTACCCCGAGCAAGACCTTCCCCCAGGAAATCGAGAACATTGTCCGGGAATACAACTTTGCGCCGCAAGTTTTCAACGGCAGCGATCTATTTGAGTTCGAAGAGTACCTCAAGAAAACGCGTGTTGATCTGATCCTCGGTAATTCCAAAGGGGTGGATATCGCCAGGGAGCTGGAGGTACCGTTGGTACGCGTGGGGTTGTTCGTCTATGACCGGGTAGGCTACCAGAAAAGGCCGGTGGTGGGCTACCGGGGAGGCGAGTTCCTGCTGGCGGATATTGTTAACTCGCTTCTCGACTATAAGTACCCGGATGACCGTACGCAGCAGCTTTAATTTTGCAGGGGAGGGATGAGCGTGCGTTACCCGGCGGAAAACGGATGCCAGGCGGCCCGCGTCTGTACGAAAGCGGGCCGCGCGATGCGGCTGCCGGCCTGCGGTAGTCCTACCGTGCCCGGGGTGATCACGAGCCGGGCATGCCCCTACTACGGGGCGCGCTGGCTCCTCGCGCCGGTTAAGGAGACCCTGCACCTGGTGCACGGACCGGTGGGATGCGCTTACTACGGGCAGACGGTACGACGCAAAAGTTACCGCATTTTATCTACCGCTCTGGATGAGAAGGATGTTGTTTTTGGCGGGGACACCAAACTTGTGCGGGCGGTGCGCGAGGCGCTGCGCCTTTTCCCGGACGCCAGGGCCGTTTTTGTGTACGGTTGCTGCGTGGCGGGCCTGACGGGGGCGGATCTCGCGGGTATCTGCCGGCTGGCGACCCGTGCTACCGGGCGCACGGTGGTGCCGGTGAGTTGTGCGGGTTTCGGAGGGGCGAGCCAGGGTGACGGCCATGATTTAGCAGCGGATGTTCTGGTCAGGTTTCTCGTGGGCCGTACGTCGCCTGCCGCGCCCGCTTCTTATACGGTGAACCTTCTGGGAGAATTCGATGTCGCAGGCGATTTGCAGGAGATCAAGATGCTACTGAACCAGCTCGGGGTGAGCGTGTTGTGCACCTTTACCGGCGAAGCATCGGTCACCAGTCTCGGGTACGCGCACGCTGCCGCACTCAACCTGGTCCATTGCCAGCGTACAGGCGGTTCGCTGGCCGAGGCCATGACCAAAGCTTTTGGTACGCCTGCGCTTAAGGTAAACTTCTTCGGGTTTGCGGCTACGGCTGCTTCTCTGCGCGCGGTAGCGGCCCACTTTGGACGGGAGGAAGCAGCCGAACAGATCATCCGGGCGGCCGAGACGCGGGTAGAACCGGTGCTGGCCGAACTAAGAAGACATCTGGCCGGCCGCCGTGTGGGCCTCTATTTTGGTGGGTCGCGGGTAGGAAGCATGGCCGCCGCGTACCGGGAGCTGGGCATGGAAGTTGTGTGGGCCGGGGCGCAGTTTGGCCAACAGGAAGACTACGCTGCTGCCTGGCCCGATGTGGCGGACGGCGGCGTGCTGCTGGACGACGCCCGGCAGTTCGAAATCGAAAAGTTCCTCTGTCAAGCACAACCGGACCTGTTTGTGGGCGGTGTACGGGAGCGGTTTCTCGCTTACAAGTACGGGGTGCCGTTTACGGTCTTCCCGCAGGAAGGAAAACCGTATGCCGGTTTTACTGGTTTTATCAATTTTGCGCAGGACATTTGGCGAGCGGTGGCGAGTCCCGTTTGGCGTCTTGTCCACAGCCAGTGAGGTGATTACGCTGGATGGTCTGGAATTAAATGGCAAAGAAAATCAAGGCCGGCACCCGTGTTTCGACTGCACTGCCGTGGCCTGCTACGGGCGCATCCACTTGCCGGTGGCGCTGGATTGCAATATCAAGTGCCGCTACTGCGACCGCCGCTACGGTTGTGTGAACGAAAACCGCCCCGGTGTTGCCTGCCGGGTGCTTACCCCGCGCGAGGCGCTGGCCTGGACACGGCAGGTTCTGCTCCGTGATCCCCGGATTACGGTAGTGGGCATTGCCGGGCCGGGTGACCCCCTGGGTAACCCGGCCACATGGGCGACGCTTGCCCTCGTGCACCAGGAATTCCCAACCTTAATCAAATGCGTAAGTACCAACGGGCTGGCGCTGCCGGGTTATATAGCCCGGCTGAAGGAGGTAGGAGTCAGGAACCTCACCGTCACGGTAAACGCCGTGGACCCGGCGGTGGGCGCAAAAATTTACGCTTATGTTTGCTGGGAAGGAAAATTTTATCGCGGCGAAGCAGCGGCCAGCCTGCTCTGGGAACGGCAAGCGGCAGGGATTGAAGAGGCGGTACGTGCCGGTTTGCGGGTAAAGGTTAATACGGTGTTTATTCCGGGGGTTAACGACACCCATCTGCCGGCGGTGGCCCGGGCGGTAGCTTCGCTGGGGGCGCACCTGATGAACGTGGTGCCTCTCATCCCGCTGGCGGACTTTGCTCATCTTGCGCCCCCGGCACCGGCGGAGCTCGCCCGTACCCAGGCGGAGCTGGAGGCCTTCCTGCCCCAGATGAACTGGTGCCGCCAGTGCCGGGCGGATGCGGTGGGACTTTTAGGTGAAGAGACGGCGGAACACGGAGGCGACTTAAGTCTATCTTGTGGAGGCCGGAGGTGGTAACGGTGCCGGAGGTCTATATCGTCGATACCACTCTGCGCGACGGAGAACAAGCGCCGGGGGTAGCCTTCAGTCTCCAGGAGAAGGTGATTATTGCCAGGCTGCTGGATCGCACGGGCGTCTGTGAAATTGAGGCGGGTATCCCGGCAATGGGGGAAGTAGAGCAGGAAGCTGTCCGGGCCATTGTAAAACTGGGGCTGAAAAGCCGGGTGACGACCTGGAACAGGCTGTTGTTGGCCGATATACGGGCCTCCTTGGCCTGCGGGGTGGAAAACCTCCATATTTCCGCTCCCGTTTCGGAGACCCAGATCCGTTATAAACTGGCCCGCACCCGCCAGTGGGTGTTGGATTGCCTGAAGGCCGCGCTGTGCTACGCGACCGCTTACGGCTGCCGGGTGACGGTGGGGGCGGAAGACGCTTCCCGGGCGGATTACGCGTTTTTGCTGGAGTTTGCCCTTTTAGCCCAGGAAATGGGGGCTGTGCGACTGCGCTACTGTGACACCGTGGGCATATTAGACCCTTTCTCTACTTTCGATACGATCAGCCGGTTGAAGAATGATTTGGCTTTGGAAGTTGAGTTTCACGGGCATAACGATTTCGGCATGGCTACTGCTAATACTCTGGCGGCCCTCAGAGCGGGTGCCCGTTACGTAGATACCACCGTAGGCGGATTAGGCGAGCGGGCCGGCAACACCTGCCTGGAAGAGCTGGCCGCTGCGCTCCAAAGGCTTTACGGGGTCGACCCCGGTCTGGACGCACGGGCGCTGCGCGCCCTGGGCCGCTACGTGGCGCGGGCGAGCAGGCGGCTGGTTTTTGCCCGGGACGGGAGAATATATACATGTCCGGTGGCCTGAAACATTAAAGTGTAATACCCGGGCCGGTAAAGTTATCCCGGGGAACGGGAGCGTCTCCCATTAGGAAAAGAGGAGAGGATAAGGTTACGAGGACGTAACCTTAAGGCCAGGTGAGCCTTCTATAAATTACCTGGCTTTTTTAATTGGCCGGGACCATACACTGCGGTTTGGTATTGCAGGTTAAGCAATATTTTTGGAAGAGTGAAAGGGATATCTGTGATGAAAAAACTGACTTTTATCCCTTTAGTACTGTTAGTGGTGTTCATGACCCTATTGGGTGGTTGTAGCCAGCCGGGGGGAAATACCACATCACCCGTGACCACTGACCGGGAAATAACCGTTTCTGCGGCCATGACTCTCAAGGACGTCATGGAGGAGCTTAAAGACGGGTATATGCAGCAGCATCCCGAGGTGAAAATCAACCTGAACTTGGCCAGTTCGGGGGCGCTGCAAAGACAGATCGAAGAAGGGGCTCCGGTGGACCTGTTCATCTCGGCCGGGGTCAAGCAGATGGACGCCCTGGATGACAAGGGGCTTATTGACAAGACCACCCGGATGGACCTGTTGCGCAATGACCTGGTATTGATAACCAGAGAGGACGGTCCCCCTATCAAGGAGTTCCGGGATCTGACCAGCCCGGAGGTAAAAAAGATCAGCCTCGGCATGCCGGAAACAGCGCCGGTGGGCATGTATGCCAAGGAGACCCTGGTTAACCTCGGACTGTGGGATAAACTCCAACCCAAGCTGGTGCCGGGCAAGAACGTACGGCAGGTGCTCACCTATGTGGAAACGGGTGCCGTGGACGCCGGCTTCGTCTACCGCTCCGATGCGATGAAGGGCCACGGCATCCGGGTGGCGTTGACGGTACCGGACGATCTACACAAGCCCATCGTTTATCCGGCAGCGATACTGAAGAATGCCAACGACGGGGAGACCGCCCGGAGTTTCCTGGACTACCTGACCTCGCCGGAAGCGGCGGCGGTATTCCAGAAACACGGGTTCAAGACCGGGGTAAGCAAGTAGATACCGTTGGGGACAAGGAGTGCTGAGGTAAGATGATTTTGAAACGGGTGGGGTACTGATGTCACACGGGAATATCATCGATCCGATTTTGCTGTCGCTGCGGGTAGCCAGCCTGGCTACGCTGGTTGTTACCCTCACCGGGGTGGTGGTGGCCCGGTTGATGGCCGGCCGGGATTTCCCCGGCAAGAACGTCGTGGAATCCCTGCTGACTTTGCCTCTGGTGCTGCCACCCTCGGTAATCGGTTTCGGCTTGCTGATGCTCTTTGGCAAACAGGGTCCCCTGGGGCGGTTGTTGGAGTCGCTTGGGGCTACAACGGTGATTTTTACCTGGTGGGCGGCCGTAATTGCCTCCGGCGTTGTGGCTTTTCCCCTGCTGTATCAGACGGTACAGGCTGCTTTTCAGTCTGTGGACAAAAACATCGAGAACGCTGCCCGGACCCTGGGGGCCGGGGAACTGCGGGTTTTTTTGACCATCACTTTACCGTTGGCCTGGCCGGGAGTGGTGGCCGGCGTGGTCATGGCCTTTGCCCGGGCCATGGGTGAGTTCGGGGCTACTATGATGGTGGCCGGCAATATCCCCGGCATGACCCAAACGGCGCCTCTGGCCATTTATGCTGCTGCCGAAATGGGGGATAACCGGACGGCGGCGGTGTTGGTCGCCATTGTAACGGTGATTTGCTTTGGGGTGATCTATTGGCTGAATTTTTGGAGCAAGCACAGGCTAAGGAGGTGGGCGAGGATCGATGAAGGGTTGGCTCGTCGCTGAGATCATCAAACCTTTGCCGGTATTCCGGCTGGAGGTCAAGGTGGGCGTGGCCAATGAGATCCTGGTGGTGCTGGGACCGTCCGGGGCGGGGAAGACCACCCTCCTACAGTGCCTGGCCGGTCTGCAGAGGCCCCGGGAGGGGGAAATCACCTTAAACGGCCGGGTGCTTTTTTCCAGCACCACCCGGATCAATCTGCCGCCGCGGCACCGCCGGGTGGGCTACGTTTTTCAGGATTATGCCCTCTTTCCCCACCTGACGGTACAGCAGAATGCCGCCTACGGCATGAAAAGAGACCGGTACGGATGGGCCGGCGGGCTGGGCGTGTCAGAGGTGCTGGACATGCTGCGGATTTCCCACCTGGCCCACCGTTACCCCGGACAGATCTCCGGTGGCGAGCGGCAGCGTACCGCCTTGGCCCGGGCCCTCCTGGCCGGCCCGGAACTGCTCTTGCTGGATGAACCCCTTTCCGCCTTGGATCGCGAGACGCGCCTTTTACTGCGGGGTGAGCTGAAATCTCTCCAGCGGCGCTGGGGGATTCCGTTCATCCTGGTTACCCACGACCTGGAGGAGGCCGAATTCCTGGGTGACCGGGTGATACGGCTGGAGCGCGGAAAAGTTGTGGCGGCTTGATCGACCCGCACCTCTTTAAGGTCTCTTTTTGCCTCTTGACAAACATTTTGTGCAGTGATATCATTTAAAGTCGTTGCGCCCTAAAGTATTTTCTCCCATAATGGTGGCAATAATTTGGATAATATGTCTAATCGAGAATAAAGCGAGGTAAACTAAAACCTTGCTTTTAGTATTTTGTTTCAGGGGGTTGAGGTATGCAGGCTGTCCGGCCCAGGGAGCGTCGCGTTTTCGGCAGGAAGAGTGAGGTCCTCGATCTTCCCGATCTGGTTGAGGTTCAAAAGCGCTCCTATGAGTGGTTTTTGGACAAGGGCCTCCGTGAGGTTTTTCAGGACATCTCTCCGATCCAGGACTTTACCGGCAACCTCGTGCTCGAATTTCTCGATTACCAGCTCGGAGAACCCAAGTATAGTGTGCAGGAATGTAAGGACCGGGACGTTACTTATGCGGCGCCTATGCGGATCAAAGTGCGCTTGATCAACCGGGAAACCGGCGAAGTCAAGGAGCAGGATGTTTTCATGGGCGATTTTCCGCTCATGACCGAACAGGGTACCTTCATTATTAACGGTGCGGAGAGAGTGATTGTCAGTCAATTGGTTCGCTCTCCCGGCGTCTATTTTGATTCCCAGCCCGATCCCAGCGGACAGACTATTTACCGTGCCACCATCATCCCCAACCGGGGTGCCTGGCTCGAATTCGAAACCGACGTCCAGGATCAGATTTGGGTGCGGGTGGACCGTGCCCGTAAGATTCCGGCCACGGTTCTGATCAAAGCCCTCGGCTACGGCAATAAAAACCAGATTCTGGAATTATTTGACCACCACAAGAGTATTCAGGAGACGCTGAGCAAAGATAACACCGACAGCGAGGAAGACGCCCTCCTCGAGATTTACAAGCGCTTGCGCCCCGGTGAACCACCCACGGCGGAGAGCGCCCGCTCCCTGCTGGAGATGCTGTTTTTCGATCCTAAGCGCTACGATCTCGCGGTAGTCGGCCGCTACAAACTGTTTAAGAAACTCAGGCACGGGGTTCTCTACCGCTACCCAGAGAAAAGGAGCGGACAGACCGAGTACGACCGGTACCTGAACCAGGAGGTGCCGGTGGAGCGCGAGTTTATCCGCGAACTCACCCGCGAAGACATTTTGGCCACCCTGCGCTACCTGATTAAACTGATGCAGGGCGAGGGACGGGTGGATGATATTGACCATCTGGGCAACCGGCGGTTGCGTTCGGTGGGCGAACTTCTGCAAAACCAGTTCCGTATTGGGCTTGCGCGTATGGAACGCGTGGTGCGGGAGCGCATGACTATCCAGGACGTCGAAGTAGTCACTCCCCAGGCCCTGATCAATATCCGGCCGGTGGTGGCGGCCATCAAGGAGTTCTTCGGGTCAAGTCAGTTGTCTCAATTCATGGACCAGACCAACCCGCTGGCCGAACTGACTCATAAGCGCCGCCTTTCGGCCCTGGGACCGGGTGGTCTTTCCAGGGAACGGGCCGGATTTGAGGTGCGGGACGTGCACCATTCCCACTACGGTCGGATCTGCCCTATTGAGACGCCGGAAGGCCCGAACATCGGCCTGATCGGCTCGCTGACCACATACGGCCGGGTCAACGAGTTTGGTTTCATTGAGACGCCTTACCGGAAAGTGGACCGGGAAAAACAGCGGGTCACGGATGAGATTGTGTACCTGACGGCCGACGAAGAAGAAGAATACGTGATTGCGCAGGCCAACGTGCGGCTTGATTCTGAGGGCCGCTTCCTGGATCAAAAGGTGAATTGCCGTTACCGCGGCGAGATTCTGATGGTGGACTCAAACCGGGTTGATTATGTGGACGTGTCGCCCAAGCAGGTTTTCAGCGTGGCCACTTCACTCATTCCGTTTCTGGAGCACGACGACGCCAACCGGGCGCTGATGGGTGCGAACATGCAGCGCCAAGCCGTGCCGCTGGTGACGTCGGAGGCCCCGTTCATCGGTACCGGGATCGAGCGTAAGGCGGCGTATGATTCTGGTGTGCTGGTGATTGCTAAGGAAAGCGGCGTCGTGGAGCGGGTGACCGCCAACGAAATCAAGATCCGTAATGATAAGGGTACCACGGATACTTACCGGCTCATCAAGTTCGGGCGTTCGAACCAGGGCACCTGCTTCAATCAGCGGCCGATTGTGCAGCGCGGGCAGCGGGTGACCGCCGGGGAAGTGATTGCCGACGGGCCTTGCACCGACCATGGAGAACTGGCCCTGGGCAAGAATGTGCTCTGTGCTTTTATGCCCTGGGAGGGTTACAATTACGAGGACGCCATCCTGGTCAGCGAAAAGCTGGTCAAAGAGGACTACTATACCTCGATTCATATCGAGGAGTACGAGTGTGATGCCCGGGACACCAAGTTGGGACCGGAGGAAATCACTCGGGACATACCCAACGTCGGCGACGAGGCTCTCAAGGACCTGGACGACCGGGGCATCATCCGTGTCGGCGCTGAGGTCCGGGCCGGAGACATCTTGGTGGGCAAAGTAACCCCTAAGGGCGAGACCGAACTAACCGCCGAGGAGCGCTTGCTCCGGGCAATTTTCGGGGAGAAGGCCCGCGAAGTCCGGGATACCTCCCTGCGGGTTCCCCACGGAGAGTCTGGTAAAGTAGTGGACGTAAAGGTGTTCTCCCGGGAAAACGGCGATGAACTGCCGCCGGGAGTAAACCGGTTGGTCCGCGTGTACGTGGCCCAGAAACGTAAGCTTTCCGAAGGGGACAAGATGGCCGGCCGCCACGGCAACAAGGGCGTTATTGCCCGCATCCTGCCGGAGGAGGATATGCCCTTCATGCCCGACGGCACGCCGATTGAGATTGTGCTGAATCCCCTCGGTGTACCGTCCCGGATGAACATCGGTCAGGTGCTGGAGGCGCATCTGGGCTGGGCGGCCAAGGTGCTGGGCTACAACATCGCCACCCCGATATTCGAGGGCGCCAGCGAGGAGGAGATTGTGCGGACCCTGGAACAGTCAAGATTGCCTGCGGACGGTAAGGTTGTGCTCCGTGACGGGCGCACCGGATTGCCGTTCGACAACCCGGTTACCGTTGGTTACCTTTATATGCTGAAGCTGGCCCATCTGGTAGACGACAAGATCCACGCCCGTTCCACCGGGCCCTATTCCCTGGTTACCCAGCAGCCTCTGGGCGGCAAGGCTCAGTTCGGCGGTCAGCGGTTCGGGGAAATGGAGGTCTGGGCGCTGGAAGCTTACGGCGCGGCTTATACCCTGCAGGAGATTTTGACGGTCAAGTCGGACGATGTGGTCGGCCGGGTGAAGACCTATGAAGCCATCGTCAAGGGTGAAAACGTTCCCGAGCCCGGTGTGCCCGAATCCTTCAAAGTGCTGATCAAGGAATTGCAGAGTCTCGGTTTGGATGTAAAGGTGCTTACCGAGGAAGACGCGGAAATCGAGATCCGGGAAGCTGATGAAGATGTGACCGAAACCGGCAAAGAGCTGGGATTGGACTACCGCGTGCCCGAACCAGGCACCGCGGTTCTGCCCGAGGAAGACGGAATGGAAGACGATGAGGATGAAGAGGTCAGTATTGATGAACTGTTGGAACGCGATGCGATTGAGCACGGTAATGAGACCGATGCCGAAGAAGAAGTGGGGGACCTGCTTGAGGCACCTCTTACCGCCAGCGATGAAGATGGGGAGGCCGGTGAAGAGTCGGACAAGGATTAGGTGGTTTTCGCAGCAGCGGTGAGCCGCCACCAATGACCACTCTGGGAGGGAGAAGCACAGGTGTTGGATCTGACCAACTTCGATCGGATTAAAATTGGGCTGGCGTCACCCGACCAAATCATGGCCTGGTCTTATGGTGAGGTCAAGAAGCCGGAGACCATTAACTACCGTACCCTGAAACCGGAACGCGACGGCCTGTTCTGCGAGCGGATTTTTGGCCCCACGCGGGACTGGGAGTGTTACTGCGGTAAGTATAAGCGCGTCCGCTACAAGGGTGTGATTTGTGACCGGTGCGGCGTCGAGGTGACCCGCTCCAAAGTCCGCCGGGAACGCCTTGGCCATATCAAGCTGGCGGCGCCGGTGTCTCATATCTGGTATTTTAAGGGCATCCCTTCCCGCATGGGGCTTTTGCTGGACATGTCCCCGCGGGCGCTGGAAAAAGTACTGTATTTTGTTTCGTACATTGTCATTGAACCCGGCGACACCCCTCTTTTAAAAAAGCAGCTCTTGACCGAGCAGGAGTACCGGGAATACCGGGACAAGTACGGGACGAGCTTTCAAGCTGCCATGGGCGCCGAGGCCATCAAAAAGCTTCTGGAGGAGATTGACCTTCAGGAACTGGCGGCGGAGTTGCGCCAGGAAATCCGGGACGTGACCGGCCAGCGGCGGATACGGGCGATTCGCCGGCTGGAAGTAGTGGAATCTTTCCGGAAATCAAACAACAGCCCCGCGTGGATGATTATGGAAGTGCTGCCGGTCATCCCGCCGGAACTGCGGCCCATGGTGCAGCTGGACGGTGGCCGTTTCGCCACTTCCGATTTGAACGACCTTTACCGGCGGGTCATCAACCGCAATAACCGCTTAAAACGCCTGCTGGAGCTGGGTGCGCCGGACATCATCGTGCGCAACGAGAAGCGTATGCTCCAGGAGGCGGTGGACGCGCTGATCGACAACGGGCGCCGGGGACGGCCGGTGACCGGCCCGGGAAACCGCCCCCTGAAATCGCTTAGTGACATGCTGAAAGGAAAGCAGGGCCGTTTCCGGCAAAATCTGCTGGGCAAACGCGTCGACTACTCCGGCCGCTCGGTGATCGTGGTCGGGCCGACCCTGAAATTGCACCAGTGCGGTCTCCCCAAAGAAATGGCCTTGGAGCTTTTCAAGCCTTTTGTGATGAAACGCCTGGTCAGTGACGGGTACGCCCACAACATTAAAAGCGCAAAGCGCAAGGTGGAGCGGGTGCGGCCGGAGGTCTGGGACGTTCTGGAAGACGTCATCCGGGAACACCCCGTACTTTTGAACCGCGCACCCACCTTGCACCGCCTGGGGATCCAGGCTTTCGAGCCGGTGCTGGTCGACGGCCGGGCGATCCAGATCCACCCCCTGGTCTGCACCGCTTACAACGCGGACTTTGACGGGGACCAAATGGCGGTGCACGTGCCGCTTTCGGCCGAGGCCCAAGCCGAGGCGCGGCTGCTCATGCTTTCTATCTACAACATCCTTAACCCGAAGGACGGCCGCCCGGTGACCATTCCGACCCAGGATATGGTTCTGGGGATTTACTACCTGACCATTGAGCGTCCAGGCGCCAAGGGCGAGGGTAACGTTTACCGGGACGCTGAGGAGGCCGTCCTGGCCTACGAGACTGGAGCGGTAGACCTGCACGCCATCATCAAGGTGCGAATGCCCGACGGGCAGTTGCTGGAAACTACCGTGGGGCGGATCATCTTCAACGAACCCTTGCCGGAAGAAATAGGGTACATCAACAAGCTGGTGGATAAAAAGCTCTTGGGCCGGATTATCGAGCGTTGTTACCGGAAGCTGGGCTACACCAAAACGGCTGAGCTTCTGGACAGCGTCAAGGCACTGGGCTTTCGGTTTGCCACCCAGGGCGGGCTGACCATCGGCATGACCGACATCATTATCCCGGAGAAGAAAAAAGAGTTTCTGGCCGAAGCCGAAAAACGGGTGGAAATGATCGACGAAGAGTACCGGAGGGGTCTGATCACGTACGAGGAGAAATACCGTCACGTGATCACTACCTGGAACAAAACCATCCAAGACATCACCAACGCCTTGTTGGAGGCTTTGGATCCCTTTAACCCGGTCTACATGATGGCTACTTCGGGCGCCCGGGGGAACATCCAGCAGATCAGGCAGCTGGCCGGACTGCGCGGTCTAATGGCCGATCCCTCCGGGCGGATCATCGACCTGCCGATCAAGGCCAACTTCCGGGAGGGACTCTCGGTGCTGGAGTACTTTATTTCCACCCACGGCGCGCGCAAGGGCTTGGCCGACACGGCGCTTAGGACGGCCGACTCCGGTTACCTGACCCGCCGGCTGGTGGACGTGGCCCAGGACGTGATTGTGCGGGAGGCGGACTGCGGCACCGAGGATTACGTTGAGTTAAGCGACTTGCGGGACGGTACCGAGGTCATTGAGGAGCTCTTTGACCGGATTGTGGGGCGTACGGCTGCCCAGCCCATTTGTGCCCCGGACGGCACCCTGATCGTGGATGCCAACCAGGAAATTCAGGAGGAGGCGGCAGAGGCGATCATCGCGGCGGGGATCACGAAGGTGCCCGTACGCTCGGTCTTTACCTGCAAAACCCGCCATGGCGTCTGCCAGAAATGCTACGGCCGCAACCTGGCCACCGGCCACCTGGTAGACATCGGCGAAGCGGTGGGGATTATCGCCGCGCAATCCATCGGCGAGCCCGGTACCCAGTTAACTATGCGTACTTTCCACACCGGCGGCGTGGCCGGCGAGGACATTACCCAGGGCTTGCCCCGCGTGGAAGAGCTTTTTGAGGCCCGACGTCCCAAGGACCAGGCCATTGTGGCCGAGATCAGCGGCACGATCGAGATCCGTGAGGCTCAAGGCCGGCGCGAGGTCGAAATCAAGGGTGAGAATGGCGAGCGGGTGCAGTATACCATTCCCTTCGGCACCCGCCTGAAAGTCCAGAGCTGCGATTATGTAGAGGCCGGGGACGAACTCAGCGCTGGTTTGGTGAATCCGCATGACCTTTTAAAGATCAAGGGGGTAGCTGCCGTACAGACCTATCTCCTGCGCGAGGTGCAGCGGGTTTACCGGATGCAAGGGGTAGACATTAACGACAAGCACATCGAGGTGGTCATCCGCCAGATGCTGCGCAAGGTCAAAGTTGATGATCCTGGTGACACTAAGTTCCTGCCGGGCGGTTTGGTCGACTTGCTGGAATTTGAAGAGGAGAACCGCCGCGTCGAGGCGGCGGGCGGAAAGCCGGCCACCAAGAAACCGGTCCTGCTCGGCATCACCAAGGCCTCTTTGGCTACGGATTCCTTCCTGTCGGCCGCTTCTTTCCAGGAAACGACCCGGGTGCTGACCGAAGCGGCGATCAAGGGCAAGGTTGACCCGTTGCTGGGGCTGAAGGAAAACGTCATCATCGGCAAATTGGTGCCGGCCGGCACCGGGATGAGCCGCTACCGGTCCATCGAGGTGGAAGTCGAGGACGCGGCGGCAGAACCGTTAGAAAAAGATGCTCTAGCACCGTAGCTATGAAGTATACGGGTGTATATTTATTGAAATAATTTTCGAGACGGTTGTCATTCGGGTCTGCTTCGTCAGGAGGGAGGCCTCCGGAACCTCTTGACACACTCTTTGGCGGTACGAAAAAGGCGTTGACAGAAACCGCCGTTATCTGTATACTGGTTCATATCTTTCCACAGTGTATTAGGTCAAAGGCGAGGAAAGGGACGCGGGACCTGACCGTCGGCCGTTCCAGAGAGCCGGGGAAAGCTGAGAACCGGTGCGGGACGCAGGTCCGAAGATCACCCTGGAGCCGGGGGCTGAAAACGGGGCGGCCAGCGCCGCCAGTAGGCTGCCACCGGGTTGGTGACCCGTTATCAAAACCGCGTGCTTCTTAGCGGCACGGAATGAGCGGCCGTTTCCGGTAACGGTACGGCAAGCAGGGTGGTACCGCGCGAGCGCAGCCTCTCGTCCCTGGTAGTTGTCGCTGCCTGGGCGGGAGGTTTTGTTATTTCCGGATTTTTACCTAAATTTAATCACCCATAATTAACTAAACGGAGGGAGATGGGCAGGTGGGTCTAATCATCTACGTCAACGGTGAGTTTGTTCCTGAGGAACGAGCGATGATTTCGGTGTTTGACCACGGTCTCCTTTACGGAGACGGCATCTTCGAGGGCATTCGGGCCTATTACAACCGGGTGTTTAAGCTCAAAGACCACATCGACCGTCTCTACGATTCGGCGCGGGCGATCCTGCTGGACATTCCGTTGACCAAGGAGGAAATGGCCGAGGTCGTCCTGGAAACCATGCGCCGAAATGGCCTGCGCGAGGGATACATCCGCCTGGTGGTCACGCGCGGGGTCGGTGACCTGGGGCTGGACCCGAAGAAATGCAAGCGGGCCGGCGTGATCTGTATCGCGGCCTCCATCCAACTGTACCCGGAGGAGTTTTACAAAAAGGGTCTGGAGATTGTAACCGTCCCCACCCGGCGCAACCTGGCCGAGGCGGTTAATCCGCGGATCAAGTCCCTGAATTACTTGAACAATATCTTGGCCAAAATCGAGGCTTCGCTGTCGGGGGCAATCGAAGCGGTGATGCTAAACGCTGAGGGTTACGTGGCCGAAGCCACCGGCGACAACATCTTCCTGGTCAAGAACGGCGTGCTGCTCACGCCGCCGTCCCACGTGGGCATCCTGGAGGGCATCACCCGGAACACAGTGATGGACTTGGCCCGCGCCCGCGGGATTCCGGTGGAAGAGAAGCTGTTTACCCGGTACGACCTTTACACTGCCGATGAGTGCTTCCTGACCGGTACCGCAGCCGAGGTGATCCCGGTGGTCAAAGTTGACGCCCGGGTCATTGGCGACGGGACGCCTGGATCGATCACCCGGACTCTGATCCAGGACTTCCGGGAACTGACCAAGACCGACGGACCTTTGATTTTCCCAGAATAGAATCCAGCATCCAGAAACAAAGGAAACATTAAAAATAAAGCCGAGTGCGGGAAGCCGGGTTCTTTAACTTCCGCGCAACTATTTGTTATTCTTTTATTCTTTTAAGTTGTGACCTTTACGGGGCTAGAGGAGTTTTTGTCATGCGCAGTGATGTGCTCAAGAAAGGGATCGAGAAAGCGCCCCACCGCTCGCTCCTGCGGGCGCTGGGGTTCACTGATGCGGAAATGAACCGCCCCCTGATCGGGGTGGCGAACGCGGGGAACGAGATCGTGCCGGGGCACCTGCACCTGGACGAACTGACCCGAGCCGTAAAGGACGGCATCCGCATGAACGGCGGTATGCCCGTGTCCTTCGGCGGAATTGCGGTCTGTGACGGCCTCGCTATGAACCACGAGGGGATGAAGTACTCCCTGCCCAGCCGGGAGTTGATCGCTGACAGCATCGAGACCATGGCCCGGGCGCACGCCTTTGACGGTTTGGTGCTCGTGACTGCCTGTGATAAGATCGTGCCCGGCATGCTTATGGCCGCGGCGCGGCTGGATCTGCCCTGCCTGGTGGTCAGCGGCGGGCCGATGCTGGCCGGCAACTTCCGCGGCCGCGCGGTGTCTCTGAGCAACGTGTTCGAGGGGGTTGGTGCCGTCAAGGCCGGCCGGATGACCGAGGCGGACCTGGCCGAACTGGAGGAGGCGGCCTGCCCGGGCTGCGGTTCCTGCGCCGGCATGTTTACCGCTAACTCCATGAACTGCCTGACCGAGGCGCTGGGGCTGGCGCTGCCCGGCAACGGGACGGTGCTCGCGGTCAGCGCGGCGCGCCGTCGCCTGGCCAAGGAAGCGGGGATGCAGGTGGTGGAACTGGTGCGGCGCGACCTGCGGCCGTCAAAGATCCTGACCCCCGCCGCCTTTGAGAACGCCCTGGTGGTGGATATGGCCCTGGGCTGTTCTACCAACACGGTTTTGCACCTTTTGGCTATTGCTTACGAGGCCGGCGTACGGCTGGAGCTGGAATTGATCAATAAAGTTAGCGCTCGCACGCCCAACCTCTGCCGGCTCAGTCCTGCGGGGCCGTTCCACCTCCAGGACCTGGACGAGGCCGGGGGCATTCCCGTAGTCATGGCCGAACTGGACCGCAAGGGGCTGATTAACCGCGACGTGCTGACCGTTACCGGCAAAACGGTAGCCGAAAACATTGCCGGTCGCCAAAACCGGCGGCCCGACGTGGTCCGCCCCGTGTCTGAGCCGTATGCTCCGAGCGGTGGCCTGGTGGTTTTATGGGGCAACCTGGCGCCGGACGGCGGCGTGGTCAAGGCGTCCGCGGTGGCGCCGGAGATGGCGCGGCACCGTGGTCCGGCGCGGGTCTTCGACTCCGAAGAGGCGGCGGTGGCGGCCATTCTGGGCGGCACCATCCGGAGCGGCGAAGTGGTGGTCATTCGCTACGAGGGCCCGAAAGGCGGCCCCGGCATGCGCGAGATGCTCACGCCGACCTCCGCGCTGGCGGGTATGGGCCTGGACCGCGAGGTTGCTCTACTGACCGACGGTCGTTTTTCCGGGGCCACGCGCGGTGCGGCCATCGGCCATATTTCCCCCGAAGCCCAGGAGGGCGGCCCGATCGCCGTTCTGCAGGACGGGGATATGATCGAAATCAACATCCCGGAGCGGACCCTGAACGTGGATCTGGATGCCGGAGAGATCCGGCGGCGGCTGGCGGCTTGGCGGCCGCCGGCGCCGAAGATTACCAGGGGTTACTTGGCCCGGTACGCCCGGCTGGTGAGCTCGGCGTCCACGGGCGCCATTATCAGGGACGACCGGGAGGAGGAGTGAGACAATGCTTACCGGCGGACAGATACTGATTGAGTGTCTGAAAAACGAAGGGGTAGACACCATCTTCGGCTATCCCGGAGGGGCCGTGCTGCCTATTTACGACGCCCTGTACGATGCCGATATCAGGCATATCTTGACCCGGCACGAGCAAGGGGCGGCCCACGCCGCCGACGGTTATGCCCGCGCTACCGGGCGCCCGGGGGTTTGCATGGCCACGTCCGGCCCGGGAGCGACCAACCTGGTAACCGGGCTGGCCACTGCGTACATGGACTCGGTGCCTATAGTGGCTCTGACCGGGCAGGTGCCGACGAGCCTCCTGGGGAAGGACTCCTTCCAGGAGGCGGACATCACCGGCATTACTATGCCGATCACCAAGCACAACTATCTGGTGCGGGACGTCAACGACCTGCCGCGCATTGTCAAGGAAGCCTTCTACATTGCCACCACCGGCCGGCCCGGCCCGGTGCTGATCGATGTCCCCCGGGATGTATCCGGCAGCAAGACTGAATACCGCGATCCCGGCCCCATCGGACTGCGCGGCTATATGCCCCGCCTGGCGGGCGAGCCGGCCAAGATTGCGGCCGCGGCCAAAGCCATTGCGAAGGCCCGGCGCCCGGTGATCTACGCCGGGGGCGGCGTAATCAACTCGGGCGCGGCGGAACAGCTCCGGAAGCTGGCCGAGACCATTATGGCTCCGGTGGTGGTCACCCTCATGGGGTTGGGCGGTTTTCCGGCCGATCACCCGCTGTATCTGGGCATGCCGGGGATGCACGGCTCCAAATACGCCAATTATGCGGTCAGCGAGTGTGATCTTTTGCTGGCCATCGGCGTGCGTTTTGACGACCGGGTGACCGGCAAGGTGGAGACCTTTGCACCCCACGCTACGATCATCCACATTGACATCGACCAGGCCGAATTGGGCAAGAACGTGCCGGTGGATATTGCCATCGCCGGTGATGTGCGCACCGTTTTGGTGGACTTGCTAAAGCTTTTGCGCGGTGCACCTGACCCGGCCTGGCACGAAAAAATCCGGCAGTGGAAGAAAGAGTACCCACTGGTCTACGAAAAAAAAGGAATGCGACCACAGCAGGTGATCCGGGAAATTGCGGACGTGGTCGGGGACCGGCCGGTCCGGATCACCACTGAAGTGGGCCAGAACCAAATGTGGACCGCGCAGCACTTTCCTTTTACCCGGCCGCGCAGCTTTATTTCGTCGGGTGGCCTGGGTACGATGGGTTTCGGTTTGCCGGCGGCTATTGGTGTGCAGGTGGCCTGTCCGGATGAGTTGGTATTTGACATCGCCGGCGACGGCAGCATCCAGATGAACATTCAGGAGTTGGCTACCGCTGTGAACTACGAGCTGCCTGTTAATGTGGCCATTCTCAACAACGGTTATCTGGGCATGGTCCGGCAGTGGCAGGAACTCTTCTATAACCGCCGCTACTCGCAGACCGAACTGAAAAACCCGGACTTTGTGCGGCTCGCCGAGGCTTACGGCGCCGAGGGCATCCGGGTGGAGAAGGTGGCGGAGATTCGCCCGGCGTTGGAGCAGGCTATTGCTTCTTCGAGACCGGTGATGCTGGACTTCATCATCGAACGCGAGGAAAACGTGATGCCCATGGTTCCCCCTGGGGAATCTATCAGCAAAATGCTGGGCTGACCGGAACCGGCATAGGAGGGAGTTTAATGCGCAGTACATTATCGGTTTTGGTGGAGAACCACCCCGGGGTACTGGCCCGGGTGGCCGGGCTTTTCAGTCGCCGCGGTTACAATATTGACAGCCTGTCCGTGAGCCGGACCGAGGATCCCACCATCTCCAGGATGACCATCGTGGTGGAGGGCGACGAGGTCGTACTGGACCAGGTGGCGAAGCAACTGCGGAAGCTGGTGGACGTGATCCGGGTGCGGGACATCACCAACGAGCCCCACGTGGATCGCGAGTTGATACTTATTAAGGTCAACGCGGAATCCTCACGGCGGGGCGAGATTATCCAGATTGTGGAGATTTTCCGGGGTCGCATTGTGGACGTGGGTGAGACGGCCTGCATCGTCGAGGTTACCGGCGACGAAGGTAAGATCAACGCCATTGAAAACGCCCTAAGGCCTTTTGGCATCATTGAACTGGTACGTACCGGCAAGGTGGCCATGCAGCGGGGAAGCCAGACGGTCCTCGTTGAAGACTAGCTCTAAGGGTTTTATTTGCAAGGAGGCGAGCGAACCGTGAAAGTATACTACGACGCCGATGCCCGCCTGGAACTGCTTCAGGGGAAAACGGTGGCGGTGATCGGCTACGGCAGCCAAGGGCACGCTCAGGCCCAGAACCTTAACGACAGTGGTGTTTCCGTGGTGGTTGGGTTGCGTCCCGGCAGCCCTTCCCAGGCGCGGGCTGAAGCTGACGGCCTGCCGGTGCTGCCGGTGCCCGAAGCGGCCGCGGCCGGCGATATCATCCAGATCCTGGTGCCCGACGAGCATCAGGCGGCGCTTTACAAGACCGATATTGCGCCACATCTAACCACCGGCAAGGCATTGATGTTCTCCCACGGGTTTAATATCCACTACGGCCAGATTACGCCGCCGCCGGATATTGACGTATTCATGGTCGCGCCCAAGAGCCCCGGCCGGATGGTCCGGCGCCTTTACCAGGACGGCAAGGGTGTGCCGGGGCTGATCGCCGTGCATCAGGACGCGAGTGGGCAGGCCCGCGACTTGGCCCTGGCCTACGCGAAGGGCATCGGCTGTACCCGGGCGGGCGTGTTTGAAACTACCTTTCGCGAAGAAACCGAGACCGACCTGTTCGGTGAGCAGTGCGTGCTCTGTGGAGGGGTGACCGAGTTAATCAAGGCCGGGTTTGATACTCTGGTCGAGGCGGGGTATTCCCCCGAGATCGCCTATTTCGAGTGCCTGCATGAGCTCAAACTGATCGTTGACCTGATCAACGAGGGCGGCCTAACCAAAATGCGCCAGAACGTCAGTAACACCGCCGAATACGGCGATTACCTCGTCGGTCCGCGGATCATCTCCGAGGAGGTGCGCCAGGAAATGCGCGCGGTGTTGGCCGAGATCCAAAACGGGCTGTTCGCCAAGGAGTGGATCCTGGAGAACCAGGCCGGGCAGCCCTCCTTCAAGGCCATGCGCCGCCGGGAGCAAGAGCAGCTCATCGAGGAAGTGGGCGCGAAACTGCGTAAGATGATGCCCTGGCTGGAATAGCTGCCGCTGGAAAAAGGTGCCTGTACCCTTTTCCGACAAAGGCGATACATTGGGAGGATCAGTGAAGGCAAAAACATGCCTGTCTCTTTTTTTGGAGGGTTGGACCATGCCTGAACGTGTGTATATTTTTGATACCACTCTGCGGGACGGGGAGCAGTCCCCGGGGGTGAGTCTGAACATTCGCGAAAAACTGCAGATCGCCCACCAACTGGCCCGGCTGAACGTGGACATCATTGAGGCCGGTTTCCCGTTTGCCTCCGCCGGCGACTTCAGGGGGGTGCAGGCCGTGGCCCGCGAGGTGCGTGGCGTGACCGTGGCCGCTCTGGCTCGGGCCAGTGCGCCGGACATTGACCGGGCCTGGGAGGCCATCCAGGACGCCGAACAGCCCCGGATCCACACCTTCATCGCCACTTCGGACATCCACATGCAGCACAAATTGCGGATGAGTCGGGAGGCCGTGCTGGAAACGGCCGTCGAGGCGGTAAAGCGGGCCAAAGGCTATACCAGCGACGTGGAGTTTTCGGCCGAGGACGCCTTCCGCTCCGACGTGGAGTTTTTGTGCCGGGTGCTGGCGGCGGTAATCGCCGCCGGGGCGACCACCGTGAATATTCCGGACACCGTGGGCTACGCCATGCCCGACGAGTTTGGAGAATTCATCCGCCAGGTGCTGGAGGGCACGCCCGGGATTGAAAAGGCGGTGGTTAGCGTCCACTGTCACAATGACTTGGGCCTGGCGGTGGCCAACTCCCTGGCCGCCGTTAGAAACGGCGCCCGCCAGGTCGAGTGCACCGTGAACGGCATCGGCGAGCGGGCCGGGAACGCCGCCCTGGAGGAGGTGGTCATGGCCCTGTATACCCGCCGGGAGAAGTATGGTCTGACCACCGGGATCCGTACCGAGGAAATCTACCGCACCTCCAAGTTGGTTAGCACCCTGACCGGTATGCCGGTTCAGTTCAATAAGGCCATCGTCGGGAAGAATGCTTTTCTGCACGAGTCCGGCATTCACCAGGATGGCGTGCTCAAAGAGCGTACTACTTACGAGATCATCAACCCATCCCTGGTGGGTATCAACCCCAGCAATCTGGTGTTGGGTAAGCACTCGGGCCGGCACGCCTTTCGGGAACGGCTGCGGGAACTGGGCTTTGAACTGCGGGGCGACGAACTGAACCAGGCCTTCGTCCGGTTCAAGGAACTGGCGGACACCAAAAAACACATTACCGACGAGGACCTGGAGGCCATCCTGGACGAGACCATCCGCCAGGTGCCGTCCACCTTCGAACTGGAATACCTGCACATCTTCACCGGCACCACGGTGAAGCCCACGGCGGTAATCGGCTTGTTGATCGAGGGTGAGTTTGTCCAGGATGTATCCTGCGGCAACGGCCCGGTGGACGCCGCCTACAAGGCTATCGAAAAGGCCACCGGCCGCAAGTACGCTCTGGTCAGCTACGTGATTGACGCGGTCACCGGCGGCACCGACGCCCTCGCTAGTGTGACCGTAAAGGTGCGGGATGAGGACCGGGTTTACACTGGCCGGGGTGTTTCGGCCGACGTGCTGGAGGCCAGCGCCCGGGCCTATGTGAACGTGCTGAATAAGATTGTATACGACGAAAAGACGCGCAAGCAGCATAATTGAGGTGAAGTTACAACGTGGGTATGACCATTACCGAAAAGATCCTCGCCCGGCACGCCGGGCGGAACCGCGTGACCCCGGGTGAGCTGATTTCGGCGCGCGTGGACGTCGTGCTGGCCAACGACATCACGGCTCCCCTGGCGATTAAAGAATTCCGCAAGATCGGGGTTAAGCGGGTGTTCGACCCGGACCGGGTAATCCTGGTGCCCGACCACTTCGTACCAAACAAGGACATCAAGTCCGCCGAACAGGCTAAAGAGATGCGGGAGTTCGCCCGCGAACAAGGGCTAACTAATTACTTCGAGGTGGGGCGCATGGGCATCGAGCACTGCCTGCTGCCCGAGCAGGGCCTCGTGGGTCCCGGCGACGTGGTCATCGGGGCCGACTCCCACACCTGTACCTACGGGGCGGTGGGGGCGTTCGCCACCGGTGTGGGCAGCACCGACCTGGCGGCGGCCATGGCCCTGGGCGAGACCTGGTTCAAGGTGCCCGCCTCCATCAAGTTCGTTTACGAGGGCGAGTTGCCCGCGTGGGTCACCGGCAAGGACCTGATTCTTTATACTATTGGCGACATCGGCGTGGAAGGTGCCCTTTACCAGGCAATGGAGTTTACCGGGCCGGCCATCGACAACCTGTCCATGGACGGGCGCTTTACCATGGCCAACATGGCCATCGAAGCCGGGGCGAAGAACGGGATTATTGCGCCGGACCAGCGGACGGTGGACTACGTCCGCGGTCGGGTGAAACGGCCCTACGAGGTTCTGGCCAGCGATCCAGACGCCGCGTACGCCCGGGTAATCACTTACGATGTGACCAAAATCGAGCCCCAGGTGGCCTTTCCGCACTCACCCGATAACACCCGCCCGGTGAGCGCCGCCGGGAACGTGGAGATTGACCAGGTGGTGATCGGCTCCTGTACCAACGGCCGGATGGAAGATCTGCGGCTGGCCGCGCGGGTGCTGGCGCGGCACCGGGTGCACCCCAATGTGCGCCTGATCATCATCCCCGGCACCCAGGAGATTTACCGCCAGGCCCTGGATGAGGGTCTGCTGGGCGTGTTTGTCCGGGCCGGCGCCGCCGTGAGTACGCCGACCTGCGGCCCGTGCCTGGGCGGTCACATGGGCGTACTGGCTGCCGGCGAGCGGGCGGTGGCGACCACCAACCGGAACTTCGTCGGCCGGATGGGTCACCCCGAAAGCGAAGTGTACCTGGCCAACCCCGCCGTGGCGGCCGCCTCGGCCGTCCTGGGCCGCATCGCCCATCCGGGGGAGGTGACCTAGTGATGCTACTCCGGGGCAAAGCGTGGACTTTCGGCGACAACATCGACACCGACGTGATCATTCCGGCCCGTTACCTGAACACCTCCGACCCGGCCGAACTGGCCCGGCATTGCATGGAGGACGCCGACAGGGAATTCGCGCGCAAAGTGCAGCCGGGAGATATTATCGTGGGAGGTGCCAACTTCGGCTGCGGCAGTTCCCGCGAGCATGCTCCGTTGGCCATCAAGGGGGCGGGGGTTTCCTGCGTGATCGCCCGGACTTTTGCCCGGATCTTCTACCGGAACGCCTTCAACATCGGGCTGCCGATCCTGGAATGTCCCGCCGCGGTAGATGGTATCCGCAGCGGGGACCAGGTGGAGGTGGACACGGCTTCCGGCCGCATCAAAAACCTGACCACGGGCGCGGAATTCGAGGCGAAACCGATTCCACCGTTCATGCAGGAAATCATCGCTGCGGGCGGCCTCATCGAACACGTGCGCCGGAAGTTCCATTTGGGAGAAAACTAGATGGGAGAAGCACCAAAAAAAAGGAGCACGATCTAAATGACCGTGATCCAGGTTTATGATACCACGCTCCGGGATGGTACCCAGGGCGAGGGGATTGCTTTCTCCGTGGAGGACAAAATCAAAATCGCCCGGCGGCTCGACCGGATGGGCTTTCATTACGTGGAAGGCGGCTGGCCCGGCTCCAACCCCAAGGACGCGGAGTTCTTCCGCCTGATCCGGGAGGAACGGTTCCAGAACGCCAAGATCAGCGCTTTCGGCAGTACCCGCCGCGCCGGCCGCGAAGCGGACGCCGACCCCAACCTCTTGGCCATCGTGGAAAGCGGCGTACGGGTGGCCACCATCTTCGGCAAGAGCTGGGACTTCCACGTGTTCCGCGCGCTGGGGACCACCTTGGAGGAAAATCTGAACATGGTCCGGGACTCGGTGGCTTTTCTCAAAAGCCGCGGCCTGGAGGTCATCTTCGACGCCGAGCACTTCTTCGACGGTTACCGGGCCAACCCCCAGTACGCCATGGCCGTGGTGCGCGCCGCCCAGGAAGCCGGGGCGGATACCGTCGTGCTCTGCGACACCAACGGCGGTAGCCTGCCCACCGAGCTGAAGGAGATCGTTGCCTACGTGCGCCAGTTGCTGGATGTGCCCCTGGGCATCCACGCCCATAACGACGGCGGCCTGGCCGTGGCCAACACCCTTTTGGCCGTGGAGGCCGGCTGCACCCAGGTTCAGGGCACCATCAACGGTTACGGTGAGCGATGCGGCAACGCTGACCTGTGCGCCGTTATCCCGAATTTGGTATTCAAAAAGCGGCTTCCCTGTGTGCCCGAAGAAAACCTGGTTTACCTGACCGACCTGTCGCGGTACGTAAACGAACTGGCCAACATGAACCCGGAGGCCCGCCAGCCCTTCGTGGGCACCAGCGCCTTTGCCCACAAGGGCGGCGTGCACGTGCACGCCCTTTTGAAGGATTCCCACACTTACGAGCACGTCCCGCCGGAAAGCGTGGGCAACAAGCGGCGCGTACTGGTCTCCGAGCTTTCCGGCCTGTCCAACCTGGTGTACAAGTACCGGGAGTTGAACCTGGGCCTTGAACAAGACAGCGCCGAGTACCGGCGGATCCTGAACGACCTGAAGGAACTGGAACACCAGGGTTTCCAATTTGAAGGCGCCGAGGGCTCCTTCGAACTCCTGCTGCGCAAGGCTTACAACGGTTACCAGAAGCCCTTCGTCCTGGAGACGATGCGCATTCTCACCGAACTGCGGGAGGAGGGGCACGTGTACAGCGAGGCGATCATCAAGCTTCGCGTGCACGACCAGGTAGTGCACACCGCCGCCGAAGGGAACGGCCCGGTGAATGCCCTGGACGCCGCCCTGCGCAAGGCGCTGGAGGAATTCTATCCGGCTATCCGCAAGATGCAACTGCACGACTACAAGGTGCGCGTGCTGAACGAGAAGGGCGGTACCGCGGCCGTGGTGCGGGTACTGATCGAAACCGGCGACGGCCGGAAATCGTGGGGAACCGTGGGCGTATCCTCCAACATCATCGAGGCCAGCTGGCAGGCTCTGGCGGACAGTTTCGCCTACGGAATCCTGAAACTAGGCGAAAACAGCGGTTCCGAAAGCAAGGCGCCGTAAGGCGCCGTTTCCATTTATCGGGTACATCCGTTCCTGACACGTTGCCCCCGCGCTGCATACCATGTACCGGGTATTGAAAGCACGAAAAATGTATGGTAAAGTTGATCTGACCGTACTTGGAGGCGTTTTACATAAATGGGGACTCTCTTTGGTACCGACGGCGTGCGGGGTCTGGCGAACCGGGAGCTTACTCCCGAACTGGCCTTCAAGCTTGGCCGGGCCGGCGCTCACGTGTTGCTCGAAGAGACCGGTATCCCGGCCCTGGTGATCGGCCGGGACACCCGGCTTTCCGGGGACATGCTGGAGGGTGCGCTCATCGCCGGCATTTGTTCGGCGGGGGTGGACGTACTGCGGGTCGGTGTGCTGCCCACTCCTGCCGTGGCCTATCTGTCCCGCAAGCTGGAAGCCGCCGGCGGCGTCGTGATTTCCGCTTCCCACAATTCATACGAGGATAACGGTATCAAATTCTTCGGCGCGAACGGCTACAAGCTGCCTGATGCGTTGGAGGAGCGGGTCGAGCGTCTTGTCCTCGATCCGGCCGCGGCCTTGCTCGCGCCGGTCGGAGCCGGCCTGGGCCGCGTCCGGGAAGTTTCGGACGCTCCCGAGCGTTACGTTCGGTTTGCCTGCAGCACCGGACCGTCCGACCTGGAGGGCCTGAAGATTGTGGTCGATTGTGCGCATGGGGCCGCTTTCGAGGTGGCGCCCCAGGTTCTGGGACGGCTCGGTGCCACCGTGATTCCGATCTTCAACGCGCCCGACGGCACCAACATCAATGCGGGCTGCGGTTCCACCCAACCTGCCGCTCTTCAGCAGGCCGTGAAGGCCGAGGGGGCGGATTTGGGGCTGGCTTTCGACGGTGATGCCGACCGGTTGATCGCGGTTGACGAGCGGGGTCAATTGGTGGACGGCGATCACCTGATGGTCATTTGTGCCCGGCATATGCAGCAGTCCGGCTGCCTGGCGGGCAACACCGTGGTGGTCACGGTGATGAGCAACCTGGGACTGCACCTGGCCCTGCGGAAAGCCGGCATCCGGGTCCTGCAGACCAAGGTGGGCGACCGTTACGTGCTGGAGGAGATGGTTCGTTCCCGGTGTTCTCTGGGCGGGGAGCAGTCCGGGCACATCATCTTCCTGGATTACAACACCACCGGTGACGGGATCGTCACCGCCTTGCAGTTGCTCAAAGTGATGCGGGAAACCGGTCAGCCCCTGTCGCGCTTGGCTGCACAGATGGAGCGGCTACCCCAGCTTTTGCGGAGCGTCCGCGTGCAGGACCGGGCGGCGGTTATGGCCAGCCCGTTGTTGGCGGAGGTTATTGCCAAGTACGAACACGGCCTGAACGGCGAAGGGCGTATCCTGGTGCGGCCGTCCGGTACCGAACCGGTGGTCCGGGTTATGGCCGAGGCCCGGAACGAGACCATTCTGGAGGAGGTGGTGGAGGAATTGGTGCGGGTTGTCACCAGGATCGATCAGGAAAGGGCTACATTTGGTTAAAAACTGGTTGACGACCGAACAACCGCATACAAAGAAGCGCCAGAACCCACTATCTGATTTTAGTTGTGAGGACTGAGGACCGAATCAAAATACTCAGCACTCAGCATTGAAGATAATTGTGGGTTGACGAGGGGGAGGTTTATCGAAGTTTTCGGCGGATGCCTCCCGGCCCGGTCACGGCCGTGAACGGCACCACAAAACCGCGGGGCAACCGGCGGGACAAAAGTGCCAGGTGACCAGGGGCAAAACGGATAACACTGCCGCGGGGGACGTCTGTGTCTTTCGGCGGCGGGTTGAGCACGCCGTGCGTTTGCCGGCGTTTTTCATTTGGCTCCTAAGGAGGTTTACCCATATGTGCGGTATCGTGGGATACAGCGGCCACCGGCAGGCGGTGCCGGTGCTGATCGATGGTCTGCGCCGTTTGGAGTACCGGGGTTACGATTCGGCGGGCATCGTCATCGCCGAGAACGGCGGCCTGGCTATTGAGAAACGGGCGGGTACTCTGGAGGTGCTGGTGCAGGCCCTCCAGGGCCAAAGTTTCACGGCCACTACCGGTATCGGACACACCCGTTGGGCCACGCACGGCTCGCCCAGTGACACTAACGCCCACCCCCACACCGACTGCTCCGGGCGGGTGGCGGTGGTCCATAACGGCATTATTGAGAATTACCGGTTCCTGCGGAGTTGGCTGAAATCCGAGGGACACATCTTCCGGTCGGATACCGACACGGAGGTGCTGCCCCACCTGATCGAACAGTACTACCGGGGCGACCTGTTCCAGGCCCTGTCCCTGGCCCTGGAACGGGTGGAGGGAAGCTTCGCCCTCCTGGCTATGGCCATCGACGAGCCGGGCCGGCTCATCCTGGCCCGCCAGGATAGCCCGCTGGTCGTCGGGTTGGGTATGGGCGAGAATTTCATCGCCTCGGACATCCCGGCGCTCCTGACCTATACCCGGGACACTTACATCCTGAACGACGGCGAGATGGCCGAGGTCACCCCAGACGGTATCAAAGTCTCCGACTTCAAGGGCACACCGGTTTTCAAGGAAATCTTCCACGTCAACTGGGAGGCCGAACAGGCCGAAAAGGCGGGCTATGACCACTTCATGCTCAAGGAGATCCACGAGCAGCCCCACGCCTTGCGGGAAACCCTGCGCGGCCGGGTGGATGAAAATGCCCGCCGGGTGCTACTCGACGAACTGGAACTGGACTCCGGCCTGGTCCGCAACTTGAAAAAAGTGTTCATCACCGCCTGCGGCACGGCCTACCATGCCGGTGTAATCGGCAAATACGTCATCGAAAAACTGGCCCGCATTCCGGTGGAGGTGGATATCGCCTCGGAGTTCCGTTACCGTGATCCGCTGATCGGCCCGGGCGATCTGGTCGTTGTGGTCAGCCAGTCCGGCGAAACCGCCGACACCCGGGCGGCGTTACGGGAGGCCCGCCGCCGGGGTGCCCATGTCCTTGCCATCACCAACGTGGTGGGCAGTTCGGTGGCGCGCGAAGCCGACAGCGTGCTTTACACCTGGGCCGGACCGGAGATCGCCGTGGCCTCCACCAAGGCCTACCTCACCCAGTTGGCCGCCTTCTACCTGCTGGCCGTCTGGCTGGCCGAAGAGCGGGGCAACCTGCCGGGTGACGCGCGCGAGGGCATCCTGCGCGCCCTGCGGGAGATCGACGCCGGGGTGGAAACCTTGCTGGCCGACGCCGGCCGGATCGCCGCGCTGGCCCGGCGCTACCACGAGCGGGAGTGCCTTTTCTTTATCGGTCGCGGTCTGGATTACGCGGTAGCCCTCGAAGGTAGTCTTAAGCTTAAGGAGATTTCGTACATCCACGCCGAGGCCTACGCCGCCGGCGAACTGAAACACGGCACCCTGGCCCTGATCACCGAGGGCGTGCCGGTCATCGCTCTGGCCACCCAGCCCGACCTCTTTGAGAAGACCCTGAGCAATATCAAGGAAGTGAAGGCCCGCGGCGCCGAGGTGGTTGCCCTCACCTTCGCGGGCGAATACGACACCGAGGACGTGGGCGACCACCTCATCCACTTGCCGCCCACACACCCGGTTCTGGCGCCCATCCTGGCCGTGGTTCCGCTGCAGCTCTTCGCCTACTACGCGGCCGTTTTCCGGGGCTGCCCGGTCGATAAACCCAGAAACCTGGCCAAAAGCGTGACGGTGGAGTAACAGTTCTGGTAGCGGCTTGTGCCCGGAACGCGGCTTGACCGCCGCCACGCGGGCGAATCTTGCGGGAGGAGTTGCCAATGGGAGAGAAAATCATCCGGATCACCATCGGTGGAAAAGAGTTTGCGGCTAGTCTGAACCATACACAGACGGCCCAGGCGGTTTATGAGGCTTTGCCCCTGCGTGCCTCTGGAAGCTACTGGGGAGACGAAATCTATTTCCGGATACCGGTTGCGGTCGAAAACGAAGCCCCGCAGCCCGAAGTGGAGGTGGGAGACCTTGCCTACTGGCCCGACGGGTGCTGCTTTTGCATCTTCTTCGGAAAAACTCCCGCTAGCAAGGGGGACAAGCCGGTACCGGCCTCCCCGGTGACGGTGATCGGGCGTATTGACGCCCGGCCGGAAGAGTTGCGGGGCTTGAATCTTCGGGACATTCAGGTAACGGCCGAGAAGTGAAAGGGCCGGCACGTAAGGAAAAGCGCCAGCGGCTGCGGCTGTTACTCGGCGATGACGCCCTTAGGAACGTTCCGGAAGGTGTTTTAGTCTTCTAGTTGGGATCCGGCAGGTGGACAAATGCCCTCCGGTGTGGCGCAAACGGTATCCACGACGCGGCTCAGCCGGCGCCAGAGCTCTTCGAGGTCCCTTTCCGGGTGTGGCGGGATTTAAGAACCGAGTTCGGCGTCAAGCCCTTTCAGGAACGCCTTCACATTTTTGCCGAGCACGTCCCGGTTGTAACCGCCTTCCAAGGCGGCAAACACCCGGCCGCCGCACGTGTTGCGGGCGAAGCGGCCGATCTTCTCGCCCAGGGTGTGGTAATCCTGGGTGGTGAGCATCCCGCCCCAGTCGTCCACGTGGGCGTCGAAGCCCGCCGAGACGGCCACCAGGTCGCAGTCCGCGTGGTTGGCAAAGACCCGTGCCAATTCCCAGGTGCCGCCCAGATGATGGTACATCACTTGGGGCGTGGCGGCGAAGATCTTGGCGGTGCCGTCGCCGTAGTGCAGGTCGATATCGATGATCAGGGCTTTTTGAATTTCTCCGGTTTGCCGCAGTTTTTCCACCGCGACGGCCACGTTGTTAAACCAGCAGAAACCCCAACAGGAGGCGGGGCCGGCGTGGTGACCGGGCGGCCGGATCAGGGCAAAGGCCGGCTCGCCCCGGGCGGCCAGGTGTGCGGCTTCGATGGCGCCGCCCGCGGCCAAAGCGGCGATTTTGTACAGCAGGGTGTTTCTTTTCACCCGTTCCACCAGCTCGGGATGGTGCACTAACAGAAGGTCCTCATCGGAAGCGGGCCGGGGGGTAACAAATGCAAAAGTGTCCCGCAGTGCGGCGACGATGCCGTCCAGACGGCCCGCGGCCGCTGCGGGGTCGGCGGCGTAAACCTTGCGGTAATCCTCGTGAAAGACCACCTTCAACCGGTACATCCCTTTTGTAGTTGTTGCTGTAACGACCATTCTGAACCTCTTACATCCCCGACCTTCTGTAAGTAAATGTACTACCGCGTTCGTAATGGATCAAGCGGGGGCAAGCCCGCAAAGCAGGGGCTATGGCCTGAATTACCAAGCCCATTATTCCGGCCAATTAGAAATGATGCTGAAAAAGCTTTGCGTTGCGAGCAGCAAACGGTCAACACTTTACTGGAGTGCTTCACTTATAGGGTTTTTCCCACTTGGTCTTGGCGGGCGGCCATGAGTATTGACAGTTGTGCATAAGATGGGTTATATTGACCAAAAAGCCGCCGCTCCCTGGCGTTGCCCGAGTTTGCGGTTCGGCTCCCGGAGGTGTTCTGGTGTGGCTTCCCTGGTGGTCAGCATAGTTATAATGATCGCGGCTTTATTCTTACTCTCAGGGCGAGATGCATACAGTGCCCTTGGTCTCATTGGTATTTTTGTATTTTTGATCGGTTTCGGTGGTTTTGCCGTCTGGCTGGCCAATGCCCTAGGAGAAGAGCAGGAAGCATAAGAGAGGAAAGTCTATCCGGGCGAGGCCAAAGAAACCCCACAGTACTGTGGGGTTTTTGTGTTGGAAAAATGTCAACTTGCAACCACAGCCAAACGCGGCTCAAAGGCAGCTTCACTTTCTGCAAGTTCTGCAAACTGCCGCTTGAGCAATAGAAGTCTTTGTCAAATGCCGCGGCAACTTAAGGACGTGGGATGATGGGGAAGGTAAGAACCGGAAACAGGAAATATTCGCGGCCCTGGAAAAAGGCGAAATCTCCACCCAAGAGGTTGTCAATGGCCATTGACAGTGCGTTCGGGAGATTGAATTGGGCCAGCTGACGGTTACAGGAGTGTTGAAAAGGGCTGGTGGAGATTAGCGAGAGAGACCTGCTAACGTCGGATGTTTTCGGCGCCTGTCCGGGTGAGCGGACTTCAACCTCCATTGTGTTCCAGTACTGTGCCAAATACAACAACCCCATCACCGTCCGCTCTTCCGTGCCTTCTTCCAGGGGGGCGAGCGCCAGTGTTTCGTATTTCAGAGTCCGGGCAAAGTAGTCGCCGCTGCCGAAGCGGACCACCCCGTTACCATGGACGACATCATCGCGGCCGAGCGCTTCCTGAAACGGGCTGTCCTCCGGGGAACCGAGCAGTGCGAGGGAATGAACCCCTGGAAAGCCGGAGAACAATACGCGCGGCGCACTCGCAGCTTGGGGGAGGGCTTTCCCCGTGGCGTAGTTTTCTTCTGTTCTGATGGTTTTAGGGCGAGGTGGCAGAACACGACCGCCGCGGGCACGGTGGTTTGCTCCATTACCCGAATGGTGGCCGCCTCGATGGAGGCGCCGAAAAGCTCGGCCAGTCCCAGGATGGTGGTCAGACAAAATGGTCTTTCGGCCATCTGGGCTGCAAACTCCGCCCGCGGCATCAGCAGCTCCGAGGCGCCGATGTCGCACAGAAACTCCACCTCGGCGTTTAGACCGGACGTTTTCTTGGCGGTTTCCGGTGTCCAGTAAACGCACTTTTCGCGGCGGTATGCCACTTCTCTGTATCCCGCGCTAAAGGAAGTTGCCGCGAAATCGATTTAAATTTAAAAATAGTGCTTTCCGATGGCAGCTTGTGATACCGGAAAAGGATCCCTACGCATACTTGTTGGCTATGCTTGACGAAGGCAGGGTGATTTGCTTGATTACAAGGATTGCTGTTAAGAACTATCGGAGTCTGGGTGAAGTGGACCTCAAGCTGGGAAGACTGAGCGTGCTGGTGGGACCCAACGGGTTTGGCAAGAGTAATCTTGTGGACGTGCTCAGGTTTGTTTCGGATAGCCCTACCGAGATTGGAAGAGTTGCAATTATGGGATCTGTAATGAACCGGCTTGGGTCTGGCCCTAAGGCGAGATGATGCTGGATGATGCAAGCGGTGCAAGAAGATATCCTCAAACTGTATCGGAAAATGGATGCCGAAGGGAAATTGGTTTCACGGGCGCAGTTAGCCGCGTATTACGACACTTTCCGGCAGCGGTTCGGGCCGGAACAACTGGGGCGTCTGGACGGGGAAGCGCTACTGGAGACCATGCACAACCACAGCAATCCGGACAGCCTGGTTTACTGGCTGGAGTTCAAGGATGATGAGGAGTTTCCGAATCATTTCGGGAGTATCGCCGGCGGTAGTGCCTTGAAGTTTGGTATTTACCGCCGGAAAGAGACCGGGGCGTGGGTGACGGGCAGCCCCGTTGAGACTCGTGAGCTTTCTTTGGAAGAAGCGGTGTCCGTTGCCCGGAAGCACCGGGACCAACTCGTGGCCGGCGCCGCGCTGCTGGAAGGTTTGCCCCGCAACGCTTCGGATGAGGAGTACCTGCGGCTGCAAGAGGAGATGGACGTGCAGTGTCCCGATGTCGGAAACACGGCTTGGGGGCATAAGTATTTCAGCCTGCTGTACCCGGACAAGTTGGATTTCTTCCACGTTACCGATTATCAACGGTTCCACCTGATCAAGCTCCTGCAGGTGCCGCCGGAAGGTGAAGGCCGGTACCTGGCGGCCGGCAGGTTTGTGCGCTTGGCCGCGGAACTGGGGATGCATTTAAACCACTTGTGCCGGCTGCTTTCCGAGCGTAATGGCCGCCCGTACCGTTACTGGCGAGTGGACACCAGCGGTGGAACCGGACCCCGGAACCGTTGGGCCCTGATGCGAGACGGCGGCTTCGTGGCTGTCGGGTGGCCCGAGGTTGGGGATCTGTCTGGGTTCTGGAAAAGCTGGGAGCAGCGGGAGAAGTTGCGTGCCCTGATGGCGGAGAAATACCCCGCTGCGCCGCAGGCGGCGGGCAACCAGGCCGCCCAACTCTGGAATTTTGTGTTTGGTATGGCGGAAGGGGACCTGGTGCTGGCCTGCGACGGTGCTACGGTGTTGGGAATCGGGAAGGTGACGAGCAGCTATTTTTACAATCCCGATTCAGACTTTCCGCATCGCCGGCGGGTGAAGTGGCTCGGCCTGGATGAGTGGAAGATGCCGGAGCCTGAGGGGTTATTGAGTGCCGTCCGCGAACTTCGCAGGCACGCGGTCAACCGGGTGGAGGCGGAGAGGCGCATTCTGGAGACAAAATACCGTAAGCGCGAGCACGGAGAGAGAGTGCCTGCTGCAGGGAAAGTGTCCGCCGTGCCCGTGCTGGACGGCATTCCCGGCCGCATCCAGAAAGTGCTGGAAAGAAAGGGGCAGGTGGTGTTGTACGGGCCGCCCGGGACCGGTAAGACTTACTGGGCGGAAATCACCGCCCGTCAACTGGCGGCGTACCATGCTTTCGGCCGTGATTTCGATCACTTGACTGCAGATGAAAAACTGCGGGTTGTCGGCAGCGCTGAACAGCCGGGACTCGTGCGCATGTGCTGCTTCCACCCGGCTTACGGGTACGAGGACTTTCTGGAGGGCTACCGGCCGGAAACCAGCAGGGGACAGATGCATTTTGTCCTACGACCGGGCGTTTTTAAGACGCTTTGTGCGGAAGCCGGAAACAACCCTGGCTACCGTTATTATTTAATCATTGACGAGATCAACCGGGGGGATATC
Organism: Firmicutes bacterium UBA3572; assembly: GCA_002375985.1. GTDB lineage: Bacteria > Bacillota > Desulfotomaculia > Desulfotomaculales > Desulforudaceae > Desulfopertinax. Next base: position 6,950 of record DFNH01000026.1, on the reverse strand, counting down.
CCCCGGATTTTCGGCGAGTTGCTGACTGTCCTGGAGAAGTCCAGGAGAAACAAGTATATTGTTCTGCCCTTGAGCGGTGAGTTGCTGCGGGTTCCGGAAAATGTTTTCATCATCGGGACGATGAACACGGCGGACCGCTCGATTGCTCTGATGGATGCGGCCCTGCGGCGGCGTTTCGGTTTCGTCGAACTGATGCCCGATCCGGCGGTGTTGGGTGACGTGGTGGTGGATGGCATACCCCTGGGTCCGTGGTTGGAAGCTCTGAACCAGCGCATCCGCCGGTACGTCGGCCGGGATGCGCGTAACCTGCAGGTCGGCCATGCGTATTTGATGGACGGTGCTCACCCGATCACCGAGTTTGAGAAATTATCCCGCGCCCTGCGGGAAGACCTGCTGCCACTTCTGGAGGAATACTGTTACGAAGACTTTGCAACCCTGGAACGCATTATGGGCCGGGCGCTGGTGGATGTTGTCAACCAGCGCATCCGGGATGAACTTTTCGAGGCGGATCAGAAGGATAAGCTAGTGCAGGCTCTGCTGGCACCGTGCCCGGAGGTGGCCGCCTCTTCTCTGGCCGTGCAGGCGGAACAGGAGCAAACAGCGGCGGACGAGCTTCCGGAAACCGGGGATGATGGCGGCTTGGAAGCCGGGGGTGGACAATGACGGTTGTACCGGTGACGATCGGGGAATGGGACGAGTTGTTACCCTGCGGGGACAGCCCGACGCGGGGCCTGTCTTTTCGGCGCGCACCGGCCGCCCGGGCGTTGGCGGCCCGCCTGGCCAAGTCTGGAAAGCTGGAAGTCCAGGAGCTTCTGGATGGCCTGAGCGTCCGGTCCAGGTCCTTTGTAGGCACTGTCCGTCTCGGCCCGTTGCAAGTGACCGTCCGGCCAAAGATAACCGGCTTTCCGCTGGCCGTCTTACTACGTTACGCATATGAATTGCGTAATCTCTCCCTTTATGAGCAGGCTGAACTGGAGATAACGGGTCAGTCTTTTCAGGATTTAGTCTTGTTCCAACTGGCCGCTGAAGCGACCGAATTACTGTCGAGGGGTTTACACCGCGCCTACCAGCCCCGACGCGAACTGCTGGCCAGTCCGCGTGGCCGGGTGGATTTTCAGCGGCTGGCGCACACGGGTGGTGGCTGGCAGCCGGCACTGCCCTGTCACCATCACCCCCGGCTGGCGGATTGTCTGCCCAATCAGGTGCTCGCAGCCGGTCTGCGCTTCGGTGCCGGGTTGACGGGCAACCTGGAACTACAGGCGCGTCTTCGCTGGCTGGCGGCGCTGTGCGGTGAGTGCGTTACCCCGATCCGCCTGGATCGCCACGTCTTTACCCGGCTGGAGCGGGAGACCAGTCGGCTGACCCGCACCTATGAACCGGCGTTTCGGTTGATTGAGATTCTGTACCGGGGCGCCGGTGCGGGGTTGAGCCGGGAGGCGGGAGAGCTTCCGGTTCCGGGATTCTTATTTGATATGAACCGGTTTTTCCAGGCTGTCCTGTCTCGCTTCCTGCACGAGAATCTGGATGGTTTCCAGGTGCGGGATGAGTACCGTTTGCAAGGCATGTTCGCCTATGTCCGCGGTTTTAACCCGCGGCACAGGCAGGCACCGGCTCCGCGTCCCGACTTCGTGGTTTTCCGTGACGGCAAGGTGGCGGCGATTCTGGACGCTAAGTACCGGGATCTATGGGAAAAAGGATTGCCTCCGAATATGCTCTACCAATTGGCGCTGTATGCTTTGAGCCAGGGTGGGGGTATGCGGAGTGTTGTTCTTTATCCGACCCTTGATTCCCGGGCGTGCGAGGAAGCGGTTGAGGTTCGGGAGCCGGTTTACGGTGCCGGCCGGGCGCGGGTAATCCTTCGCCCCGTTGTTATGGGCCAGTTGGCCGAAATAGTGTCTTCCCCTGATTGGGGAACTGCGGCGAAGAGGCGGCGCGAATACGCCCGTTACTTGGCTTTCGGCAGCAGAATAGCGTAACAATCCGGTGGTAACGGACAAGGGGGAGTTGCAAGTGACGTTTTTGCGGGTATTTCTAACTATGGTATTTGTCTTTGTTTTTGGCGGGGCAGCGTTTGCTTATCCTTATCACGTGGGGATTATGCATAATGACCGCCTGTTTGTGCCGCTGCGGGGTGTGGTGGAAGAACTGGGCGGTAATGTTGACTGGGATGGTGATAACAGAAGAATCACTATTCAAAGTGGTGAACTAAAAATTATTCTCACAATAGATAGTACAGAGGCACTGGTTTCCGGCTCACCGGTGAAGCTGGACGACCCGCCGTGGATAAAAGACGGTCGTACTTATATCCCGCTGCGTTTTGTCAGCGAGAGGTTGGGAGCAAGAGTAGACTGGGACAACACAGAAAGGAAAGCAACTATATGTTAAAGACGGCAAGACTGTTGTAGTGCGTCCTGCCGGTAGAAATGTGGTCGGTGTGGACAGAAGCGGTAATGTAAGTAGTGGTATAAAACACTACACCAAAAAGCTCGGTAACATCACCGCCAACATAGTGGAAATACCGCCGGGAAGGGTCCGGGCCGGTATAGTACTGGGACAAAACCACATCGGAGGGGTTGAGGAACTGGGCTCTATGGCTGCCCGTTCTGGTGCGGTAGCAGCCATTAACGGCACGTTTTTTGAAGCTTATGGCGGGAGACCGGAGCCATGGAATACTTTGATCAAGGACGGACGGGTAATACATGTGGGCAACACGGGCACCACGGTAGGGATAACTGCAACCGGCCAGGTAAAAATGGCCCCGCTCAGAATTAGAATAGAAGGTGCGACCAACGGCTCTTACAGCTGGCCTGATAACTGGTATGCTTATGGTTTTAACCGCACTCCGTCAGAAAACGGTGTGTATATTTACACCCGGGAGCGGGGCAGCAGTCTTGGTTTTAATGCTGGCATATCTGTTGTGGTTAACAATGGCCGGGTGGTGGATAAAGTGCATGGTCAGGACGTGTCTATTCCCAGTAACGGGTTTGTAATAAACTTTACCGGCAGCGAAAAGTATTTGGCGGAGCGGTTTGATGTTGGCGAAACAGTGGATTACCGGGTTATATTTGAAAATACCGGTCAAGAAAGCTGGCATGATGTGGTTACAGCCGTTGGGGCGGGGCCGCGGCTTGTAACTGATGGTCAGGTTACCGTATCTCCGGTGGAAGAAGGCTTCACCGAACCCAAAATCCTGGAACTGGCCACTGCCAGGAGTGCTATTGGTGTTAAACGGGACGGCACGGTTATGCTGGTGACCGTACCCCGTGCAACTATTCATCAATTAGCCAGGTTAATGCAAGAAGCCGGAGCTTACAATGCTATGAACTTGGACGGCGGGGCATCTTCTGGTCTGTGGCTTAACGGAAAATATATAACCAAACCGGGGCGAAAGTTGAGCAATATCTTGGTGTTTTACTGAATTGATTCTACTTTCAACGGTATCCTGGGTGTTAATACCAGATACTAGAAAACATTTGGTGGAGCGTTTTTATGCGTTCACTAATGAGAAAATATTTTTTACTGTCCGTTATTATTAGCATACTAGTGGGGTTTGGTCTGGATTATTTCACCGGCGGGCCGGAGCCCGAGTTGGCGGTGATAAAGCCGCCGGACGAGCCTTCTGTCCGGGCGTCGACTTACGATTTGATTGTGGTGGGCAGCGACCCCGAGGGTATTGCGGCGGCGGTTTCCGGGGCCAGAAACGGGCTGAACACGCTGCTGGTGGATACCCGCCCGGTGTTGGGCGGGCTGATGACCTTGGGCTGGTTGAACACTATTGACATGAATTACGACCCCGGCGGCGAGATATTAAACAAAGGTATATTTTTAGAGTTTTTCGAACAGGTGGAAGGAGATTCCTTTGACGTGGGCACGGCATTAAATGTTTTCAACCAGATGGTGGAAAACGAGCCCAACATCAGTGTATTGTTAAACGCGCAGCGGATTGAACCGCTGGTGGAAGAAGGCGCCGGGGAAGTTATTTTGATGAAAGGGATTAAAGTGACAGGTAAGGACGGTACTGGGCGGGAATTTACTGCGCCGGTAGTGATAGATGCTACTCAAGATGCGGATATTGCGGCGGCGGCCGGCGTGCCGTACAGTGTGGCCATGGAAGATATGGGCTATAAAGACAGGTATGTGGCCGTTACCCTGGTCTTTCAGCTTAAAGGGATTTCCCATTGGGACTGGTACCGGATGGGGCTCAGCCTGGCTTCCGACCGGGTCTGCGGCGCCCATGCCGGGATCAACAGTGTCAGCGCCTGGGGATTTGGGGACATAATGGCTGGCTACCAGCCTGCTGATGAACGCGTGGGCGTGCGGGGGTTGAATATCGGCCGGCAGAGGGATGGCACGGTACTGGTCAATGCCCTGCACGTTTACGGGGTCAACCCGCTGGATGAGCAGCAACTGGCGGAAGCCAGGCGGTTGGCCGAAGCGGAACTGCCTCGCATTGTGAATTTTATACGGGAAAATATTCCCGGGATGGGAGGCGTTCAACTGGCCGCGGTGGCTCCGGAACTGTACGTGCGGGAATCCCGGCACATTTACGGGGAATACCGGCTGACGGTGGACGACGTGCTGGAGAACCGGGACTTCCCGGACGCTATTGCTTACGGTTCGTATCCCATTGACATTCAGGCTGTGGACCAGCATTTTAAAGGAACCGTGGTGGGGGATCCGGCACAGTACGCCATTCCCTTCCGCTGCTTAGTGCCTTTGAAAGTGGATGGCCTGCTGGTGGTGGGGCGTTCGGCCAGCTTTGACTCCCTGGCTCACGGCAGCGCCCGGGTAATTCCCGTGGGCATGGCCACCGGCCAGGCGGCCGGGGCGGCGGCCGCCCTGAGCCTGGAGGCGGGTGTCAGCCTGCGGGAGCTGAGCCGCGACCGGCAGCTAATTGCCGAACTGCAGAGAAGGCTGAACGAGCAAGGGATGAAAATCGAGCCTTTTGCATACAAAGCGCCGGAAATGGAGCACTGGGCGTACGAAGGCCTGAAGTTTGTGCGCAGGTATGGCCTGGTATCCGGGGGTTATGCCAACGAATATCACCTGGATGAAGAAATATCTGAAGAAAGATTTATCAACATATTATCATGGTTGGCCAGGCTGGCCGGGCCGGAAGACTTGGCCAGGCCAAAGCTGTATGTGGAAGGTAACGCCCTGACCATTGAGGATATTTCTTATATGTTTACCTGTTACCAGGGCTTGGATATGAATAAAGCGCAGGCCTACCAGTACCTAATGGATGAAAACTTTTTTGATACTGCGGTGTTGGAAAAAATCGAGGCCAATGGCGGGCTGGTTACCAGAGGGGCGGCATATATGTTGCTGAAAGACTTTATAATTTACACCAGGAAAAAGGCATCTGTCTAGGAACTGGCTTGCGGCCACCTGCAGGTTGGTTAAAAAGCGCTGCGCTTTGTTGGCGCAAGCAAGAACCGTCCCCACTTGCTGTGTGTGCCGGCCGCTAACAGCCTTTCAGTATGATTAGCTCGTCATCCAGGCTGTGCCGCAGTACCTCGAGCTGCCCGGAGACCGCGGCCAGGTGATCGGCCGGAACCGGGCGGAGGCGGAACGGGAACAGGCTCGTGGAATCAAGGACCGTTCTCAG
>DFNH01000026.1:0-1025 GCA_002375985.1 Firmicutes bacterium UBA3572 | reverse complement strand
GTGGAATCAAGGACCGTTCTCAGGGCCACGGAACCATTGGGGTGGGCGTGCAAGAAGGCCTCGGCCAACCATGCGATAAGCTCCACACGATCTATGGCGCGTGAAAGCCCAAAGGTATAGATGCCTTTTTCCGGCGTTTCTTTCAGGACCCCCCAATCGACGAAGCTGCGCAGTACATAGCGGACCCGGCGAGAAACCGTTTCTCGTTCCCCATATTGTTCCCGCACACGGCGCTGTACCTGGCTGGCTGCGGCCGTTCTCTGGAGCCTGAGCAGTCGTCCCACATGGGCCGCTACAGCTCCCCAGAACGGGTAAACCGCCATGGCCATGCCCCAGTGAACCGCGATATGGTCCTTGCGCGGCAGGTGTGAGAGAAGCTTGAGGCCCTCGCGCTGGAGGGAATGAAGCTCGCTCGGGGGACGGACCCAGATCTTCGTCAGGATGGTGATCGTTTTGTCCAGCGAGCCGCGCAACTTGGTGTTGTTGGAACGAAACGCCCCCCGGAGTTTTTCTTGCAGCGCCGTCTTCACGGCAGGTGCTTCGTTTCCCGCCAGGACGAGATATGCCGTCCGTTCCAGCCACTTGAGGCGAACAAGGCGGTCGAGTCCGATCTGGCCATGTCGTCGATTTGCCAGCAAACTCATCGGTCCCTCCTGTCGATTTGGACAAAGGGAACAAGCAGTTCTTCGATACTGATGCCTCCATGACCGACGAAGCGTTCCCCCGCCCGCACGAAAGCGGCCCGGTTCGAAGCAATGAGGGCGAGGTAGTCCTCCGGCAAGCCGACCGGCGGCCACTCCAAGGACTCTGGGAATCGCTCCTTGATCTGAGCCCTGAGCCTCGGATCGGAGTAGACACGCACGCGTTCGCCGCGCAATTCCGCGGTAGCCCCCTCACGAGGCCGTCCCACGCCTTACCGTGGTCCGAGGCAAGGTAGACCCGGAAACCGGGTCGACCAGGGAGATCAGATGGTGGAAGGCGTCGGTCTTGCCCTGGTGCGGTGTGGCCGAGAGCAAGAGCAGGTA
>DFNH01000003.1 GCA_002375985.1 Firmicutes bacterium UBA3572 | reverse complement strand
ACCGGCACGCCGTGGGGTGCCGCGATGTCGATGCCATTGTGAAAACGACGCACACGCAGGATGGGATGATTGCGCCAGCCGAACTCGGAGGAAACGCGGGTGTAGTTGGGCACCGGCCAGGCGAACTTGCCGGTGTGCAAAACGTCGCTGCCGGCGCGCTGCAGGGCGATCTGCCGTAAGAGTTCGTTTTCCTCCCGCTCCAACCGGTCCACTTCGGCCTCGAGTTGCCGTAGATTGCCCCGGGCCACCGTCAACAGGGACTTCTTCTCGCGCTGGGCACTGAGCAGGGCGCGGTAGGCCAGCTCCTGCTCATAACGGAGGGCCTGCAAGGCCTCGCGGCGCTCTTCAATAACCTTTTTCTGCCGTTCGATAGCCGCCCGTTCGGCCTCGATCTCCTCGATCAGGGCCACGTCCCGGGCCAAAATTTCCTTAACAAACTCCACCCGGGCGACAAAATCGCTGAAACTTCCCGCGCCGAACAGCACCTCAAGGTAGGATACGTTGCCGTTTTCATAGATGCTCCGCACCCGGGCGGCAAAAAGTGCGTTCATTTCTTCGAGCCGGGCCTGGGCGTCGGCCAGTTCGGCTTCGGCCTGCCGGAGGCGGTCGGTCACTTCCCGGAGCTTGCCGGTGAGCTCGTCGATCCGGGACAGGTGCGCCTGGATGGAGCTATCCAGCGCCGCGATTTCCCCGGCCAGGCTACGCACCTCACTGCGGGCGGCCTCGGTCCGATCTCGGGCCGCATCCAACTGGCGGCGCGTCTCCTCCAGCCGCCGCTCCAGGTCGGGGTCGGCGTGGGCTAAACGGTAAAAACCCGCGCCGCAGGACAGCAGCAGCACTAACACCAGCCCGACGGAAAGCCAGTAACGGGCCAACCGTACTCCCTCCCAAAAAAACTTGTCCGGAATGTTATCGACCCGCAACCGCCGCGCTAAACGCGCAGGAACTTACGCACCGAAATCAAGCTCCCCAGACCGCCCATCAACAGTCCCAAGCCCAGGAGTCCACCCAGGATGGACAGGATCACCCGCGGATCGGTCACCGGCTGGACAAAAAACAGTACCAGCGGCGACCGCCCAAGAACCGTCACCAGATAGTAGTAAGCCGCTCCCAGAACACCCACCGCCAGGCAGGCCCCGGCCAGTCCGACCACCATCCCTTCCAGGACAAACGGCCCGCGCACGTACCAATTACTGGCGCCCAGGTACCTCATTATCCCGATCTCGTCCTGGCGGGCGAGCAGAGACAGTCGAATGGTGGTCACAATCAGGAAGACGGCACCCGCACCCAGCAGAATCACCGCGCCAAAGGCGATTAGATTCACCCATTGGGTCACCCGCACCAGGATCTCAACGTACTCCTGGCCGTAGCTGACCTTGTACACGCCCGGAAAGAAGGAAATCTGGCGCGCCAGGCCCGGTACCAGATCGGCCTGTTCGGCCCGCACCCGAAAACTGTCCGGGAGGGGGTTGTTTTCGCCCTCAAATCCGGCCAGGAGATCGCGCCGCTCACCGAAGGTCTCCTTCAGCTCCCGCAGACCCTGCTCTTTAGACACGAAGCGGACCTCCTCGACGCCGTCGAGGGCGTGCAGCCGCTGCCGCAGATCACGGATGTCGGCCTCGTCCTCCAAGAACATGTTGATTTCTACCGTCGACTCGATGATGCGCATGGACTGGTTGGCGTTCACCGCCACCAGGAGAAACCCACCCAGGATAATGAGCGAAACGGCGATCATCGCCGCGGAGGCCGTGCCCAACCAAAAATTGCGCACAAGCGAGGTACAGGTCTGACGCATACAATACCACAGGGAATTAAGCGCCATGGCTGTAGCTCCCCTGCTCCTCGTCGTACACCAGCCGACCGTTCTCCAGGGCTACCACCCGCTTGCGCATCCGGTTCACGATGTCCCAAGCGTGGGTGGCGATGATGACCGTGGCCCCGTCACGGTTGATCTGCTCGAAAAGGTCCATTATCTCCCGGGAGGTACCCGGGTCCAAGTTACCGGTCGGTTCATCGGCCAAAATCACCAGCGGCCTCTTCACAATTGCCCGGGCGATCCCGACCCGCTGTTGTTCGCCGCCTGAAAGCTGGTCGGGGAAAGCGTCTTCCTTTCCGGACAACCCCACTTGGGCCAAGGCTACCGGCACCCGCCGCCGGATCTCCTTCCGGGGGCGGCCGATCACCTCCAGCGCAAAGGCCACGTTTTCAAACACGGTCTTGCGCGGCAGCAGTCGAAAATCCTGGAATACAATTCCGATCTGCCTGCGCAGTTGCAGGACCTCACGCCCCTTAAAACGGAGGATGTTTCGACCCCGGAAAAAGATCTGGCCGGTGGTCGGCAATTGTTCCCGGAAAATCAGCTTCGTCAAAGTGGACTTACCGGCCCCGCTCGGGCCGACCAAGAAGACAAACTCACCTTTAGCTATGCGCAGGTTAATATCGGTGACGGCCTTAACACCACTTTCATACACCTTGCTGACGTTATACAGCTCAATCAAGACCAGCACTCCCCGCCTAAAGCCCCACTACTACAACAAAATCCGACTTCGACAATCCGCCCAGAATTCCTCTAAATCTGGAAGGAAATATGGTTGATTACACGGGTTGGGGACAAAAACGGCCTCTGCCCCGACGAAGGACGGCACCCGTACGAGAAAAACCGACCCTGAAGCGCAAAAGAAGGAATTATCGCACTCAGCCATTTCGGGGTCGAAATCACCGCGCTGATCGCTACCGCCGGGGTGGCTTCTCTGGCGATTGCCCTGGCCGCCCAGGATACCCTAAGCAATATGCTGGCGGGAAGTGTTGGCGCAGAACAAATACGTGCTGCCCGAGCCGGAACCGGTGGTTTACTTTATGAAGTTCGGCGAATCGAGCCTGAACCTGGTGATCAGGTGCTGGATTGGAACGCGGTGGACCGCTCCCGAGCCCTGGATAGCATCAACATGGCGCTCAAAGACGCCGCCTTTGAAGCCGCGGGGATCGAAATCCCCTTCCCGCAGCGGGATGTACACTTAAAGACGCAAGGAAATATTCGGCGAGACATACCGTAAGAGGCCATAATTTCTTTTCAAACGGAAATACCATTATAAATAAATATAAAAAGTATTTGCCAACCTGGCACTTATCTGCTTTAATGAATCTTAGGTTAAAATACATTTTTCAGGAAAAGAGGAAGCCCGGTCTTGAACTTTCCAACATTGAAAATCGGTAATTTGGTTCCCCGTTACCCCATTATTCAGGGCGGCATGGCCGTCAGGGTATCCACGGCGCCCCTGGTGTCCGCTGTGGCCAACGCCGGCGGCATCGGGGTAATCGGGGCGACCGGAATGTCCGCAGCGGAACTGCGGGAGGAGATCCGCAAGGCCCGGACTATGACCCGGGGGATCATCGGGGTCAACATTATGTTCGCCATCCGCAACTTCGCGGAGTTGGTCCGTACCGCCTTCAAAGAGCGGATTGACGTTGTTTTTACCGGGGCCGGCTTTTCCCGGGACATTTTTGACTGGGGCCGGGAGAGCGGCATACCGGTGGTTTCGATCGTGTCCTCGGCCCGTCTGGCCAAATTGGCGGAGAAGCTGGGCGCAGCCGCGGTGGTGGCCGAAAGCGGAGATGCCGGCGGGCATCTGGGCACCGAACGCAGCACCGTGGAAATTCTCCCCGAAATCCGCCAGGCGGTGCGTATCCCGGTGATCGCGGCCGGCGGCATCGTCAGCGGGCAGGACATCGCCGAGATGGTGCGCCTGGGGGCCGACGGGGTGCAGATGGGTACCCGGTTCGTGCTGAGCGAAGAGTGCACCGTTTCTGATGCTTTCAAGCGCCACTACCTCCAGGCCCGCGCCGAAGACGTGATCCTGATTAAAAGCCCGGTGGGCCTGCCCGGAAGGGCCTTAAAAAACACCTTTACCGCCCTGATGAAAAACGGCGGCCTCCCCAAACCGGAGAACTGCCGCAAGTGCCTGAAAGTCTGTTCCAAGGATTTCTGCCTTGTTCAGGCGCTCGAAAACAGCGCGCGCGGACTGCTCGAGCAGGGGCTGGTCTTTGCCGGCAAGAACGTTTATAAAATCAAGGAAATTCTACCGGTACGCAAGATCTTTGAGCGGTTGATCCAGGAGTTTAAGGCCTGCTGACCAGTGCTCATCCGACCTCAGCCACCGCCGTGCAAACGGCGGTTTTTCACCTTTGCACCCCCTTCGCTGTCGCCGCATAGTGATAGGTAATTGGATTGCGATCGAAATTCGCAAGCCCTAGCCTGAAGATGATGCTCCTCGATCCGATTACGTCTGTTTCCCCTGAAGGTTGCCATTCATCTTTTATGCCGTGCTCGCCGAACAGGATCCGGAAGCATTCCGCCCCGGGAACCAGGTTTGGTACGTTCGGGTGCTCCGGGTACTCACCAAGCCGATTCGCGATAAAATCTTCAAACGGGCGCGCTGGACGAGGACGACTCGCGGAAAATCTGGGAACGGTGAACGAACTGAGGGCATACCGCCCGGCCAGCAGTTCCAGCCTGAAGCACATTCCCGGAACCGGTGGAAATTATGGGGAGTGATACCATTCTGATTAAGCGAAAGGAGAAAGCGTATGCAAAAACCGGAGGTGCTCGGGTTCTACGCCTGGCACGGCAACTGGCCGGTGCTGTGCGGCGCCGAATTCCCGAAAGTCGACCCGTCCCGGGGCGCCCTGGACCTGGTCACCCGTGTCCCGGTAGTCTGGTTTTCGCTCGACGAAACCGGGGAACTCGTCACCAGCAATGATTATGCCCTCCGGCCCCGGGGCTGGGAAACGGTGCTGGATACCTGCCGCCGGCACCGGCTCCCCGTAGACATGACGGTGGCCTACCTGGACGGCCCTAGCCTGGAGACGCTTCTGGCCGACCGGGCCCGAGTGGACCGCCTGGTGGCCGCGATCGTCCGGGAGGCCGCACCCTTCGACGGGGTGAACCTGGACCTGGAGGGACTCGGCAACAGGAACCGGCACGACGCCAAGTCCCTGGCCGCCGTGCGCCGGAACTTCAACCGGCTGGTCCGGCAACTGGCCAGGGAACTCACCCCGCGCCGCAAGGCGTTGCACCTGTGCCTGCACCCGCTGAACGGCTGGTTCCAGGGTTACGACTACACCGCACTGTCCCGGTGGGCGAACGCCCTGGTCACCATGTCGTACCACTACGGCCCCACCCCGGAACCGCTAGACAAGGTGGAGGAATCCGTTTACCTGGCCCTGGAGGCCGGCGTCCCAGCGCGGAAACTGGTCTTGGGCCTTTTGATCATCCGGCCTACGAGACGCCCGAATGCGTCGGACCCAAGCTGGCGCTGGTCCGGAATTACCGGCTCGAAAAAATCGCCCTGTGGAAACTGTCTTTCCTGAATGAGGGGTTCAAGCGGGTGCTACGGCACTGGATAAGCGAAAACTGACTCGGGAAACGCGGCAAAAGCCGGCAGGGGTTGCCCGGTTGCTGCGTCCCCTCCCGTAACTGGTGTACTAGACCAGGTTCGCCAGAACCGACAGGGTACCGGTGACGGCCAGGGTGACCAGGACGCCGGCCACCAGGATGCCCAGGGCGATGGCCGGAAACGCCCGCTGAAAACTGATCCCTAGCAGAAAAGCGGCGATGGCACCAGTCCATCCCCCGGTAGCCGGGAGCGGCACCGAAACGAACAGCACCAGCCCCAGGGGCCCGTATTTGCAAACAATGTCGCTCCGACTGCGGGTGCGGGAGAAGAGCCAGTCAAAAAAACGCCGGCAAACCGGGAAATGACGGGATAGGAACGTGGACAACGGACCCAGGTACCTAAGCAGAAAAGCGACCGGGATAACGTTTCCCAGGAAAGCCCACGCCAGGGCCCGGAGTGGTTCCATACCGAAAACCCCCTGGGCGAAGGGAATCGCCCCGCGGATTTCGATCACCGGGGCGGCCGCGATCAACATGACCAACAGTTCTTGCGGCACAAGGGCCGTCAGTCGGTCCACCGGCATCACCTGCGACACTAAAACCTTCGGATCACCATCATCCTAATTCTCGTTCCGACGGCCGTTTCCTTCTCCGGTCTTACCACCGGTGCAGGTTCCGTTCAATGGGCAGCCCGTTCAGGGCGCAAGCCCCCCACCCAACCCCGGGGGCTCGGCTTCTTTTTCCTTCGGTAGTACGGGCAGCACCGGTATTCTGCCATTAGGCAATACCTCCCTCCCACCTAGTGTGCCCGTTAATTCCGGGGCACAAAACACTTTGCTTCGGCGACCCGACCGCCTACGTTGCTTCACCCTACTGTTGGAGCCCAAGACACAACCCACCCCCATCAGAAGGGGTGGGTTGCTCTTTCACATGCCGTCCGGTTAAGACGCACCAGACTCCGTTGAGGGATCGGGCGTCTCTAGCACGGGCGCACACTTTTGGTTCTGGACCCCGGATGTTTTAAGCAGCCGGGGGGTGCTCGGCGCATGCGGCCTTTGCCGGCGCACCGTGCTAGTTAGTTGTTGTGGGCCGAAGCCAGGAATTCCTCCACGCGCCCGGTATCTTTCGTCAGGTAGGTAACCAGGACGGTGGTGAACACGGCCACCGGAACGCCGTAGAGCGCCGGGTTGGCCAGTACCGGGATCCCGAGGAAATCGGGCAGATTGAAGAACCTGGCAAAGGTAAACACCACCGAAGTCACCAGGCCCACCCCCATCCCCGCCATAACCGCCTGTCTGGTCAGCCGGGTCCACCAGACGGCGAAGACCAGGGCCGGGGCAAAAGTGCTGGCCGCGATGCCAAAGCACATCCCGACGAGTACGGCCACATTCTGGTCCCGGAGCCAAACAGCGAGGCCGATGGCCAGGGCGGCCAAGATTCCCGCGCCGGTTTTGGCAAAGATCACTCGTTCCCGGTCGGTGCTCTGCGGTTTCAGAATGGCGGCGTAAAGATCGTGGGCCAGACTGGTAGTCGCCGAAATGAGAAGTCCGGATGACGTACTCAGCATTGCCGCCAGCGCGCCGGCCGCGATAATACCGAGGGCCACTTCTCCGCCCAGCAATTCCCCGAGCATCGGGAGAGACATATTCCGCGCCACGCCCGTCTGGCCTTCGGCCAGGAGCTGGACCAGCGTGGGATAGAGAACGTACATCACGGCCAGGCCAACCAAGAACACCGCCGCGTAGAATATAGCCAACCCCCAGATCGTGAACTCCGCGCTTCTCCGGGCGGCCGTCGCGTCCCGCACGGTGTAGAACCGGATCAAGATGTGCGGCAGCCCGAGCACGCCCAAAAAGAGTCCCAGGACCAGGCTCGCCTGGTTCAGCAAGTCTCGTAGCTGGACTCCTGGAGTCAAGGCGCTAGGCGCATCGGCCATCAGTTCCCTGGCCGCAGTAACCGCGGCAGCGGCCTCCGCCGTTTCCATCTGAGCCAGCATTTCGACTGCTCCTTCTTCCTTCGCCACCACCGCCGGCGGAACCATTTCCTGACCTTTGTCGATGATCGCCAGGGGATTGCCCCCAAAGTGGGTGACACTGACTGCTATTAGCAGGAGCAGCATCGCGCCGAAGAGGACAATCCCCTGGATGGCCTGGTTATAAGTTGTGCCCCGCATGCCGCCCATGATGACGTAGGCCGCCATGAGCGTACCGGTCGCCAGAACGGTGGGCAGGTAGTCCCAACCGAGCAAGAGCTTGAAAAGATGTCCGGCCCCGACTATTTGCGGCACCAGGTAAAACATGCACAGGACCAAGGTGCTGAGCATCGCCACGATTCTGATGCCGCGCTCTTTTTCGCCGAAACGGGCGGCCAGCACGTCCGCGACGGTGTACTTGCCCACGCTCTTCAGCGGCCCGGCCATCACCAGGAGGAGCACGATCCACGCCGCGAAAAAGCCAAGCGCTAACCACCAGCCATCGACGCCGACCAGGGCTACCGCGCCCGCGACACCCAAGAAACTGGCCGCGCTGCAGTAGTCACCAAGCATGGCGACGCCGTTGAGCCGCCACGGTATTTTTCCCCCGGCAACGTAGAACTCCGCCGTAGTCCGCGCGTATCGCCGGTTATAGTAGCTGATGTACATTGTCAAGAAGATGCTCAGGACGACAATGGTTAAAGCAATCGGATTATCCATGGGATCCAGCCCCCTTGTGGTTTGACCTTGCTAGGAAAATTCTGACAACGACCACGCCGCTAACAAAGGTTATCCATCCCAACCAGATGGCGAGAGGCAGCCCGAGCACCTCCAAAGCGGCCGTGTCCTTAAATGGGGCCGAAGTCAACAGAGCGGACCCAAAATATACCAGGGCATACAACGCCAGGAGGCCGCCCGCGAACACCAGATTCCTCCGGAACACCGCCGGCTGGAAAACCGGCGAGACGGGTGCTTCCGGCTCAGGCGCCTCCGCCTTGGGCAAAACGGACAGCAGATCGGTAATGTCAACCGTGTCCTTCTTTACGATCAGGACGGGGCAGGGCGCGTGCTCCGCAACGGCCTGGGCCACGCTTCCAAAGTACAGCTTTTGCAGCCCTCTCCGTCCGGAATCCCCGACGATAATAAGATCCGATTTTACTTCTTTTGCCAGGCTGAGAATGGTGGCCGTAACGCGGCCGACTTTCTTGACGGTCTTGACAGCAACCCCGTGCTTTCTGCCAAAGGCCGCAACCGTGTCCAGCGGCTCGGCGGTGAGAGGCTGCTGCCCAGCCCCTTTCAGGGCGACTGCTTCCGCGTTCTTTTCCTCCGGGAGCAGCGGCAGATCTTCTTCCACTTGGACCGCCACCACTTCTGAACCATCCCGGCTCGCTATTTCCACTGCTTTCTTGGCCGCGCCCAGAGACGGCGCGTACCCATCAACCGCTACCAGTACTCTTTGAAACACCGTGTTCACCTCCCGAACTTAATTCTCTGCGCGAAGGATATGTTCGTCTGCATGGTCAGTTCACCGGCATCCCCCCTTCCTCAACTCGCCACCCAGCGCTGGATGTGGCTAACACCCCGGCTTGCCCGGCTCTGGATCTGGTTGTTCCGGCGCCGGTAGCACTGGGAATAGATTAGATACAGTATATCTTCAATATGGGCCGGACTGTCAAAGAAAGACCAGCCAATGGCCAGACTCCGGTCTCGAGCGGCGAATGGGAAGCCTGAGAGGGCCGGCCGCGACAGAGGCACGGCTCTGTAGTCCCCGAGCGAGGTGCCTGCCGGAAGCGAGTTGCTTCTGGGGTCTTTGAGCGGCAGAATTCGCCGGGTGAAGTTACGGGGCGGCAGAACGCAAAATCTAGCCGGCTGTTTTTGACCGTTGACGGTGGTCTGGTGCCCCCCGATGTTTACTGCTTTTGACGCCGGTGGCTGGCATGTTGTTTAATGGGGTTGAACCGAAGCTTGAAGGGGGCTAACTCGGAGATGTTGTACGAAAGCACCAGGGGCCGGTCACGGCCTGTACCGGCCGCGGAAGCGATAAAACAGGGCATCGCGCCCGACGGAGGCCTGTTCGTACCCGAACGGATTCCGCCATTGGGTGCCGCCGACCTGGACCGGCTGGCCGGGCTGGACTACCGGCAGCGGGCGGCGGAAATCCTGGGCCGCTTCCTACCCGACTTCGATCGGTCCGAAATCGCGGGAAGCGTGGCGCACGCCTACAACACCGACAGGTTCGGCGACGCCGCCATCGCCCCGGTGCACACCGCCGCCGCCGGGTTGCACTTCCTGGAACTGTGGCACGGGCCGACCTGCGCCTTCAAGGACATGGCCCTGCAAATCCTGCCGCACCTGCTCAAGCGGGCGATGGTCAAGACCGGGGAGACGGCCGAAACGGTCATTCTGGTCGCCACCTCCGGGGACACCGGCAAGGCCGCCCTGGAGGGTTTTCGGGATGTGCCCGGCATGCGGATCATCGTGTTTTTCCCCGCCGCAGGCGTCAGCGAAATGCAGCGTCTCCAAATGGTCACCCAGGAGGGTGAAAACGTACACGTAATCGCCGTGCGGGGCAATTTCGACGACACCCAGAGCGGTGTAAAGGCGATTTTCACGGACCCGGACATCAACGCCGCTTTGCACCGCCAGAAACGCCGCTTTTCCTCGGCCAATTCCATCAACTGGGGCCGCCTCGTTCCCCAGATCGCCTACTACTTTTCGGCCTGGCTGGACCTGGCCAACCGCGGTGAAATCAAACCCGGGCAACCCGTAAACTACGTGGTGCCCACCGGCAATTTCGGCAACATCCTGGCCGGTTTCTATGCCTGGCGCATGGGTCTGCCGGTGCACCGGTTGATCTGCGCCGCGAACCGGAATAACGTACTCACCGATTTCATCCGCACCGGCAGATACGACCGCAACCGGACTTTTTACCGGACGATTTCGCCGTCCATGGATATTCTGATTTCGAGCAACTTGGAGCGGCTGCTGTACGAACTGACCGACCGGGACGCGGAGCGGGTGCATAGCTGGATGGCCGAACTACAAACCAATGGAAGCTACCAGGTGGATCCGGCCACCCATGCTCTGGTGACCGGCCTCTTCTGGTCGGACTTTGCGGATGAGGAAACCACCCTGCGCGAAATCCGCGACACCTGGCGGGAATACCGCTACCTGCTCGACCCCCACACCGCGGTGGGCAAGGCCGTCTACGACAAGTACCGGGCGGTTACCGGTGACGAAACGCCAACGGTGATCGTCTCCACCGCCAGTCCCTTCAAGTTCAACCAGGCGGTGGCCCGTGCCCTCTTCGGTGATGCCGAAGCCGAACAGAAGAGCGAGTTTGAGCTGTTGGAAATCCTGGCCGCCAAAACCGGCCTGGAGATCCCCCGGGGGTTGCGCGATTTGAAGCGAAAAGCGGTTCGTCACCACACCGTGGTGGACCGAGACCGGATGCCGGCCGCCCTACTGGAAATCCTGCCGCCGCCAGGCTAGCAGCCCGCTAATACCGGTGAAGGAGATTGGTTGAAAAGTGGAAGCCTTTTCGATTTTTGGCTTGATGGGATTTATAATGGCAATAGTTGTGATGACTCAAGTAAGTACATGTGAGCGAAAGATTCGGGAAACGCAAGACAGCGTAAGAAGGCTGGACAAAAAAATACCGAAAGGAGAAAATGATCTGGAAGATATGGGGAAATATGTCACAAATTTTATAGGCGAAAATTGTGAAATTTATACTTATGACGACCAGTTACATAAAGGCACATTGGTCTCTGTTGAAAGCGGGTGGGTGCATTTGCAAGATCAAAAAGAATCTATACTTATAAAAACAGAGGATATTAGTTGTATTAAAATTAAACATAAAAAGGATTAACTGGTTCTTGACGAACACATTGCCCAGATCGCGGCGGTGGCCGGCTTTTAAGCACCGCCGACGGGTAGGGACGCCGAAAGGTAACCCTACCCGTCTTTTGTTTTTTGTGTTAAAGTATATAATCAACTCGACTTTATGTTGCGGTACATTGGAGCGTGGATGGCTATGCAAGTAGAACTGCGGGTGTTCGCCACCCTGCGCAAATATCTGCCCGATCATCCCCTGGACCGGGGCGTGGTCGTAACGGTAGAACCGGGTACAACGGTCGGTCAGTTGATTACAAAAGCAGGCGTGCCCCTGGAAAAAGTGAAAATCGTGATGGTAAACAACCGGCATGCCGATCTAGACCAGCAGTTGGTGGACGGAGATCGGGTGGCGGTGTTCCCGCCGGTGGCGGGGGGATGATTGTGGAACGGTACGCCCGCAACCTGGGGTTACCGGGCTGGACGGTGGAAACGCAGCGGCGCCTGGCCACCGCCGGCGTACTGGTGGTGGGGGCCGGCGGGCTGGGCTCGGCGGTGCTGCCCTACCTGGTGGCCGCCGGCGTGGGTCGAACCGGGATCGTGGAGGATGACACCGTGGAAATCACCAACCTCCAACGGCAGGTCCTCTACGACACGCCCGACGTCGGCACGTCCAAGGCCGAAGCTGCCGCCCGGCGCCTTTCGGCGCTAAACCCGGAAGTTACCGTGACGCCGCACCGCACCCGGCTGACCCCGGAAAACGCCGCCGGCATCCTGGCCGCTTACGACCTGGTCATTGACTGCACCGACAACCTGGCGACGCGGCAACTGATCAATCGGACCTGCCTGGAACTAGGCAAGCCCTGGGTACACGCCGCCGTCAGCGAATACTACGGACACGTCACCACCCTGCGTCCCGCGGGCCCCTGCTGGCACTGCCTATCTGGTATGGACACGGCCGCAGAACCACCGCCGTCCGGTATTCTCGGCCCGGTAGCCGGCCTGATCGGTTGCCTGCAAGCCACCGAAGCCCTCAAGTACCTCACCGGAACCGGCCGCCTGCTGGTGGGAAGACTCCTGGTCTGGGACGCCCTCCGTCCCGGCTGGGAGGAATTCAGCTATCGGAAAAATCCGGACTGCGCGGTATGCGGAAACAGAAATATTCCGGTGCCCCCCGCGGCAGACTAGAGGTAAAAAAGGAGGCACCTAGCTTGATCATTCAGGAACCGGAACAGGTGGTGCAAACACTGCAGGAAAACTGGCTGGGACGCGAGGTTCGCGTTACCAAGACCGAACCGGGAACCACGCTCCAGTTCTCCCTCGGGGGCGTCCGGGTAGTGGGCCGGCACGAGGTTCCCGACCCCGTCCGGGAGAAACTGCCGGCAAAAACCCGGTTTATGGCCCTCTCGGGTCAGGGCGACCAAGTGTATACCGTACTCGTTCCGGTGGACCACAACACGGTCTACGACTGGCGGGAGAACCGTCTGGTAATGCTTACCGACCACGAAGTAGTGCAGGTAAGCCCGGTATAGTCCCGTTGTAGGGGAAATATTCAGCGGTCGGCCCGGCGCACAAAACGGTGCGTGCCCGCCACGGCGCCCAGCCCGCGATACTCACCCAGACAATAGGCAAATGGGCCGAGCCGGTTTCTCTACGGTTAGTTGCGCGAAACGCAAACCAAACCTAACGGCCACCAAACCTTTCCCAGTGTAACACCTCTTCTAGGGCACGTTTTTTCGGACCGGCCTTCTTCTTCGCCGCGTAACCCAGTGCCACCAGTGAAACCAGGGCCAGCGTTTCCGGAACCCCCAGGAGTGCGGCCACCGCGTCCGCATAAGGTTTTTTGTGCCCGGCCACCCAGCAGGACCCTAAACCGTGCGCGGTAGCGGCGACCAGCATGTTCTGGGTAGCCGCGCAGCCGTCCTCCAGAAAGTACTTCTTGTCCCGCTGGCAAAAGACGGCGATACATACCGGCGCTTCGGCAATGAATTTGCCGTAGTCGGTCAGATCGGCGATCCGGTGCCGCGTCTCCGGATCGGTCACCACCACAAACTCCCACGGTTGGAGGTTCAGCGCGGTCGCGGCCAGTCGCCCGCAATCCACAATGTCCTCCACCACCGCAGGCGGCACCTCCTGCCCGGTGAATCTACGCACACTGCGCCTGGTTTTAAGCGCCTCGATGGCCTCCACGAAGCAACACCTGCTACACACATCCTAAAAGGGAACAGGCATGTTTTGTGCCACCTATTATTCCACAGGCCGCCCGGCCATGCCCAAAGCGGCCAGCATACCGCCGTCCACCGGCAGCACCGCCCCGGTAATGAACGAGGCCGCGTCGCCGGCCAGGAAAAGCACAGCCGCCGCCACCTCTTCCGGCCGCGCCAGCCGACGGAGCGCATGCAGATCGGCCCATTCCTGCCGCGCTTTCTCCGGATCAGGGTATGCGGCCAGCATCTGTTCCACCCTCTCGGTGGCGATCGCCCCGGGACAGAGAGCGTTCACCCGGATGTTCATCGGCGCCAGGTCTAAGGCCATGCTCTTGGTCAGGGCGATCAGCCCCCCCTTGGACGCGATGTAGGCGGCGTTGTCCGGTTCGGCGGCCAACCCCTGCACCGAGGCGATGTTGATGATGGTACCGCCGCCGCGCCGCTCCATTTCCGGCGCACAGGCCTGGGCGAAAAGATAGGCCCCGGTGAGGTTAACGTCCAACACCCGCCGCCAGTCGTCGGGTTTGATGGTCAGCACACTGCCGGGCACGCTAATCGCGGCGTTGTTGACCAGGATATCCACGCCCCCGAAAGTCTGAACGGTCATCAGCACCGTCTCGTCCACCTCGAAGGCGTTAGTTACGTCGGAGCCCATGAATAAAGCGCCCCGGGCTTGTTCTTCGGCCACCTGGCGGCCCCGTTTGTCGGTGTCAACCAAGGTGACGTTGGCACCTTCGGACACGAAAGCCTTGGCGATGGCCAAGCCGAGTCCTGTTGCCGCACCGGTAACTATAGCGACTTTTCCCTTGAACTGCACGGCAAGAACCTCCTAATCCGGTGGGTAATCTCAGTATTATTTGTCATCAATAATCAATTATAACCGCCGAACCGGTTTTCGGTAACCACCTGTCCTCTATCACCATAAAGACCGAAAACGCACGCACGGTGTTGCCTCCGGCAGGGAAAAGGCCCAATCGGGGAGAATTAATGATGCTTAAAACATACATCCTGAATTGACGATCCCAAAAGGAGTGTGGTCGCGCATGTACCCCAAACTGGACTTTGAAAAGGTCAAGCGACGGGTAATGTGGGACTTTCGCCTGGAGGATGAAGAGGTTGCTTTCCAGAAGCGGCGGACCGGCTACGCCTTCATCATCGACGTTCTCGACGGTACCCCGCGACTGGCCATCTATCACGTCACCCGGTTCGGCAGCAAGACCGAATACTTTGACCTCCAGCCCCCACAAGAAATGCTGGTCAAGGCCTTGGCCGAGCAGGGAGCCAGCCTTAGCCGGGACGGGCTGTATAACATCAACCACGAGTTAAGAGTATGGGCCGAGGAAAACCTTTTGTAAAGGCCAAACTCTCAGCAAGAAGTAAAGAAATGACGTCAAAGACTAAAAGACACGGTGTGATTATTCCACCGTGTCTTGCTTTGGATCGGTTTAAAAAAGATCCAGATTACCCAACGAGCACCTGATACACCTGGGCCTTATTCAGCCTCAATTCCTGAAGCAGGAGCGGCAACGGCAATCCGGAACACGGTTCCAGGCCGGAGACGGCAATATAGGCGTTCCAGTGCTGGTGGTAAGCAAAGGATAGCCCTCCCCTCACCACTACCTCCGACCAGCGCCAGCCGAAAAAAGCCTCAAATCCGCGCACCAAAGTCTCCCGGTCCGAAATGTTCTCCGGCAGATCGGTCCAAAGCCCCGCAAGGTTGCCAACGGCAACCACACTGCGCGGCGTTTCTCAGCCGCTCTGGTAGAAAAAAACCGGTATCCTGGAGAAGTCTTTGGCGCCGTACCGCTGTAAGCGGGACAGCGCCGGCTCGTCCAGCGTACCGAACACCACTACCGGCTGCTGCCGCGCGATACGCCAGGCCTCTTCCATCTGCCCACAGCCCGCGGCGGCCAAAATCACCGTTTCGCCCATAACGCCCTCAGCACCATGATGTTTATAATGATAAAGCTAAGAATGATGCCGTATATTGTATATTTGCACCCGGGGCGTGATTCTCCTGCTTACTAATGTCTTTAAATTATTTAATCTTGAAACGGGCAGCCATCTGCCTTAACACATCCGCCAACTGGTTAAACGCGCCGGCGGTGGAGGCCACCTCCTCCATCGCCGCCGTTTGCTCCTCGGTGTCGGCGCTGACGCTTTCCACCGCCGGCTTCAACTCCATCCGCCGCCGCAGCAGCTTGAGCCTTTCCAGTTCGGGTATCCCACTTTCCTCCCAGTCAACCAAGAGGAGTTCCGGGCTCACGCCCAGGGCTTCCGCCAGCCTGGTGATGGTCCCCAGGCTCGGGGTCTTGCCGCGGCGTTCCAGCGCCATGACATAGGAAGCGCTCAAACCCGCCCTGCGCGACCGCTCAAATGAGGTGAGACCGCGAGATCTGCGCAGCGTGGCCAGATTGGCGGCGAATACTTTCCGGTAGTTCTCTAGGCACGGCACCGGCTCTGAAAACACAAGCGGGGCAATGTGCATCGCCACAATGTCCCGCTTCACGGGGTTATTCCCCAAACCTATGCCATTGTCGTCTTTGGATTACTATCTTTTCCGTGTGAGTTCTTTATAGGCTCGGATAAGCTCCCGGGTCACCGGTCCGGGCCGGCCGGTCCCGATCCGCCGCCCGTCGATTTCGACGGCGGCCCGAATTTCGTGCACCGAATTGGTGAGGAAAACTTCGTCCGCCGCATACATTTCCTCACGGTCAAAAGTGGTTTCCCGGTACGAAAAGCCGAGTCCAGGACAAAGATCCAACACAAACCGCCGGGTGATTCCGCCCAGTATCCGGTTGTTAGCTGGGTGGGTGAGCACCGTGCCGTCCCGCACAATAAATACGTTACTGGCATAGGCCTCGGTCACCGTACCGTCTTCACGTACAAAGATCGCCTCGTCCACCCCGGCCTGACGAGCACGGTGTCCGGCCATCACGTTGGCCAATAGTGAGGTGGACTTAATATGACACATCCCCCACCGGACGTCCGGCACCGTCACCGCAGTCACTCCTTCGTACCAGTACCGCTCGGGGATGTGGGGCACATGCCGCACAGTAATCAGGACATACGGTTTCACGTTCAGATCGAAAATGTGCCGTCGCGGCTCCACCCCGCGGCTCACCTGCACGTACACCATGGCGTCCGCAATCTCGCTCTTCTCCCGAAGTTCCCGCACCAGCGCCGCCAGATCGGCCTCAGAAAAAGGCAGTTCCATCTCTACCGCCGCCGCGCTCCGGGCCAGCCGGGCCAGGTGTTCCTCCAACCCGAAAAAAACTCCGTCATAGGAGCGGACCACCTCATAAATTCCGTCCCCAAACAGGAACGAACGGTCGTTGATCGAAACGCGGCCGCGGTCGACGGCCATGATTTCCCCGTTAAGATAGGCCAATTCAGTCACTCATCCACTCCTCTCATTGCGAAATCTAAGCTAAAGACTAACCTGTTCGCCATAAATGGATAAAAACCTGCAAACGATCTCTTTCCACGAATCCGGTCACAAGAAAAAACAAAAACAATCAAGCAAGTTTTAACGACCGGCACCACACAAAGTGAGGTTTTTCAGGCTTTCAGAACCATCTTTTAGGCGACAAATAGTGTGCTGTCCTGCCGACGCCGCGCCAAGCGCCGCCCCAAACCGCCCAAGGGTTGGAAGGCGCTATCCGCGGGGATGTGGCCTAGGCGCAAGGCGTCGAACGTCATCAACGGCAAAACTCCCTATGACGCCGTCGCCGGAGCCTTGAACCTGGAATACACGACCGCTGCACCGTTGTGGATACTCCACCGACTCTTTCTTCCTCATCGAGCTTCAGTACAGCTTCAGGGGGTAACCCGATCCACGGGGGGAGGGAAATCACGTTTTTGTATAGCTGTCCAGCTCCTACAGCGGAAAAAGGAAAAAGCGGGGGGGTTGAGCCCCTTGAACGGGAATCGGTACCAGGCAGGCGTTACGGTATTTCCGGCTGACCACGGCCCGCGCCGCCTTCCCCGACGTAGGCCGCTCTAGGGGGTGGCTGAATACATTGGATCTGGGAACCCTTAAACCCGTCGTCAAGTGCTTGCCCGGTCCCAGAGCAGAACCTTACCTTAAAGGTCGTCCCCGTGGTACCGGTGTCCACGCTGATTTGGGCGTTGTGTCGCTGGGCGATGCAGTAGCAGAGGGAAAGACCTAGGCCCGTACCCTCTTCCTTGGTGGTCAAAAAGGGAGTACCCAAACGGTCTATGAGCTCCGGCGAGATGCCCGGTCCTTCGTCCCGGACGGTCAAGATGATGTCCTCGCCCTCGCGGGCGGTGCTGATGGTCAGGGTACCACCGGGGGACATGGCTTCCAAACCGTTTTGCGCCAAGTTGAGAATAAGCTGGCGGATCTCATACTCGTCCAGAAGAAGGTCCCCAACGTCCGCCAGGTGCGCGCACACTTTCTTGTTCGTCCGGAGAGCCTCGGCCCAAAGCAAAGGCAAAAGCGTTTCCGCCAAGCGGCTGAGGTTAACCGGTTGGAAAACGGCGGGTTTGTCCTTGGCCAGGAGCAAGAAATCGGTAATGATGGCGTTCGCCCGGTCAAGCTCGCCGATCATCAGCTGCAGACAATGCCGGTCGCAAGCCAACTCCGGCTTTTCGCCAAACAACTGCAGAAAACCCCGCACGCTGGTCAGGGGATTTCTGATCTCGTGGGCAAGCCCGGCGGCTATACCCCCCACCAGGTTCAAGCGTTCCCGGTGGAGCATCTCTTTCTCCAGCAACCGTCGCTCGGTCACGTCCCGGACCGTAGTCAGGACACACAGCTCCCCGTCAACATTGATCACTACTTGGGAGGCCGAGCCGTAGCGCAACGCGCCGGACCGCACCCGGAAACTGACGTCCAGATCGCGGAAGGATTCCCCATCCCCCGTGCCCGGCCGGCCCACGCCGCACTCGACCTGGAACACCACGCCCAATTCTACCCCCGTGCGGCCGATGACCTCACTACGCCGGTAGCCCATCACCTGCAGCCAGGTGGCGTTCACGTCCACGTACCGGCCGTCGGCCAGCTTCCTGATGGATATAAGATCGGGACTGGCGTGGAAAGCCTTGGCAAACCACTTCTCGGTCCCACACGACAACCCTTCCGGCAACCTGCCGCCATCGCTCTTCAGCCGGCGGCTGACGGTGGCAAGTTCTTGTTCGGCACGCCGGCGCCGGCTGATTTCCATTTCCAACAACTGTTCGAGATATTGGCAGCGCCGCTGCAGACCGGCGGCGCTTGGCAGGCTACCACCAACACCCGCCGTTTTGCTACTCGACATAACCCCCGCCCCTTCGGTTCTTTCCCGAAACAAATTTCCAACAAATTATTCTTTCTCTGGCGCGCTTATAAATTATTGTCAGAATCCGGCGGGGCTTTTGCAAGGGGGATAATGTGTTGATTTGGGTTGGGAAATGTCGTTAGCTTTTCTGGCGCAGCTCATCACGCACCCGCATCAGCAGAATTCCGAGGCGGTTGGCACCGGATCCATCCTGGCCGGCTCCCCAGAAGTAGTCCTCAGGAGAAGCGTACACCAGCTCATCCTCACCCGTGGCCAGGAGTCTTTCGGCCAGGTCCGGATGCTGGGCAAACTTGGCCCGCAACGCTCTGAGCATCACTTCCTCCTGAACCGCCTCCCAATCGGGCCGCAAAGGCAGGTCGCGCCGGCGCCCCTCGATAGCCGCCATTTTCGCGGTCGGTTGGCACCGGATATGCTCCCGTATGGGGATCGTCCGACCGCTCGCATAAGTGATCGTGGCGTCTTCGGCGAACTTATTGGCTTGGTAATAGTGCTCCACCGTAGGCCAGTAACACCCGTCCAACTCGAACCCGAAACCAGAAACGGTATTCATAAAACCGTGTTCTTCCAGTGTCCTCCAAAATTTGATCAAGGGCAAAGCCTCCCAACACTTGTATGTATCCCTTAACCATTAATTCGGCAAACCGTCTTACATTCCTGCCAAATAACTGCATTTTACTGGCAATTGCAGGTTAAAAGCCCGGAAACACCGGGCCTCAAGTTCTTTTTTGGGATTTGCGTGGTTCGCCAGTCAGGTACTGACCCGGTTCCGGCCCTTTTTCTTGGCCCGGTAAAGAGCCGCGTCGGCCGCCCGGAACACGTCCGCGCATGTTTTATGCTCCCGGCGCTTTTCGGCAGCCCCGACGCTCACCGTAATGGTTACCTTCCGGTTGGAACCCCGGGGCTGTCTTTCCTTGGGCGGTTTCTCTTTGGACCGGTCCTTCCCCCGCAGAACAAACGGTCTCCCGGCAATCTTCTCCCGCAGCGTCTCCAGGTGGGGCAGCGTATCCTTCAGCCCCCTGCCGGGGAAGACGAGGACAAACTCCTCCCCGCCGTACCGGAAAGCTTTTCCGCCACCGGAGACCTGACGGAGGAACGACGCCACAAAACGCAGGACCTCGTCGCCGGCAGCGTGTCCGTATCTGTCATTGAATTGTTTGAAGTGATCCACATCCACCAAAGCCAAGGTGAAACTGTCTCCGAGTTTCATCTTTTCCTCCCGGAGGGCGCGGCGGCCGGGAAGCCCGGTCAGTTCGTCCAGGTAGGCCATGGCATACATCCGCTGCAAAACGGCCACCAGCAGGATCAGACCCGCCACCGCCGTAAAGTAGGACAGTTCAAGAACGCTGTCGAAGTGCAGGCCCAGGGCGGCGGCGGCCAGCGCACCGGCCGAGCAGCCGTCGGCAAAGGATTGCGTGTACACCATCCTAGCCGTCAGGCCCACTACCGCGGCCAGGAAGAGCAGTACGGATAACACCGGGAGCGGCGTCCAGTGCATCGAACCGCTGTTCAACACCCCGGTCTGCAGGAACTGCACCGCTTCCTCGCCGGCGGCCCACCACAGGGCCACCACCAACACCTGCGCCGGCAGGAAGGCCAGGTAGCATTTGCCCCGGGTGGTCAGGATGCCGCGTTCCTTGAGGAAGGCGAACAGCAAGGTATTAACGGGCACCAGGACACTGACCGCCGTGTAGACCACGGCGTATTCAGCTTGCCCCGCCCAGCCGGTAACAAATAAATAACCAACGAGAAACACCAGCAGCATGAAGAAA
This sequence comes from Firmicutes bacterium UBA3572, assembly GCA_002375985.1. GTDB lineage: Bacteria > Bacillota > Desulfotomaculia > Desulfotomaculales > Desulforudaceae > Desulfopertinax. The sequence goes on along the minus strand of DFNH01000003.1, from coordinate 22,661 downwards.
ACCCTGCTCTGGTTGAACCGCCAGGCGAGGGCGAGCGCAGCACCGAACAGCACGTGAGGAGCATGCCGCACCAGGCGTGCCAGCGCCGGATCGCTCTGCACCGCCGGCCACAGCGCGTACGCCAAAAGCAGCGACCCCACCGGTATAGACATAAGATATAAGCTTTTGATTACTCCCGACTTCATACGGCATTTTTCTCCAAACAGAATAGGTAAGCCTTTCGCCGCAGATTTCGGCTATTCCTTTCACGTATAACGGCAATGTTGGGGAAGAACACTAGACTTTTCTGGTTCCAATCCCAAAAGAAACACGGCAAAGCACATTATACAACAGTACCCGCCTTTCTGCGAGGGTTAAGCATCCCGGGACAGAATAGTCGATGATAATGGTGGAGATAATGGTGGCGCCACCAGGTCTTAAAAACGGCACCGGGCAAAAAGGGAAAATGCACACTAAAACGAAAAAGTAAAATCTAAAAACCGAAGCGCGTCTGAAAGTAAAGCGAAAAGAGGGGTATTTGTGCCACAGAGGGTATTGCCCCGGCTCTCGGAAACCAAAGATACGTGCGCGGGCGAACATCGCCCGGAGACACACCGGTGCGGTCTTCCGGAACGGGTAGCGATCGCGATGAGCGGTGGGGTGGACAGCTCTGTCGCCGCCTACCTACTTAAAGAATCCGGTTTCGAAGTGGTCGGCCTCACCATGCAGCTCCGGCCCACCGTTGACGAGAAAACTGCCCTGCCCCTCGCCCGCTGTTCTCCGGACGCGGTCAACGACGCCCGGAACATCGCCTGGTCGCTGGGTTTTCCTCACCACGTGGTCAACTTCCGCGAGCCTTTCGAACGGCTGGTGGTCAACCCTTTCATTGACGCTTACCTGGACGGACGCACGCCGAACCCATGCATCGCCTGCAACCGGTTCATCAAGTTCGGCCTGCTGCTAAAGCAGGCCGCGGCCTTGGGCGCCCGGTGGCTGGTCACCGGTCACTACGTGCGCACGTTTTACGCGTTGCAGTGCAAACGGTACGTGCTGCTCAGGGGTGTTGACCGGCGGAAGGACCAGAGCTACTTCCTCTACACGCTGACGCAAGACCAACTGGCCCGCATCCTCTTCCCGCTGGGAGGGCTCGAGAAAAGCCAAGTGCGGGACATCGCCCGCCAGGCAGGGTTGAACATAGCCGCCAAAGCAGAAAGCCAGGAAATATGTTTCATCCCCGATGGGGACTACCGCGCCTTTGTGTACGCGAAACGGCCGAAGGCCGCCCGCCCCGGTCCCATCATCGATACCGCGGGCAACGTTTTGGGCCGGCATGCCGGCGTGCACCGGTACACGATCGGCCAGCGGCGCGGCTTGGGGCTGGCCCTGGGCCGGCCCGTGTATGTGGTGGCGCTGGATCCCGCCAACAACACCGTAGTGGTGGGAAACAAGGAGGATCTGGAGACCCGCGCCTTCACCACCACCGATAACAACTTCATCCCCTTCGAAAAACTGGCCGGCCTTATGGCCGTGGAAGTAAAAATCAGGTATACCGCCCCGCCCGTTCAGGGGACGATTGCGCCCATGGAAAATGGACGGGTGCTGGTCACCCTTTCCGAACCGCAGGCGGCGGTTACCCCCGGTCAGGCAGCGGTGTTCTACCGGGGAGACCTGGTGGTAGGCGGCGGCACAATCGAAGGCGCGGTATCGGAATCTGGTTGTTGACTATAAGTGCGGCCTTCCACCAACTGCGTAACCGACACGTCGATCACCTCTTCTGCCGTTCCGTTAAGCGGTCGAATCCGCGCCGTTTTATTCTCCGGGTTTAACCCTTCGATCCAAACCGGCCGGCCGCTGTGGACCACCTCGATCGTCTTGTCCGACTCCACGATTTCCCGGGCCCGTTCAAAGTCCATCCGCACCACTCCTTTTTCGGGGAAAATGTCGTGTCCTAGTCTTCCCAAAGGCGCGGGCAAAGATGAGTGGAGTACCACCACAAAGCCACCGGATCGCGGCGGGCCGGCTGCACGTAGAGCAACTATGCCCGTTGCAGCTGGGGCGCCGCGGGTCAGCAGGAACATCCCGGCCAGGTTGGCCAGGGTCAGGGCGGTCAGAGGCAGAAACAGGTGGCGGGCGACATCCGCAACCAACGCCCACCCGGAAAGGCCTGCGTAAGGTGTCAGCGCCCCGGAAACCGGAAACCAAGCCAGGCCGGCACCGAAGAAGACCAACAGCAGGGCGCCGATCAGGAAGTCCGGAAAGCCGTTCAGTAGTCCGGCCATACCAACCAGGGCCCGATCCGGAGAGCGATTGTGACGCCAGCCGGCCTCGATGCCCAGGATGATGCCCAGCAGGGAGGAAAGCACCAGGGCGCTACCGGCCAAGAGAAGCGTCCAGGGCACTGCACCCCGGATCAGCTCGCTCACCGGAACGGCGTAGTAATAGGACTGGCCCAGGTCGCCGGCGGCCAGCCGCCCCAGGTAATTGGCGAACTGCTGAGGCAGCGGCTGGTCCAACGCGTAACGCTCCCGCAGCGCGGCCTCCCGTTCCGGGGTCAACTCCACCAGCATTTCGCCACCGTGAATCGCCATCAGCGGGTCGCCGGGCATCATCCGCGGCAGCAGGAAATTGAGCGTCAGGATCAGGAAGAAGGCCAGCGCGTAATTCAGGAGTTTGCTGTACACGGTCCGATCCCTCCGCTGGTGCTGTCCTCAATAAAAAGCCACGGAACGGGCAAGACCTCCGGGGCGGCACCGCCGCTTTCTCACCTCTCGGCGGCGCACCCCGATAGCTCGGAAGCGAGGAGGATAAAACCTGTTCCGGTTTACGGGCGCACAAAAGCCATTTTGTTAATAGGGATCGGCACGCCCAAGGCCACCCCACCCTTGGTGTAGTAGTGATCGATCCGCCCATCGTGGGCAAAGTACCATTGCGGGTAATACAAGGTCAGGGCCGGTACGTCTTCCGCGTAGAGTTCCTGGGCCTTTTGCACCAGTTCCAGGCGCTTGGCGGCATTCATCTCGGTCACCTGGCGCCGCATCAGAGCGGTGAGCGCTTCGTTGGCCTCGTACCGGGCGCTGTTGAAACCCTGGCCCATCACCGCCCGGTTGAACTGCAGCGGGTCGCCGCCCAGTGCGCCGTGACCGATCACGGCCAGCTCGAAGTCCCAGCGCAGCACCCGGTCATCCACCGCCTTGCTTTCCATGCTGCGCAGGTTGATCTTGATACCCGCGTTCTCCAATTGCCGTTTGATCAGCTCGGCCTCCCGGGCGAATCCTTCGTTGTAGACGAATCTTTCGCTGTAAATAAGCTCCAATTCCAGTAAGCGGCCGTTTTTAGTATAGAAACCGCCCGTTTTCGTGTAACCCAGGTTCTCCAGCAGTTCCGCCGTCCGGGCCGGGTTGTGCGGGTACTGGTAGGCACCGGGGGCGAACCACTCGCTGTCCGGCGGCAGGAGTCCGGCACTGCCGGCCAAGGCGTGACCGCGCCGGGCGAGTTCCACGATCTGGTTCCGGTCGATGGCGTAGGCCAGCGCCTGCCGGAATTCCTTCCGGTCCAGGGGCTCTTTCCGGTGGTTGATCATCAGTTTGGCGTTCCAGTAGAAGGGGCTCTTGAGCACGGTGAATCCGGCATCCTCGACCGCGTCGGCCGTCTCGGGCGGCACCGAACCCCTATGCACCTCGCCGTTTTTCAGGGCGGCCGGGGTCATTTCCTCGGTCACCCGCACGAAGCTGAGCCGCTCGACCAGCACCTCGTCGCCGTAGTAGTCCGGGTTGGCCAGGTAAAGGTAGGTACCCAGTTCCTTGTTGTAGTCCCCGTACTTAAAGGGTCCGGTACCGATGGCCGCTTCCGGGGTCCGGAAGTTTTCGGGATCGGTCACGTTCCGCCAGATGTGCCGGGGCAGAATGGGCACCGTGCCGGCGATCATTTCCAGAAAGGGGGCGTAGGGGCGGGATAGGGCGATGGTCACCCGATTTCCTTCCGCCTCCACGGATTTCACAACCCCGGTGTCCGCGAGGGGATAGGGATGTTCCCGGTAGTAGTCAAAGGTGAACACCACGTCGTCCGCCGGAAAGGGGGTGCCGTCGTGCCAGGTGACGTCCTCACGCAACGTGAAAACGTAGGCGTTGGCCTCCGGGTCGTATTCCCAGGCGGTGGCCAGGGCCGGCACAAAACCGTCGGCGTCCTTCCAGACCAGCGTGTCAAAAATGAGACTCATCCGGATGTAGCCGGGTCCGCGCGGGTAATGCCCGAACGGATTGGGAAAATCCCAGTCGCCGGTCGGATCGGCAATGACGTAAGTAGGTATCTGTGCAGCACCGGGCGTCTCCCCCGGGCGGGCGCTCCCCGGCGCAACCGGCCGCACCGGCCATAATCAGGACCAGGGCCCCTAAAATGATCGGGAAGTACCGCCGCCAAACGAGACTTAAGGGCACCTTCACTTTGCACTCTCCCTTCCAAAATGTTCCGCAAGCAGACCACAGAGACCGGTCTACAACTGGCGGCACTTTCGGCCCACAGGCCGCTACCAGCCCCGGGTGTACTCCCCGGCGCAGGACAGGCACACGGTTCGGCCTTCCCGCAGGCGCATCCGCGGCTCCATCGCCCACTCGCCACACTCGGCACACTGCAGGGACTTAAAAACGCGCGCCCGTTCCGGGAACGGGAAGTCCAGTTCGGTAATCCGCAGCAGTTCTTCGGTGGGCATCTCCAGCAGCTGCCGGGTGCGCTCGTCTCGCCGCCGGGCGAACTCGTCCTTTTCTTCCGGGCTGGCCTGGCCGGACATTACCCGGGCCGCCAAATCGGCATAGCCCGGTTCCTGCCGCCAGATGGGGTTCTTGACGACCACCCGCACCGCCCGGCCCGTCTTCCGGCTGCCAAAAATGTAGGCCTGCTTACCCAGGTCTTTGAAAAGCAGGTTGCCCTTGCCCAGGGTGCAGCCCGTCAGCACCATCACGGCGTCCACGCCGCAGGCGTCGTTTTCCACCACGGCAAAGATCTCCTCGTCCTCGTCGCGCAGTTCGTTCAGACACGCCATCCCGGCCTGCGCGGCGCGGAAGCCGAGAGCCAGTCCCGGACAACTGTGCCCATGAAAAGCCACTACCTTTTCCCAATCGCTCGGTTCCCGGCACATAATGTGATCCTCCTTTTCTGGAAACAAAAAATACCACGAAGGCCGGACCTGCGGTCAGGCTTGTACCTCCGTGGTACCTTTCGACTCATTGAGATGCTACGTGGATTCGGCAGCTTCAGCCACCGGATTACGATAAATTTAGTTACATCCCCGGAATGTGTAAACCCTTTCGAGGTATGATACTGCGGCTCTTGCGGGTCAAGTCCGCATTCTGGTATAAATTTCCCCTGGTAGACAAGATCATTCCGTTTTAGGTTGCACTTACGTGAGTATCTGCATGGCTCACATCCCTCTATAAGCTGCGCTCCTTCAATCTCCCCGGGCAGTTTCTCCGACACCATCCCCCGAGGATCACCCGCCTCAGGTAAAACCTGGTGCTTGACCTTCTCTACCGCGTGCCGGAAGGAGAAGTGATTGGGTTCCAGCCTCTCCCACTCCGGCCGGTAGATCGTCTTCGCCCACTCGCCGACGCGCAGCTTGGACATGGGGTCCAGGAGGCAGTTTAAGGCAAAAGCAAAGGCCGCTTCCCCAAAACCGATCTGCACAATGGTGCCGTCAAGCAGCCGCGCAAAGGAGGTTTTCAGCCCCGGGCGCACATAAAGAAACCGCCGATTGGCGGTAAGTTTTTGGTGGAGGCGGGGGGAGTCGAACCCACCGTCCGGAAGAATGACCACAAGAGGCGGCTACGAGCGTAGGCTGTATTTTAAGTTTCGCTCCGGTTGGCGCCTACAGCCAGGCTCCTCACCGAGCTATCTCGATGAATGTCCCGCGACGCCTCCGAGAATTGGCGCCGGGTAAGCCCGCTAGTGTGACACCCCGGTCCCGCTCTGCAGGCTTAAGCGGGTGGGATGCTGGCTGTCTTTATGCAGCCAGGGCTACAGGTTCGTTCTTGGCAGTTATTGCCTTTGCCACCGTTTTACGGGCTGGTGACGATCCCGGCTCGCTCCTCTTGCCATCACTTCCCCCGTCGAAACCATGTCGCCCCCATATACAGTTGAACGCACCGATCGGTGCATTTACATGATAGCATGCACCGCAGGCTCCGTCAATATCTGGGAAATCTTAGGCCGGGGCGGTCTAAACCTTGCCGCGGGCGACCCGGGCTATTTCACGCTCCGCATCCCGCTTAGCGATTTCCTCGCGCTTGTCGTGGAGCTTCTTGCCTTTGGCCAGCGCCAGTTCAACCTTGGCACGGCCGTTTTTAAAATATACCCGCAGGGGCACCAAGGCCAGGCCATTCTCCCGGGTCTTACCCCAGAGCCGCATGATCTCGCCCTTGTGCATCAGAAGTTTGCGGGCCCGGGTCGGGTCGTGGTTAAACCGGTTCCCCTGCTCGTAAGGGCTGATGTGCATGTTTTCCAGCCACAGTTCACCATCCTGCACCCGGGCGTAGCTGTCTTTGAGATTGGCCCGGCCGGCGCGCAGGGATTTGACCTCGGTGCCCTTCAAGACCATGCCGGCCTCGTAAGTTTCGAGAATATGGTAGTTGTGCCGGGCCTTGCGGTTCTGGCAGATTGTCTTTTCTCCGGTCCTGGTCAATGAGAGCACCTCCCGGCGCGAAAATGAGGGTAGACACCTTTTTTCAAAGTCACAAATAAGTCAGGGCGGCCTGGGTGTTCTCGACACTCTCGTGTTCCTTAAGAGTTGGGAAAGTTCTCTGAAGAAGAAGCCGGTCTCCTGTTTTCACCTGGCCCCTTCAGTATAAGAAAAAGAAAGAGTCAACGGAAACAGTGACCGGGGGCGTTTCAGGTCAAGTCATATTCTACTTCTTCCAGACACAGTCCGTGAGGGGGCGCCGTGGGTCCGGCGCGCCTACGGTCCCGCGCCGCGACGATTTCCCGCACCGCGTCAGGCTCCAGCCGGCCCAACCCCACTTCGATGAGGGTACCGGCCATGATCCGGACCATATGATACAGGAAACCGTCAGCCCGAAAAACAAGCCGCACCAGGGGCGGCTCCACCTCGATCTCGGCCCGGGAAAGCAGGCGAACAGCCGACTTGACCGGCCTTCCCGTGGCCTGGAAGGAAGTAAAATCATGCTGTCCGATCAAGTGCCGCGCCGCCTGCCGCATGGCCGCAAGTCCAAGTGGTTCACGGATGTGTAGACTGTAAAGCCGCGCGAAAGGCGACCGCACCGGGTGATTGTATATACTGTAGCTGTAGGTCTTGGCCACGGCGCTGTAACGGGCGTGAAAATCAGGCGGAACCTCACGGGCCGACAAGACCGCGATGTCCCCGGGCAGCACCGCGTTCAACGCGACCGCAATCCGGTCGACAGGGATCGCCCATCCGTCGGTGGTAAAATTAACCACCTGACCCCGGGCGTGCACCCCGGCATCGGTGCGACCGGCCCCGATCACCCTGATGGTGCTCCCCGACAACATGGCCAAGGACCGCTCCAGCGTCTCCTGGACGGTGGGCAGGCCCGATCCGGACTGCTTCTGAAAGCCGTGGTAGGCCGTACCGTCATAGGCCAGAACCAGCTTTACGTTCGGCACCTAGATCACTGGACCAGTTCCAGGATCACCATCGAAGCCGCGTCTCCCCGCCGGAAACCGACCTTGACGATCCGTGTATAGCCGCCGGAGCGGTCCTGGTAACGCGGTGCAATCGTGTCAAAAAGCTTCTTGGCCGCCTCTTTGTCGAACACGTATTCCAGCACCTGGCGGCGGGCGGCCAGATCGCCCTGCTTGGCCAGCGTGATCATTTTTTCTGCCATCGTGCGGACCTCTTTGGCCCGCGCTTCGGTGGTGGTGATCCGCTCTTCTTTGATCAGCGAAGTAACCATATTTCGTAGCATGGCTCTCCTGTGGTCCGAACGGAGCCCCAGCTTCCGGTAGCCCATGTCGATCTTTTTGCCTCCTCGTACCCTATTCTTCGTCCCGGCGCAAACTTAAGCCCAATTCGTTCAATTTGCGCACCACTTCCTCCAGCGATTTCTTGCCCAGATTGCGAACTTTCATCATTTCTTCTTCGTTACGCTGAATTAGTTCTTCCACCGTGTTAATCCCGGCCCGCTTCAGGCAGTTGTACGACCTTACCGAGAGATCCAGTTCTTCGATGGGCATTTCTAAAAGCTTGTTCTTCTTTTCCTCTTCCTTTTCCACCATAATCTTAACGTTGTTCACCGACTCGGTGAGCCCCACGTACAACTGCAGGTGTTCAATCAAAATCCGTGCGGCCAGGCTCAAGGCCTCGCTCGGATGAATACTGCCGTCAGTCCAGACCTCCAGGACCAGCCGATCAAAGTTGGTATCCTGCCCCACTCGGGTCTTCTCCACAACAAAGTTGGCTTTGGTCACCGGCGTAAAAATTGCGTCAATGGGAATCACGCCGATGACGTGGTTCCCCTGCCTGTTGCCCTCGGCCGGCACGTAACCGCGCCCCCGTTTGACCGTCAAATCCATATAGAGGCGGGCGTCCGGCTCCAAAGTAGCGATCTGCAGGTCCGGGTTTAAAATCTCGATGTCGGGATCGGCAATGATGTCCCGTGCAAAAACCTGCCTCTGGCCCTCCGCTTCGATGCGGATCTGCTTCTCGTCTTCCTGGCCGTGAAGCTTCAGGCGCAGGCTTTTTAGGTTCAGAATCAACTCGGTTACGTCTTCGCGCACCCCTGGTATGGTGGAAAACTCGTGTAGCACCCCGTCAATTTTCACGGCGGTGACCGCCGCTCCCGGTAGAGAGGCCAATAGCACCCGCCGGAGCGAGTTGCCCAGGGTGATCCCGTAGCCCCTTTCCAGCGGCTCCACCACGAATTTTCCGTAAACGCCGTCGGCATCTAAGTCGACACACTCAATCCGCGGTTTTTCTATTTCTAGCATTACGAACCCCCTCAAGCAGGTTCCCGGTTACCTGGAGTACAGCTCAACAACAAGTTGCTCTTGCACCGGGATATCAATGTGCTCGCGATCGGGCAACGCCACGACTCGCCCCACGGCTTGTTCGCTATCATACTCCAGCCAGGCAGGAGCGGTGTTTTCCGCCGCCCGCTCCATGTTTTCCCGTATCCGCGGCAAGGATTTGCTCCGTTCACGGATGGTAATGACGTCGCCGACCTTCACCAGGTAAGAAGGAATATCCACCTTGCGTCCGTTGATGGCAAAATGGCCGTGGCGGATCAATTGGCGAGCCTCCATCCGGGAAGCACCCAATCCCAGCCGGTAAACGACGTTGTCAAAACGGCGCTCCAGCAGGCGCAACAGATTCTCACCGGTCACTCCCGGCTGACGCTCGGCCTTCCGGAAGTAGTTCCGGAACTGCGCCTCCAGAACTCCGTAAATGCGCCGCACCTTTTGCTTTTCCCTAAGCTGCAGGCCATACTCGGTTACCTTCCGCCGGGAAGGTCCTTGCTGCCCAGGGGGGAAAGCCCGACGGCCGACAGCGCACTTGGGAGTGTAGCACCGGTCACCTTTTAAATACAATTTGACGCCTTCGCGGCGGCACAGACGGCACCGCGCTTCGGTATATCTAGCCAAAAAGACACCTCCTCAAAGTGTTTATACACGCCGGCGCTTCGGCGGCCGGCAGCCATTGTGAGGAATAGGCGTGACGTCCTTGATCAGGCTCACTTCCAGTCCGGCGGCTTGCAGGGAACGGATAGCCGCCTCACGGCCGGATCCCGGTCCCTTGACCATTACGGCCACTTCCCGCAAACCGTGTTCCATGGCCTCCCGGGCCGCTTTCTCCGCCGCCAACTGTGCGGCAAAGGGTGTGCTCTTCCGGGAGCCCTTAAAACCTACCGTACCCGCACTGGACCAGGAGATGGTGTTCCCCCGGACGTCGGTAATGGTAATCACCGTATTGTTAAAGGTGGACTTGATGTGAGCCACGCCTTTTTCGATGTTTTTCCGTTCTTTCTTCTTGGCTCTAGGTCTCCGCGCCATCTACTAACCCCCTACTTCTTTCTCCGGACACCCACGGTCCTCCGCGGGCCTTTCCGGGTCCGAGCATTGGTTCTGGTGCGCTGTCCCCGCACCGGCAGACCCCGCCGGTGGCGAAGGCCGCGGTATGATCCGATTTCAATCAGTCGCTTGATGTTCAGGGATATCTCCCGCCGGAGGTCCCCCTCCACTTTATATCCTCTGTCGATCAGCTCCCTGATCCGCGTGATTTCTTCCTCGGTGAGGTCACGGACCCGCGTGGATGGATCGACAGCCGCTTGCCCTAAAATCTTCTTGGCCGAGGAACGGCCGATCCCGTAAACGTAGGTCAGGGCCACTTCCACTCTTTTGTCTCTCGGCAAATCAACGCCGGCGATTCTGGCCAAACACCCTCACTCCTTTACCCTTGCCTTTGCTTATGCTTGGCATTTGTGCAAATAATCATCACTTTGCCTTTACGGCGAATCACCTTGCACTTTTCGCAGATGGTCTTTACCGAAGGTTTAACCTTCACGGGTCATGCCCCCTTAAAGCTTTACTTATACCGGTATACGATGCGGCCCCGGGTCAGGTCGTAGGGAGAAAGCTCAACCAAGACCCTGTCCCCTGGCAAAATGCGGATAAAGTTCATCCGAATCTTTCCCGAAACGTGGGCTAAAACCTTGTGGCCGTTGGGCAGCTCAACGCGGAACATCGCATTGGGCAGAGGCTCAACAACCTTCCCCTCTACCTCGATGACATCTTGTTTCACCGGCAACCCTCCTTCCCGACCAAAACCCAGAGCACCCGTCGGATATCGGCGTCCGTTATTCTTTCCCCGCTGACGATCTTACGCAAAAGCTCCGGATCCGGATCTGCAAGTAACCGCAGGTGCTTCAAATTCTTGAGCTTGGGGTTCTGCACCCGCCGCCGTGTACCATCGGCCAAGACTGCACGGGACTCCCCCTGCATAGCGATTACCACGTAACACTGTCCGGCGTCCCGACCAGCCTGGGAAATGACCACCTGACCGGGTCTGATCCGCTCCGCTCTCAAGCCTATCCCTCCACTGCGCAAACCGATGACCGACGACTCTCATTCCGGAATGCGCTCCGGCACATTCCTTTCGCCAGTCCGGCAACCGACGACTGACGATTGACGACTACTAAAGCCGGGTCAAAATCTCCGGCCCGTCCTCGGTAATCAAGATGGTGTGCTCGAAGTGGGCGGAAGGTTTGCCGTCCCGGGTCACCACCGTCCATCTGTCGTCAAGCGTCACCACCTCGTAACTGCCCATGTTGACCATGGGTTCGAGGGCCAGCGTCATGCCCGGTTCCAGCCGCGGACCTCGGCCCGGGGGACCAAAGTTGGGAACCTGCGGATCTTCGTGCATCTTAGCCCCGATACCGTGCCCGACATAGTCGCGCACCACCGAAAAACCGTGGCGTTCAACGTGGGTCTGCACGGCATGGGAGATATCCGTCAGCCGGTTTCCCGGCCGCGCCTGGGCGATACCGATGTTCAAGGCTTCCCGGGTAACCCGCACCAGTTCCAGGACCCGGTCCTCCGGCGTGCCGACCGGAAAAGTCACCGTGCCGTCACCAAAATAACCATTTATTTCCGCCCCAATGTCAATACTGATAATATCTCCATTTTTTAGTTTCCTTAAACCGGGAATCCCGTGCACTACCTGCTCGTTAATGGACGTGCAGATACTGGCCGGAAAGCCGTACAATCCTTTGAAAGCCGGTCTCGCCCCTTCTTTGCGGATGTACTTTTCGGCCACCGCGTCCAGTTCCCTGGTGGTGATGCCGGGCACAATCAGCGGAGCCAGCTCCGCGAAGGCTCCGGCCACGATCCGCCCCGCCTCCCGCATATAACCGACTTCTCGGGGGGATTTCTTGGTAATCATCTTACCACCGTTGTTCTGCTTTCTTATTTAATAAAACCCTGGTAGCTCCGCATCAACAGATGCGCCTCCACCTGTTTCATGGTTTCCATCGCCACACCAACCACGATCAAAAGCGCCGTGCCCCCGAAGTACACGTTGGGTATCTGGGTGGCGATCAGCACGAAGTTCGGCAAAATCGCGATCAGGGCCAAGAACAACGCTCCGGCCAGGGTAATGCGCGACAGCACCTTGCTGATGTATTCCGCCGTGGGCCGGCCCGGACGGATACCGGGAATGAAACCGCCGTGTTTCTTAATGTTGTCGGCCATGTCCACCGGGTTCATGATAATGGCGGTGTAAAAATAAGTAAACCCGATGATCAAAAGGGCGTACAACGTGGTGTGTACAAACGACCCCCAGTAAAACCAGTTCAAAAACCACGCCGCGACCACGCTCCCGGAAAACCACTGGAGCACCTGCTCGGGAAAGATCAGGAACGAGGAGGCGAAAATAACGGGAATCACGCCGGCCTGATTCACCTTCAGGGGCAGGTGCGTGGTCTGGCCGCCGTAAACCCGGCGCCCAATGACCCGTTTGGCGTACTGCACCGGAATGCGCCGCTGTCCCTCGTGAATGGCCACCACCGCCGCAATCACCAGGAGGCCGATGCCCACCAGGGCGATCACGCTCAGAATATTGATCGTGCCTACCTGCAGGTATTCAACCACCCGGGTCACGCCTTCCGGGATGCGGGAAACGATGCCGGCGAAGATCAACAGTGAAATACCGTTACCGATGCCTTTCTCGGTGATCTGCTCCCCCAGCCACATCAGGAATACGGTACCGGCGGTCAGGATAAGCGCCACGAACAGGTAGTTGATCACACTCGGCACGATCAACGCCCCCTTGATGGCCACGGACATTCCCAACGCCTGGAGAAAGGCCAAAACAGCCGTAAAATACCGGGTGTACTGCAGGATTTTTTTACGGCCCTCTTCCCCCTCCTTCGCCAGACGCTCCAGCTTCGGAATGACCACGGTCAAAAGCTGCATGATAATGGAGGCGTTAATGTATGGGATGATGCCCATGGCGAACACCGAAAAGTTCTTGAAGGCACCGCCGGAAATAACGTCAAAGAAGCCGAACAGGATCCCGCTCTGGATCAGTTCCACCATGGCCTCCGGCCGCACCCCGGGTGTCGGGATGTGCGCGCCGATCCGGAATATCAACAGCATGGCCAGGGTGAACAGGAGCTTACTTCTCAGTTCGGATACTTTCAGGGCGGCCTGCAGGGTGCCGAGAAACTGCAATTAAATCACCTCGGCCTTTCCTCCGGCGGCGGCGATTTTCTCCCCGGCGGCCTTGGAGAAGGCGTGGGCCCGCACCGTCAAGGACTTTTTGATCTCGCCGTCTCCCAGAATCTTGATTCCTTCCGCCCGCTTTCTGACCAGGCGGGCCGCCCGTAATAGCTCAGGCGTAACCACGGTCCCGTCTTCAAAACGGTTGAGTGCCTCAAGATTGACTACGGCGAATTCTTTTTTGAAAACATTGCGGAAACCCCGTTTCGGCAACCGGCGGTAAAGGGGCATCTGCCCACCTTCGAAGCCGCGGCGCACACCGCCGCCAGACCTGGCATTCTGACCCTTATGGCCACGCCCCGCCGTTTTGCCCTGACCGGCGCTGATCCCTTGGCCTTTACGGGTCGGTTTGCGGCGGGAACCCGCCGCCGGTTTGAGTTCGCTCAGCTTCATACCTCTTTCCCCCTAAATTTCCTCAACCTTAATCATGTGCTGCACCTTGTTGACCATGCCCCTGATCTGGGGTGTGTCTTCCTTTTCCACCGTCTGATTGATCTTCGTCAAGCCCAAGGCCCGGACCGTCCGGCGCTGGGTTTCAGACCGTCCGATCAGGCTGCGGACCAACGTGATCCTCAACTTCCTGCTCACCTTGCGGTCTTCGGCCTCCGACGACCGACGACCAACCACTGTCGACTGTTCTGCCACGGCCTAACCCCCAATCCCCAGGTCCTTGACCCTCTTGCCCCGCATGCGGGCGACCTCTTCCTTAGTTCTCAGCTGCTTCAGTGCTTCGAGGGTTGCGCGTACCATGTTGTTGGCGCTGTTGGAACCCAATGATTTGGTCAAGATGTCCTTCACCCCGGCCAATTCCAGCACGGCCCGGACCGGCCCGCCGGCAATGACACCGGTACCAGGCGCCGCAGGCTTCAAGAAGACCTTGCCCGCGCCGTATCGACCCAGCACCTCGTGGGTGATGGTGGTGCCAACCAGAGGCACCTTAATAAGGTTCTTCTTCCCGTCCTCGATTCCTTTTCGGATGGCCTCCGGAACTTCGGTCGCTTTGCCCAGACCGGCACCCACGTGGCCGGCGCCGTCTCCAACAACCACCAGGGCCGAAAAGCTAAACCGGCGCCCGCCTTTGACCACCTTCGCACAACGGTTGATGAAAACCACTTTTTCCGAGAGCTCTAATTTAGAGGCATCTATTCTGGACACAACATTCCCCCCGTCATCTTAGAATTCCAGACCCTTGGCACGGGCCCCCTCGGCCAGCGCTTTGACCCGCCCGTGGTACAAATAACCGGCCCGGTCAAAGACCACCTTTTCAATGCCGAGGGCCTTGGCCTTTTCGGCAATCGTTTCCCCAACGACACGGGCGGCGTCGGTTTTGCCTCCCTGGACACCCTCTAGTTTTTCCTTCACCTCAGGAGAAAGGGTGGAGGCGGCGCAGATAGTCACCCCACGGTCATCGTCAATCAGTTGCGCGTAGATATGCTTCGCACTGCGAAAGACGTTCAGCCGGGGGCGCTCCGCGGTGCCCGCAATCTTCTTCCGAACCCGAATTCTTCTCTTATTACGCAGTTCACGGCGACTGGGTTTGTTCAGCAAGACCTGTCTGCCCCCTTTCCCCTTATTTCTTGAGACCGGCCTTACCGGCCTTCAGGCGGATCTTTTCACCCTCGTACCTGACACCCTTGCCCTTGTATGGTTCGGGACTCCGAAAAGAACGAATCTTGGCCGCCACGCGGCCGACCTCTTCCTTATCGGCACCGCGGACGATGATCTTGGTGGGTGCCGGCACCTCCAGCTGGATGTTCGCAGGCGGTTCGTACTCCACCGGGTGCGAATATCCCAGCGTCATCACGAGTTTTTTTCCCTGCAACGAAGCACGGTAGCCGACCCCGACCAGTTCCAGCGTTTTTTCAAAACCCTTCGTCACCCCGTCGACCATGTTGGCCACCAGGGTCCGGGCCAGCCCGTGCATAGCGGTGGTACGGTCGGCACCGGTCCTTTCCACCACCAGTTTGCCATCCTGCTGCACCACCCTGGTACCCGCGGGGATCTCCCGCCGGAGCTCACCCCTGGGTCCCCGAACCAGAACGGTATTCCCGTCAACCGAAACCTCTACGCCCTGCGGTATGTTGATGGGCAGTCTCCCTGTACGCGACATCTGCTCTTACTTCACCTCCCGGTGCACACTACCAAATGTAACAAATAACCTCGCCGCCTACGCCCTGTTTGCGGGCCTCCTTGTCGGTCATAATCCCCTTGGACGTGGACAAAATCGCGATGCCGAGACCACCAAGTACGCGCGGAATCTCATCCTTACCCACATAGACCCGAAGTCCCGGCTTGGAGATACGCTTCAAACCGGTGATCACCCGTTCCTTACCCTTGCCGTACTTCAGGTAAATCCGGATCTTGCCCTGCTTCCCGTCGTCCACCAGTTCAAAACCCCTGATAAAACCTTCTTGTTTCAAAATCTCGGTAAGCGCCTTCTTCATTCTCGAAGCCGGAATCTCGACGGTATCATGAAAGGCGATATTTGCGTTTCGGATACGTGTGAGGTAATCCGCAACCGGATCGGTCAACATTACCCAACCACCTCCTTACCAGCTGGCCTTACGTACGCCGGGTATATGCCCTTGGTAGCAAAGCATCCGGAAGCAAATACGGCAAACGCCGAACTTGCGCATGTACGCTCGCGGCCGGCCGCAAAGCTGGCACCGGTTATACTGCCGTACCTGAAACTTCGGCGTCCGCTTGGCTTTGTTGATTAAGGCTTTTCTGGCCATTATCCGCCCTCCTTGTTAGTGGGGTTTAAAGGGCATCCCCATCAGTCTTAGCATCTCGCGCGCCTCTTCGTCGTTTTCGGCGGTCGTCACCAGGGTGATCTCCATACCCCGGACCTTGTCGATCTTATCGTAGTTGACTTCGGGAAAGATCAATTGTTCTTTTAAACCCAGCGTGTAATTGCCCCGCCCGTCAAAGGACCAGGGCGAAATACCGCGGAAATCGCGCACCCGCGGCAGAGCCACGCTGATTAGCCGTTCCACGAAATCGTACATCCGGTCTCCACGCAGGGTGACCTTCACACCGATACGCATACCCTGACGCACCTTGAAAGCCGCCACCGACTTTTTGGCCCTGGTAACCACCGGCTGCTGGCCGGTAATGGTCCTGATATCCTCGATTGCGGCATCAATGGCCTTCGGGTTCTGGATCGCCTCCCCCAGACCTACGTTAATGACAACCTTTTCCAGCCGGGGGACTTCCATTACGTTCCGGTATCCAAATTTATCCATCATAGCCGGGATTACCTTCTCTTGGTACCTCTGCCTCAATTCTGACACCTTCAACAAGCCCCCTTAATCGATTCCACCCGTCCACTCTCTGCGTCGGCCCGTCGCCTCGGGGCAATCGACGACCGCACAATCATGGAATGCGGCTTGCCGCATTCCCTCCGCCGGTCCGCCGGTCCGCCGGTCCGCCGGTCCGCCGACTGACGACCGACGACCGCTACAGAGCTTCCCCACATTTTTTGCAAATCCTGACCTTACTGCCGTCGTCCAGGATACGCTTACCCACGCGGGTCGGCTTATGACAGCGCCCACAGATCAGCATTACGTTAGAACGGCTGATCGGCGCCTCCTTCTCCTGAATTCCGCCCTGGGGCAACTTGCGGGTCGGTCGGGAGTGCCGCTTGACCACGTTCACGCCTTCAACGATTACCCGGTTACGCTTGGGATCAACTTCGATGATTTTGCCCTGCTTGCCGGCGTCCTTCCCGGTGATCACGACCACTTTATCGCCCTTACGCACATTCAGCTTCACGGCTACCACCTCGTTTCTTCTGTGTCCCCCGTCAAGTCGTTCCCTAAAGCACCTCCGGGGCCAGCGAAATGATCTTCATGAAGTCCCGTTCCCGGAGCTCCCTAGCCACCGGCCCAAAAATACGCGTTCCACGCGGGCTCTTGTCGTCTTTGATCACGACGGCGGCATTTTCGTCAAATTTGATGTAAGAACCGTCGGGACGCCTAATTTCCTTCTTGGTTCTGACCACGACGGCCTTTACCACGTCACCTTTTTTTACCAAGCCGCCCGGTGCCGCCTCTTTACACGAACACACAATGATATCGCCGACGGAGGCGTAGCGCCGGAAAGAAGCGCCTAGGATCCGGATGCACATCAACTTTTTGGCGCCAGTATTGTCGGCGACGTTGAGCGTGGTCTCCACCTGGATCAAGGCCTACACCTCCCTCTAGATCTGCGACCGTTCAAGAATCTCGGTCACCCGCCAACGCTTGCGACGGGATAACGGGCGTGTTTCCATTATTTTGACTTTATCACCGACGCGGCACTGGTTCTCCCGGTCGTCAGCCATAAACTTTTTAGTGCGACGAATGGTGCGCCCGTAAAGAGGATGTTTGACCAGAGAGTCCACGGCGACGACCACCGTTTTGTCCATCTTATCGCTCACAACCACGCCGATGCGCACTTTACGGCTTCCGCGTTCCACGGCGAAACCCCCTTACGCATGTTTGATACCCAACTCGCGCTCCCGGATCACGGTCTTCAGGCGCGCAATACGCCGCCTGACCTCCTTAATTTTCATCGGGTTGTCGAGCTGTCCGGTTGCACTTTGAAACCTTAGCCTGAACAACTCGTCCTTGGAATCGGCCAGTTTTTTCCGCAGCTCGGCATCGGTCAAGTCCCGCATCTCCTTAACTTTCACCGGCCTCACCCACTTCCTGACGCTTCACGATTTTTGTCTTACAGGGCAGCTTGTGGGAAGCAAGCCGTAAAGCCTCGCGCGCGATGTCTTCCGGCACCCCGGCGATTTCGAAAATGATCCGCCCTGGCTTAACCACGGCTACCCAGTATTCCGGCGTGCCCTTGCCCTTGCCCATACGCGTCTCCGCCGGTTTAGCCGTGATCGGCCGGTCGGGGAAAATTCGAATCCAAACTTTACCGCCACGCTTGACGTGACGGGTCATAGCAATACGGGCCGCCTCGATTTGCCGGCTTGTCACCCAGGCCGGCTCAAGGGCCTGCAAAGCCAGATCGCCAAACTGGATTTTGGTTCCGCCCTTGGCCTTACCCGCCAAACCCGGCCGGTGCTGTTTTCTAAATTTTACCCTCTTAGGCATCAACATAGTTACCTGCCTCCTTCACGAGAAGCCCGTTGGCGCAGAATCTCGCCCTTGTAAATCCAGACCTTGACCCCGATCTTACCGTATGTGGTATTTGCTTCGGCAAAACCGTAGTCAATGTCCGCCCTCAGGGTGTGCAGAGGCACTTTGCCTTCGCTATACCATTCGGTACGGGCGATTTCCGCGCCAGCCAGCCGGCCGGCAACGGCGATCCGGATGCCCTTGGCGCCCATCTTCATGGCCCGCCCCACCGCCTGTTTCATAGCCCGGCGAAAGGCAATGCGCCGCTCGAGTTGGGCGGCCACGTTCTCGGCCACCAACTGGGCGTCCAGTTCCGGCGTTCTCACTTCCACGATGTTAATGCTGACCTGCCGGCCCGTCAACTTCTCAATTTCCTTGCGCAGGATCTCCACCTCGGACCCACCGCGTCCGATCACCACCCCGGGCTTCGCGGTATGGATGGCAATCCGCACCCGATTAGCCGTACGTTCGATATGGATCCGGGAGATACCCGCACTGTAAAGCTTCTTCTTGATGAACCCCCTGATCTTTACATCTTCCAAAAGGAGGTTGGAAAAGTTTTTCTTATCGGCATACCACTTGGCGTCCCAATCACGAACGATTCCAAGCCGCAGCCCTCTCGGGTCAACTTTTTGGCCCACCAACTATCCCCCCTTTCCGTCGCTGACCACTATGGTGATGTGGCTCGTGCGATGCTTGATCAGGTTGGCGCGGCCATAAGCCCGGGGCCGCCAGCGTTTCAGGGACGGTCCCTGATCCACGTAGGCCCTGACGATGAAAAGCTCGTTCCGGACGGCATTGTGGTTGTGCTCGGCGTTAGCTACGGCCGATTTGATCACCTTCGCCACGGCTTTGGCCCCGCGTTGAGGTGTAAATTGGAGAATGGCCAGCGCCTCGTCCACGCTCTTGCCCCGTACCAGATCCACCACCCGACGGACCTTCGGGGGTGACAAACGGACATACCTGGCAACCGCTTTTACTTCCACAAAGACAACCCCCTTACTTCAACGCCGTAGATCTCTCGGTATGATGCCCGTGCCCCCGGAAGGTCCGCGTAGGCGCAAACTCGCCCAGCTTGTGTCCGACCATTTCCTCGGTGATGTACACCGGAACGTGTTTACGCCCGTCATGCACGGCGATGGTGTGGCCGATCATCTGGGGGAAGATGGTCGACCGGCGCGACCAGGTCTTGATGACCCGCTTTTCGCCCCTGCGGTTCATTTCCTCGATCCGGGCCAGAAGCTTCGGACTGCAGTAAGGTCCTTTTTTCAGTGACCGACCCATTTTATTACCCCCTTAATCTTTCTACTCCGAACGCCGCTTGACAATCAGCCGATCGCTGGCTTTTTTCCGCTTGCGGGTCTTGGCCCCCAGAGCCGGTTTACCCCAGGGCGTTACGGGGTTGCGGCCGATCGGGGACCGGCCCTCGCCGCCGCCGTGGGGATGGTCCACCGGGTTCATAACCACGCCGCGGACCGTTGGCCGGATGCCCAGCCAGCGGGAACGTCCAGCCTTACCGATCACGATATTCTCGTGCTCTACGTTACCTACCTGGCCGATAGTGGCACGGCAATCCAGGTGAAAGAGACGTACCTCGCCCGAAGGAAGTCGTACGTGGGCATAATCCCCTTCCTTGGCCATCAACTGGGCGGCGCCACCCGCCGCACGGATCATCTTACCTCCCTGTCCGGGATAGAGTTCCAGGTTGTGAATCAGCACACCCGCCGGAATGTTCCGCAGCGGCAAAGCATTACCCACCTTGATGTCCGCCTGGGGGCCCGACATTATCTCCTGCCCCACCTGCAAACCGGCCGGGGCGATGATATACCGCTTTTCGCCGTCGGCGTAGTTGATCAGGGCAATATTCGCCGAGCGGTTGGGGTCGTACTCAATAGACGCCACCCGGCCCGGCACCCCGTCCTTATCCCTTTTAAAATCAATCACCCGGTAGAGCCGCTTATGACCGCCGCCACGGTGCCGCACCGTGATACGGCCCTGTTGGTTGCGGCCGCCCCGCTTCTTAAGCGGACGGAGCAGCGATTTTTCCGGCTCCACTGCCGTGATTTCCTGAAAATCGGATACGGTCACAAAACGGCGCCCCGGAGAAGTAGGCTTGTACTTTTTGGTGGCCATTCCTATGCCTCCTTACACGCCTTCAAAAATCTCAATTTTATCGCCGGGCCGCAGCGTCACAATGGCCTTCTTGGTTTCCGGCTTTCGGCCGACAATGTTCCGCCGGCGCACCCGTTTACCCTTGACCCGGATGGTGTTAACCTTGACGACTTTTACCTTAAAGATCTCCTCGACCGCCCGCTTGATTTCGGTCTTGTTCGCCCGGGGATCAACGATGAAGGTGTACTTGTTCCCTTCGGTCAACGACATTGATTTTTCCGAAATCAAAGGCCTGCGCAAGATATCGTGGGCGTATTTCATTTAGGCGAACACCTCCTCGACGCGGGCCAGCGCATCCCTGGTCAGGATCAGGTTGGGGTGGTCCAGCAGATCATACACGTTGAGCTGCCGCGCCTCCAGGGACTTGACTCCCGGGATATTCCGGGACGACTTTTCTACATTGGCGTCCCGGTCGGCCGTAACCACCAGCGCACCGTCGGTAGCCTTGAGATTGTCCAGGATGCGCACCATATCCTTGGTCTTTGGTTCCGCCAACTCCAGCACATCCAGCACCACAATCCGGCCTTCGGCCGCTTTGGCCGACAGCGCCGATTTCAGGGCCAGCCGCTTGACTTTCTTGGGTACCTGGAAGCTGTAATCCCGCGGATGAGGGCCGAATACGATTCCGCCCCCGCGCCAGATCGGCGACCGTATCGATCCGTGGCGCGCCCGTCCGGTACCCTTCTGGCGCCAGGGTTTGCGGCCGCCTCCCCGAACCTCGGCCCGGGTCTTGGTGTCGTGGGTGCCGCGGCGGCGGTTGGCAAGCTGCATCAAGACTACTTCGTGCAACACGGCCGCATGGACCGGCTGACCGAAGAGGGCGTCGTTCAGTTCAATTTCACCCACCTGCTCTCCCTCAACGTTATAAACAGCTGCTTTAGGCACTACTGTTACCTCCTTTGGCGGCCGCTGCCAAACTCTGCCTCACTGCGTCAGGCCCGCCGTCCCGCGTCACGTGCCGCCCGGCACGCCCCGCTGGCTAGCCTTGCCACGCTTGCTTTTCGCGGCCTCGGAACTCTCCACTCCAAAGTTCAGCAACCCCAGATATATATGGCACGGTTAAACCCCGCCGCCTTCCCGGCCTACTACCGGGCCTTGACGGCTTCTTTCACCAAAAGGAGGGCCCCCCGGGGTCCCGGAACCGCTCCTTTTACGGCCAAAAGATTTCTTTCGGGATCCACCGTGACAACTTCCAGACCCTGGATGGTCACCCGGACCCCGCCCAGGCGTCCCGGCATCTTCCGGCCCTTGAATACACGCGCCGGGCCTTTGGCTCCCGCGGCGCCAGGCCGGCGGTGGTACTTGGAGCCGTGGCCCATGGGGCCGCGCTGGAAACCGTGCCGCTTGATCCCCCCGGCAAAACCCTTGCCCTTGGAGGTCCCGGTGACATCCACCTTATCGCCCGGAGCAAATAGATCGGCCTTAATTACCTGCCCCACCTGGTAACGGTCCACGTCTTCCGTACGCAATTCACGCAGGTAACGCATTGGAGCCGTGCCGGCGCGGCGGAAATGCCCCAGAAGGGGCTTATTCATCTTTCTTTCCGGCTCTTCCTGAAACCCCAACTGTACCGCTGTGTAACCATCTGTGTCGGCCGTCTTCTTTTGCACCACAACGCAAGGTCCAGCCTCGATCAGCGTGATTGGCACCACCACGCCTTCGGGAGTAAAGAACTGGCTCATTCCCAATTTGCGGCCGAGGATTCCCTTCGCCATCTGCTACACCTCCCCGGGGGTCAGGCCACCTTCTGGCCCCGCGCCCCCCCTGACTGTGATTTCTCTACTAACAACCCGGTATCTAAAGCTTGATCTCGATGTCAACCCCGGCTGGCAAATCCAGACGCATCAAGGCATCCACCGTTTTAGGCGTCGGTTCCAGGATATCGATCAACCGTTTGTGGGTCCGAATCTCAAATTGCTCCCGCGAGTCCTTATCCTTGTGTGGTGAACGCAGGATCGTGTAGATCTCTTTTTCGGTCGGCAGCGGAACGGGGCCGGCAACGTCGGCACCCGTTCTCCGGACCGTTTCCACTATTTTCTGGGCCGACTGATCCAGCATATTGTGGTCGAACGCCTTGAGCCGGATCCGGATCTTCTGCCTTTGCATCGAAAAAACCTCCTGCCTACTGCTTGATCGCCGTGACCACGCCGGCGCCCA
>DFNH01000040.1 GCA_002375985.1 Firmicutes bacterium UBA3572 | reverse complement strand
CAAAGGCGTGCCTGAGCCTCAAGACACGGGTCTGAGGGGGGAGATACGGAAGCGTGATGGCGGCAGATCTTCATTAGAAGATGCTTTACAAGTCAGAGGTTTTGCTTTACAATACACAAAAAGTATACCCTTTATCTTTATGGAGGTTAAAGTTTAGTGTTCGCTAAGATTTCAAAAAAGGGTCAGATTACCTTGCCTGCCGAGGTCAGGAAACTTCTGAACCTCCGTCCCGGGGCGCGCGTCCGGTTCGTAGTCGAAAAGGATGCCGCCCGGATTCTCCCCGTCGAAGGGGGAATCGAGACACTCAAAGGTGCCGTTAAGGTTTCAGCACCGCAGGATTTCAAAGCCGCCCGCCATAAAGCAATGGAGGAACGCAGCCGTGAGAAAAGTGCGCGCACTCGACGCTAACGTCATCCTCCGCTTTCTGACCAATGATGTTCCGGAGCAGGCAAACCGTTGCGCTGAGCTGTTAAAGCGAGTTGAAGCCGGTACCGAAGAAGTCTGGTTGCCCGACCTTGTCCTGGCAGATATCATCTGGACCTTGGAAAAATTTTATAAACAGCCTAAGAAACAGATCCGTGAGCTGCTCATCCCCATTCTCAACCTGCGCAGCTTGCGCTTTTCGAGCAAGAAAACGGCTCAAAAGGCCCTCCAACTCTACGTAGGAAAGAACCTCGATTGGATCGATGCTGTTATCGCCGCGCAGATGCTTGTCCACAAGCAGAGCGAGATTTATTCGTATAACAGAGACTTCGACAAACTGGAAGGTGTTATCCGGCTGGAACCTTGACCAGACTCGCCGGGCAACACCGCTAAGCCGCAGTGCCGTTAAGCCGGAGCCGCAGCGCCTCGCAAAACCTCTGCGGCTCCGCCGGGGAAAGTGTTGAGGCTTACGCTGTCGCCGGCGGTGCAGCCTGGGTAGCCGATGCTTACGGGGACTGGAGATTCCAGCACTTTGTTCTTCCGAACGTCGTCTGGAATCGCGGGGACATCTTCACAGACTTCTCTCCGCCTCTTTGTCCCTTGAACATGAAAATGCTACACTTAAAGGCGCCAAGGAGTGAACGGCCGTGAATGACCTTTTCTCCCCGTTGTTAGAAAACGGCGGGCACCGGCCGCTGGCCGACCGCATGCGCCCCCGTACGCTGGACGAGTTCGTCGGCCAGGAACACCTCCTGGCTCCGGGCAAGCTCCTGCGCCGGGCGATCGAGGCCGACCGCCTGGGCTCCATCATCCTGTACGGCCCCCCAGGCAGCGGCAAAACCACGCTGGCCTACATTATCTCGCGAACCACGGCCGCCGTGTTCCGCACGGTCAGTGCGGTCTCCTCCGGCGTGAAGGAACTGCGCCAGGTCCTGGAGGATGCGGCCGACAACCTGAAGTATCACGGTAAAAAGACAATCCTGTTCGTGGACGAATGCCACGCCTTCAACAAGTCCCAGCAAGACGTGCTCCTGCCCGGGATTGAAAAGGGCATCATCACCTTCATCGGCGGGACGACCGAAAATCCCTACTTTGAAATGCGGGGCGCGCTGTTGAGCCGCACCCGCGTCTTTCAACTGGAGGCGCTCTCCCCCGCCCACCTGCGGACGATCCTGGAACGGGCGCTCGCCGACCGGGAGCGCGGGCTAGGCGGGCACCCGGCGGAGCTGGAAGCCAAAGCGTTGGAACACCTGGTACACATGGCCAACGGCGACGCCCGCAGCGCCCTGAACGCTCTGGAGCTGGCCGTCCTGTCCACGCCGCCCAGTGACGACGGAATCCGGCACATCACCCTGGAAGCTGCCCAGGAGTCAATCCAACGGCCGGCGGTGCACTACGATCAGTCGGGCGATCAGCACTACGACGTCATCTCCGCCTTTATCAAAAGCATCCGCGGCTCTGACCCGGACGCCGCCCTGCACTGGTACGCCCGGATGACTTGCGCCGGTGAGGACCAGCGGTTCATCGTGCGCCGGCTGATCATCCTGGCATCCGAGGACATCGGCCTGGCCGACCCGCGGGCTATGCTGGTCGCCCACGCCGCCTGGAACGCCCTGGAGGCGGTCGGGATGCCCGAGGCCCGCATCGTAATAGCCCAGTGTATCGTCTACCTGGCCCTGGCTCCCAAGTCCAACAGCGTCTACAAAGCCATTGAAGCCGCCCTCGATGACGTCAAAAAACTGCCATCCGGCCCGGTCCCGAAACACCTGCGGGACACCCACTACCCCGGGGCTAAAAAGCTCGGCCACACCGGCTATCTTTACCCCCATGATTTTGCTGGTCACCGGGTCCGGCAGCAGTACCTCCCGGACAATTTAAAAGGCCGGAGGTACTACCGACCCTCCGGCCAGGGATTCGAAAAGAAAGGTTAAGTTATGATTTCCCAGAGCGTAACCTGCAGGCGGTGCACGGTACCGCCGGCCTCGATCCGCACCGGATGAGGGAGGTGATTGCGAAATCTCAGGTCGGCCCAGCCGTAGGAAACGGTCGCGTCCCGCCCCACCGGCACGTAACCCACCGGCAGGCTGTGTCCGTGCCTTTCCACCACTTCCAGTCCCGCGTCCAGCACGGCGCCGTAGAGCACGGTAGACGCCCGACAAACGCCCCCGCCCCGCGCCGCCACGTATCGGCCCTCGCTGATCGCATAGCCCACCACGTAACCGCGCTCGGCCGTCCACGGTCCAACGGTACGGTTGTAGGAAAAGATGCCACCGGGCTCAACCACCGTCCCGTCCAGGTACTCCGTGGCCTTGACCGCGTTAAGCATATTGTTGTAGTTATTCCCGCCGGCGTTGAAGTTGACCGCGCAGGTGCCGATCCGGCACTGGACCGGTAACGAGACCAACCGCACGTCGCCGGAAAGGGCGGTTTTCAACGCTTGGTCCGCACCGGGGGCCAGGGAATACGTGTTTTCGGTCGCCTCCTGCAGATCTGCGGCCACCCGCGCCAGAAAAGCGTCCAACACGGTCTCATCATTAGCGGGCAGGAGCCAGACCCGGTCCACCAGCACGCCGGCCGGAATCCCGTCCGCTTTCGGGTCGCCGGAATAATGCGCCGACTCCCGCCAATAACCCCGGGCCTCCGCCACCCGGCCCACGACCCAGGACCGTTCGCCGGCCTGTACCAGGGTGAAAGCCAACTCCGGGTACGGGGGCGGCAAAGTGCCCAAGAAATCCTCAAACACAGTACTGGGCACATAGGTCATCCCGGCCAGCACCGTCACCGGCGCCTCAAGGGAGATCTCCCTTTCGTCCAAGAAGCCCACGGCGCTGCCCGGCACCACCCGTAACAGCCGGCCGTCCCAATGCTGCCCGGTCGCCGCCTGTCCGTCCCAGCCTACACGGATACCTTCCCGCTCCAACACCGCCCTGAACGGCATCATTATTCCCGCCGCCGCCGTCCCGCCCGCCGCCAGCGAGAAAACCAACAACATTAAACCGATTAGAGAACACTTCACCATTGTCCCCATAGACCACCCCCGCTTTCCTGATGCTTAAGAGCACGGGGACGGCTCTGCCGCCCCACCATAACATACTTTTACTTTATATAGATATGCAGCCTGTGATTTGGATAGAACTGGAAGTTTTTCGGCCGGCGATTACGGTCGCTGGTTTTGGATAAGCTTAATTTTGAAATTTTGAGGTCTAACCCCCGGAGGAGGTCTTTAAACATGCGCGAGGGGAAAACCGCCACCCAAACCTATATTATTGATGACCTGGTCGCCCGCGCCCGGACCGCGCTGGAGGATTTTCGCAAACTAAACCAGGAACAAGTGGACCAAATCGTGAAGGCGGCCGCCCTGGCCGGACTGGACCGGCACATGGAACTGGCCCGAATGGCGGTGGAAGAAACGGAACGAGGAGTATACGAAGACAAAATCCTGAAAAACCTGTTCGCTATCGAATACGTTTACCACAGCATCCGTGACTTGAAGACGGTGGGGGTGATCCACGAGGATCCGGTCACCGGCTACCGGGAAATCGCCGAACCGGCCGGGGTAATCGCCGCCCTGGCCCCGCTGACCAACCCCACCTCCACCACCTTGTTCAAGGGGCTGATCGCGCTCAAGACCCGTAACCCGGTGGTGTTCAGCTTCCACCCGGGCGCCCAGCGCTGCAGCGCCGCTGCCGCCCGCACCCTGCGGGAGGCCGCCGTGGCGGCCGGCACCCCGGAGGATGCCATCCTCTGGATCGAGAAACCGTCGGTGGAGGCGGCCCACGCCCTCATGCACCACCCAGGGGTAAACCTGATCCTGGCTACCGGCGGTGCCGGCATGGTGCGGGCCGCGTACAGCGCCGGACGCCCGGCCCTGGGTGTAGGCCCCGGCAATGTACCCTGCTACGTGGAACGAACGGCGGCACTGGAACGAGCGGTGACCGACCTGATATTGAGTAAAACCTTCGATCACGGCATGATCTGCGCCTCGGAACAGGCCCTGATCGTGGACCGCGCCGTGGCCGATCGGGTGCGGGAACTGATGACGAAAGCCGGCTGCGTGTTTCTAGACGAGGAGAGAACAAAGCTTTTAGAAAACGCAGCCACCGACAACCGGACGTGTTCCCTAAACCCGCAGGTGGTGGGCAAGAGCGCCGCCGCAATCGCCCGGATGGCCGGGTTTGAGGTGCCGGACGACACCAAGATCCTGGTGGCCGTTCAGGAAGGAATCGGCCCCGCTTGTCCACTGTCCCGGGAAAAACTCAGCCCGATCCTGGCTTTTTACGTGGTGGACGGTGCGACAGAAGGAATTGCCCGGGCCGCACAGGTGGTAATGTATGAAGGACTCGGTCACACGGCGGTGATTCACTCCAGGAACCGGGACGTCATTGCCGCTTTCTCGGAGCAGGTGCCGGCCGGACGGATCATCGTAAACGCCCCGGCCAGCCAGGGCGCCATCGGCGACCTGTACAACATTCTGACGCCTTCGCTCACCCTAGGCTGTGGATACATCGGCGGTAACTCCACCACCGATAACGTCACCGCCGTTCACCTGTTGGATATTAAGCGGGTCGCCCCCCGGCGGCCCGAAACCGAATGGTTCCGGGTACCGCCGGAGATCTACTTCGGACCGGGCTCTCTGGGTCAACTGGCCCTCACGCCCAACCTCCGCCGGGTGTTCCTGGTGACCGACCCCACTCTGTCCCGCCTGGGGTATCCGGAGCGAATCCGGCGCCACCTGGAACGGCGGCCGGAGCCGGTGGAAATGGAGGTATTTTCGGAGGTTGAACCGAATCCTTCGCTCCAGACGGTGGACCGGGGCACCGCGGCCGTGCGCACCTTTAAACCAGACACCATCATCGCCCTGGGTGGCGGCTCGGTGCTGGACGCCGCCAAAGCCATGTGGCTATTCTATGAGTACCCGGAGGTGCGGTTCGAACACCTGAAACTGAAATTCCTGGACATTCGCAAGCGCACCTACCGGCTACCCGAACGCCCGCACCGGACTCGCCTTTTGGCCGTGCCGACCACCTCCGGCAGCGGCTCTGAAGTCACCGCCTTCACGGTGATCACCGACCGCGCGCAGGACGTCAAGTACCCGTTGGCCGACTACGCCCTGACCCCGGACGTGGCCATCGTCGACCCGGACTTAAGCTTGGAACAACCTCCTAGCCTGACCGCCGACGCCGGCATGGATGTTTTGGGCCACGCCCTGGAGGCCTACGTCTCGGTGCGCGCCTCCGACTTCACCGACCCGTTGGCGCTAAAAGCCATAGAACTGGTGTTCGGTTACCTGCCCCGGGCCTACCGCCAGCCGGACGACCGCGAGGCACGGGAAAAGATGCACAACGCGGCCACGATCGCCGGGATGGCCTTCACCAACGCCTTCCTGGGCATCAACCACAGCCTGGCCCACAAGCTCGGCGGCGAGTTCGGCATCCCCCACGGCCGGGCCATCGCCGTACTGATGCCCCACGTAATCACCTACAACGCACAGATACCGACCAAATACACCGGATACCCCAATTATGAACGGTACCGGGCAAAAGAACGGTACCAACAGATCGCCCGGCATCTGAACCTGCCGGCGAACACCCCCGAGGAGGGCGTGGCCAGCCTGGTGGAGGCCGTGCGCGACCTGATGCGGCAGCTGGACATGCCGCCCACCATTGCCGACTGCGGTATCCCACGGGAAGAGTTCGAGACCCGGCTGCCGCTCCTGGCCGAAAAGGCGTACGAAGACCAGACCACGATTACCAACCCGTGCCAACCGCTGGTAAGTGAACTGGTGGAGCTTTACCGCCAGGCCTATTAGACTAAAAGGGTCCGGCTTGAATGAGCTGCCGGACCTATAACCCTCTCAAACCGCAAGCCTAAGGGGTCCACCCGTCTATTTGATCTCCTCTTTTTCCAGGGCGCGCGCCCAGATCTTCCACTGCTCCTCCACCCAGGCGTCGATAGCCGCCGGGTCAAGTTTACTGGGCAGGCTGAAGTTTTCACACATTGCCTGATAGTGCTTTTTCACGTGTTCCTTCAGTTCGTGCCCTTCCATATCGTTGAGCGCCCGCCGCAGGCACTCTTTCAAGGCCCACAGGTGCCCCCCGTCAATACTGCTCCCCACGCTTGACACCCCCCTAGGTCATTTGTGCTATTACGGGGTAAATGAGTTCCTAGTTCGTCGGGCATCCAGATTTTCCTGCCTAAAAACAAAAAAACGCAACGCACCAACAGACGCCAACCGTTTGCACCGCGATCCGTAAAGGTCGTCGGGAGTAGGCTCAAACTCGCTTCAGGCGCTCCAAAACGCAAGCGCGCGATTACCCGTTCGCCACCGGGCGGGGCTTCTCCCCGACCAACGGTTCCCGGTAAACGGTAAAGAGGCCCAGCACGCAGGTGCGTTGCACATGACAACAGCAAAGTATTCGCCCCCGCTAATGTATAATCCTTCCATCAAGGCAATATTTCTTTACATCCGACCGTGCTTGCTGCTGCCTACTCTTTCCGGAATCCCAGATGGTACAGTTGTCGCTCGTCCTGCCGCCACCTGTGCTTGACCTTTACCCAGAGTTCTAAGTACACCCGCACGCCGAGCACACTCTCGATCTCCTCGCGGGCCATCCGCCCGATGTTCTTCAGCATCCGTCCACCCTCACCGATGAGGATGGCCTTCTGCGAATCACGCTCCACAAAAATGGTAGCTCTGATCACGGTGACGCCCTTTTGGCCCGGAAAGACTTCGTCCACCACCACGGCTACGCTGTGGGGAACTTCCTGCGCGGTCAGGTGCAGCACCTTTTCCCGCACCAGTTCGGCCAGAATCTGGGACTGTGGCTGATCGGAAACGGCATCTTCCGGGTAATATTTAGGTCCCGGCGGCAAATAGCTGACCACCAGGTCAATCAGGCGATCCGTATTCTCCCCGGTCCGGGCCGACAGCGGCACGATTTCCGCAAAGCTAAACTTGTTCTGCAGCACGTCGATGAACGGCAGGAGTTTGGGCTTGGCCACCAGGTCCACCTTGGTGATCACCAGAAAAACCGGTGTCTTCACTTGGGCCAGCCTCTGCAGGATGAACTCGTCCCCCGGCCCGAAATCCCGGTGCGCCTCCACTAGAAACAGGATCAGGTCCACGTCCCTCAGGGTGCCCAGGGCGGTATCCACCATGTAATGCCCCAGCCGGTGCTTGGGTTTGTGAATACCGGGGGTATCCACAAAAATGATCTGGGCATCTTCACGCGTCAGTACGGCGCGAATACGGTGACGGGTGGTCTGGGGTTTGTCGGAAATGATGGCCACCTTTCGTCCCACCAGGTTGTTTAGCAAGGTGGACTTCCCCACGTTGGGGCGCCCGACAAGGGCCACGAATCCGGACCGGTGCTCCGGTGTGTTATCCACGTTTCAACCCCCTAAGTTTGTTCTCCCGGCTGAGAAGGACCGTTTCTATCCGCAAATGGTTTCTATAGCCGGTGACAGCGGAAACGGGGAACCGGCATGTTTTTGAGAACGCTCCCGGTGCCTGCGGAGCATTAACCGTTAAACGGTAGGTTAAAAGCCCCGGGCAGTAACTCGGCCACCGTCTTCACCTCAAAACTGCCTCGTCCGCCGGCCAGCAATAGGCGCAACGCCGGTGCAAACTCGTGCAGCACCTGGAGACAAGCACCGCAAGGACGGCAGTGCTTATCACCGTCGCCGGCCACCGCCAGGGCCGCAAACTCCCGCTCGCCCGCGGCCACGGCCGAAAAAACGGCCACCCGCTCGGCACAAACCGTCAGCCCCAAGGAGGCGTTTTCCACGTTGCATCCGGTGAAAACCCGTCCCCCGGAAGTCAGCAGGGCGGCCCCGACCCGAAACCGGGAATACGGCGCGTAGGCGTTGGCCCGGGCCGCCAGGGCCTGCTGTACCAACGCGGCATCGGTAAACACGGCCGTCACGGCGCTAATCCCAGCCGGCGCAATACGGCTTCTTCCCGTTCCTGCATCCGAAGCGCATCCGCGTCGTTTTCGTGATCGTAGTCCAAGAGGTGAAGCGTGCCGTGTACGGCCAACCGGGCGACTTCCCGTTCCAAGCTGTGCCCGTATGCAGCCGCCTGACGCAAAGCGGTGGGCAGCGAAATGACCACGTCACCCAGCATGAACATCGCTACCGAATCTTCGTCTTCCTCCGCCGGCACCTCCTCGCGCATGGGGAAGGCCAGTACGTCCGTGGGCCGGTCTTGGCCGCGAAAACGCCGGTTTAAGTCCTGGATGTAATCGTCGTCCACCAAGGCCAACCCCAGTTCCACCTGCCGACCGGCCTCTTCGCTCTCCAGGGTGAACCCCACCACCCTGCGGATCAGGGACAACAGATTATCGTCCACCGCCACCGTTTCCTGCAGATTGCTGATGATGACGGCCATTCTGGGCCTTCCTCCTTTCGATTTCCTTCCCGTCAGGATACTCAATGCGGCAGTGAAAAATACCGGTGAACACGCGCGCAAAGGCGGCGGCGATCAGTTCAAGGTCGCGGAAAGTCAGATCGCATTCGTCCAGTTGCCCATCGTCCAGTTTGTCCTTGATCACCTTCCGAATAAGCCCCTCCACCTGGCCCGGTGTCGGGTTGGAAACGGAACGCACCGCGGCCTCCACCGAGTCGGCCAGCATAATCAGGGCCGCTTCCTTGGTTTGGGGCTTGGGACCCCCGTAACGGAAATCTTCTTCCCGCACCAGGTTTTTCTCGTCCTGCTGCAGAGCCTTGTGATAAAAGTAAGTAACCAAACTGGTCCCGTGATGCTGCTCGATGATGTCGATGATCGCCTGCGGCAGTTTATGCTCCCGGGCAAACTCCGCACCATCCTTGACGTGAGAGGTCAGTACCAGGGTCGATAAGCCCGGGGTGATTTTATCGTGCGGGTTTTCATTGGTTAACTGGTTTTCAATAAAGAAATAGGGACGGCGCACCTTACCAACGTCGTGGTAATAAGCGCCTACCCGGACCAGAATGGGGTCGGCGCCCACCGCCTCCGCTCCGGCTTCCGCCAGGTTACCCACCAGGATGCTGTGGTGGTAAGTCCCGGGAGCATCCAGCAGCAGACGTTTCAAAAGCGGCTGGTTGGGGTTGGCCAGTTCCAACAGCTTGGCCGCCGAAGTGATGCGGAAGGAGCTCTCCAGGAAGGGCAGCGCGCCGTTGGCCAGGACCGAAGACAGAATGCCGTTGGCCGTGCCCAGAATCAGGCTGGAGGTCAAAAGCAGCCCCAGGGAGGTGTCGACTAACAGGCCGATGGTCATAATGGCGACCACGTTCGCCGCGGCGACGTACACCCCGGCCCGCACCAGGTCGGTGCGCTGACTGAGTTTGGACACGCTGAACACACCGGCCGTACCGCCAAGAAAGCCGACCAGGGCAAAGCGCAGGTCGTTACCGGTCATGACCCCCACCAGGCAGGCCATCACGGCCACAATAATCAGGGCCAACCGGACGTCCAGCAAAATAGCCACCAGCATGCCGGCCGCCGCGACCGGCACGGCGTAACCCAAAAGACTGCCGAACTCGGGCCACTGCGTAACCTGCACGGCGACCATAACCTTACCGATCACCATCACAGTCAAGACGATGATACCCAGCATGTACAGGTAGCCGGCGTTTTCGTAGATATCCCGGTGCAAACGCCGGATGTAGTGGAGCACAATGCCTGTCAGAAGCGCGACCAGGAGTACCGCACCCAAAATGGTCTTGAAGGGCATCGGACGGTGCAACTCGCCGGCCGCCTCCAGTTTGACCAAGTGTTCTTCGGTGACAATCTCGCCCTCGCCGATGATCCGCTGTCCCTTCTTCAGCGTAATCAATACCGGGGGCACCTGGTCCATGGCCGCCTGCCGCAGTTGTTCGGTGCGCTGGGCGTTGTAGAAGGCGTTAGGCCGCAAGAAGTGGTGCACCAGATTCCGGGCCAGGAGTTCGTAAGGCCAGCTCCAGCCGCTGTCCCGGATTTCCTCGGCCACGGCCCGTTTTGCTTCTTCCAGGTTTTCCTCGGAAACGCCCTGCCCTCGTTCCATCACCCGGGTCACCATCAAAGTCAGTTCCTTTTCCACCGCCGCCGTGGTAGCCGCACTCTCCTCGGCCAAAGCCACCAAGACATCGGACGGCAGCGGGAAAGGAAGGAGCCGTTCCAGGGCTTCGACCTTATTGGGGGTATCCAGGTGAACATCCTGCTGGACGTCCCGGATGGCGGTCATTATTTCCGCGATGTCCCGGCGCACGGCCAACGTCACCTGGGGGTCAAAGTCATACTGCTTGGCTACCGCCCGGGCCGCCTGCTGACGGGCCTCTTCGGTCTTAGCCCGGTCTTCGAAGGTGATGGTTTCGCGGGCGGTGATGGTGCGCGGAGAAACCTGTCCCGCTTGCAGGCGTACCTGCTGGGGGAAAAAGTCCACACATACAATGAGGGTCATAAAGAAAAGGAAAAGCAGAACCGCCCCCGCCCGGCGGACCTTCTGATTGCGAAAAACAGCGGGCAAAACCCGCCCGGCGTGGGTCACCAGCGCACGCAAGACCCCCACTTTACGGTCACTCCTCTTTCGATCCCCCCGCCCGCTCGTAAGCTTCGATAATCTTGATGACCAGCGAGTGACGGACGGTATCGGCACCGGTCAGGTAAACAAACTCGATGCCGGCCACCCCCGAAAGGACCTCCTCCGCCTCGATCAATCCGGAGGCCTGTCCCCGGGGCAAATCGACCTGGGTGATGTCCCCGGTAACCACCACCCGGGAACCAAAACCCAGGCGGGTCAAAAACATCTTCATCTGTTCCGGGGTGGTGTTCTGGGCCTCATCCAGAATGATGAAGGCATCCTCCAGGGTCCGACCCCGCATGTAGGCCAGGGGAGCGACCTCAATGATATGCCGTTCCAGATAGCGCCGGGTGTTTTCCACACCCAGTACGTCAAACAAGGCGTCGTACAAGGGGCGCAGGTAAGGATCAACCTTTTCCTGCAGATCCCCCGGTAAAAACCCGAGCTTCTCACCGGCTTCCACGGCCGGACGGGTTAGGATCAGGCGGCTGACTTCCTTGTTCCGCAGCGCCCGTACGGCCATCACCACCGCCAGATAAGTCTTGCCGGTCCCCGCCGGGCCAATGGCGATCACCACGTCCTTCTCAAGCATAGCCCGTACGTATTGCTGCTGCCCCAGAGTCTTGGGCCGCACCGACTTGCCTCGGGGCGTGGTCAGAATCACCTCGCGGGCCAGAGCCGCCAATTTGGCCTGCTGCCCCACGCGCACGCTATTGATGATATACTTCACGTCCGAAGGCGTCAAGTCGCGCCGCTCCAGGAAGAAAGCTTCCAGGTGCCGGATGACCTCCTGCCCCGTTTCTACCTGTTCCGGGCTACCGAAAAGAATCAGGTCCCCGTTTCGCATTACCAAACGAATGTCCAACTCGTCCTCCAGGATAGACAGGTGCTCATCGTAATTACCCATAATCGCAGCCGCCACCCGGGGATCGTGAATCACCATTCTTCTTTCCACCAACTCCGCCAATTAGCGCATCTGCCTCCTCATCGTATTCCGACTAGCCGGCGCGTGGTTTCTCCACGCCGATGTCCTCCAGTGTTTCCATAATTATCTGCAGGCGTACCACGGCCTCGCCAGAACCCGCAGATACCGGTTCCACCCTTTCGCGCAGGACTTTCGCCTCCGGCGGAACCCGCTCCTTCAGGAGTTCACGGGCCCGCTCTTCGGCAAGGCGCAGGGCATCGGCGCGGGAGTGTCGCGCCAGGCGGGTCTCGGTCTCCCGGTAAACCGTAGTTACTACTTCGACGGGGGCGGCGAGATTCCTCCAGTGTGGTGCCCAGTGCACCGTTTCGGAGACAACCGCATTTTGGAACGGCTCCCGGCGGGGACCAGAAACCACAAACTCCCGCCCCCAAACCTTCACCGTCACCCGCGACGCCTCCCGGCCGGTGAACTCCCTGATTTCATCCG
The DNA here is from genome assembly GCA_002375985.1 of Firmicutes bacterium UBA3572. Lineage (GTDB taxonomy): Bacteria > Bacillota > Desulfotomaculia > Desulfotomaculales > Desulforudaceae > Desulfopertinax. The sequence goes on along the minus strand of DFNH01000040.1, from coordinate 29,479 downwards.
CCAGCGGGGCTTCGCCGTAAGCTTCGTACCATACCCGGGCCCTGACGATGCCCCGAGCGCGCACCTGCCGGGGTTCGCCCTTTAGGATCGCTCCTTGGGGGTCAAGTGCTTCGGGCGGCCAAATCTCGCCGGAAATCAAAACCTGTCCCGGAAACACCGTTTCGCCTTCCCGGGCCACGGCCTGGCCGCTCAAAACCAACACGTCCCGCACCAGGCCGGCTTTGGCCGCGACAATATCGGAAGGGCCATCGTCGTCCGCCGCGGGGGGCAGTTTCTTTTCGGCCACCGTGAGCCGCGCCCTGGTGCCCCTGATCTCCAAGCCCACCCAGGCGACTTCCGGGATTTTTTCCTTGACCGCGTTCTCCACCGCCGACACTTCAAAACGCCACTTGGCCGCGCCGCGGTACAGTCCGGCTTCGCGCGCCGCTTCAAGGATTTCCCGGTCTTTGGTGATAACATTGCCGTCAACCTGAATAAACCACACGAATGACGACAGGATGTATAACGCGGCTAGAAACAAAAAGGCGCCCAAAACCAGCGTTTTCCGGCGTCGCGCCCGCCCGAGAAAAAAGGGCAGCCCCGTCCGGCGGCCGATCGTAAAACGGCTTCCGGTGTCCCGGGCAATATGGCGCAAAGGTTTCACTCCCGAAAGACGGGTTTTCACCTCGATCCGGTCGGCGTCCAACCTTCTGATATCCCAAAAATAGATTCCCCTGCGGGCCGCCAGGTTAATAAACTTCTCCAGCGTCCGACCGCTGACCACCATGGTCACGTACCCCAAAAGGTAAGCCAGGATTTTGAGCACGAACATCAGGAGACCTCCTGGGTTAGGATTCAGAATCTAGAATTCAGAATCCAGAATAGCAAAGGCTTGGGCCGGTGATACCCTCTACTCGGGCGGTCCAACACCGTCCCCTTCTTTAAATACCCCTCCTGCTACTTCTGAATGCCGGGCTCTGGGTTCTGGACTTTGAATTCTCACGTAAAGCACAGCCCTTCGATTCGACCTTCTATACACAATTCGTCCGGGAGAATGTTGCGCAGCACCAACTCCCGGCCGCGGATGGTGACCTCTCCCGCTGGCGCCAGCACCCGGATGGACTCGGTGGTATACTGCACAATCCCGCGGTGGTTTTCGATAATCACCTGTACATTTCCCACCAGGATGATCTTCGGCAAATCAAGGGCAATCTCACCGGGGATCTCCAAAACCTCGGCCATGGTCCGCCGCACCCTCTTACGCACATCCCGCCAACCCACGTTAAACCCTCCCCCGATCAGATTTATGCGGGGACGGGTTGTATATGCACGTAACCAGTTCCAGCCATTTTATAAAGATTGGGATCATTCATAAAATGTCGGCTGTGTGACTTTTGAATTAAAATCCCGCCGACAATGCTATAATATTGAAATGCAAAAAGAAAATAGCAGCTGCGTTACCGCGTCGGCCAACTGACCGTTTTTTTGTTTAATTATTGACAGTCGGCCTAATAAGTATTGACCTGATTTTCTGCGTGCTGTTATCATAACTTTGAGACACGTTCATAACAACTTTTCAACTCGAAAGAGAACTAACTAAGCGTTTTTCGCCGGATTTTTACTAAAATGGAATGATGCTGCGCAAGAAAAAGAAAATTTTCACTAAGTTAAAAGTATCCATAAATGTTAACAAGGAGGTGATTTTTTGGCCTAATATAATATAGTTAGCTGCTATAGTTATAGTAAGTAAATTGTTTAAAATGCGGAGGTGCAACTTGGTGAGCCAAAGCACAGAGGCAAAGAAAAAAGGTATCGTCTGGAATGTCTTGTGGAAAGAAGAGGACTGGTGGGCAGTCTGGTTAGGCTTTTTCCTAATCCTCCTTACCATTATCGGTGTCCTCGTGAAACCGACCCTCCCGTCTAAGTGGGGCCGTGAACCCGGCGAAGGTATCCTGTCCTCTATACCTCTGGATGCCATTCCCGGAATCCTGTTGACCGGATTAATCGTTTTCGTCATTTTCGCGGCGGCGAACAAAATCATGGGGCGGGACGTCGGCCGGTTTGCCACCGGCTTCCCGGTTGTGTTTTTACTCGCCATCCTGGCCTATCTATTGGGGAACTACGCGCCCTTGCGGCACTACGGGTTCAACGAGGTTATCTGGGCTCTGGTCCTGGGCCTTTTAATCAGCAACACCATCCGCACACCGGCTTTCATGCAAAAAGCCGTGCTCACAGAGATGTACATCAAGACAGGCTTGGTACTGTTGGGCGCATCAATCCTCTTTGACCGGATGCTGGTGCTGGGCATGTACGGCCTTGGGGTGGCCTGGGCAGTAACTCCGGTCGTGGTGATCTTTATGTACTGGTTCTCCCAGAAGATCCTTAAAATGCACGAGAACCGCGGGTTGGCCATCACTATTTCGGCCTCCACTTCGGTCTGCGGCGTGTCCGCAGCCATCGCCGCGGGAACGGCCGCCAAGGCTAAGAAGGAAGAAATCACCCTGGCCATCTCGATCACTCTGATCTTTACCGTATTGATGATGATCGGTATGCCGGCCTTCATCGCCTTGGTGGGTATAGATCCGATCGTGGGCGGTGCCTGGATCGGCGGCACCATCGACTCCACCGGCGCGGTCGTGGCCGCCGGCGCCATGTTAGGACCGGAAGCCATGGAGACCGCCGCGGTCATCAAAATGATCCAGAACATCCTGATCGGCGTAATCGCCTTCTGCGTGGCCGTGTTCTGGGTAATCGTATACGAAAAAGGCACTGCTAGCGGTGCCGCCATCCAAAGCGGCCCGAAGGAAATCTGGGTCCGGATGCCCAAGTTCATCATCGGTTTCGTTGCCGCTTCGCTCGTCTTCTCATTCCTGATCCCCGGAACGGCAGTGGATGAACATCTCGGTGTGATCAAAGGTTATCGTGTTTTATTCTTTGTCCTGGCGTTCGTGAGCATCGGCCTGGAGTCCAACTTCAAGGATATGGCCAAGATGGTCCGCGGCGGCAAGCCCTTGATCCTGTACATCATCGGTCAGTCCTTCAACCTGATCCTGACCCTCATCGCCGCCTGGATCTTCTTCAGCGGCCGGTTCTTCCCGCCGGTGTTCTAGAGAACAAACGGGATAGACCCAAGAGCTACTCACTAACAAGAACAGGAGCCCTGCCGTTTGCAGGGCTCCTGTTCTTTAATTAGTTGCTCTACGTTTTAAGGTAACGGTCGTGCTCAGTGCTGCGTCCGGCTCTTGATACTTTTATACGCCTCATTTACTTCGGGTGCGTCGGTCCACCATATCTCGCCCGCGCCGGTGTTCTGCCCGGCCATGCCGCCGAGGTCGGTGAAAACAATGTACACCACGGAGGCTAGTACCACGATCATAATCCCGAGGCCCAGCCACCTGCCAATAGCTTTTAACCGTTCGCTCATTGTTAGCCCCCCGCACACGGAGAGTGGGAACCTTCAAGGTTCCCACCGGATCCTTCAGCGTTCGTTCCATACCATTCGGCTTTTGGCTAACGCCCAGTACACGGTATCAAAACGCGCGCTTGCGCCGGCGCGCTGCTTCGGACTTCTTCTTGCGCTTTACGCTTGGCTTTTCGTAATGCTCGTGCTTTCTGGCTTCGGCGAATACTCCGGACCGCTGGCACGTTCTTTTGAAACGCCGCAGCGCACTGTCCAGAGTCTCGTTCTTGCCCACTCTGACTTCGGCCACCAGTATCCCTCCCCCCCGCCAATCCGCGTCTTGTGCCCACCAAGTTGTCCTTCCGCACCCTGGATGACCGCCTAGCCGGGAGGCCACTTGAGGTTCCGTCCTGCAAGGAGATGGTAATGTACATGGGGGACAACCTGTCCCCCGCCTTCCAGGCAATTGGTCACCAACCGGAATCCCCGCTCTTCCAGGCCCTGGTCCCGCGCCACCTGCACCGCAGCCTTGTGAAGCTGTCCCAAAACCTGCACGTCGCCCTCCCCGAGATCAAACAAGGTGGGGATATGTTTTTTGGGAATAAGTAGAATGTGCACCGGGGCCACCGGGTTTATATCCCTGAAGGCCAAAATGTGGTCATCCTCGTAAACCACGTCCGCCGGGATTTCCCGGTTCACAATCCGGCAAAAGACACACCCTTGCATTTTACCACCTCCCCCCAACGGAATCCACCAACAGTTTTATTTGACACCAGGGGTTAGGAATCCTGCCTTGGTATTAATATTCCCCGCAAATTCCCCTGTTGAATATCCTGAACATACACTTTTGTCAACCGGCCTAAAAGTTCCGGTCTTCCCGGGAAAAAAGCGCGGAGGTAGTTTCCGGTGTAGCCGCTGGCCAGCCCGCCCCGCACCGTTTCTACCAATACCTCGACTACCTGGTCCCGGTAACGGGAGGCAAACTCCTCCTTCAGCGCCGCACCCAGCGCCATCATCTCCCGGCTCCGCTCCTGCTTGATCCGGTAGGGAACCTGATCCGCAAAACCGGCGGCCGGGGTACCCTTCCGGCAGGAAAAAACAAAGACATGCAGTCCGGCAAACCCCGTGCGGCGCACGAAACGCAAGCTCTCCCGGTGCTCCGCCTCAGACTCCCCGGGAAAGCCGACCATAACGTCGGTGGTGATGGCCACCCCCGCAACCCGCGCCCGGATCATGTCCACCAGGGAGGTGTATGCGGCCACCGTGTAGCGCCGCCCCATGCGCCTGAGCACCGAATCACTACCGCTCTGCAGGGGGAGGTGGAAGTGGGGGCAGCACACCGGGTTTTCGGCCACCGCTTCGACCAATTCGGGAGTAACCTCATTCGGCTCCACCGAACTCAGCCGTAACCGCGCCAGTCCCGGAATCCGGGCCACCCGGTTCACCAATTCCGCCAGGCTGATTCCCCCTAAGTCCCGCCCGTAGGCCCCCAGGTTGGTACCGGTGAGTACCAGCTCCCGGTAGCCTTGGTCAACCAGCTTCCGGGCCCATTCCAAAACCCGTTCCGGTGGCCGCGAACGCAGAGGCCCCCGGGCCAGGGGCACGATGCAGTAGGTGCAAAAGTCCCGGCACCCTTCCTGTACCTTGATGAAAGCCCGGGTACGCCCGCCGGGCGCGGCTTCACCCGGCAATTCCTCAAATTCCCGGACTTTCTCGACGTCCTTCACGGCAAGCACCGGATACGGCCCTTTTTTCTGCGTTTCTTCCACCAGATCCACAATCCGTTCCCGTCCCGCCGTACCGACCACAAGATGAACCCCGGGAATGCCGGCCACTTCGTCGCCGGCAACCTGAGCGTAGCAGCCCGTCACCACCACCAGGGCCTCCGGATTGGTCCGCACCGCCCGCCGGATCAGTTGCCGCGACTTACGGTCCCCGATGTGGGTCACGGTGCAAGTATTAACCACGTACACATCCGCTTTTTCCCGGAAGGGCACAACCGTGTACCCGCGGGCCCGGAAAAGCGCTTCCAGGCCCTGGGTTTCGTACTGGTTGACCTTACAGCCCAAAGTGTAAAAAGCAACCTTTTTCATAACTCGACTCCGGATCCAGCCGGGCTCCAGCAGCACACCGGCACTTTCAACCCAAATCGCCCCATTCGTAAAGAACCAGGGCTACGGCGACCGGACCGGCAGTGTCGGTACGCAAAAGGCGTGGCCCCAGGGATACCGCCACCGCACCGCGGGAGACGGCCGCAGCCGCCTCCCGTGCGCTAAAACCTCCTTCCGGCCCGATGAAAACAAAAACTTCGCCCACCGGCGGCCGGGAACGCAATATCTCCTTCAATGTCACCCGCCGCTCCTCCTCCCAGAAGAAAAGCAACAGCGCCGCCTCCGGTACCGCGTTCAGGACCTCTTCAAAGTTGGTGACCGGACTCACCTCCGGCACCCGCGTTCGCCCGCACTGCTCAGACGCTTCCGTAGCGATGCGCTGCCACCGTTTCCGCCGGCGGTCGGCCTTTACGGGGTCCAGGCGCACCACCACGCGCTCCGCGTGGACGGGGATAATCCGCGCCACTCCGATTTCGGTGGCTTTCTGCACCACCGTGTCCATCCGGTCCCCTTTGGCCAGCGCTTGGACCAGCGTCACCCGTACCCCCGGTTCGGGCGGCCCCTCCACTTCGCCGGTGACCACGGCGTGCACCCGGTCCCGGTCAGTCTCGCGCACCTCGGCCCGGAACATGCGACCGCTGCCGTCCAGGAGCAACACCTCAGCCCCCGGACCCAACCGGAGCACCCGCGTCAAGTGCCGGGCGTCGGCCCCGGTGATCCAGGCCGCCTCCCGCGCCCGCCACTGGTCAGGAGGAACATAAAACCTGGGTATTCTCAAGTTTTCACCCCCACCAGAACCACCCATTCCCCTTCGGCCAGGCGCTCTTCTACCTTAAAACCATTTTCCCCGAGGCCCCGCCGCACCATTTCTTCCCGGCCCTCGAAGATGCCGCTCAGAATGAAACGCCCCCCCGGCTCCAACGCCGCAGCCGCTTCCGGACACAGGGCGACCAACACCTCCGCCACGATGTTCGCCACCACGAGGTCCGCCGGTTCGGTGAGATCGTCCAGGAGGTTACCCAGTCTGACCCGCACCCGCCCCCGTAGATTGTTCAAGTCCACGTTTTCTCGCGCCGTACGGACGGCCACCGGGTCCTCGTCCACCGCCCAGACCGTCCCGGCACCCAGAAGCGCCGCCGCAATGGCCAGGATGCCTGTCCCGGTACCCACATCGATGACCACCATACCGGGCCGCACGTACCGCTCCAGTAAGCGCAGACACATGGCGGTGGTGGGGTGCGTGCCGCAACCGAAGGCCATTCCCGGGTCCAGATCGATGACCAGGTCCCGGGGTCCGGGCGCAAACGGCTCCCAGGTAGGCTTCACCACCAGTCTTTCCCCAAACCGCAGGGGCTTGTACCCTTTGCGCCAGGAAATCGACCAGTCCTCATCGTTTATGCGCGTAACCACAATCCGCGCCGCCCGCCCCAGGATGTTCTCCACCCGGCGCCGAAACTCGCCCACTATGCGGGCCGGTGGTCCTTCCACCGGAAAGTAACCGCGCAGCACAACCGCCCCCAAACAAGGAGAAGCGGGCTCCTCGACCCCGCTTCCCATCTCGAAAAACACGTTCGCCACCGCGTCCCGCAACTCCTCGGGGATGTGCACGTCAACCCGAAGCCAGTCCAAACCTCATCCCCCCAGGCCAAAACTCCGGTTCTTCCACTATCTTCTGGGTTCTGGATTCCAAATTCTATCCCATAAACGCATCCCTGATTTTCTTGAAGAACCCTTTTTCCTCGGCATGCAGCTTGCTCCCCGCCTGCCGGCCGAACTCCCGCAGCAACTCTTTCTGTTTTTCGTTCAGGCGGGTCGGTGTAACCACCCGTACCCGGACCAACTGGTCGCCGCGCCCACCCCCGTTGAGATAGGGAATACCGCGTCCGCGGAGCCGGAAAACGGTACCGGTCTGCGTGCCCTCCGGGATCTTGATGGTGGCCTTGCCGTCCAGGGTGGGCACATCTACCTCGTCACCCAGGGCGGCCTGGACAAAAGAAATCGGCAGCTCGCAGACCACGTCGTTTCCTTCCCGCTCGAAGAAGTCGTCGGGGGCCACGTAGATGTAAACGTAGAGATCACCGGGAGGACCGCCCCGGTAGCCGGTCTCACCCTCGCCAACCAGACGGAGGCGGAAGCTGTCGTCTACGCCGGGGGGCACTTTCACCGTCAGGGAGCGCACCCGCCGCACCTGCCCCGCACCCCGGCACTCTGGACACGGACGCTCGATGATCCGTCCCTCCCCGCGGCAGCGGTCACAGGGTCGGGTCTGCACAAAACGCCCGAAGGGAGTCTGTTGGGTGAAGCTGATTTGCCCCCGTCCCCCACACGCGGGACAGGTCGCGGGACGGGTGCCCGGCGCCGCGCCGGTACCATCGCACTGCGGGCAGGACTCGGTCCGCGGCACCCGGATCTCCTTCTCGGTGCCGAAGGCGGCTTCCCGGAAGGTCAGGCGCAGGTCGTATCGCAGATCGTTCCCCTTCCGGGGCCCCCGCCGCGCGCCTCCGCCGAAGAAAATGTCGAAAATGTCGCCGAAACCGCCGAAGCCACCGAAACCGGCCTGGCGGAAAATGTCTTCGAAGTCGAAACCGCGGCCTTCCGGTCCGGCGTGGCCGAACCGGTCGTACTGGGCACGCCGCTCGGGGTCGCCCAGTACCGCCGCCGCCTCGGCGATTTCTTTGAACTTCTCGGCCGCCTGCGGATCTTCTTTATTCGCATCCGGATGATATTTGCGTGCCAAACGGCGATAAGCTTTCTTTATCTCCTCCTGGGAAGCGTCCCGCGATACCCCCAGTACTTCGTAGTAGTCCCGTTTGCTCATAAAACCTCACCATATGGCCCGAAACTAAAATTTTGCAGGGGTGTTTCCCCCCTGCTTCATTCTACTTGACTTCGTAGTCGGCGTCCACCGTTTTGTCTTGGCCGTCTTTACCCTGACCGGCCGCGCCGCCTCCCGGCTGTTGACCCGCCTGTGCCTGCTGCTGGTACATGGCGGTGGTCAACGCGTAGAGCGGTCCCGACAGTGCCTCCGTTTTGCTCTTGATCAGGGCGGTATCCTGACCCTCAAGCGCCTTGCGCAGCTCCTCCATCGCCTTCTCCAGCTCCTGCACCTGGTTGGGATCGGCCTTGTCGCGGTGCTCTTTCAAGAGCTTCTCGGCCTGGTAAAGCATGCTGTCGGCGTTGTTGCGGATCTCGACCTCTTCCCTGCGCTTCCGGTCCTCCTCGGCGTACTTTTCGGCCTCCTTGATCATTCTTTGGATTTCGTCCTCACTCAGGTTAGTGGAACCGGTAATGGTAATGCTCTGGGACTTTCCGGTCCCCAGATCCTTGGCCGAAACGTTGACAATCCCGTTCACGTCAATGTCGAAGGTCACTTCGATCTGCGGCACACCCCGCGGTGCCGGCGGAATACCCATCAGGTGAAACCGGCCCAGGGACTTGTTTTGGGCCGCCATCGGGCGCTCGCCCTGCAGGACATGGACCTCCACCGAAGTCTGGTTGTCGGTCGCCGTGGTGAAAACCTGGCTCTTGGACGTCGGAATGGTGGTGTTCCGTTCGATGATCTTGGTAAACACCCCGCCCAGCGTCTCGATGCCCAGGGACAACGGCGTGACGTCCAGCAAGACGACGTCTTTGACCTCTCCGGCCAGCACCCCGGCCTGGATGGCCGCCCCGATGGCCACGCACTCGTCCGGGTTGATACCCTTATGCGGTTCCTTGCCCAGGAAACGCTTGACGGCCTCTTGGATACACGGCATCCGGGTGGCGCCGCCGACCAGTAGGACCTTATTAATGTCCTTGGGTTCCAGGCCGGCATCCGCCAGCGCTTGCCGGGTCGGTCCCATCGTCATCTCGACCAGGTCGGCGGTCAGTTCCTCGAACTTCGCCCGACTCAGGTTCATGTCCAGGTGTTTCGGCCCCTCGGCGTCCGCGGTGATAAACGGCAGATTGATGTTGGTGTTCACCACGGACGAAAGCTCGATTTTGGCCTTCTCCGCCGCCTCCTTCAGCCGCTGCATGGCCATCCGGTCTTTGCTCAGGTCGATACCGGTCTCCTTTTTGAACTCGGCCACCAGCCAATCGATGATCCGCTGGTCAAAGTCGTCACCGCCCAGACGGTTGTTGCCGCTGGTCGCCTTGACCTCAAAAACGCCGTCGCCTAGCTCCAGGATGGAAACGTCAAAGGTACCGCCACCCAGGTCGAATACCAGGATGGTCTGGTTCTCTTCCTTATCCAAGCCGTAAGCCAGCGCCGCCGCCGTAGGCTCGTTGATGATCCGCTCCACCTTCAGGCCCGCAATGCGCCCGGCGTCCTTGGTGGCTTGCCGCTGCGCGTCGTTGAAGTAGGCGGGCACGGTGATCACCGCCCGCTCCACCTTGGTACCCAGGTAAGCCTCGGCGTCCGCTTTTAGTTTTTGCAGGATCATGGCCGAGATCTCCTGCGGCGTGTATTCCTTACCGTCGATGTTCACTTTGTGGTCGGTACCCATATGCCGCTTGATGGAAGTAATGGTCCGCTCCGGGTTGCTGATGGCCTGCCGTTTAGCCACCTGGCCGACCAATCGCTCCCCGGTTTTGGAAAAACCGACTACGGACGGCGTGGTCCGTCCGCCCTCCGCATTAGGAATGACGACGGCCTCGCCGCCCTCCATTACGGCCATGCACGAGTTCGTGGTTCCCAAGTCGATACCAATAATCTTGCTCATTCTACGCGCCCTCCTCATTTTCTGTTTTCGCTGCCTTCGCCACTTTCACCATCGCCGGACGCAGCACCTTACCCTTAAAGTAGTATCCCGCACGCAGTTCCTCGACGACCGTATTCTCGGGAACTTCTCCCGTTTCCGTCCGGGCCACGGCTTCGTGAATATGGGGATCAAACTCCTTCCCGGCCCCGGGAATACGCTCCAGCCCTTGCTGGACCAGAATTTCCTCCAACTGCCGGTGGATCATCCGGATCCCCGTCAGGAAATCCTCCAGACGTTCTCCCGGCTGCGCCAGCGCCCGCTCGAAGTTATCCAATACCGGCAGCAACGCGCGGACTACATCCTCGGCCGCCTGCCGGAACCACTCTTCCCGCTCTTGGTGAGTACGCCGGCGAAAGTTTTCGAAATCGGCCCGCAACCGGAGCAGTTGTTGCCGGCACGCTTGCGCCCGGGCCTTCTCCTCGGCCAGTTCGTCCGCCAGCTTTTGTTGCTCTGTCTCCGGATCGGCGGCGTTAACCGGTCCGGCCGGTTGGGTTTCCGCTTCGGCCGGCGTCAGCGGGCCCGGGGACGGTTCCGGGCCGGGAGTTTGCTCCTTATGATTGTTATGCTCGTCACGCATCGGCCCTCAACCCCTCATTCCTTGTTCTTGTTGTCTTTGTAATCCTCGCGCTTCTTGATGATGGTATCTATCCGCAAAATGGCCTCGGCTACCTCGCCGGCAGCCTTCAGGGCGTAAATTTTCACGAGTGCCGGATCCAGAACACCGGCGGCCTCCATATCTTCTACTTCGCCGGTATCGCAGTTGATACCCAGGCTGTTCTTGCCGCTGGCCGCCTGGGCGGCGTTCACATCGCCGATTTTTTCCAACGGGTTGAATCCGGCATTGGCTACGATCTGCGCCAGCGGACGCCGGAGGGCTTCCACGACGCAGTCCACCCCGTAGGCGGCCATGCCCTTTACGCCCGCGCGCACCTTCTCGACCTCCCGGGAGGCCCACAGTTCCAATGCACCGCCCCCGGGGACCACACCGCCCCGGATGGCCGACTGGACCGCTCCGGCCGCATCCTTGGCGATGCGCTCGCGCTCACCGACCACTTCTTCGGTCGCGGCCCCTACCAGGACGGTGGCCATGGGCTTACCCCGTCCGGCGGTGATCCGGACCCGTTCCAGCTTAGTGTCGTGGCGCACCTCGCCAGCCCGGCCCAAGAACCGCTCCAGGTCGGCGGGATCCTTCTTCAACCCGGTGCGCTTAATCATCCGCGCGCCGGTATGTTCCGCGGCCCGCCTAAGCTCCCGGTTCAAGACCCGCTGGATGACCATCACCCCGGCGTCGGTCAGGATTTCCTCGGCCGCAGAAGCCACCCCGCGATCCACCAGGATCAGCCCCACCCCCAATGCTACCAACTTTTGCACGTTCGCCCGGAATTCATCCTGGAGCTGCAGGTAGCGGGCAAAGCCAGCCTCGGTCGCCAGAGCCTCGTCTTCTATTTCCTCGGGCTCCAGGGCGTCGTCGATCACCAGCACCCGCACCTCCCCGGTACGCTCGCGGGGCATCTGCCGGTTCATGGGCTCCTTGTTGATGATAACCCCCAGAAACACTTCGCTCTCGGCACCCTCGACCGCCAGAACCGTGTCGGCCAACTTGAAATCGGGTTCTTTAAGCTTCTCCAAACCGACCAGACCGGCGGCACCGACGATCAGATCGGCGATGTCCTGATGCTCCCGGCCGGCCACCAGGGCCACCTGGCGTACCCGCGGGTCGTTCAGATCGGTTACCGGACGCGCCGCCGACCGGATCAGCTCCAGGGCCCGGCGCAACCCTAGGCGCAAGCCCTCGATCACCCGGGCCACCGGCACCCCGCGGGAGACCAGTTCCACCCCCGTGGCCACCATATGACCGGCCATTACGGTGGCCGTGGTGGTACCGTCGCCCACTTCTTCATCCTGGGCTTTGGCGATGTTAATCAACATACGGGCCGCCGGGTGCTCGGCCTCCATACGGGTGAGAATAGTAACCCCGTCATTGGTGATCACGACCTCGCCGAAATTGTCCACCAGCATGGTGTCCAGCCCTTTCGGCCCCAGCGTTCCTTCCACGGCGGCCGTAATCGCCCGAACCGCTTGCGCGTTAGTCGTCAGGGCGGCCAAACGTTCGTTGATGTCGGCACCTTGCGCGGCCTGCTGTTTGAGGCTCAATCCCTCTAGCCTCCCTTTTCTGAAGCCTTTCTCAAATGCTGCTCCGCTTCTTCTACATTCTGCATTCTGGATTCTTATTTTTTTATTTATAAAGCTTTATTTATAAAGCTTCTCCAAAACCTGGGACAGACTACGCGTCAAGTATTCCAGGAGTCCGGTAACCCTGGCGTACTGCATCCGGCTCGGACCCAGCACGGCCAAGGTGCCCTCCCGTCCGCCGAGCATGTACTTGGCGCTGACCATGCTGCAGCCGCGGATGATATCGCACTTGAACTCGTCTCCGATGCGCACAACAATACCCTCTTCCTGTTCGGCCAACAGGTTGGAAAGGAGTTCTTCCCGTTCCAGCAGGCTGAGCAGCGTCTTCACCTTCTCGGCGCTACGGAACTCGGGCTGGTTAAGCACGTTGATCACGCCGCCCAGGTAGATTTTCCCGTCCTCGGCATTTTCACTGTCCTCGACCAACTCCAGGATGTGTTCCACCACCGCCTTGTGCCGCAAGAGTTCCAGGTAAAGCTCCCGAACCAGGGTAATTTTGATTTCCGAAAGCTTGTGCCCCTTGATTTTGGCGTTCAACACCCCGGAAATCGTCTCCAGGTCCGCCGACGAAATATTCTCAGGCAGGTCTATGAACCGGGTATGCACCCTTTCCGGCTCGGTCACCACCAGAACCATCGCCTTCCCGGGCTCCAGGGCGACCAATTGCACGTGCAAAATGGCACCCGGCGCGGACCGGGGTGCGGAAACCAGGGCCGCATAGCTGGTCAGCTGGCTTAAGAGCTGCCCGGTGCGCTCGATGACTTCGGAGATGCTTTTTACCTTGGCCTGGTAATTGGCGTTGATCAGCTTTTTTTCTTCTTCACCGGGCGTCTCCGGCTGCATCAGATGGTCTACATAGTACCGGTAACCCTCTTGGGATGGAATCCTTCCGGCCGATGTGTAGGGCTGCTCCAAGTAGCCGAGTTCGTCCAGGTCGGCCATTTCGTTCCGGATGGTGGCCGGACTGATCCCCAAGTTGTACTTCCGGGCAATGGTACGAGAGCCCACCGGTTCGGCAGTAGCAATGTAATCCTGGACCACCGCCCAGAGTATTTTCTTTTTCCGTTCGTCGAGGGCCACCTTCCCACCCCCCTTTTGTTAGCACTCTCTCCGACTGAGTGCTAACTCCAGTCAAAACATAGCACCTAAACCCTTAATTTGTCAAGTAGCACCAACGGCAGCGCCGCCCGCTGATGGCGGTTTGGATACGCAAAAAGCGCCCCCAACAAAGTTTTCAAAAACGACATTGGCCACCGGCAAACCCCGCTCCGTCAACCGCAAGTACCCGTCTTGTTCCTCCAACAAGCCCTGTTCCTTCAACCTACTGATTCCGGCCCCGTACACCGTCTCCAGATCCAGTCCGAAACGCCGGCGGAACTGCTCTCGCCCCACGCCGCGGCGCAGGCGCAACCCCAAAAACATGGTCTCGCCCATCTGGGTCACCAGGTCGAGTTCCTCACGCTCGGCCACCGGCCATTCACCCGCAGCCAGCCGGGCAGCGTACACCGCCGGATCCTTTTCGTTGGCCCAGCGGCAGCCGTTCCAATGGGAATGGGCGGCCGGACCGAAACCCAGATAGGGTTCGTTCATCCAGTAAATGAGGTTGTGTCGGCATGCGTAACCCGGCCGGGCGAAGTTGGCGATCTCATAGTGTTCGAAACCGGCTTTTACCAGCACCTCCCGGGTGGTCTGGAACATCTCGTAAGCCTCTTCTTCCGGAACGGCGGGCAGTTCCCCCCGCGCCAGGCGCACCGCCAACACGCTGCCTGGCGGAATTTCCAGGCTGTATGCCGCGATGTGCTCGGGCTCCAGGGCCAACGCTGCCGCCAGCGTCCGGCGCCAGTCCCGAAGCGTCTGGCCAGGGATGCCGCTGATCAGGTCCAGGTTCAGGTTGGTGTAACCGGCCCGGCGGGCCGCCCGGACCGCCGCCCGCACGTCGGCGAAACGGTGCCCGCGTCCCAAGACGGCCAAAAGGCTATCCTGCGCGGCCTGCATGCCGATGCTGATCCGGTTGATCCCGGAACGCCGTAACTTTTCCAGGCCGGATAGGCACACCGTTTCGGGGTTGGCCTCTACCGTCGCTTCCAGGTTCTCAGGCCAATGAAAATGACGCCGCACGGTGGCCAGGATGGCGGCCAGCGCGTCGGCGGTCAGCACCGTAGGGGTCCCGCCACCAACGTACAGCCCGGCCAGCGTAAGCCGGTCCCGGACCGCCTCGCCGCGCCGTGTGATTTCGGTCTGTACCGCCCGGACGTAACCGGCCGTGTCGGCCGTAGCCGCCGGATAAGAAACGAAATCACAGTAGGCGCATTTCCTCCTGCAAAACGGTACGTGCAGATAAAGTCCGACCTTCACCGCTTATTTTCCCCGACACTCAGCACCGACATAAAAGCTTCCTGGGGAATATTCACATGCCCCACCTGTTTCATGCGTTTCTTGCCCTCTTTTTGCCGCTCCAACAGTTTTCGCTTTCTGGTAACGTCACCGCCGTAGCATTTGTCCAGCACGTTCTTGCGCAAGGCTTTGATCCTTTCCCGCGCGATCACCTTCTGCCCGATGGCCGCCTGAATCACGACTTCAAAAGTGTGGCGCGGAATCAAGTCCCGCAGTTGCTCCACGATAACCCGGGAACGTTCGTAGGCCTTGTCACGGTGCACGATAATGGACAGGGCATCGAGCCGCTCACCGCTCACCAGGATGTCCACCCGTACCAGCTTGGCCTCCCGGTAGCCCAAATAATCGTAGTCCAAAGAGGCGTACCCGCGGGTGGAAGACTTCAGCCGGTCGAAAAAGTCGTAAATGATTTCGGAAAGAGGCAACTCGTAAGTAATCAGCACCCGCTGCGGGCCGATGTACTCCATGTTGCGAAACACGCCGCGGCGGCCCTGGCACAGTTCCATCACCGGGCCGATGTAATCCTGGGGCAACATTATGGAAGCCAGTACGAAGGGTTCTTCCATCCGCGCAATCTCCTGCGCGGGCGGCACCTGCGCCGGATTCTGGATCTCGGTGACCGTACCGTTGGTCCTGGTCACCCGGTAGACCACGCTGGGTGCGGTGGTGATCAGATCCAGCCCGTATTCGCGTTCCAACCGCTCCTGGATGATTTCCATATGCAAAAGTCCCAGGAAACCGCAGCGGAAACCGAACCCCAGGGCCAGGGAGGACTCCGGCTCATACACCAACGAGGCGTCGTTTAGAGACAAGCGGTCCAGCGCGTCGCGCAGTCGGCCAAACTCCGCCCCATCCACCGGGTAAAGCCCACAATAAACCATGGGCTTGACCCTCCGATAGCCCGGCAGCGGCGCTGCGGCCGGCTGCCGCACCGCGGTGATGGTGTCACCCACCCGGCAGTCCTTGACGTTCTTAATGCCGGCGGCCACGAAACCCACTTCACCCGCCTGGAGGGCGGGCACCGTCACGGGGGCCGGGGTAAAGATGCCGATCTCGCTGACCTCAAACTCACCGCCGGTGGCCATCAACCGGATCGGCATGCCGGGTTCCAGCCGCCCATCCACCACCCGGACGTAAGTGATGACCCCCTTGTAAGCGTCGTAATGGGAATCAAAAATCAGGGCCCGCAACGGAGCCGTGGATGCACCCGCGGGAGGAGGAATGTCCTGCACGATGCGCTCCAGGATCTCCCCTACCCCTATACCAACCTTGGCCGAAGCCAGGATGGCCGTGTTCCCGTCAAGGCCGATGACGTCTTCGAGTTCCCGCCGTACCCGGTCCGGATCGGCGCTGGGAAGATCGATTTTGTTGATCACCGGAATGATCGCCAGGTTGTGATCCAGGGCCAGATAGACGTTGGCCAAAGTCTGAGCCTCGATGCCCTGACTGGCGTCTACGACCAGGAGTGCCCCCTCGCAGGCCGCCAGGCTGCGGGAAACCTCGTAAGAAAAGTCCACATGCCCGGGCGTATCGATCAGGTTCAACTGGTATTCCCCGCCGTCCCGGCTCCGGTAGCGGAGACGGACCGCCTGGAGCTTGATGGTGATCCCCCGCTCCCGCTCCAGGTCCATAGTGTCCAGTACCTGCTCCTGCATCTTACGCCCGGTGAGGGCCCCGGTGTACTCCAGTAACCGGTCGGCCAAGGTCGACTTACCGTGGTCAATATGTGCTATAATACAAAAATTGCGGATTCTCTCCCGCTTTGCATGCATACTCCTAATGCTCCAGTCTTGCCGGCGACCAAAATTGAGCGCCGCGCTATTGCTTGTTAACCGAACATTATCATAATTATAGCAGCGATACAATTTGAAATGAAGGGTCGTTGCCGTCGGGATTTAGGACTCGCTGGGGGCAGAAAGGTGGTTGGGCGGCAGCCATTCGACGGACACCAGGGCAGCGACCCCGCCAAACTCGGGATCCCCGGTCACCACCGAAGCATCAAGAGACTGGGCCAAAGCCACCGCAAAACAGTCTGCGTAGGCTATCGCGGCCTTGGCCTTGATACCGGCGGCCCGTAGGGCCAGTTCCCTGGTGGCATCCACGATACGTAACGGCAACGTATCCAGGGCCAGCAACAAGGATCGCAGTCCTTCCGCCCCCGCTTTGCGTTGGACGATGTACGCCACCTCCCCGAAGTTGACTGCCGACAGGTAGAGGCAAACGCGCCCGCTTTGCGCTTCCGCCAGCAGTGCTTCCACCCGGTCGGCGCCGGCCTCATTCTGGAGGTAGGTCAGCACCGCGTAGCTGTCCAGCACGTAATTCTTCACGGGCGACGTCCTCCTCTCTGGTCTTGAGCAAATCCGGCACCAGCGAGAAATCTTTGAACATTCCGCGAAAGGCTTTGACCGGGTTTTCCGGCACCGGCACGATTAACAGCCCGCGGTCGTCCTCCAGGAAAACCACACTGTTTCCGGGACGGATGTTGTAACGTTCGCGAAGCTCCTTAGGTATAACGACCCAGCCCTTTGAAGATACAGGTGCAAAATGGGGCATGAATCTCCACTCCGTAATACGTTTTGAAAACAGTATACCCCAAAACCATCTGTGGTTCAATGTATGATGAATGGTATTAGCGATTTGTCCGGTGGGTTCGGCAGCGGTTCCGTCGGCGGCGACCAGGCGGGGAAATCGCACGGCACGGCCAGTATCAGGTCGAATCCCAGGAAGCTCGCGTACAGGTGCTCCTGATCCAGGCGCCGGAACTCCACCGCCCGGATCGGCTGCGGCGGGTCCAGGTAGCGGTTCAAGTGGTACAGGCAGGTCTTGGTGCCCCAGGTCAGAACGGCCAAGAAAAGTACCAGCGCCGCAAACACCCGCAAGCCCCCACGAACACCCATCCCCTAACGCACCTCCAGATCAAAAGGGAGTGCCTGCGCACCCCTTTGCAAAAGTTTTGTTAGTTTGTATTATGCCCGCTTTCGTCCACGGGCAGCTGGCAACAAAAGCGGCACGGTGCTGTTGCAATTCGACGGTCACTCGTTTAACTCGTCCGCCAGAAGAGCGGCCAACACATCGGCCAGCAGTTCGGCGCTGCGCAGCGCCTCGGCGGTGTGGTTCGCCACTCCGCCCACCTCGATCAAGAGCGCCCCAGGATGCAGGAACTGGTTGTAGCGGCCCTCCTTCACCCTTACCCCCACGCACAGACCGGGGTACAGTTCCTGGGCCTTGGCCGCCACAGCCCGGGCCAAGCGGTAGTTTTCCCGCCAGTGCGGAAACGGTTGGCGCGCATCCGATCCCACAATCAGCAAAATAGTAGCTACCTCCTGCCCCCCGATCTCCGTGACGGCGTACCGACGATCCTTCAGACTATCGCGGTGGATGTCCAGGAGCAGATCCAAGTCCGGGTACGTCGACAGCATTTCACGGGCCGTTTTCTCAGACTCGAGGTAGGAGCGACTGTAGGGCACATCGTGCACCTTTTCCGAGTGCACAACACCGATGCCGTATCTTTCCTCCAGCACCTGCTTGACCACCCGACCCACTTCGACCACTGCACCGGGGCGGCCGTCGAACCGTTCCACCCCGTCCGTCAACTGATAGGTTTCACCCGTATGGGTGTGGTAAATACCGACTTTGACCTTATCCGGTGCCGCGCGTGCAAGTTCACGGGCGGCTTCCACGGCGGGCGGGGCGAGTACGGGCACCGGTGGTTTCGGACGGGGCTCGGGTCTGGGTTCAGACACGGACATCTGGGAGACCAGCAATCGCCGCGGATCACTCAGATCCGCCCGGGCCACCCGGCCCAGGAACCCAGCCGCCGCTTCCCCCGGATTGACCTGTTCAACGCCCAGCCAAACGGGCAGAATGATGTTGACAATCTGCCGCGGGTCACGCTGGCTCCACTCCAACACCACCCCGGTACCGGCCCGGGCCAGGTGTTGGGTACCGGGCAAAAACACCCAGGCGAAGACCAGCAAAATAGCAAACACAACCATACCGAACGCCGGGCGCAAACAAAATCCCCCCTCCAGAGCATTTTTACGCCTCGGAAGGGGGGAATATGTCCTAGCGCAAGACGGTGGGCACAAAAGCGTCAATGAGACCAATGATGAAAGCCGCAATCAGGGCACCGATGATACTCACCGTCAACAGGCCCGGGATAATGAACTGCGCCAGATAAATGACCACGGCGGCCACCACAAAACCAACCAGCCCCCGGCCCTGCGGCGAAATCCGGTCACCCAGCAGCGTTTCGGCTATCCAACCCAGGATGGCAATCACGGCCGCAGCAATCAGCGCGCCGACAAAACCGCCGGCCACTACAAATCCCGGGGCCAACCAGCTCACCACCAACAGGACGATCGCCGAGACTAAAAACCGAATAACCAGGCCGATCCACTGGTTACGCACATTCTGCTCTGCCACAATTTCACACCCCCTTTCCCAAAAACTACTCCTATTTTGGGCCGGTAAGGAAAAGGTTATACATCGGCTGGCTTTAGCCAGATTTAGCTTGCTTATTATGGTTTTCGGTGTTAGAATCTTCTGGTAGGAGGTGAGAGTGTGGCGCACACCCGTTCGGCTAAAAAGCGTATCGAAATCACCCGCAAGCGCACGGAGCGCAACCGCCGCATCAAGTCTTCCCTAAAAACGGCCATCAAGCGTTTCCATGAAGCGTTGGCGGAGGGAAACCAGGAAGAGATCCGCGCGCGGTTGCGGAAGGCGCTTGTGTCCATCGATAAAGCGGTAACCAAAGGCATCCTGCATAAAAATACCGCCGCCCGCCGAAAGTCCCGCCTGACTAAAAAAGCAAACGCCGCCAGCTAGGCGGCGGTGTGTTCCTGCCCGCAAAAGCCCCGGTGCCCTTTGGGCCGGGGTTTGACTATTTGTGGGCCAAGCAAAGCAAAAAGTTGGCGAGGGCGGGAGAAAACTCCTGGCGTCCGGCCTTGACGGCGGCATCCACCTCCAAAAGCCCCACCAGCGCAGCCTCCAGCCGTTCCCGGGGGAAATTCGCGGCCTGGGCCAGGGCTTTGCGAATTACAAACGGCCTGGTTTGCAGCCGCGCCGCGACTTCCGACACCGAAAGACCCGAAGCGGCAAGCTCTGAAGCACATAACAGCAGGCGGAACTGCCGCGCCAGCATGGCCAGGATCGCGAAAGGGGGTTCCCCGGCGGCGAGAAGCCGCTGGATCCCTTCCAGGGCAGCGGCGAACCGCCTTTCGCCCACCGCGTCCACCACCTGGAAGATGGTTTCCTGACGCTGCGGTGGAGCCACCGCGGCCACCTCCCGCGCGGTCACCCGCTCCTGATCGCCCACAAAAGTGAGCAACTTGGCTAACTCGGTGGCGACACCCTGCAGGCCGGCCGGCCGCGCCGCCAAGAAGAGTTCCATGGCCTCCCGGGTAAACACCTTCCCGGCCCGTCTCGCCTCCCGGCTGACCCAACGGGCCGTATCCGCCGTTGATAAAGGCGTAAACTCAATTACCCGGCCGTTTCTGGCCACAAGCTGGTACAGCTTACCCCTCCGATTCACCGGGCCGTATTTCTGGAAAACCAGGCAGGTGGATCGCGCCGGCGCTTCCAGGTAGGTCTCCAGCACCTGGGCGCCGGCAGCACGAGAAGACGGGTCGAACCAGGGAGCGTTTTTGACCACCACCAGCCGGTACAGGGCCAGTACCGGGGCCTGCCGGGCCGCACCAACCACCGCCTCCGGCGC
Source organism: Firmicutes bacterium UBA3572 (assembly GCA_002375985.1). Classification (GTDB taxonomy): domain Bacteria; phylum Bacillota; class Desulfotomaculia; order Desulfotomaculales; family Desulforudaceae; genus Desulfopertinax. Next base: position 8,944 of record DFNH01000040.1, on the reverse strand, counting down.
GGTCTCCTCACCGTCCATTTCGGAGAGGTTAAACGCTGCGGCCCCTTCGGGGAGCAGGGCCGCTTTCAGGCGGGCGATGGCCCGGTAGTGCAGAAAAACCTCGTCGCCGTGAAACAGGTACACGGCTGGAATCCGCCCTTCTTCAACCTCCTGCACGAAACGCCGGTAATACTCCATTTACCCTCTCAGCTTCTCCTCGACCGCACGGACCTTGCCCGCCATAGAGGCCTCCTTGTCCCGGCGGTCATCAATCTTCAAGGTGGTCACCACCCGGGCCGCTCCCTCGCCGAAGGGCACCTCGTGCATCCGGCGCACCAGAGACAAAAGCTCATCCAGTTCCCCCTCCAGGATCGTGCCCATCGGGGTCAGCTGGTAGGTAACACCGGCCTCCCGCACCACCTCCAGGCAGCGAGCGACGTACCGGCTCACGCTCGTCGAACCGGTCCCCAGCGGCGCCACCGATACTTCCATAATCACCGCCATTTTGCCGCACACCCCCCTCTTACCGCTTACTAGTTTCTACTGAAAAACGCAGCAGAATCCAACTAACTTATTCTGAGTCCGTTCGGTACCGGCGCATCCACATTTAACAGCACCACGTCGTCCTCACCCACCACCACACCCAACACCAGCACCTCAGACTTGAAACCGGCCACTCTTAGAGGCGGAAAGTTGGTCACGGCCAGGACCTGCCGCCCGACCAGGGTTTCGGGCCGGTAACGCTTGGTAATCCGGGCGCTGGACTGCTTTACTCCCAACTCGCCGAAGTCAATCCAAAGCTTAATGGCGGGATTTCTGGCCTCCGGAAAGGGTTCGGCCCGGAGCACCGTCCCGGTCCGGATATGCACCTTTTCAAAATCCTCATAGGTAATCAAAGTGTCACTCCTCCTTGTCGCCTTCCTCTCCAACATATTACCGGTATCCAGCCTGCTTCACAATAGCGAGCGCCGGCAAGCCTGCGTCCGGCACCTAGGCCGCGGGGTCAAGGGTCTCACGCTCCCGGCCGGTTTCAATGTGCAAACTGCGGCCGTCGGTACGCACGATCACCGCGCCGTCCAGGTCGGTGCGGTAGATGGCGGCGCCCACCTCCCGGAGCACCGCCAGGGTGTCCGGGTGGGGATGTCCGAAGCGGTTGTTACGGCCGCAGGATATCACCGCCACTTCGGGCCGGACGGCGTGGAAAAAGTCGGGCACGAACTCGCCGCTGCCGTGGTGGGGCACTTTTAGTACATTCACCCGCAGGTTCTCCCGCAGAAGCAACCGGGCCTGCGCCTCCTGCTCGATGTCGCCGGCAAACAGAAAACTGTGCGCGCCGTAATCCAGCCGCAGCACCGCCGAGTTGTTATTCAGATCGCTGCGCGTGCCGGCCAGGAGCGGAAAAGTCGGCCCCAGTACCCGTAAGGTGACCTCGCGATCCACCTGGATCCGGTCCCCGGCCCACACCTCGTCCACCGGAATTCCCTTAGCCTCGAACTCCTCCAACAGCGCCAGGTACCCCGGAGGCGGCGCCTCCCTGCCTCCCACAGGCGCTACCACCACCCGTTTAATAACAAGCGCGTCCTTAAGCGCCCGGGCGCCACCCACGTGGTCCTCGTGGGGATGGGTGAGCACCAGGAGATCAATTTCCTTTACCCCGTGCCGCCGGAGGTAAGGCAGAACCACCTTGTCGCCGACCCCGGACTCGCCCTCCAGTTCACCTCGCCAGCCCCCGGTGTCGATCACCACCGTGCTGCCGGTCCTGGTGAAAATAACGGTACAATCGCCCTGCCCCACGTCCACAAAGTGTACTTCCACCCCCGGCCAGGGCGTAGTCGGTGTTGTGGGCCAGGCCAGGAAGATGCCCACCATAACCAACCCCCCCACCAGGAGTCCGACCGACCGGCGCCCGGCCTGGTCCAGGCCGCCGGTCAAGCCTGGAAGCCGCTCCCGCCAGGAGCCCGGTTGGGCAAAAAGGCCGGCGCCGTAACAGGCCAGATACCAGCCGACGACCAGCAGCAGGGATGGTGTAGCCACGTAAAAGAACGCCCCCGGCAGCCCCGCAAAGAAACGGACCAGGGCCAGAAAAACGTCCACCAGCGCCCCCGTGGCCGGCCCGGTCAGCCAGGCGACCGCCGGCAAAAAGGCCCCGAGAAAAGATGTTATCACGCCCAGAACAAAAATCAGGCCCACCAGGGGTACCGTTAGCAAGTTGGCCGGAAGCGCCACCGGAGAGACCAAATTATAATAATACGCAACCAGGGGCAGGGTACCGAGCTGCGCGGCCAGGGGCACGGCCACAAACCAGCCATGGGCGGCTTTCCACCACTGCAGATCGCACCGTTCAGCGATCCGTTCCATTCCCCGCACCAGCAGGGGGCCAAGATACAAGATCCCCCAGGTCGCCGTAAAAGACAGTTGGAAGCCGGGGTCGAATAGGGCCAGGGGGTTCCCCACCAGAATTACCAGGGCGGCCAAGGCCAGCGCGGTGGGCCAGTCCCGCCAGCGTCCCAACTGGTGCGCGGCCAGTAGCAGGAGCGCCATTACCGAGGCCCTGATCACGGACGGTTTAAATCCTACCATGATCGCGTAAAAGGCCAGCACCCCGGCCACCAGGATGACCGTCCAAAAGGGATTCAGCCGGACAAAACGGGTCAAGAGCAGGGTCAGCCCCAGGAGAAAACCAACGTGCAGACCGCTGACACTGAGGATGTGCACCACGCCGGTGACGGTGAAGGCCTCCCGGACCGCCGGTTCGATACCGCCCCGGACTCCGAGGGTGATCCCCCGCACCAGCGCGGCCTGTTCCGGATAAAGCGCGCTGTCCAGCCCCGCGCTTAAACGCTCCTTCAACGTCAGTGCTTGGTAAACCACGGGGTTGCCGCGGTCCAAACCGGTGTGGACTACGGCCCCGGGGCCCCGGACCGTGACCAGATGGGTGATTCCCTGCCGTTCCAGGTAGGCCCGGTAATCGAATTCCCCCGGGTTTCCGGGCGTTAGGGGCCGCCGCAGCACCCCCCGCACTTCCAGGAGGTCGCCGTAACCGTAGATCGCGTCGGGTTCATAATGGCTGACCAGCACCCGGCCGCCCGGGCGCATGGTCTCTTCCCCGAGCCGCGCGGCGCGCACCTCCAGGACGTACAATACCCGGTCGGGCCGGACGTCCGCGTCCCGGACCACCATGCCCGCCACGGTCACCGCCCGGTCTTCCCACTGTGCCAGCGGGGTAGCCGTTTTATCCACCGTGAGCCCGGTCATGGCCATCCCCAAGAGCACAAAAAGCGGTACTAAGAGCCAGCGTCCCGCCTGCCGCGCCGCAAAATAAGCGATGGCCGCCACGATCAGGGCGGCCCCGACCGACAATAGCGCCGTTTCGCCCCCCAGTTCGAAACGGAGGGCCAGCAGCACGCCCAAACCGTATAGAAACACCAGCAGCACCAGTGGCCTTGGCATTATCCCTTCCCCGTTCAGTAAACGGTGACCAGATCGCGCAGTTGTTCCAGACGTTTTTCTCCGATCCCCGGCACGTTCACCAGGTCGTCAACCGACATGAACGGACCGTGCTGCTCCCGGTATTTGATAATCCGGTCGGCCAGCGCCGGACCGATGCCGGGCAGAGTTTCCAGTTCTCTTCGGTCGGCGGTGTTGATATTGACCCGGGGATCATCCCGTACCCAAGCACCCGCGGCAAACGCCCCGTCGCTTGGCTCGGCCGTACGCATCCGCGGCACCAACACCCGTTGCCCGTCCTGCAGGGGTGCGGCTAAATTCAAGGCGTGCAGGTCGGCCGTGGCCAACGGCCCGGCTAACTCCACCGCGTCCAGCACCCGGGCCCCTCGGGCCACCCGGTAGACCCCGGGGGCGGCCACCTCGCCGGCCACGTGCACCTGTATTTCCACGTCCACCCCGGCCTCTTCCGCCCGTTGGAGCACCGGCATTTCCGGCGGGGGAGTCCGCAAAAGGGCGTATTTGTACCCCAGGCCAAAAACGATGGTCAAGGCCACCACCAGGGCGGCCAGTTGTTCCCGCCTGCCGAACAAATCGACCTCACCACCGGGTTTTTGACCATAAATTCTGCTTTTTCCACCAAATTCCTGCGCCTGAACGCAGGGGAAGTACAAAAAAACAAACCCTTTGTCACAAACAAAGGGTTTCAAGTACAAAAAATATAATTAACTAATTAGTCTGTTTTCTCCACGCAGATATCCAACAGACAGTCCAGGCATACCTTCTCACCGGGGTTTAGGCGACAAGCACAGAACGGACAAAAGCCATCTCGCTCCCGCTGATCCTGATCACCGTTTTTAACCACGGGTACCTCTTGCAGGAGCGTTAACGCCATGCCAAAACCTCCCCACCCCAAATTGCTACAAATTTAAACATACAATACACGCTTTAGACCTTTTCGTCAAACCGGGTTTGGGTACTGTCATGCTACGGTACGGGGACGAAATTTGACACTCCCCAACCAGAAAGCTGCCGGCGTTGGAAGCCGTCAAGCGTCCGCCTGTTTTTCCTGCTTATCCTTGGCGAGCAGAATGGCACAGTCCGGGCAAACTTGGGCGCAAATCCCGCAGGAGATGCAGTCCCCCTTGTCCGGTATCACCGTCGGTGTCCCGTAAACCCCCAGGGTCTTGGACCAGGTTAAACACTGCTTGGGACATTTTTGGATGCATAGACCACATCCCTTGCACAGACCCGGGAAAATCGCAAAGTAGCCTTTCTTGACCTCCTTAGTGATAGGCTCGAAGTGCGCCACTATGTTCCTTACCTCCTCGCATCACCTGCTCGAGTAGTTCGACGCCGCGCTCCAAGGCCCGGTAGTTCAGTTCCCGCAGCTTCGGATCCTGCTCAAACTTGTGCCCGAGTCTTATTTCCAGCGCTTTTTTCGCGTCATCCAGGGTGACCACGCCCGTGGCCGCGATCACCGCCCCCAGGATCATCACGTTGAACACACGGGGGTGTAGTTCCTTCTTAGACGTCTCCACGGCCGGGATGCTGAGGATTTGGGCCGCCTGGCGGGGCATTTCCTCATCCTTTACTTCGGCCAAGTCATCATAAATCAGGGTCGTTTGGGGTCCCACGTATTGCCGGGTCCGCAGCAGAGCCCGGCCGCTAAGGGCCACCACGATATCGGCGGTTTCAAACTTCGGGGCGCCGATGGACCGATCCCCGATCTGGAGAAAAGCAACACTTACGCCGCCCCGCTGCTCCACCCCGAAGTTAGGAATGTACAATGCCTGGCGCCCTTCCTCGTAGGCCGCCTCGGCCAGAATCTCGGCTACCGCCTGTACTCCCTGACCACCCTCACCGGCGATCACGATTTTGGTCAGGCCGTTTTTCGTTTTCATGCCTCCTCCGCCCCCTCGGTGGTCAGCGGCACCTTTAATTCGCCGACGCGGAAATACTCCGGCATCTGCTTTTCGAGAAACGCCCAGGTTTTCTCGGCGTTAGTCCGCCAGTTCGTCGGGCAGGTGGCCAGTGTCTCCACGAAGGAAAAGCCACGGCCCTCGATTTGGTTTAGAAGTGCCCGTACATACATCTTTTGCAATTGGCGAATCTTGCTTACCGTACCGCGCGCCACGTAAGCGCCCTCGGGGGTGATTGCGGCCACCATTTCCGGCCCCTGGGTAGGAAAACCGGTCAGTTCCACGTCACGCCCGTAGGGGGTGGTTTCGGTTTTTTGTCCCGGCAGCGTGGTAGGTGCCATTTGTCCACCGGTCATAGCGTACTGGGTGTTGTTCACCAGGATCACGGTGATCTTCTCGTTCCGTCCGGCGGCATTCACCAGGTGCTGCGCCCCGATGGCGTAACCGCCCCCGTCCCCCATGTAGGCAATGCAGATGAGGTTCGGGTTGGCCCGCTTGATCCCGGTCATCACCGGTGTGGTACGACCGTGGTGCGTCTGGACGGTGTCTACGTTAAAAAAGTCCCAGGTCAGCAAAGAACACCCGATGTCACACCCAAACACCACCCGGTCCTGAATCCCCAACTCGTCAATAGCCTGCCCGAGCGCCTTGAGGGCTATCCCGTGACCGCAACCGGGGCAAAACTTATGCGGTTTGCTTTCCCGGCGCCAACTCCGCGGCATTGCCGGTTGAACTGCCAACTACGACTCCCCCTTAACAATGAGTTCCCGAGAACGGGCCATGATCTCTTCCGGAGTCACGCCCACCCCTGGTTTGTACAGCGGGACCATTTCCACCGCCAACCCGTAGAGGGCGTCCCGAACCAACTTGCTTAATTGGCCGTAAGCCGACTCGACCACCATAAACCGCTTGGTCCGGGAAACGGCCTCCCGGAGCGCATCTACCGGCATCGGCCGTAGCGTCACCGGCCGGAAGTAGCCCACCTTTAAACCCTCGCCCCGCAAATACTCCACCGCCTGCTTGGCGGCCCGGGCGACTACGCCATGGGCAATGATTAATAGGTCTGTGTCCTCGGTCCCCAGGCTTTCGTACTCCTCGACCTCGCGCCATATCCGCTCGTATTCGCGGACGTGCCCCTGGAGTACCTCGTAAAGCTCCTCTTCGGTACTGTAAGTGTTTCGGAAGTGTCCCGGAGGCCGGTCCACGCCGGGAGTCCCGGGCCGCCCCAGGTAGGCCTCCGGTGCGATTAACTCTATGCCGCGTTCCAGCGGATCGTAAATGGTCAGCGGCTCGCGCATCTTCGCCTGGTAACCATCGGCCAGCAAAAACACCGGGAAGCGGTAACGCCAGGCGGTGTTAAACGCCTTTATGGTATAATCGTACAACTCCTGGTGGGTAGCCGTCGAATATACAATGCGGAAACCCTCGCCGTTCCCGCCGAAGGTGGTCAGAATGACCTCCTGCTGGGAATAAATCACCGTCGCCGTAGACGGGCCGCCGCGCTGCATAATCACCACCACCACCGGCAGGCGCATCATTTCGGCCATGGCCATGGGTTCCTGCATCAGGACGTTGCCGGGACCGGCCGTGGCGGTAAAGGCTTTTCTGCCTGCCATCACCCCCCCAATGGTGGTAAAGCCCGCCGAGAGTTCGTCCTCGGTCTGCAAGAATCGCTTTTCATACTTCGGCGCCAACCGGGTCCAGTAATGCATTACCTCGTTCTGCGGCGTAATTGGGTATCCGTACATGATGTCCGCCCTGGCGGCCACCGCCGCATAGGCCACCACCTCGTTGCCCGTCATGAAAACCCGCTTGTCTCCAGGGACCGGGACACCGGCCATATTTCTATCTACCTCCCTGATAATCTCCTGCCCACTACCAAAAAGCACGCGGCATATAGCGCTTGAGCACTCGGACAGGGTTATTCTCGCAATCCACAGGGCCGATTACGGCCGCCACTTCGGCCACCGCCGTGGTGGCGACGACCGGAATGCCCAGCCTGCGCCCGGCCTCCGCAACCGTCTGTGCGCCTTGCTGAACGATATCGGCCGTGGTCTCGTCACCGAGGTGTGTGTTGTTAATCAAGCCGTGCACCGGACCCAGGTTCCGCACGTAGTCCACGACATTTTCCACCGTCATGGTCATGGGCCGGCTGGTATTGACCACCGCCAGAATCCGGAACAACGGCTCCTGGTCGATTCCTTCCACGAGGTCAAGGGTTCGGGCACCCCCGACACCATACCCCACATCAAACACCACATGGCCCGGCCGCCGCAAGGCCCAAGGAACTTCTGCCCGGAGGATGTTGCCCGTCTCCCCGAGCCCTACCGCGTCCCGCGTTTCCCAAGCCAGGACGTTAATACCCTGTTCCTCAAGTTCTTTTTTGAGGGGACGGAGGGTGTAGCAGGGCTCAACCAGGTCCAGGTCCACCAGGGTAACCGGCCGTCCGGTCCGGGCTAGTTCAAGGGCCCTGTTGATGGCGACCTCGCTCTTCCCGCTGGCGTATTCGCCAACGTAGGCCTCGACGATGCGGATGTCCTTCACCCCAAAGAAAAAGTATGTGACAATTTATATTCTTGTATAATATTGTATAATATAATGAAAACAAATCTCCAGTCAATATTGGCCAGACTTGGTCTTTCACGACCTCTTGCAGCCGTAAACGCCGGTACAACGCACGCAATAACACAGTAAAACCCCGCAGGCGAACGGTTCGGAGTTGCCGGTCATTATTGGCGCGCCAACGGCCGCCAAACGCGGCGGTAGATCGCCACCGCCTAGGAGTCTGTGTGAATAATCCTTAAAATCTCGAAAAAAATTCCCACTTCAAGCTCAAGCTTGACAGACCTGAAGTGCCGGCTCCGGCAACTCCTGCAGGCCGTCCGGCCTGTCTGCCGCCAGGCAGGCCGGATCTCAACCACGGCCGGGTCCGCCGGGAGCTCGATTACGTGCGCCTGGCGGTAAACGGCAAGGACTTCATTGCCCGCACCGCACTCAAAGGCGAAGCCTACTGGGCCTTCAAGGCCGTGGGCCTTCGGGTGTCATCCCAGGTGGTGGAGCTGTGATCACCCCCCGGGGGAAGTGTGGTGGTACGCCTTTCGGTCGTGCTCGGGAAGCCTTGATATACGGGGCTTTCTAAAATTAAGGTGTCAAACTTGAACACGAGCAACCTGGATTTCAGCGACTGGGGCACCTTGTTTGCCAGCCCCGGCACGGCTGCGGCGCTCTTGAATCGGCTGCTCCACCACGCCCACGTGATCACCCTGCGCGGGGACAGCTACCGGGTGCGCAACCGTCTGGTGCCGCTCAGACCCACTGACGGTAAGGAGGGATAATGACAGCTTCCAGAATCTAGTTGACGACTTTTCGTGACCAAAAATGACGACTTTCTAGTGGTCAAAAGTGCGGATTTTTAAATGGCCATTGACACCGGGCACGGGCGTCTACAAAAAGCAGGAGATAGCTGACTGTCCGGATGGATAGAGGCGGGTGCATGAAGTAGAGTGAACCGGTAATTACCGGTTCACTCCACCGCGGAAACCAAGACCTTGGCCTGCCCCGTTACCCAGACCCGGACCCATTCCTTGCCCCCGGCCGTT
>DFNH01000039.1 GCA_002375985.1 Firmicutes bacterium UBA3572 | reverse complement strand
ATTTTATACTGGCCATTAACACGGCGTTACAAACAAGAATCCCAAACCCTAAAGGCTTGAGACTGCTGCATGTTACGAAACCAATCTAAACTACCTCGGTTATGGTCACAGCCTGGAATGATTCAAAAGAACCATTGCAAAAAAGTCTTGTAGAATGGAAAAGCCCCCAAACTAAATGGGAGCCTTTGGTTTCTGGTGGGCGATGCAAGATTTGAACTTGCGACCCCCTGCTTGTAAGGCAGGTGCTCTCCCCCTGAGCTAATCGCCCCTTTTGCCTGCTTTTGGTGGGCCCACCAGGATTCGAACCTGGAACCAGCCGGTTATGAGCCGGATGCTCTGACCGTTGAGCTATGGGCCCGCAAAGTCGTGCAAGGTTCATTATAAACTAATAACGGCCCCGCCGTCAATGTGGGGGCCGCTTTCATTATTCCAGGTAGTCCTTCAGTTTCTTGCTCCGGCTGGGGTGCCGCAGTTTCCGGAGTGTTTTGGCTTCTATCTGCCGGATACGCTCCCGCGTTACGCCAAACTCCTGACCCACTTCCTCGAGTGTCCGCGCCCGGCCGTCGTCCAACCCGAACCGTAGCCGGAGCACACGCTGCTCCCTTTCGGTAAGGGTTTTTAAAACATCGTCCAGCTGTTCCCGGAGCAAGGTAAAGGATGCTTCTTCGGCCGGTGCTTGGGCGTCCTGATCCTCGATGAAATCCCCCAGGTGGGAGTCTTCCTCTTCCCCGATCGGCGTCTCCAGGGAAACCGGCTCTTGCGCGATCTTCATGATCTCGCGCACCTTCTCTTCCGAGATGTCCATCTCCCGGGCGATCTCCTCGGGCATGGGTTCGCGCCCCAACTCCTGCAGCAACTGCCGCGAGACCCGGATGAGCTTGTTGATGGTTTCAACCATGTGCACCGGGATACGGATCGTCCGCGCCTGGTCCGCAATCGCCCTGGTGATGGCCTGCCGGATCCACCACGTAGCGTAAGTGCTGAACTTGTAGCCCTTACGGTAGTCAAACTTCTCCACGGCCTTGATCAGACCAAGATTACCCTCCTGGATCAGGTCCAAGAAGAGCATACCTCGACCCACATACCGTTTGGCGATACTGACCACCAGACGAAGGTTAGCCTCAATCAAGCGCCGTTTGGCCTCTTCGTCCCCCGCCTCCATCCTTTTGGCCAGTTCAACCTCTTCATCCGGAGTCAACAGGGGAATACGCCCGATCTCCTTCAGGTACATACGTACCGGGTCATCAATGTCGATGCCTTCCGGAACCGCAATCTCCGCTTCCGGCTCTCCTTCGTGCGCTTCATCATCAACCAAGGGCACCAGTTCCGGGCCGTCCGGAACCACGTCAATCCCTTCGCCGGCGAGTTTTTCGTACACGTCGTCAATCTGGTCGGGGGTCAAGTCAATGCTCTGCAGGGTGTCCATCACCTCGTTGTAAGTCAGCGACCCCCGCTGCTTGCCCTTTTCCACGAGATCCTGTATGTAGATTTGCGCCTCTTCCCTCACACTTGCTCCCCCCTCTCTAGGGTGTCTTGGAAACCTCTTGAATCTCCTGCATCAGCCGGTTCACCCGTTCCCGGTCGCCCGCCCTTTCAGCGGCGGCCAGGTCGTCCAGGAGTTCCCTTCTTTTTTCCCGGATGTTCAGACGTTTAATTGCTTCAATATATGCTTTTAACTCCGACTGCTGGTCTTTGGCGTCCAGCTCCCGCCCCATCAGGGCATTAAAGATTTCCTGTTCGGTTTCCTCCAAGTAATTAGCCAGCAGCGCCGGCGCAAAACCGGGTTGATTATAATACCGCAGATAGGTTTCGAAGATACGCTGATGTCTGCCGTTTTTAAAAAACGCATCGCCCAACTCCTGTTTCACCGTCTCCAATAACGAGGGATTATGCAGAACGATGCGCAGGATGCCAGTTTCGGCTTTTTCCCTAGCCTGGGACGGCTTAGTAACTATATTATGCAGCTTTTTAGCAATTTTATCCGTTTTTGCCCAATTTCCTTTGGTGTGGGACGTAAACCGGCGATATTCACCGCGAATGGTTTCCCACGTTACGCCCAGGGTCCTGGCTGCGATCTGAAAACCTTCCTCCCGTTCCACCTCACTTGATAAGGCGTGCAGATTGGGTATCACTTCCCTCAGGGCCGCCAGCCTTTCGGCCGCCGTTGCCGTACCGGTCCGGGCTGCGATTCTGGCCAGCTTATATTCCAGTAAAGGTGTGGCTCCAGCAACCAATTGCCGCCAGCCCGTAACGCCCGCCTCCCGTAGAAATCCGTCGGGATCCTGACCCTCCGGTACGCTGACCACCCTCACCCGGCAACCGAGTTCCTGAAGCAAATCCAGGCTCCGAATGGTGGCCGCAACCCCAGCCGCGTCCGCGTCGTAAGCAATCAAGGCATCCATGGTGTACCGCATTAACAGCCGGCCCTGGTCCTGCGTCAGACTGGTGCCTAACGAAGCCACCGTATTCCGGATACCGTACTGGTGGGCCGTGATGGCGTCCAAGTAACCTTCAACAATTACCACACAACCCTCGTTACGTATCGCTTGACGCGCCAGGTGCAGGGCGTAAAGCACCTGCCCCTTGTGAAACACCGGCGTCTCTGGAGAATTGAGGTACTTCGGCTGGCTGTCGTCCAGCACCCGTCCTCCGAAGCCGATCACCCGCCCCGACGCGTTCCATACCGGAAAGATGATGCGGTTGCGAAAGCGGTCGTAGTAAGTTCCCCTTTCCCCCCGGTTCACCAACCCCAGCACTACCAAATCCTCGGCACGACAGCCCTTCCTGGTCAGGTAGTTAACCAGTGCATCCCACCTCGGCGGGGCAAAACCAAGCTGGAATTCATCCCGGATTTCAGGGGTAATACCTCGCCGGGCCAGGTAATCCCGCGCGGGAGCACCCTGCTCCCTCGACTCCAGTTGCTGCCGGAAATAATCCCGGGCCCATTCGTTAACCTGGAAAAACCTCTCCAACTTTTCGTCCCGGGGGGAGGTAACCTCCGGAATGTGCACCCCCGCACGCTTAGCCAGGAACCTTACGCTTTCGGGAAAAGTAAGGTTTTCTTTAAGCATCAGAAACTTAAAGACGTTGCCTCCCACCCCGCAGCCAAAACAGTAGAACATCTGTCGTTCGGGTGTCACCGTGAAGGACGGCGTCTTCTCCTGGTGGAACGGGCAGAGCCCCAAGTGATGGCGTCCTTTCTTCTCCAGACGCACGTACTCAGAGATCACATCCAGAATGTCCGTCCGGGCGAAGACCTCTGCCACCAATGTTTCGGGGATCATCCCGCTCACAAGGACCACCCGCTAAGCCAGTATCCACTACCTGATTGATTCGCGCCTTTCATCTCAATTTCCTGCTCTGCGTCGACAATTTTTAGAGCTCCCGGAACACCGGAAAACCTTGGGGCACAAACAAATCCTGAAACACCGCCACCGCATAACGGTCGGTCATCCCCGCAATATAATCACACACCACCTGGGCCCACGAACCGCCGGCAGTTTCCGCCCGCCGGCGGAATTCGGCCGGCAGAGCATCCGGGTGCTCCATGAAGTAGCGGTAAAGATACTGGACCACGTGCCGGGCCTTACCTTCCTCCTGCTTCGCCGCGGAACTCAAGTATACTCTAGCAAACATAAAATCCCGCAACCGGTCCATTGCCTGGCCGACCCGTGGAGAAAGGGTGATTTCGGGCCGCTCGCAGCTGGACTCGATCAGATCCACGATCATGGTGTTAATCCGGTTGCGGTGGGTGTGCCCCAAAACGTCGAGGCAATCGGCCGGCAGTTCATCCACCGTCAACACCCCGCCGCGCAGGGCGTCGTCGATATCGTGGTTGATGTAGGCGATGCGGTCCGCGATGCGCACCACTTGGCCCTCCAGCGTCGCGGGCCGATTCGGACCGGTGTGGTTTAAGATGCCGTCCCGCACCTCCCAGGTCAGATTCAGGCCACAGCCACCCTCCAGGTGCTCCACCACCCGCAGGCTTTGTTCATTGTGCCGAAAACCGCCCGGATGTACCGCGTTCAAGGCCGCCTCCCCGGTGTGTCCGAAAGGAGTATGCCCCAAATCGTGGCCCAGCGCAATGGCTTCGGTCAAATCTTCGTTCAGCCGCAGCGCGCGGGCGATGGTCCGGGCGATCTGCGCCACCTCCAGAGTGTGGGTGAGTCGGGTCCGGAAATGATCACCTTCCGGAATGATAAACACCTGGGTCTTGTGTTTCAACCGCCGAAAGCTCTTAGAATGGATGATGCGATCGCGGTCACGCTGGAAAACGGTACGCACACTGCACTCCTCTTCGGGGCGCTCCCGCCCACGACTGGCGGCACTTCGGCAGGCGTAAGGTGAAAGGGTCTTCGCCTCCCACTCCTCCGTTCTCAAGCGCGGTTCCACTTTGCAACTGGCCATCGGCTACCCCCCCTTAAAGCAAGGCACCTGCCGGAATAGCCCGGTCCGGAACAGAAAACCCCGGGCTCGGAGAGACCCGGGGAGTCCATCAACCGTGTACGGCCACTCTGTTCATCCTGCGGAGATCGGCCGTTGCACGGGCGACCTCTACCACCCGCTGCACCAACAGTCGTGTTCGCTCGAATACCTGATGGTCATCCCCGGCGGGTTGCTGCGCACAAGCACCATGATGTCCGGCGTCACCGCTGAAATGACCGTCTCCCACCAGGGTCATCCCCTGGGTGAGCATCATATCGTGCATCGCCCGCAGCGTGGTCTCTTGCCCTCCAAAACGGGATCCCCCCACGGCTACTGCCCCTCCCACCACGTTTAGCAACGCCAACTCTTTGCGTATCCGGCGTGTTTTATCCCAAAAAGCCTTAAGTGGAGCCGCAACCGTGCCGAAGTAGACCGGACTGCCCAGGATCAATCCATCCGCCCGGCGCAAAAGATCAAACATCTCCTCCAGCTTTGTACCCTCGTAGCAGACGCCCCTACAGGGACTGGAGCAATGAATGCAGTAAGGAACCTTCAACTCCTTGATCGCTTCCGAAACCTGCAGGAAGGCTGTATCAACGCCCAGGTCGTCGGCCTTGTCTAAGGCAGCCTTCAACATTTGTGCCGTATTTCCGTCTTTCCGCGGACTCCCGTTAATCGCCACCACCAACACAAGCACCCATCCCTTCCTAGGCGAACCTCCAAATCCCCAAAGCCACCCCAATGCGTCCCATCTGCCGGAGTTAGCCCACTATATTTCCACATTCGTTCCATACTCGGAGACAGCCTGAAAGAGTACTGATTCCGAAAAACTTTTTGGCCCCCTATAAGCCCAGACTACGATCCCTGCAGACCAACCATCGCCACCACCCGGTAAATGGGCCCCTGCCGGGTGAGGGTACTCTGCATTAGGTCAACCCGGTCGACAACGAATCCTCCCCAAGAACTTCTCTCGTTCGCGAGGGCATCGGCCTGCTGTCGCAAAGCGGCCAGGTTCGGGGGCGTCCGAAATCGGGCCAGGGTCAAGTGCGGCGAAAACCCCTTCTTTTCCGCCGCAAAACCCAGCGGTAGTACCGCCTTTTCCACCCGCTTCCACAACTCCCAAAGCTGTTCCGTGTCCCCGCCCACGCCGACCCAGAGTACGCGTGCCGGGCGCCCGAAAATCCCCCAACCCGTCAATTCCAACCAAAACGGCTTCAACGCGGCAATGTTCTCCGCCACCGTCCGCGTCAGCACCGCCAGGTTGGAAGCCTCAACCGCACCCAGAAACTTCACCGTCAGGTGCAGATTTTCCTGCTGCACCCATTTTGCGTCGGGGCAGATTTTTTTCAATTGGTCTTGAAACACGGCCAATTCTGCCTTTAGAGCGGTGGGGAGATTTAAAGCCCAAAACAACCGCAGTTCCGCCAAAGCCCCACCTCCAGGCGCTTACTCCGAGCGGTACCGTTCACCCCTGTAGAAAATCTCCAGAACCTTGCCGGCCGTTTCCTCCACCGCCTTGTTGGTGACGTCAATCACCGAGGCGCCTGCGCGCTGAAAGATCTTCCGGGCGTAGTCCAGCTCTTTTAGTACCCGTTCGCTCTGGGCGTAGCCGGCATCCGGGGGCAGTCCCAACGCTTTGAGCCGCTCCCGCCGGATACCCACCAGTTGCCGCGCGTCGATGTTCAGACCGATCAAGCGGTGGGGCGCCAGGGAGAAAATCTCCTCCGGTGGCGCCACCTCCGGTACCAACGGGATGTTAGCCGCCTTTAGGCGCTTATGCGCCAGGTACATACATAGGGGCGTTTTGCCGGTGCGAGACACGCCCAACACCACCAGATCGGCCTGGAGGATACCCCGGGGATCCTTGCCGTCGTCGTACTTAACCGCAAACTCGATCGCTTCCACCCGCCGGAAATATTCCTCGTCTACCTTGCGCATCAGCCCCGGCTCCAGGCGCGGCGCGCTGTTACTGATGGAGGCCAGCGCCTGCATCACCGGCCCCATAATGTCCACGGCCTGGATATTCCGCGCTGCGGCCTCCCGGAGTAAAGCCTCGCGCAGTTCGGGTAGCACTAGGGTAAAAACGATCATACTCGGAAAGCCGCTGGCCTCCTCCACGACCTCGCGGACGTCATCCGGCTCGGTCAGATACGGAACGCGCCTGATCTCTACCCGACCGTGGTCGAACTGGCTGGCAGCCGCCCGGGCTACCAACTCGGCCGTTTCCCCAATCGAATCGGAAACAATGTAAATCACCGGACGCGCATCATCGAAACGCAAAGCGTTTGTCCCCCTTTACGTGCTTTCCCCGAGTTCCACAAACAGTCGGACAATGTTGGTCTTGCTAAAGCGACCCACAACTTCCAAGCCCTCGGCGCCGTCCGGCGCAGTCACCCGGCGTACCACCGGCACCGCATCCACCTCGTGGGTGACCAGTTTCTTGGCGGCCTGCCAAACACTCTCGCCGCTCTCCACGGTAACCACATTGGGCATCCGGGTCATTACCACGCCGATTGGTAGCTTTTGCAGATCATGGAGACCGCCGATGCTCAGCTTGAGCAGATCCTTACGCGAAACGACACCCGACAGAAACCCGTGCCCGTCCACCACGAACAGCGTCCCGCAGTCCTCTAGAAACATCGTCACAATCGCGTCGTGGGTGGAAGTGTCTTCCCGTACCACCACCGGGAGAGACTGCACGCTACCCACCTCTACCCGGCGCAGCTTCTGAGCAATGATTCGGTTAGGCGACTTGCCGCTGCAAAAGTACCCCACGCGGGGACGAGCCTCCAACAACCCGGCCATGGTCAAGATAGCCAAGTCCGGGCGCAGGGTAGCCCGCGTCAGGGAGAGCCGTTCGGCAATCTGTTCGCTGGTAATTGGTTCATTTTCCTTGACAATTTGCAAGATCGCTTCTTGTCGTTTGGTCAATTCCATGTGCTTTCATTCCTCCCCCGGAGTAATATACCGCACCATTACCCCGTTGAGGTTACGCCGGAGTAATATGCCGCATCATTACCCCGTTGAGGGTACAACAATTTTTGCTTTATACTAGATTATATGGCCGTTTTCCTGCAAGCAGCCCTGCTAAACCAGCATTCACAATCCAGATTTACCGCTGACTTCTGTATTCTGCCACCTTAACCCTTTACGATTTTAGAGAAGTCCGCGATACGGCTACATAAGCCGACGATGAGATTTAACAGCGCCAAGCGGTTGGCGCGCACGTCCGGATCATCAACCATCACCAGCACCGCGTCAAAGAAACGATCTACCGGCGCACGCAGCTCGGCCAAAACGGCCAGCGCTTGGTCATATCGGCGTTTGGCGACCTCGTCCATCACGCGGTCCCGGACCACCTGCCAAGCGCGGTACAGGGCATCCTCCGCCGGATCGGTAAATAACGCCGGGGCCACCCGGAAGTTTTTCGTTTTTCGGGCCAAGTTATAAGCCCGGGTGAAGGCGGTGCAAATATCCTCAAAAGCCGGGTGGACGCGGAAGCCGGACAGTGCCACTCCCCGTTCCCAGGCGTCGCGTATATCGGTATAACCCGCCGCCAACACGGCCTCCACGACGTCGTAGGCCAAACCCCGATCCTGGAAAAGACCACGCAGGCGCTGCCCAAAAAACTCCATCAGCGCGGTCACCGTCTCGTCAACCCCTACGGTCAAACGGTCACCGTACGCCGCGTGCGTCTCCCGGAACAGGTCCTCGAGATCCAGGTAAACCGGCGTGTCCAGCACCAGGTAACAGATGCCCAAAGCTTGGCGGCGCAAGGCATAGGGGTCCTGGGAACCGGTAGGTTGAATACCCCGACCGAAAGCCCCTACCAGGTTGTCCGCCCGGTCGGCCAGCGCCAGCACCAGCCCTGGCCCCGTCCGCGGCAGTTCATCTCTACCCGGAGCCGGCAGATACTGTTCCCGGATCGCTTCGGCCACCACCGGGTCTTCCCCACCACGAAGGGCGTACTCCCGTCCGATAATTCCCTGGAGTTCGGGAAACTCGTAGACCATGTTGGTCACCAGGTCGTTCTTGCTGAGGGCCGCCGCCCGTAGTGCTTGCTGCCGGGCGTCAGGGTCCAATTCCAGTTTTTCGGCCAGATAGCCCACCAGGGCAACCAAACGTTCAACCTTTTCGTGCATGGTACCCAAGCCCTCCTGGAAAACCACCTTCCGGAGAGCAGTACCTCTTTCCGTTAAGGGTGTCGCCAAGTCCTCGTGGAAGAAAAAGGCGGCATCGGCCAGTCTAGCCCGGAGCACCTTTTCATTTCCGGACCGTACCAGGTCTAGATGTTCCGGCGTACCGTTATGTACACCGATGAACCGCGGCAGAAGCCGCCCGTTAGCACCCCGTACCGGGAAATACCGCTGGTGCTCCCGCATGGGGGT
Organism: Firmicutes bacterium UBA3572; assembly: GCA_002375985.1. Taxonomy (GTDB): domain Bacteria; phylum Bacillota; class Desulfotomaculia; order Desulfotomaculales; family Desulforudaceae; genus Desulfopertinax. Next base: position 35,557 of record DFNH01000039.1, on the reverse strand, counting down.
CACCAGCACCGGTTCTGGGAGTTCGAGATAGCTCTCCGGAAAGCGCCCACAAAAAACGGTGGGATATTCCAGGAGATCGGCCACCTCCGCCAGGAGTTCCGGGTCCTCTTCCACAGTGCCACCTTCCGCGGCGGCCACCTTTTGCACCTGATCCCAGATCAACTGCCGGCGCTGCACCGGATCCACCAGTACATAGTTCTCTTCCAGGAGCTTAAACCAACTGCCGGCGTCGGGGACCGGCAACCGCCCGCCGCCCAGGAAACGATGGCCCCAGGTATGCCGCCCGGACCGGACGCCCGCCGTCTCGAATTCGATCACCTCCGGACCGTAAAGGCAAAGCAGCCAACGGATCGGGCGGATAAACCGGAAATCCAGGCTACCCCAGCGCATAGATTTCGGAAAAGACAGGGTGCTGATCAACCGGGGACAAAGCTCGGCCAAAACCTCGGCCGCCGGACGCCCGGTCTCCTCCCGCACCGCAAAAACATACTCCACCTGGCCTACCAGCCGCGTAACCAAGTCGTCTACGGCTACGCCCTGGGTGCGGGCAAACCCCACCGCCGCCTTAGTAGGTTTGCCGTCGATGTCAAAGGCCGCTTTCCGGGGCGGTCCCTTCACTTCCCGGACCAGGGGTGCCTGGCTAGGCGCCAGGTTACGGACACTCAGGGCCAGCCGCCGGGGGGTGCCGTACACCGCCACCCCCTCGTACGCCAGCCGGTATTCTGCCAGAAGATCACCGGCCTTGGCGGCCAGGTCCTCTAGTGCAAGAGGCAGAAAACGGGCCGGGATTTCCTCGGTCCCAATCTCGAGCACGAAATCACGCGCCATCGGGTGCACCTCCCCTAAGGAGCGGAAAACCGAGTTGCTCCCGCTGCGCCACGTAGGCCCGGGCACAGCCGCGGGCCAGCGCGCGCACCCGGGCGATGTACCCGGTACGCTCAGTAACACTGATGGCACCGCGTGCATCCAACAAGTTAAAACAGTGGGAACACTTCAGCACGTAGTCGTAAGCCGGCAATACCAGACCCTGTGCCAAAATGCGCTGGGCCTCTCGTTCGTAACTATCAAAAAGGTCGTGCAGCATTTCGGTGTCGGCGATTTCAAAGTTGTAACGGGAATGTTCTACCTCACCCTGGAAATGCACGTCCCGGTAAGTAAGTCCCTCGGTCCAGGTGATATCAAATACACTGTCGCAACCTTGCAGATACAGGGCCAGCCGTTCCAGTCCGTAGGTAATTTCCGCCGAAACCGGTTTCAGGTCGAACCCGCCGCACTGCTGGAAGTAAGTGAACTGGGTAATCTCCATTCCGTCCAGCCAAACTTCCCAACCCAGACCCCAGGCACCCAGGGTGGGTGACTCCCAGTTGTCCTCCACCAGGCGGATATCGTGTTCCAGCGGGTTGATGCCGATCGCCCGCAGGCTGTCTAGGTAAGTGTCGATCACGTCGTCGGGCGAGGGTTTTAGGATCACCTGGTACTGGTAGTAGTGCTGGAGCCGGTTGGGGTTTTCGCCGTAGCGGCCGTCGGTCGGTCGGCGGGACGGTTCCACGTAGGCGACGTTCCAGGGTTCGGGGCCCAGTACCCGCAGAAAAGTGGCGGGGTTCATAGTTCCCGCACCCTTCTCCACATCATAGGGTTGCAGGATGATACAACCCCGCTCCCCCCAGAAACGGTCCAGGGTCAGAATCAGGTCCTGAAAGTGCAGAGCGATCACCTTCTTTAGATGTTAGTTATAGAAATTACACAATTACGAACTATGGGTCTAAACGCAAACTCCTGAACAAGAGAAAATATCACTCAAGGAACCAAAAGTCAAGTTTTTCAAAATAGCGTTGTCAGCGATTTTGTCTCTCGGAAGGGCAACACCCACATCTGATACGACAATAACCATTTTCCCGGCCGGGCCTGGCCCAAGACCGTCCTAATCGGGTTTCTTAAGTTAGGCGTCTTGTTTTTGTCGTCGCCGGCCCGCGGCTATTTACCTGCATTACCGTCAGGGCCAACGCACAAGCTCAAACCCCATCTTTTTCAAACCGCTCTGTATCCTCCGCCTCAAGTGCCCCGTTGCAAGCGCACCCAGGCACTGGCGTTGGAGTTGTTGTAGCCTGTCCGTTCGCGTGGTTTATGCCGTCCCTCTGGAAGTGCTTGTTCGAGCGGGTCACCGGGATACGGCCTGATTCCTTGGCGCGCTTCGCAATGCGCTCTTTTACCTGTATCTTTTCAATATTTTATCCATTTCGGCCGCCGTGTTGTTTAATTCAGCAGCCGAAGCAGATACTTCTTCCATTGACGCCGTCTGTTCTTCAGTGGTGGCGGCTATGTTTTGCACCGCTTCCGCCATCTCACCAGTCGCGGCAGCTACGTCCTGGGCTTTTCGGTTCAAGTCCTGCACCAGCTGAATGATTTTGTTAAATGATTGACTCACCTGTTGCACTACCTGACCACCCTGGCTTACCTTCTCGCGGCCGGCTTCCATATCTACTGCTGCTTGTTCCGACTGTCGCTGTATTTCGGCAATGATGCGGTTGATTTCTCCCGCCGATTGGGCCGAGTTTTCAGCCAGTTTGCGCACTTCTTCGGCCACTACCGCAAACCCTTTGCCCGCCTCGCCGGCCCGGGCTGCCTCAATGGCCGCGTTCAGCGCCAGCAGGTTGGTCTGCTCCGCTATGCCGTTGATTACCGTTACAAACCGTTCCACTTCTTTAATGGACTGGTTCAGCGAGCCCACCGATACAGCCACTTTGCCCACCGACTGTTCTATTTCCTGCATGGTTTGATTAACGGTAGTAATATTTTGCTGCCCCTGCCCGGCCTGCCGGCTGGCTTCTTCAGCCTGGCTGGACACTGCTTTGATGTTTTCCGCCACGGCGTCCACGGTGGCGGATACCTCGGTCACACTGGAGGCGTTTTCAGCCGCTGCCGCTGCGGTTTGCTCGGCCTGGTTTGCCAGAGATTTAGCAATATCGGATACTTTAGCGCTGGCCTGAGCAGTATTACCGATTAACTCTTTGAGGCTCAGCCGCATTTTTTCAAAGGTCCTCGCCAGCTGGCCGGTTTCATCTTTGGTTTCCACTGCAATTTCGTTATCCAAATCTCCCTGAGCCAGTTTATCGGCAGCAGCGCTCAAGTTCTGCAGCGGGCGGGTTATCCTGCCGGCCACGTACCAACCCAGGGCCAGCAGTATCAGGGCTACCCCGGCTATCCCTGCCGCCAGTTTGGCAGTCAGGGCATCTGTTTCGGCAAAAACTTCGTTCCGGTCGGCCGCAGTGACCATAATCCAGCCCGTGCTGGGTACGGGATGATAACTGAGGATGGAATCCACACCCCTGTAGATGTATTCCACCAACCCGGACTTTTCCTCTATCACCCGGCGGCCGGCAGCAGCCATCTCTGCCGTGATAACCCCGTCCTCACTTTCCCTGGTATAATCCCGCAGCAGCATGTCTTCGTGGGGGTGAGCAACCGCAATGCCGTTTTCATCCAGCACAAAAGCCCGCCCTTTTTCCCCGTACTTCATAGGAGCTACCAAATCCGACAAATCTTCCAGCGCAATTCGGGCATAAAGCACCCGGTATAACTGGCCGTCCCTGGTTACCGGTACGGCCAGCACCACTCTTTTCAATCCTCCATAAATCTTACAAGGCGCGGGTGGAGTAACGGCATATTCGCGCCCGGCAGCAATATCCTTAAACCAGCCACTGCCCCCTGCATCAAACTGCTGACCGCCCAGGGCTTCTGTAGCACGGCCTTCCACATCCGCCAGACCCATGGAGTGGAACATGTAGTAGCTTTTTTTATTGTCGAGTACCGCTTTTAAATGTGCTAACGCGTTATTTATGTCTTCATCTTTAAGCGCCGGGGAAGCACTCCATGTGTACAGCATTTCCAAATGCGATTCTATTTCCTTATCCAGCAGTTTACTATTAGCCGCAGCTGTTTCTTTTAAAGCCCGGTAAAGCTGCTGTTCTTGAATCTGTCCGGCCTGGTGTAAAGTAAAGCCGCTGGTGACGATTAAAGTTACCAGTGCCAGCGCCAGCAGGACAATCACTTTAACCCTGATGCTGTTTAGTTTATTCATAGTTTAGCCAACTCCCTTGGAAACCAGCCGATTTTGTCTTGACTTACGGGGGGGCATTACGAATTATACAAAACATTAGTTCGTATTGAAAGAAGTTATTAACGGTTCACGTGACCCCCTGCCCGACCCTATTTGCCCGGAACCATTTTACTCATAGCGGAAATCAAGCTTCATCTCCCAGTTTACGCAAGAAAATCAGGCTTTTCGGCTCGCGCTCGAGGTGATGACACAGATAGGAGTGCAAAACGGCGGCTAATTCGCGCCTTGTCCCGGCGTCCACCCTTAGCCGCCAGATTCGGTCAAGCGGCCAGTCCAGCATCTTGCCCAGCACTTGAAGGGTAGCCGGACGACAGACGGGAGCGGTCGGTTCTTTAGTCTGGCACGGCCCGCAAAGCACACCGCCCTGCGCCGGGCTAATCCGGAGGTATCCGGCGGCAGGTCGGTTACCGCAAGCGGCACACACCCCCAATTCGGGACGGAGTCCCGCCAGCACAAGAACGCGACTCTCAAAGAACCGGACCAGCAGTTCCTGTTTCTCGCCGCCCAGGCGTCGCAGCGCCTGGAGAAGCAAACGATAAAAACCGGGGTCCGGCTGCCCCTCGGGGGCGAAACCGTCCACCAGTTCACACAGGTAACCGGCTAAGCTCAAGGTTTTCAGGTCGGCGTGCAACACCGCAAAGTTCTCCAACACCTCGGCCTGACGTACCACGTCAATCTCCCGGCTCCGTTCCAGCAGGAAACGTGACCGGCAGAAAGGCTGCACAGCGCCGCGCTTGCGGCTGGTGGGACGCGCCGCACCGTGAGCCCAGACCCGTAGCTTCCCATACTCCCTGGTGAGGAGCACCAACACTCGGTCAGCTTCCCGAACGGCAATCGTGCGCAGCACAATGGCCTCGGCGTGGTAAAGTTTCACAGACGGATCTTCCTTTACATTTAAAACGCGAGCCCATTAAAATCTTATACTATACATATATACAAGGCTTTCCAGCTAAAACCCTGCCTGGCAGGAAAGGTACCGGAAGGAGGCAGAAAACGCATGCGGATTGTGGTAGCCATGACGGGTGCCTCGGGAGCCGTCTACGGCATCAGCATTCTTAAGGTGCTGGCGGAATGCCGGGTGGAAACCCACCTGGTAATCAGTCGGGCCGCCAGATACATTATCCGGCAGGAAACCGGCCTCGAACCTGACCAGGTGTCCGCTCACGCTACGGTCTGCTACCGCGAGGATGACTGCGCCGCCGCCATCGCTAGCGGTTCCTTTCAGCACCACGGAATGGTTATCGCCCCGTGCAGCATGAAGACCCTGGCCGGACTGGCCCACGGTTACGCCGAAAACCTTATCCTGCGGGCGGCCGACGTGACTATTAAGGAACGGCGGCGCCTTGTCCTGCTCCCGCGAGAAACTCCCCTAAGCCCAATCCACCTGGAAAACATGCTCAAGCTCGCCCGCATCGGGGTCGTCGTAATGCCCCCGGTACCGGCGTTCTACCTTCGCCCCGCAACCGTGGAGGATTTGGTAAGATTCACCACCGCCCGTGTCCTGGATCAACTAGGTGTGGATCATAACCTGGCCGGTCGCTGGGGAGAGCAGTTTCATGCTCCGGAAAAGCCCGGTGCCCCGGACTAGCCCATAAAGCGGAAAAACACGAGGGAAGCCATGGTGAAGTAAATCATGAGGCTGATTACATCCATAACCGTGGTGATAAACGGTCCGGAAGCCAGGGCTGGATCTACTCCCAGCCGGCTGATCAACAGCGGAAAAAGACTGCCGATAACGGTGGCCACCACCATACCCAACGCCAGGGAACTGCCGACCACCACGCCCAGGGTTAAATCCTGCCAGACGGTCGCGATTCCGGCCAGGATCAGACCGCTAACTACCCCCACGATCAAGCCGACACGGACTTCCTTGAAGATGACCCAGAAAACCCGCCGGGAATCCACTTCTCCGGTCGCCAGGCCGCGCACCACCACCGCCAGGGTCTGGGTAGCAACGTTTCCGGGACCGCCGGCCATTACCGGCATGAAAAAGGCCAGGGCTACTACACCGATCAAGGTGTCCTCGAAGAACTGAATCACACTGCCGGCCAGCAGCGCGCCAAACAGGAGTGCGATCAGCCAGGGGAGGCGGCGTCCGGCCCGCTGTAAATCTCCCAGTTCCAGGTACCGCTCCTGGTGCACGTTCGCCAACCGCAGGAAGTCCTCGGTGGCCTCCTCCTGAATGACATCCACCACGTCGTCAACGGTGATGATGCCAAGCAATTCCCCGTTGTCACCGACGACCGGGATAGCCAGAAAGTCGTACTTGGCCACTACGCGGGCCACTTCCTCCTGGTCGGTGTGGACATTGACACTGATCACGTTAGTGCGCATTGCGTCGCCGACCCGCGTGTCGGGAGCACACAGGATCAATTCCCGCAGTGAGATTACTCCTACCAGTTGGTTTTGGTCGTTCACCACATATACGTAATACACCGTTTCGGCGTCAGGCGCCGTTTCCCGCAGATACTTGATGGCCTCGTCAGCGGTCAACTCCTTGTTGATGGCCACAAACTCGGTGGTCATAATCCCGCCGGCCGTTTGCTCGTCGTACTCAAGCAACTCCGCAATATCTTCGGCTTCCTCGCCGGACATCAAGCCGAGGTAACGTTCCTGCTGATCGTCAGGAAGGTCGCCGATCAGGTCGGCGGCGTCGTCGGTGGACATCTCCTGCAAAACCAAAGCGCTGACCTGGGGACCCAAGGCTTCCAAAAGCGGGAGAATATCCTCTCGGTCCAGTTCAAACAAGACCTGAGCGGCCTGCTCACTATCCAGTTGACTGAGCAACCGCACCCGCTCATCCAGTTCAAGGGTGCGCAGTACCTCCGCCAAGTCGGCGTAGTGCATTCCAAGCAGGAAGTCACGGAGCCGCTCTGGGCGGCCCTCAGCAAGAATTTCACGGACCTTTTCGCGGGTACCTTCGATATTCTCCACTTTAGTCACCCCCATTCAGCCAAACTCACTGTATCAGCTTTTACCACCGATGTCAACGCGGGCAACCTTCCTACGGCAAACCGTTAAACTGTGTTTCAAGCAGGACATTTAATGATTGGCAAAAGAGGTGGGAAACAAAGGCAACGCAAGTGTGACCGGAGAAAAGCAAATGCGGGGCGGCTCTTAAAACCACCCCGCCGGTTCCGGTGCTCCCGGACGGTGGTCAATTCGCTAGGGTATCACCCGGCGACCACCCAAAAAACGGCTGCTATAGTAGGAGTGGCTGTTCATATCGCTCCAGATTACGCCCCCTGCGGCCGAACTGGCGTGGAGAAACCGGCCGTTGCCGAAATAAATGCCCACGTGAGACGCCCCGGCTCGGTAGGTGGTAAAAAAGACGAGGTCTCCGGGTTGCAGTTCCGCGCGGCTGACCGCGGTGCCCACCTTGAACTGATCGGACGAAGTGCGTGGGAGCGAAATCCCGAATTGGCCGAAAACGTGGAAGGTAAAACCGGAGCAGTCAAATCCCCCGGGCTGGCTGCCGGCCCAGCGGTAAGGCGTTCCCTCGAGAGTGCGGGCGTAATCCAGGATGATCTGCGTCCGGTTTCCGGAACGGCTGGGTGCCGCCTGGGCGGGCCCCGCCGCCTCGGCCGGGATGACCAGCACCTGGCCGACGGCCAGAAAATCATTTGCGAAGTTGTTGGCCTGTTTCAGGGCCGCTACCGATACTCCGGCTCTTTGGGCAATGGCCCAGAGGGAATCTCCGGCAACCACGGTGTACGTTCTCACGGCTGATGCATCCGCAGTTTCGGGCCCCTGCCCGTCGGCGGCGGCTGTTTCCGTACCCACCCCATCGGCCGCCGGCGCCGGCGCGCCGACCGGCGGTTCAGATCTAACTTGAAGGGTGTTCCCCGTACCGGGAACGGTCAAGACCTGGTTGGGGAAGATGAGGTCACTCCGCAAGTTGTTCGCCCGTTTCAGCGCATCCACCGTAGTACCCAGCCGGTTGGCAATCGCCCAAAGGGTATCCCCCGCGCGCACCGTGTAGCACGTCTGTTCGGCCAGCGCCGGGCGGACGGTGTCAACACTTGGGAAGAAGGGTAGGCTGCTTAAGCCCCAGACCATGCCAGCCGCCGCTCCGATTAAACAGGCCCTGGCAAACTTCATTTTTCCTTGCTGCAAAATTCCACTCCTTGAAGATACTGCCTGCAATTAAACCTGGTTCAGCTTTCGGCACCGGTCCCCTAAATCCCTGCCTGCCGGCTTCACATTGCCTGAAAATGGACAAAAGACCCGCCTTGAACGGGTCTTTCTAACCAGATTCCAGCAATTAAAACCAAACCGGCCTACCCCCTGTTGGCCGAACGCTGACCGGCGTCTAACATCTGCTTTCGCCACGCTCGTTTGCGGACGGCCTCCTTCAATGCGGCCGGCTCGTTTTCCAGATGACCTCCCTGTATCCGAACCACCAGGTCATCCATCACCTGCTTCACTTGGGGGCCGCGCCCCACCAGCTCGGCCACCTCGCCGCCGCTGATAGCCAGGTCTTCGGCGTAAAACGGCACCTGAGACGTGACTTTGGCAACTACCTCCCGCAGCCGCTCGTTTTCGGCCAGCACCCTTGCCGGATCCACCTTACCGCCAAGGATGTCGGCCTTGCGCAGGACCAAGCTCTGTTCCACGGCCTCCAGTAATGCCGTCCGCCCGTGAAAATCGGACGCCAAGCGCCGGAGCCATTTCATCACCGCCTGCTCCGTGGGCCGCGGGTGATTCATATGGTGGCGCACCAACCAGGTTACCCGCCGGACGAAGGAGGGGGAAAAACGCAGCCGCTCCAAGATCTCCCGGGTAATCTCCGCCCCTCGCCCCGCGTGGCCGTAATCGGCAGGGAATCCGCGGCGGTTAACGCACCGGGTTCCTGGCAACCCCTTGGCTACGTCGTGCAGCAACGCCGCCCAGCGCAGCACCGGATCGGACGGCACACCGGCCACAACTCGCAAAGTATGCTCCCAAACGTCCAGTTGGTGGTATTCTGGATTCTGTTCAACGCCCGCTAAGCGGCTCACCTCGGGCAGCACCGGCAAGGCTACCGTGCGGCCGTTCACCCGCCCGCGGCAGGTGGTGGCCAAAAGTCCGGTATCCCGCAGCAACTCTAAACCTTTGGCCGCGAACTCGGCCTGTAACGTCTTATCGATCTCGTCCCGCACCCGCTCGACCGAGAGACCGGCCACCCGGTCCAGGGACCTGGCAATGGCTTCTTTGGTCCCCGGGGCCAACCGGAAACCGTACTCGGCCACAAACCGGCAGGCCCGGAACATCCGCAGGGCGTCTTCTTCGAAACGCTCCTCCGGATCACCCACCGCCCGCAAGATCCCGGCCTTCAAGTCCGCCTGTCCGCCGAAGGGATCCTCGATCCGGCCGTCGGGCCGCATCGCGATCGCGTTCACCGTGAAATCACGCCGGGCCAAGTCGTCCTCCAGGGCCCAGACAAACTCCACCTTCTCGGGACGGTGCGCATCGTCCCCGTACAGTTCCGTGCGAAAGGTGCAAATCTCAATCTCCTGGCCTTCGAGAATCCAGGCCACTACGCCAAAGGCCGCTCCCTTTTTGTAGGCTTTGATGCCGTTCTCGGCCGCCAGCGTAAGCACCGCCACCGGGCAAGCACTGGTACAGATGTCGTATTCCTTCGGCTCCCGCCCGAGCAGCATATCGCGGACGGCACCGCCGACCACGTAGACTTCGTAGCCCGCCCCGGAGATGATTTCCATTACCCTGCGCACCACCGGAGGAAACAATGCCATCAGTCCTTTCCCTTGATGACCCCCAGAGGCCGCAACCGGGCCACCTTCCTGGTCAGGCCGATCGCGGTCAGCGTGTCCACCACCTGATCGATATCCTTATAAGCCTGGGGTGCTTCATCTACAATCTCTTTAAAGTTCCGGGTGTTATATATTACACTCCCCATGGAATGCTCGAACTGTTCTCTGGTAATCGTGCGGACAGCAGCGCTGCGCGATAGGATCCGCCCTGCCCCATGATTCACCGAAAAGTATGTTTCGGCCGCCGCCGGCGTAGCCACCAGCACGTAAGACGCGGTCCCCATACTTCCCGGGATAAGTGCCGGATGACCGGTATCCCGGTACGGTTCGGGATTGCCCTCGTGGCCCGGCGGCAGCGCCCGGGTTGCACCCTTCCGGTGCACCAAGAGCCGGCGGCCGTGGTGCCGCTCCCATTTGGCGATATTATGGGCCACGTCGTACACCACGCGCAGGCCCAGTTTTTCCGGATCGGTTTTGAATAAGGCACCGAAGGCCAGGCCAATGTCGTGACTGATGATCTGCCGGTTGGTAAAGGCATAGTTCACGGCACAGGCCATGGCCTGGAAATAACGCCGGCCCTCGGGCGAATCAATCGGTGCACAAGCGAGCCCCTTGCTGGGCAGGTCAATCCCGTACTTCCGGGCGACAGGGAGCAGGCTTTTGGAATAATCCGTACAGATTTGGTGGCCGAAACCGCGGCTGCCGGTGTGAATCATCACTACCAGTTGTCCGGCAAAGAGTCCCATCCGCGCACCAACGGCGGCATCCAGGACCTCGGCCACCTCTTGAAACTCAATAAAATGGTTACCCCCGCCGAGGGTGCCCAGTTGCACCGCCCCCCGCTCGTAGGCCTCACGGCTGACCGCATGCAAATCGGCCCCTTCCAGACAGCCACCCTCCTCAATGTACTGCAGATCCGTGTCCCGGCCCAGGCCTGCTTCTACGGCGCTGCGTACCCCGGCGTGCACCACCTGTTCGAACAATCGGCGGGAAAGGTCGCGGCGCTTGCTCTTCCGGCCGACGCCGGTGGGCACGTATTCTTCCACGGCGGCCATCAGATCCCGTAACCGGTCAGTACCGAGATCCCATGCCCGCAAATCGGTGCGCAGCAAACGCACACCACAGTTAATGTCCATCCCCACCGCCCCGGCGGAGATCACCCCGTCCTGTTCCATCGCCATGACCCCGCCGATGGGCAACCCAAATCCCTCGTGGATGTCAGGCATGCCCACCACCGGGTTGACTACGCCCGGCAACATAGCGGCGTGGGCCAGTTGCTCCAGGCTCTTATCCTCCCGGAGCAGCGGTTTGAGAAATTCGTTCACGTAAACCACGGCGTCCACCCGCATCTTGCCCCTGCGGGGCAGGCGGTAACGGTTTAGGCCCTCACGGATGAGTTCCACCGTTCTCACTCCTAACAGCAACGCCATCTGCACCTACTAATGATAGCATACCAAAATATTCTGAGAAAGATTAACTTGCGCCGGGAAACACGGCCGGTACTAACCCACGACATCGGTCCTTTTCCTTTCTTTCCCGGTAGCCGCTTCGGACACAAGCCTGCCGCAAAGCAGGGCGAGGCAGACTAGCCCCAGCACGGCACCCAAGGCAAAACCCGCCGGTGCGCCCCAGAAACGAGCCACCGTCCCGGCCAGCAGGTTGCCGAACGGCATCATCCCCAGGAATACCAGGGAATACACACTCATTACCCGTCCACGTAGGCGGTCGGGTACAGCAAGCTGCACCGTAGTGTTCACTAAGCCGGCAAACACCATCATCGCCAGCCCCGCACAAAGCAAAAGGAGCCAGGCCAGCCAGCAAAGTCCGACCGGCACCAGTGCCAATTGGGCCAGGCACAGTCCCGCCGCCCCGGCGACCAGCAACTGCGTGCGCGGTCCCCAATGGCTGACATACGCCAAGTAGAAGGCCCCTAACAGCGCACCCAGACCATGCGCACCCATCAGAAAACCGAAACCCTCGGCCCCCTGATGCAACACCTCCCGGGCGTACACCGGAACCAAAACGTTAAAATTAAAAGCAAACAGGCTCAAACCGGCCATCAACAGGATCGGGTACAATACCGTGCCGGTATTACGAATATACGCGAGACCTTCACCGATTTCGGCCCACACCTTCTTCAGGTCCCGGCCGTCCGCAGGCCGATCCGCCGTCCGGATCAGCAGTAAACCGACCAACACGGCCAGAAAACTGAACCCATTAACAAAGAAGCAGACGGGCAGACTGAAGCTCGCGATCAACAGGCCCCCCACCGCCGGACCAACGAAACGGGCGGCGTTAAACACCGAGGAGTGCAGGGCAATGGCGTTCATGAGATCCTCCCGCCCAACCAGTTCAACCAGGAAGGACTGGCGGGCGGGAATATCGACCGCGCCGGCCATCCCCACCAGAAAAGCAAGGACTAAAACGTGCCAGTACTCCACCAACCCGGTGAAAGTGAGGAAACCCAGAGTCAAAGCGACCAGCATTAAGCCGGTCTGGGTAACAATAATCAAACGCCGCCGCGCAAAGCGATCGGCGATGACGCCACCCAGCAGTGTAAAAGACAAAACAGGCGCAAAATGCGCCGCGCCCACCAAACCCAGAAGAAAGGCCGAATCGGTCAGCTCCAACACCAGCCAGGCCAGAGCCACGTTCTGAATCCAGGTACCAACCAGAGACACCGCCTGTCCCGCCCAGTAAATACGAAAGTTGCGGTGGCGCAGGGCGGCTAGCGGCCGGGCCTTAGCCGCCGCCAGGCCGGTCTCCTTTTGCAGTTCTTCGGTGGCGGGCGGTTCCAGGCTCAAGGGGCTTCGCCTCCAAGCACTATCCTAGCATACCGGCCGGTCTGCCGTCCAAGAAAGAAGGTATCCCCGTGTTAAACCGGCCCTTATGGGCATGGCGCAGCTTACCACGGAGAAGTATTAATATTTAAATTAATCAAGGAGAAAATGCAGCAAGTAAAGGTTCACGGCCGCCTGGCCGCCCCAAATCGAGGAAAAAAGCCCAATTGATCTGGAAGAACAAGAGGTGTTCCGCCCAGGCTCGGAACCTCATTCCCGCACGTAAACCCGGGGTACCCGGGCGCTGACCGCACAGACCACCTCGTAATTGATGGTGTCCAGCAGAGACGCCACTTCGTCCACGTGCAGTTCGGACTCCCCTTGGCGCCCAAATATCACTACCTCATCACCCACGACTACATCCGGAATGTGCCCCACATCCACCACAATGTAGTCCATGCACACCCGGCCCACCACCGGCGCACGCTTCCCGTGAATCAGCACCGTGCCGCGGTTGGAAAGCCGGCGGCTGTAACCGTCTCCGTAACCGCAGGGTACGGTGGCCAGCACGGTGGGTGCCGGGGTAGTGTACGTGGAACCGTAACTCACACAAAAACCCGCCGGCACCCGCTTCACGAATCCCACCTGGGCTTTCAGGGTCATGGCCGGGCGCAAATCGACCTGCTCTCGGTCCACCTCCGCCGAAGGATAGAGACCGTACAGCATGATCCCGGGTCGCACCATATTCAAGCGGCTCTCGGGCAGGTCGATGAGGGCCGCACTGTTCGCGGCGTGGAGCAGAGGAATGTCAATCCCGTCCTGTCCCAGGCTACAGACAACTTCCACAAAGGCCACCAACTGTTGCTGGGCGTGGGTCTTATCGGCCCGGTCCGCGTTGGCGAAATGGGTATATAAGCCCTCAATCTCCAGGTGCGGCAGAAAAGCAATGGACGCCACCCGCCGGTACACGTCACGATCGACGGGGATACCCAGCCGCCCCATACCCGTATCGAGCTCCAGGTGTACCCGGGCGGTGTCTCTCCGGCGGCCCGCGGTGTCAGACAACACCTCCGCCAGGTTCGGGTCAAACACGGTAAGGGTGAGTCTGTGCTCCAAGGCGGCGTCGTACAGGAACGGAGGAGAAAACCCCATAACCAAGATTTCGGCATCGATCCCGGCCGCGCGTAGGGCAAGTCCCTCCTCCACCCTGGCAACCGCCAGGCGGTCGGCCCCGGCGCTCAGAAAGGTACGCGCGGCCTCCACCAGCCCGTGACCGTAGGCATTGGCCTTCACCACCGCCGCGATCTCGGTATCCGAACCGACCAGCCGCCGTACCTCGCCGAGATTGTGGGCCAGGGCGGAAAGGTTGATTTCAGCCCAGATGGAATGCTCCGTCACGAGTAGCACCCGCTTCCTTAGAAGCAAGAATTCAATTCAAAATGGCAAAAACCTAGTCTTTCCCCTGTAAGCCACGCTTAAAGTGTTCTATGAATAGGACCGCACGCTTGAACCACTCGCCAGCACTCCGGGCAGCCCAGATGTTCACGTAAAGCCATAGAACAAATAAAAGGACCAGGATGATGTAAGATTGCAATGCGTCCCCACGCCGGCTTATGCCAATGTTAAGAAAATCGGCTTTTTCTTACCTTGTGAGTCCTGCACTCTGGTTTCCCGGTTCTAATTCTTTCACCGCCGCCGGCAGATACTCCAGGATGTCCCCCGCCACCAGCGACATCTGCCCGCGCGCGGCGGCCGCCAGATCCCCCGCCCGGCCGTGCAGGTAGACAGCGGCCGCGGCCGCACGCTCCGGCGGCAGGCCCTGGGCTAATAACCCCGCAATCATCCCGGTTAATACGTCACCGGTCCCGCCCGTGGCCATACCGGGATTTCCGGTAGGGTTGATATAGGTGACCTTTTCCGGGGCGGCCACCAGGGTGCGTGCCCCTTTCAGCACTACGGTGCAACCCCATTCCGCGGCGGTGCGCTCGGCGATCTCCAGCCGTCCGGCCTGGACCTCGGCCGCCGGAACACCCAGTAATCGTCCCATCTCTCCCGGATGAGGAGTGATCACCAGGGGGCCGCTTGCCGGACGGCGCCCGAAAGGTCCTTCCGCAGTCCCGCCCGCTTCCGGCCTTTCGCCGGCGGCAAAGGCGTTCAGTCCGTCGGCATCCAGTACGCAGGGGAGGCGCAGCCCGGGCAGTAGTTCCCGCACCATTTCGGCGGTCTCGGCACGGGTCGACAGGCCGGGCCCCAGGGCCAGGACGTCGGCCCGGCCCAGGAACTCCTCGATCTGCTCCCGGGCCGCCCGGCTTACGGTTCCGGCCCCGGTCTCTGATAACCCCAGGGTCATTATCTCCGGCTGAAAAGCCGCGGCCGTCTCCTGCAAGCTGCGGGGCACTGCCAGAGTAACTAGTCCTGCCCCGCTCCGAACCGCCGCCCTGGCCGTCAGGCATGCCGCACCCAGCATACCCCGGGCGCCAGCCACCACGAGGACGTGGCCGAAAAGGCCTTTGTGGGCGTCGGGTGCTCGCGCCGGCAACCAGCCCCGGACCATGTCCGCTGTCACCAGGAAACGGCCTTCCCCGGCCTCAAGCAAAGCGCGCGGCAAGGAGATATCGACCACGTGCAGTTCGCCGACGTAGTTCGCGCCCGGTTCCAGCACGTGGCCCAGCTTCGGCAAACCGAAACAAACGGTGTAGTCGGCCCGGATGGCTGTGCCCCGCACCGCGCCGGTATCCGCCTCCACTCCGGAGGGAATGTCCACGGCAACCACCGGCTTGTCCGACTCGTTCACCGCTTCCACTACCCGGCGAGCCCGGTCCCGGATCTCCCCCTTAAAACCGGTGCCGTACAACCCGTCCACCACCAGGCGGGCCCGCATCAACGCGAGCTGCAGCACCTGGATGGCGTTACGGTCCTGCAAGAGGTACACCCGCTCCCCTAGGCGCCGCCAAATTTCCAGGTTCACCCCCGCGTCCCCGGTCACCGCCGCCGGGTCACCGTCCAGAAACAACCTGACCCGCGCGCCGTGCTGAACCAAGTGCCGGGCAGCTACCAAAGCGTCACCGCCGTTGTTGCCCTTGCCCGCCAGGACTACCACCAATTTCCCGCTTAACGTCCCCAGCACCCGGCGCACGCACTCAAAGACCCTGAGCCCCGCGTTCTCCATCAGGATTAGTCCGGCAATGCCGTAATCCACGGTGGCACGTCGGTCTACTTCCCGCATCTCGGCAGCGGTAACCACGCGCAAGATTATCCCTCCTCCGAAACAAAAACGCCCCCGACGGCGACCGCGAAGGCTAGCGCCTGCTTTCCTTCGTGGGCCAAGGAGAGCAATACCTCGGTAACACCCCGCCGGGCCGCCGCCCGGGCCGCACCTCCGGACAAGACCACTACCGGCCGGCCACCAGCACCATTAAGAATCTCAATATCGTGCCAACGACAACCGGAGAGCCCCGTGCCCAGCGCTTTGAGCACCGCCTCCTTGGCGGCGAACCGCGCCGCAAAACATTCATAAGCCCGGCTTCGGTCTCGGCACAGATCCCGCTCCGCCGGGGTGAACACCCGCAAAAGAAACCGGCCTTCGGTGCGCTCCACCGCCCGTCGCAGCCGGTCCACAGAAACAAGATCGGTGCCGATACCGGAAACCAAAACTTTCCCTCCCCAAAAGATGCGAGATTAGCAAAACTAATCTGGAATAGACGACATCTAAAACCCCAGAATTTGCCGCAGTTTCTTGGCTTGGGCCCGGCTTAAGGGAACTTCGCTCCGCTCTCGGTCGTGCATCACTAGAGTATAAGTACCGTTAAAGAACGGAATGATTTCGTCCACCTTGCGCAGGTTAACCAGACAACACCGGTGTGTCCGGAAAAACACGTTTGGATCCAGACGGTTTTCCAGTTCCTTCAGGGTGAAGCGAGTCAGGAGTTTTCCCTCGTAGGTCTGGATGAAAACCGCGTCCTTTTCGGTAAAGGCATAGACGATATCCGACTCGTTGACCAAGATGGTCTTACCGTGTCGTTCGGCCGGAATCCGGTCGATCCGGATGGCCCGGCCCTGCTGAGCACCCGCCGCCACCTCCGTGCGGGGGGCCATCTCCTGTGTAGCCCGGATTACCTTATTTATCGCCATCCGCAAACGGTTTTCGTCTATGGGTTTCATGATGTAATCGATGGCGTCTACCTCAAAGGCCTTCAACGCGTACTCGTCGTAGGCCGTGACAAACACTACGTAGGGCGGGTCATCCAGTTCCCGAATGGCCGCCCCCAACTCCAGCCCGTCTATGCCCGGCATCGAAATGTCGAGAAAGAGAACGGAGTAGTCCAGCGCCTTAATCAGCGCCAGGGCTTCCTGGGCGTTAGCCGCCTCGCCCACCACCTCAACCTCCGGGAAACGGCTCAAGATAAACCGCATTTCCTGACGGGCCGGATACTCATCGTCAACTATTAATGCCCTTAGCTTCATTATCCACATACCCCTTTTTTCTGGGAGCCGGCGACAAGGGGTACCCGAAAGGAAGCTCTGGTCCCCTTCCCGACTCTGCTCTCAAGTTTCAAGCCGTACTCAGCCCCGAAAAGGCTCTTCAACCGCGCGCTGACGTTACTGAGGCCCACCCCGCTACCCGAACCAAACCCGGGTTGAAACACTTTGGCCAGGGTTTCCTCGGGAATGCCCACGCCGTCGTCGCTGATCTCTACAAGCATATCCGCACCGGAACGGCTCACGGAGATCTTTACCGTGCCGTTGCCCATCTTGGGCAAAATCCCGTGTTTTATCGCGTTCTCCACCAGCGGCTGGAGGGTCAGAACCGGGACTTGGTAACCAAGCAGGGTTTCGTCTACCTCCTTCACAATGTGCAACTTCTCGCGAAACCGTGCTTTTTCCAGGACCACGTACGCTTCCACGCACTCCAGCTCTTCCTCCAGGGTACTGAAGTGCCCGGTACGCTTAAAAGCGTGCCGGAAAAACGCAGCCAGTCTGATCAACAGGCGGCGGGCGGTTTCCGGGTGGGTCCGGCTAAACATAATGATTGTATTCAGCGTGTTGAAGAGAAAGTGTGGGTTGATCTGCGCCCTTAGCGCGTCCAACTCGGCCCTGGTCACCAGCTGGGCCTGCCGGTCCAGTTCCGAAAGCTCCATTTGAACCCCTAGCAGTTGGGCAATCCCCACCGAAAGTTTTACTACACTGGGCGGGATCTCCCCTTTTTCGGTGCGGTACAGCTTGATCGTACCCACCACTTCGTCGCGCAACTTCAGCGGTACAATCACTGCACTCTCCAAGGGGCACTTGCAGTCTCGGACCGGACACTTTAAGTCCTCCTGCCGTTTCACCACCTTCAACACGCCGGAGGCAATGACCTCCTTGGTGGCCTGGGTAACAATCTCCCCCCCCGGCGGATGGCGCTCACAACCCGGCCCGATAAAGGCCAACACCCGCTCCCGATCGGTAATCGCCACCGCCGGTACATCTCCGATTTTTCTAATGATCTCCGCCGTTTTCATGGCGCTTTCCTCGTTCAATCCCCGACGCATATAGGGCAGGGTTTCGCTGGCAATCTGGAGGGTGGGATCGATGGGCTGCTCGTCAAGCTTGACGGTGATAATCTTCCGGCCGCCCCGGAACCCCTGCAGAGCAAAATACAGCGCCACGCCGTTGGCTGGTGCCAAGAAAAGCGCTACCGGCCATAGTGACGGGTTCCAGCCTAACAGGGCACCGATAATCAGCACCTGGGCCACCAGCAACCTGGTTACCGGCCGGTCAACAGCCCTAATCTTTTGAAATAAACGTCCCAACCAACCTACTCCCCCTCACAAAACCAAGGATCTACATTAAACAAATGAAACTACATAGTCGCCAGACTATTTATTAAACCGACTCGTATTTTGTATTCTGTATTTTCTTGTTTCGCCTTCTTTGTACCTTTATCATACTACAGGGCCGCCTTCCCGTAAATCACCTCTGCCGTGCGGCCTTGGCCGCAAATACCTGGGCCTTTTCCCAACGTCCGGTTATGTTACCGGAAACTAAAGCCCGCGTTCTAGAACGGCAGTCCGCCAGCGCTCGGGCAGAAGCATCACGGACAGCTTGGCGTACTCACTGAGCACCACCTTCCGTCCTCCAGGGGTCTCCCACCACCGCTCGGGATCAAACCAAGAATCCGGCACCGGCGCGTAACGAAGCCGAATCCCACTGCCGGCATAGACTTCGTCAAAAACCATCCGGACCCGGCGCATATGGTAGGGAGACGTAACCACCAATGCAGACTCCAGGTTATAAAACTCCATGAGCTCCCTGGTATAGCGGGCATTCTGGTAGGTGTTCACTGCCCTGGGCTCTAAAATTACTTTATTATCCGGCACCCCCAGGAGAACGGCGTGCCTCCGCAGCAGATCGGCCTCGCTCAGGTCCCCGTACAGCGGACCCCCGGAAACAATGAACAGGTCAGCCAGGCCGGCCTGATACAGGCTAAAAGCATATTCCATCCGTTCCCCCCGGTCGCCGGACAGCACCACCAGCACGTCAGCCGGCTGCGGTGGCTCATCAGTCACGGCCAGATAGAGACCCAACTGCGGCAAATACCACCAGGCAACCGCCATTAGCAGCGCTGCCGCCAGAACGAAAAACTTCAGCCGCCTTTGCCAAGGCCACAGCCCGTTCGGTAAAGCCGCCGCTTCCCCTTCGGACTCCAGCTGCCTGCTCTTCTTTTCCCTCTTCCGCCGCGCCAAAAGACCACCCCCGTTAACCGCAACGGGCACTTTGTTTACATAATTATTTACATATTATTTATAGTCAACGCGCCGGGGGCGCAAGTCCAAGTTCGAAATTCAATTATTTCGGTCTTATCAAATTAAACCGTAAAACTCAAGGAAACGTAAGTGGCCCGCGTTGCGGATTCTTTTCCGGATTCTAGCGGGTCTTTTGCAACAAAAATCTGAATGCACAAGCAGGAAAATTCCGTCAGGTCACGAATGTTATTAACACCCCTATAGGAAATTTCTGGGACTAAGTCCTGCATACCCTGGACTTCGGTTGATCGTTTGCAGAAATACGATTTAGTGGCGGGGGAGGATAGAAGCGTGTTTTTAAATAACCACCCGACGCAGCCCGGCAAGACACCTTTTTGCCAAAAGCAGGCAGGGTGCCCACTAGCCGAACATCCCGGCAGTTTTGAGCAGTACCAGGATACCCTGATTCGGCAGGAACGGCTGGCGGCCCTCGGTCAACTCGCCGCCAGCCTCGCCCACGAAATCCGCAATCCGCTGACCAGTATCCGCGGTTTTTGCCAGCTTCTCGATGCGCAATTAACCGACGAAAGATGCCGCTCCTATCTCAAGATTTTGGTCCACGAAGTGGACCGGATGAACGGACTGATCGCGGAGTTTATGGCTCTGGCTCAGCCCTGTGTCCCCAAGATTCTCCCGCTGGACTTAAACGAATTGCTTCGCGAAACCCTGGCCATGACCGATAGCCGGTGTTTCCTCAACCAGATCAGGGTAAAGGTTCACACCGGGAAGACACCCCCGGTCCGGGCCGACCGGGACAAGATCAAGCAGGTGCTGCTGAATCTCATTAACAATGCCATTGAAGCAATGGAACACCAGGAACGGGAAAAAGTGCTCACGGCATCCACGGAAGCAGACAACCAAGCTGTCCGGTTGATCATTGCCGATACCGGCTGCGGCATTCCCGAAGACATGCTTGAGAATATCGGCCGGCCCTTTTTCAGCACCAAGAACACCGGCACCGGCCTGGGGCTTTTCATCTGCCAGCGTATCGCCAAGGAGTTCGGCGGAGCCATCTATCTGGAAAGCCGCGCGGGTTCCGGCACCCGCGCCACCCTCTCCCTCCCCCTGACCACCGCCTGAAAAGGGGATGTCCACGTTTAGAAACCCACCTCCGGTTTAGTAAAGGTCAGATCTCACGCAGACTGCCGCTACACGCCAGCCGTTTTCATCACGTAATCTACTTGCTTTATAAACTTACTTAACCTTATAACCCCAAAAGACAACCCAAGGTAACTTTATTTATTAAATTTATTAAACCGTTTTCAGACTTTCAAAACTTTTGGGGCTCGTCCGAATTGGTATTTTTCACCGTTCCGCCCATGCCCGTGATTAGGTTTTCGATCTCGCGCCGGTATTGTTTTGGCGTAATGATGTTGGCTTCCAACCAAAACATGATTCATCCTCCCCTGAATAAGAAACGGGGTCTCGACTTTACAACCGGTCATTGTAATTATAGCGATTAAAAGGCGTTCAATGTGATTTATTTGCGATTGTTTGTGGTCTCACCCGGGAATAATGTATCGTATCCCAACGCTAAACGTGTGAAAGGAGCTTGACCAGATGGCTTTCCAAGTCTATGTGCCGAAAAAGAAAAAAAACCGGGAGAAGCCTCAACCAATTGTTTCCCTGTCCAAGAACTCCATTGTACTGAACAAAATCGCCAGGAACATACTGCCGGCCGAACGGTTCGAGCTCGCCTTTGATCCCGAAAGGCGCCTTATCCGCATTAGACCAAGCCGTGAGGGCATCTCCATAAAAAAGACCAAGTTGCACGCCCGGGGTTTCTTCAAACACTTCGGCATTGACTACAAGGGGAAAATCCCCGCCCAATACCAACCGGAAGAACACGCCCTTTTCGTGGAACTGCCGCACTAAGCGTAAAAGTCCCCACAGATAGCCATTATTAATTCACTTATCATTTTACCGTTTCTCAGTAGGAGTTTCGGGCTCGGGGTCAAATATACCCCGTGAAAGGTGGCGTGGGGTGTTGCAGGATCAGCGTTGGATCTCATACCTGCTGGCCACCGCCGGGATCATCCTGATCTTGGTCGGCCTGGCCCGCGGTGAAGCGGCGGACGTGATGCAAAAGGCCGTCCTCATCTGCTTGGAATGCATCGGCATTCGCTGAACCCGAAGCGGCGCCTGGTTCAGCTCGCCGCCGCGCTGACCGCCAACGCCCACCTGCCCGGTTTCGCCACCGGCCAGATCTACCAAGGCCCGGTGAAACAGGTTTGCGTGCCTTTCCTCAACTGCTATTCCTGCCCGGGAGCCTTGGGGGCCTGCCCGGTGGGCTCCTACCAGGTGATGCTGGCTATGCCCGGTCAGGCCGTGTCCCTGTACGTGACCGGGGTGGTTACCACCGCCGGTGCACTGGGCGGCCGTTTGGTGTGCGGCTGGCTGTGCCCCTTCGGCCTGCTGCAAGAGGCGTTGGCCCGACCCTCTGCCCGCCGGGTGTCGTTACCGCGGGCCTTGCTGTGGATCAAGTATCTGATGCTGGCCGCCGTCCTGATTCTACCCGCCCTTCTTGTCAGCAGTGCCACCGGACTGGGGGCCCCGTACTATTGCACCTACGTCTGTCCGGCGGGGACGTTGGAAGCAGGCCTTTTGGTTGGTCTCCGGGACGCGGCGCTCCGGCCGCTGCTGGGGCCGCTGTTCCTGTGGAAAGTATTGGTGCTGGCTGTTTTTCTGGTGGCCATGCGGTACACTTATCGTCCCTTCTGCCGCACGGCTTGCCCTCTGGGCGCTTTCTATAGCCTGTTTAACCCGGTCAGCCTGTGGCGGATCCGGCACGATGCCGGCCGTTGCCAACGTTGTCACTCCTGCCGGGATGCCTGCCCATTGCAATTGGCCGTCGAACGTTCGCCCAACCATCCGGAATGCGTCCGCTGCCTGGAATGTATCCGGGCTTGCCCTGCGGGAGCACTGACCTTCACCGCCCGGCCGGTACCGCAGCAGGAGCCGGTAGATTTAAAACGAACCTGAACTGAGGGGAACGGTGTGCTGTGCGGGCGTACACCGGGCAGCGTTTTCCCGCAGAAATTCGGTAACAGGGGGTATACAGTTCCTGTGGATAAGCCGGTGTTTATCCACAAAACAAGCCTGTCCCCAAGGAGGGAGATAACATGCATTTTAGCCGGGTATTGCCAGTAGCGGCGCTGCTGGCCGTGCTGTTGTTGGGGGCGGCGTGCGCCTCAAAAGACCCGGTGCCGCCCGGAAGCAAGGAGATTCCGGGCGAGCA
This sequence comes from Firmicutes bacterium UBA3572, assembly GCA_002375985.1. Taxonomy (GTDB): domain Bacteria; phylum Bacillota; class Desulfotomaculia; order Desulfotomaculales; family Desulforudaceae; genus Desulfopertinax. The sequence goes on along the minus strand of DFNH01000039.1, from coordinate 12,884 downwards.
GATCGTGATTGATCCGGACCTGGAACTTAAGCCGGCCCTGGACTGGCCGGTAGCCGGCCAGCCGGCGCCTGCATTCAGCCTGCCGTCCCTGGCCGGGGACGAGGTGACCGTGCCCGGGGACTTCGAAGGCCGGGCGGTGCTGATGCTGTTCTTCTCCCTGGGGTGAAGGCCCTGTGTCGACGAGGTGCTGCAGTTGCAGCCCTACATGGCGGAATGGCGGGAACGGGGACTGGACGTCGTGCTGATTACCGCCGACCGGGCCGACCGGATGGAATCCTTCGTCAAACAGCATCACCTGGAACTGTACGTCCTTCTGGATCAAAACCGCAAGGTGGGCAGGCTGTACCGTATCCAGGGCGTTCCGGCAGGTATCTACCTGGATCAGGAGGGCAACGTCAAACACAGTTCGATCGGCTGGGGTCCCACAAGCCTGAACGAAACCCTTTCCGTGGTTGAACACCTCCTGCGCGAACAGCATTCTGCAGACTAAACCGGAGCCGGGGTCTCTGGTCAGTTCAATCCCACGGAGAGAAGCGGAAGTGGTGGGTGACCGGGCCCGGCCAGCGCCGCAGAGCGTCGTCCTCGCTGGCCACCGGTCCCCCATTGTGGATGACCAGGGGCACACCGTCCGGCTGGCGTCGGTCCGAGATGATCCCGATGTGTTCATAAGGCGGACCGAACACCACAATATCCCCCGGCTGCCACTGGGACAGGTTTTCCACGTCCCCGGGGTTAACCGCGGTAGTCAGGCTGGTACCGTACTTGGCAAAAAAGACTTTCAGATTGGCCACCCGCCGGAAATCAATGTTTGGATCGGGCGGGGCGGCGGCCGGATAATCCTCGGGAAAAGCGGCGATGTCCGCGTCGAGCGCCGCCTTAAGATCGTACCCGGCGTGTCGCAAAGCAATCCAGATGATGTCGGTGCAGGCCCCCTGGCCGTCCGGCGGATATCCCCCCGCGAAGTAGGCGGCGTTGTACCGGGTGCCTTTCTCCACCTCGCCCCGCGCCCCAGCCACTATGTCCAGGGAGGTCGGCACCCCGTTGCCATTCAGGTCGTGGGGGGAGTGATACTCCGGCACCTCCACCGGAGCGCCGGGCGGCCAGCCCAGTTGCGGCGTTTCGGCGCGACAGCCGGCCGGCAACAGGCCGATGAGCAGCACCAGGGTCCAGACCATCAGTCTTCGAAACGAGCGCACCAGCATCCCTCCGGAACAGGCACCTGAAGTTGCGGGCATATGTTGACTACCGGGCGCAAAAAACGTATGGTACACAAGAAACCCAAAGAGGTCAGCTTTCGTCGCCGGGAGATGAAAAAGCTTCATCCCTGAGGGCAATGGTCTTGGCCGGGTCTACTCCGTCCGCAAGCCAAACAAACCCGTACTTCATCAGTTCCACGTCATCGTGCCGCATCCGTTCGGCCAACTCAGGCGACACCGCATACTCTTTCAAGAAACTGCTATTGAACACGAACTTGCGGAATCGGTCCACATCGTAGCAGGCCATAAAGTACATTTCGGCAATGTGCCGGTCCAGGGTAGGCATCCCGGTAAACTTGATCCGTTCGGGCAGCCCACGAAAAACGGCCTCCACCTCTTCGTAAAAAAGCAGGCCTTGGTCTTCCATCCAAGTGGCCACGGTCCATTCGGTGGTCTCTTTCATGCCCATACACTTGGAGTCAGGAAATATAAAATGGTAGTCTCCCTGGCTGTTGACATCAATCGGTGCCAGCCGGCAGGCCCAAGGCCGGTCCGAATAGATCGTGCAACCCTCCGGTGTGACAAAAGGACATTCCAGATCGGCTTCACGCATGTTCAGCCGCACCAGGTGCAGGCCGCTCCTCGTGGTCACCCGCGAGGTATAGGTGTCGAGGAACTCCCCCGAGGTAATGCCCAGCCTGTTTTTCATCCGGAGTACGTCGTACGGGGAAAGAAAAATATTGATGTCCCGGCAGCACTGGTTATAGCACGGCAAACCCGCGTGACACTTAAACCGGAATGTTTCGTGCTTCTCAAAAATCGGACTACCGGTATAAGCCACACGACGCTTCCTCGTCATTGGTCCTCATCCTCCCTTAGTTAACTACCCACAGATCGGTCAAAAAATCGTCCACAAAGAACGCCAGACCTGCCAGCACCACCGGCTTTGACCCGTACAACTACGTGGTCTCCTCCCACGAAATGGTAACCTCGTCACCGTCCTTCAGCACATCGGTGTAACCGGCCTGCCTTCCGTTCAGTCTTAGGACCGGCGTTCCCTTGACCCGGGTCAAATCCAGGTCCAAGTGGTTTAAAACGTCTACAAAAATGTGCTGTTGCCGGCCCGTCAGGTGAACCGGCTTACCGTTGACGGTGACCAGGATACCGTCCCGAACAGGAGCCGCAGCCCCGTCACCCAACGGGTTTAACACCACTTGGTCCCCGGGCTGGATCACATAGGTCTCCGCAACCGGCCTCCCGTTAACCTGAACCTCATAGCTTCCAGGGTCTAAGCCCTGCATTTCAACTAAGCTCCCTATCGTCTGCCGGTGCCGGATGGTCAGCCAGTCCCCATCCTTGATTTCGGTCTCCGGGGACACCACCCGGTCGTTGAGCACGCACACCGGGCTGGCCGTGACCTCACGGCCGTTCAGCGTAAACTGCACGGTCCACTCGTCCCGCAAGTAGTCCCGCACGTAAGCCCGCGCATCCCGGCCGTCGGTCGCCTCTGCCACCTCGATATGGTCCCCGTCTTCTACCGGCGTCTGCAGGTTGGCCCGGGTTCCATTTACGAAGACTCGGGCCGGGCGGGATAACTCACCCAGCACCACTTCTTCCTTACCGTTAAGATAGAAACGCAGGTCCCGGCCGTTGCGGCTGACCAAGCGTTGGGGATCGAACCGCATCTGACCCAAAACCGCGGCCACATTAAGGTGCCGCGTGTTGAATACCCGCACTTCTTCGCCGTTGACACGGACATTAATAAAAGTATAGCCCGCCTTTTCCAACGCCAGCATCCCGATGCCCACCGCCGTCACGCCGGTCGGCCCCGCCAATTCGTCTCCGTCAGGAGCTTCCAGCCGCTGAATCATTTCTCGACCGCGGATCCCCACCAGCTTATCGGGAATACCCAACCGGGCGGCAATGCGCGCTGTTAACCCAGGAACCTGCACCCCGCCGCCAACACAGATCACCGACTTCGGGGCTTGGCCCCCGTTTAGTTCTAAAATCACCGTACCGATTTCATCCGCCAACTTGTCCAGCACCGGGCCGAGGATATCCAATATCTGCGATGCTGATGTTGTTTGTGGTACGCCAAGGATATCGGTGTACCTGATCTCGCCGGGCTGCTCCAGTTGGCGCTTGATCATTTCCGCCGTATCGAAGTCAACCAGGCAACCCTCGACCACGGCCTCGGTTAATTCGTCACCGGCCATCGGAACCATACCGTAGGCCATCACCGTGCCGTCCCGCGTGATGGCAATGTCCGACGTACCGGCGCCGATGTCCACCAACGCCAGGTTCAAGAGGCGCATCCCCGGCGGGATGGCCACCTCCATAGCGGCAATGGGCTCCAGAGTGAGGCTCACCGGCTCCAGCCCGGCCCGGCGGAGCACGGAAAACAGGCTGTTAACCACCGAGGCAGGTAGAAAGGTGGCGATCAATTCCACACCCGCGGTCCGTCCCCGGTGTCCCAACAGGTTGGTAAGTACCAGATCGTCCAGGCAATAGCTTACCGGATAATGTCCGACACAGTAAAAAGATTCCCGTCCTTCGTTCTCGGCGTCCAGTTCCTCTTGGGCTTGACGTAGGGCGGCCAGTTCCAAGCTGCGGATAATGTCTTCCCCGATCTCACGGTTTTCCTCGATCTGTCTTTGGGCACTACATCTTCTCGTTTGCAACGAACGTCCGGCAGCCGCGATAGCTACTTTGGTCAATGGACGGTCCAATTGTTGCTCCAGTGTGTTTTTGACACGGGAAACCACGGCGGCCACCCGCGGGATGTCGTGAATCTGGCCGTCGAACATGGCGCGGGAGTCGTGCTCCGCCACAGTCTGGGCCAGAATGCGGAACCGCTTGTCATCCCGCTGTCCCACTATGCCGATAATGGTCCGCGTGCCAATATCCAGCGCGAAAATCTCCTCATTCGGGGTTTCCGGTTGGGCCATTTTTCAACCAGCCTTTACCTGTTTCTAGTTTTTTAGTAGGCTGAACAAACTACACATACCTCTTTACTTTTTTAATTTTAACTGTTTCCTACCACCTTGTTAATCTGATTTAATAGAAACAGCAAATATCGGAAAGGAGCTAAGCAGCATGCATGTGGTAATCGCAGGCGGCACAGGGTTTGTGGGTCGCGCACTGGCCAAAAAGCTGGCCGAGTCAGGACACCGGGTGACCGTGCTGTCCCGGCGTGCAGGCACCTCCCCTTTACCCGGCATCGAAGTGGTGCAGTGGCATCCGACCCGGCCGGAGCCGGCACTGTTTAGCGGAAAAGATGCGGTGGTTAACCTGGCCGGTGAGTCCATCGCCATCGGCCGGTGGACGACCGAACGGAAACAGCGCATCATAGACAGCCGCGTAGAACCAACCCGCGGCCTGGTAGCAGCACTTGAAGCAGCCGGCACAAAACGCCCTTCGGTCCTGGTGAACGCTTCGGCGGTTGGTTACTACGGCCCCCGGGGCAACGAGGATCTGGACGAAGAAGCTCCCCCGGGAAACGACTTCCTGGCGCGGGTCTGCGTAGCCTGGGAAAGGGAAGCGCAAGCCGCCGAAGCGCTGGGGGTACGGGTGGTGCGCGCCAGGCTGGGGATGGTGCTGGGTCCGGACGGAGGCCTTCTAAGCAAAATACTGCCGGCCTTCCGCCTCGGCCTGGGCGGCCCGCTGGGAAGCGGCCGGCAGTGGCTTTCCTGGGTACATTTAGACGACGCAGTCGCCGCACTGCTGTTCGCGCTGGAGCAGAAGACACTGCACAGCCCGCTCAACGTGACCAGCCCCAACCCGGTGACCAACCGTGAATTTGCCCGGGTACTGGGACGCCTGCTGAACAGGCCGTCCTTTATGCCGGTCCCGGCTCCGGTTCTGCGTCTCGGGCTGGGCGAAATGGCCGATCTTTTGCTGACCGGACAGCGGGTGCTGCCGGCGCGGCTTATACATCTGGGCTTCCGGCACCGCTTCCCGTTGCTCGAAGCAGCCTTGAAGGACGTCCTCGCCCGCCAAGGCTTGTGAAAAACCTTTGCAATTTCGGGATCGAATTCTGCTCCCTTACCCCAAGCCCGCCTCGCGGATCCGCTGCCGGATGAAAGTCTCGGCCTGGTAACGCTCCCGCCCGTCCTCAACCGGGCGGAGGCGCACCAGATCCGGCGTAAGTTTAGCCAGGAGGATGCCCCGGCCCTCTTTTTCGACCACGAGATAAAGCTGTTCTTCCTCCTGGACCAAGACCGCATAGTCCCCCTTATGGGCGATGACATAAATGGGCACCAGGTCCGGACTGTCCAGAAAGATGTCCACCGCGTCCTTTAGAGTAGCTTTTCTTTTCATAATAAACCTTAAATCATTATTCATGTGCCGTTATCTCCCCCCCGCCCAAAAAGATGATTTCACCCCTGATCTCCCGCCCCAGGTGCAGTAGACCATAAGAAGCACGGGGCTGCCGCCGCCGGTCCGTGGGCGAACCGGGATTAAACAATAACACCCCTTCGTGTTTTTGGCAGTACGGCGCGTGGGTGTGGCCGAAGACAATACAGTCCACATCGGTAAAGGCCGCCAGAACCCGGTCCCGGACGTTTCCGTATCCCCCATGTCCGTGCAGCACGCCGATCCGAAACCCGGCCAATTCCAAAAGCCGGATCTCGCCCAGACGCTCGTACATCTCCCAGGAATCCATGTTCCCGGCCACGGCCACCACCGGGGCCAGTTGGCCCAGTTCCTCCAACACCGTGGGCGCGGTGATGTCCCCGGCGTGGATGATCATATCAACTCCGGCAAAGGCCTGGAGCAGCGGCTTGGGCAACTCTCTGGCCCGCGAAGGAATGTGGGTGTCCGAAACTACCCCGATAAGAATAAGTCCCACCCCCCGCGCAAAGCACCGGCGGAGCCGGTCGCGCACTCTTACTCTGCCCACCCCCGAAACAAAACATTTTTTCTACACCCCCGCCATGAAACCCTCTGCACCAGGGCGAAAAAACGGGGCGACACCCGTGTTTGCTCGGCGGTAAAATTTAAAGTGCGGCTCCGAATAACGGCATTAAATTTTGAACAAGACCCAAATCGGTTCTATATGAGTGCGTATAAGGCACAGATTATTTGACAATAGTATTGTTAAGTAATATACAATTGTTATAGGAAAATCATTATGCAGGAGGCCACTCAATGATCGAATTCGATGACAAAGAGCCGGTCTTTGCCATCGGTATCGTCGCCGAAATGCTGGCCATCCATCCCCGCACTTTGCGGATTTACGAAGAGTATGGTCTCATTCGCCCGGCGCGGACCAAGGGCAACAACCGGCTTTACTCGAAAAAAGACATTGAGTTGATTCAGCGGGTGCGTTACTTGACGCAAGTCAAGGGCGTAAACCTGGCAGGTGTAAAAATTATCCTAGAGCTGGAGGAAATTCTTGGCCCGGTCGTGACCGGGGCAAGACAAAATGATGTAAAATAATGTTGGGGGAGACATCAACTGCATCATAAAAAAATACTATGATCCGGAGGTGATAACTATGTCGTTAATGAGGTGGGATCCTTTCCGTGACCTACAAAACCTGCAGTACGCGGTAAACCGTCTGTTTGACGATACCCTGGGCCGGCCCTTCGAGCGGGACTTCGGCAACATGTGCGGCGCAACGGACGTTTATGAAACGCCGGAAAATGTTATCGTGTATGCCGATGTTCCGGGCTTGACCCAGGAAGACGTGAAAGTGCAGCTACTTGGCAATCAGCTTCTCATCCAGGGCGAGCGCAAACAGGCGGTGCCCGAAAACGCCAGGCAGCTTCGGGCGGAGCGGTCTTACGGCACCTTCCAGCGCAGCTTTACGGTAGGTGTTCCGGTCAAACAGGACGCCATCAAGGCCACCCTGCGCAACGGAGTGCTGGAGATCGTCCTGCCCAAGTCCGACGAGTCCAGGCCCAAGCAAATTCAGATCAGCGTTGACGAATAGTATGATCGCGCGTCTCCCCCGACACTGAAGATGTTGCGGCGGGCGCTCAGGTCTGCCCTGTTTCCAGCGAGGGAGCGTTCCCTCGCCTTTTTTCAACCGTTTTCACGGTGTTGGCAGTCCAACATAACCATGCAAAGGAGGTGTGTGCCTGTTGGAGTATAAGGACTACTACGCCATCCTGGGCGTGGACCGCAAAGCGGACCAAAAACAGATCAAGGAAGCCTATCGCAAACTGGCGCGGCAGTACCACCCCGACCGGAACAAAGATCCGGGCACCGCGGCCCGTTTCAAAGAAATCTGCGAGGCGTACGAGGTACTGGGCAACCCGGAAAAGCGTGCCAAATACGACGCCATTCCACGGGATTGGCACCAGGTTTTCGGCGCAGATTGGGCAGACGGTTATCGGCACGCCGGGCCCTGGTGGCAGAGCCATAACGGCGGTCAAGGAATCCGCTTTACCTTCGGCAGCCGGGGTGCCGAAGGTTTTAGCGACTTTTTCCGGATGTTTTTCGCCAGCGCGGACGACCTTTTTGCAGATTACGGGTACCGTACCCGCGAAACTCCGTACCGGGGACACGATCTAGAGGGCACGTTGGAGATTACGCTTCGGGAGGCCTACCAGGGCACCGAAAAGGCCATCCGGTTCAACGGGCGCACCCTCCAACTACGCATCCCACCGGGTACCGGCGACGGTTCCCGGATTAAGGTGCCGCAAAAGGGCGCACCAGGTACCGGCGGCGGGCCGGCAGGCGATCTTTACGTAAGAATCCGGATTCGGCCCCATCACTTTTTCCGGCTGAACGGACGCGATCTGGAGTGCACGCTACCGGTGACGGTTAGCGAGGCCGCTTTGGGCGCGCGGGTGGAGTTTCCGTTCTTTAAGGGCACCGTAAGCGTGAACGTGCCGCCCGGCAGCCAAAACGGTACCGTTCTGCGGCTCAAGGGCCTTGGCTTACCGGCTGCCGGCGGAGAGCCCGCGGGTGACTTGTTGGTACGACTGGAAGTCAAAATTCCGGAAAAACCGACCCCCCGGGAGAAAGAACTGTTGAAAGAACTGCAAACCGTTTCTGGGTTTAACCCACGCTCGGGTCTGGTGATCTAACGCGCGGACGATGTTTTAACAGTTTAACAATAAGGAGGAGCTACCATGCGTTTAGACAAGCTGACCGTTCGGGCCCAGGAGGCGTTTGAAGCCGCCCGGGCCACGGCCGAAGAAAACAACCACCAAGCGGTCGACGCCGAACACATTCTGGCCGGGCTTTTGCAACCCGAACAAAGCACGGTACACTTGATTCTCCAGCGCCTGGAAGCCGCGCCGGCCGCCCTACTGGAGAAAGTAAATGCGGAACTGGCCCGCAAGCCCCGGGTTTCAGGGGCACCTACCGGCCAGATTTACGTCACGCCTACCGTGCAGCAGGTGGTGGAACAAGCTTGGAACGAGGCGCGGAAACTGAAAGACGAATTCTTGAGCACCGAACACCTGTTGCTTGCTCTGGCCTCTAAGGAAGGCGGTGGAGCGGCCAGGATTCTGAATGGGCACGGCGTGACCCCGGACCGCATCTACCAGGCACTGAAGGAGGTTCGCGGCACCCAGCGGGTCACCGATCCGAACCCGGAGGATAAATACCAGGCCCTGGCCCGGTTCACCCAGGACTTGACCGAAATGGCCGCCCAAAACAAGCTGGACCCGGTCATCGGCCGGGACGAGGAAATCCGCCGGGTGATGCAGGTGCTGTCCCGGCGCACCAAGAACAACCCGGTCTTAATCGGTGAGCCGGGCGTGGGTAAAACGGCCATCGTCGAGGGCTTGGCCCGCCGCATCGTGGCCGGCGACGTGCCGGAAACCTTGAAAAACAAGCGTCTGTTGGCCTTCGACCTGGGCGCCTTGGTGGCCGGCGCCAAGTACCGGGGCGAATTCGAAGACCGGCTCAAGGCGGTATTGAAGGAAATCAGCGAACGGCACGGCGAAATCATCCTGTTCATTGACGAGCTGCACACGCTGGTAGGCGCCGGCAAGGCGGAGGGGGCCATGGACGCCGCCAATATGTTAAAGCCGGCCTTGGCCCGCGGTGAGCTGCGCTGCATCGGGGCTACCACCCTGGATGAGTACCGCAAACACATCGAGAAGGACCCGGCGCTGGAACGGCGCTTCCAACCGGTTTACGTCGGAGAACCGGACGTTACCAACACCATCGCCATCCTGCGCGGCCTAAAGGAACGGTACGAGGTACACCACGGGGTGCGGATCAAAGATGCCGCCCTGGTGGCGGCGGCTACCCTCTCCGACCGGTACATCACCGAGCGGTTCCTCCCGGACAAAGCCATCGACCTGATCGACGAGGCCGCGGCCCGTCTGCGGACCGAGCTGGATTCCCGGCCGGCGGAGATCGACGAGGTGGACCGGCGCCTGCGACAGTTAGAAGTGGAGCGCCAGGCCCTGCTGAAAGAGGAGGACCCGGCCAGCCGGGAAAGGCTGGCGCGGCTGGAAGAGGAAAAAGTCCGGACCGAGGCACACCTGGCCAAGCTCCAGGAACAGTGGGAAGAAGAAAAGAGCCTGATCCAACAGAGCCGGTTGATCAAGGAGCGTATCGAACAGGCGCGTGCGGAGGAGGAAATGGCGGAGCGTAATGCCGATTACACCCGGGTGGCCGAAATCCGGTACGGCATCATTCCGGGGCTCGAGAAAGAACTGGCCGCGCTCAAAGCCCGCTTGGAAGGAAGGCGGACACGCCTGTTAAAGGAAGAGGTCGACGAGCAGGACGTGGCCGCGATCGTAGCCAAGTGGACCGGGATCCCGGTATCCCGGATGCTGGAGGGCGAAACCGAGAAGCTGATCCGGCTGGAGGAGAAGCTGCACCGCCGCGTGGTCGGGCAGCACCACGCGGTGACCGCCGTAGCCGACGCCATCCGGCGCGCGCGGGCCGGCATCGGCGACCCGCACCGGCCCATGGGTTCCTTCCTCTTTCTGGGCCCCACCGGTGTGGGCAAGACCGAGTTGGCCAAGGCCCTGGCCGAATTTCTGTTCAATGACGAACGCGCCCTGCAGCGCTTCGATATGAGCGAGTACATGGAAAAACACGCCGTGGCCCGCCTGATCGGCGCCCCGCCCGGTTATGTCGGTTACGAGGAAGGCGGACAATTGACCGAAACCGTACGCCGCCGGCCTTATGCCGTGCTGCTGTTCGACGAGATGGAAAAGGCACACCCCGAGGTGTTCAACATCCTGCTCCAGCTCCTGGACGACGGCCGACTGACCGACGGACACGGCCGCACAGTGGATTTCACCAACACGGTGGTGATCATGACCTCCAACGTGGGGAGCCAGTACTTCCAGGAACTGGCCGGGCGGCCCTGGAGCGAGATCGAAAACCGGGTGCGGGAGACGCTGCGGCACCACTTCCGGCCGGAGTTTTTAAACCGCATCGACGAAATACTGGTGTTCGAATCCCTGACCAACGAGCACCTTGCGGCCATCGTAGACATCCAGCTGGAGCGCCTGGCGGACAGGTTGGCCAAGCAAGACATCAAGCTGGAAGTAACCCCGGAAGTGAAAGAGCTCCTGGCCCGGGAAGGTTACGATCCGGTTTACGGCGCGCGGCCACTGAAACGCGTGATCCAGAAGCGGATCGAAAACGAACTGGCCAAAGCCCTGCTGGCCGGCGAGATCGCCCCCGGCCAAACCGTTCGGGTGGAAGTCGGGGACAACGGCAAGCTGTCCTTCAAACCCGCGGACAACGCCGCGTAACAGCAGTACTGAAGGGTTGTCAGACGCCCGCGCCACCGAGCGCGGGCGTCTTTTGGCAGCACATCACCCACCTGCCACCTGGCCCACGGACTCCTGGGTGACGCCGGGGAAGAAAAAGACGCTTAGGCTACTCTGCGCGGAGGTCCCACTTCCAGACACCGTCCTCGCGCACCATGCGCGCCCGGTAGGTGGCGTCGGGCTCAGGTATCCCCTCCAGGACCTGATCACCCCGGATGATCACCGTGGCTACGTCACCAGCAATGATCTCATCCACTACCTCGTAGTCCCGCCAGCTGCCGAGACCCTCGGCCAGCGCCGTCCATTCGACGTTATCAGGTGTCCCCCACAGATCCCGCGCGCGGGGGCCCATCCAGCGCCACATCTCCTCCACGTTTGGCCCGATCGTCACCATGAAGGTCTCCAGGCACTTCGTCGGGGAGGCCTCGCGCGCCCAGTCGCCCGCCGCCGGGCGATACAGCTTGTCAAACAACAGTCCTTCTCCGGTGAACGGCCGCTCAGCGGTACCGACCCGTTCGCCTTCTACCTCCAGGAACAGGCCGCTTACCTCCTCCAGCGCGGTGGCCGTCCAGGTCAACTGGTCGATCGTGCCGCGCACCCGCATCGCGCCTCCCATCTGTTCCAGCGCCGCGCTGAAATTCACGGTGGCATACGGCCGGCTGACCGCCACCCCCAGCAGCTTCACACCGTCCGGTAATTGGCTGAACAACCGGTTCTGATCCTCCGGTGCGGGTCCCTTCAGCAACTCTTCCATCGCGGCGCGCAGCCGGTTTTCGGGGGTGTCTGCCTCCAGGTGGACTTGGCGAACAACGGGCACCAGCCTCCCTTCGGCGTCCTGGAAATACACGGTCAATTCGGCGTTGCCGGACAGGTCTTGAGAGTGCGAGTTATTCTGGCCCCAACACCCCGCGATCAGCGCCAGCGAACCGACCAAAACCACGGATAACAAGGTCCTCATGACAACCCGCATATCCATCCTCCTCACTCCGGGCATGCTATGTTGACTGCGTGCAGCAAGTGCCGTTAAGGGATTATGCCCCGTTGCCCGACGGACAGATCGTGGAGCGGAATCAGTATATCGGCCATTTCCCGGATACGGCGGGCGCTCTCCCAGGCCTCAATGGCGTTGATGTGCACCCCCGGCGCGACCACCGGTCCGCGCTGCGGAAAGTTTTCGTGATTGCAGCAAAACCCGGTGATGATAGCCTTTCCCTGCACCGTGTTTACCACCACCGACTGGCCTCCCGGTGTATGCCCGGGCGTCAGGATGACGCTGATGCCGTCCAGGATTTCCTGATCCCCGTCCACCGTCACCACGTTAACACCGTCCAAAACGTCAGGATAATACCGGTGGTCGATAGGGTGCGGGTGGTGAAAGAAATCCAATTCAGCCTGCTGCACGTAAACCTTGGCGTTGGGGCACTTGTAGTCGTTTTCGCAGTGATCGTTGTGCAGGTGGGTGTGAATGATGATATCGATGTCTTCCGGTTTCAGATTCACGGAGGCCAGGGCATCTTCAAACTCCAGGATGGTCAACCCGTACTTCTCGCCCACCCCCGGCGGCACCATAAACTGCTCCAAGCCGGTGTCCACCAAAATCTTCTGGTCCCCGCCCTCGATGTAGAAAACGTAGATGGGGATCCAGATCCGCCGGCCGTAACCGCGCAGGTAGGTCATGATACCCTGATCGGTCTCGTTGGCCCCCACCACCAGCGGGCGAATCACATACTCTTTCATCGCTACCATCCTCCCCCGGGGGACGTAACCCCGCTTGGTCGAACTGCAGGAAGCCCTCCAGCGGCGAAAGCTACGGGAGTGGATACTTTTTTCCGCCGTGGCGGACTCCTGTTAAGTAACATTCTAGGAAAACGAACCATATTCCTTTTCCCGTTTGAAATATCAGGGATGCGGTCCATAGCATGGGCGAGATTGGGGAACACGGCCGGATTAGCTCTGCGGACCGATGGGAATCTGGAGGATAAACCGG